>NZ_SOAO01000002.1:0-704872 GCF_004364755.1 Rahnella sp. BIGb0236
AGCAATACGCATAAAAAAATCCGGAAACGAAGAACGTTTCCGGATTTTTACACAGCCATAGGATCGTTCAAGTGATCCTTAACTGATCGGCATTACACAGCAGATGTGGCATTTTTTATGTCAGCTTGAGCAGGATATTTCGAGATGTTTTCCCCAGTCCGGCGGCAGCGCCGCCATCTCGTCATATTGCTGCGCATCGCTGTATGGATCACGCAGCGCCTGATGCAGTTGCGTCAGCACGCTGATGTCATCTTCTTCTGCCCTTTCAATGGCTTTCTGCGCCAGATAATTACGCAAAATCACCCGCGGATTGCTCTGTTTCATCGCATCCTGCCGCGTGGCGTCATCCACCTCTTCCGTTTGCAGGCGCTGGCGATACGCCTGATACCAGCTGTCGAAAGCCGCACGGTCAATGAATTCATCACGCAACGGGGAGGAAGCCTGTTGCTGTTCTGTCTGGCTGAGCAATCTGAAGGTTTGGGTGAAATCCCGGCCTTCCTTCGCCATCAGACTGAGCAGGCCGGTCAGCAGGTCATTATCCTGTTTGTTCTCGCTAAAGAATCCCAGCTTGCCGCGCATCAGCGTGCCATAGGCTTTCATCAGTGCCGGTTCATAGGCACCCAGCGCGCTTTGCAACTGTTCCGCAGACATCAGGCCAGAAAGCGTTTGTGCCAGACGATGCAGGTTCCAGTACGCCACGGCGGGCTGATTATCGTAGCTGTAGCGACCCTGATGATCAGAATGATTACAGATGTAACCCGGCTGATAATCATCGAGGAATCCGTAAGGGCCGTAATCAATGGTCAGCCCGAGAATCGACATGTTATCGGTGTTCATCACACCATGAGCAAACCCGACACTCTGCCATTGCGCAATCAGCCTGGCGGTTCGTTCAACGACATCCGTAAACCATTGCTGATAACGCGAAGCCTCTGCCGCTTCACTTTCCAGTAACTGCGGCCAGTGATGCGCAATGACATAATCGGCCAGCTGCTTCACCTGATCCGGCTGTTTACGGTAATAAAAATGTTCAAAATGGCCGAAACGGACGTGACTTTCCGCCACACGGATCAGCATCGCGCCGCGCTCCGGTTGCTCGCGGAAGACCGGCTGGTCGCTGGTGGCGATCGTCAGTGCGCGGGTGGTCGGTATCGACAGGTGATGCAAAGCTTCGGAAGCCAGAAATTCACGCACCACCGAGCGTAAAACAGCACGCCCGTCGCCCATCCGCGAATAGGGAGTCAGCCCCGCACCTTTCAGATGCCAGTCCAGACGCTTTCCGGAAGGCAAAACCTGCTCACCCAGTAAAATGCCGCGCCCGTCACCGAGTTGTCCGGCCCATTGCCCGAACTGATGCCCGCTGTAAACCTGCGCCAGAGGCAGCATGCCGGGGAATAATGTTTCACCGCACCAGTATCCACGGTGCGCGGTATCGAAAAGCGCGTCTTCCAGTCCCAGTTCCCGCGCCAGCGGTTCACTGTGATAAAGCAGCCGGGCGCCTTTGAGTGGCGTCGGTTGCAGCGCCGTGTAAAAACCCGGCAACTGGTCAGCATAATGATGTTCAAATTGCGGCATAAATCCCCCTTTTTAATAGTGTAGGACTGCAATGCCGCGATTAACACGGACTAACCGCAGGGAGATTAGCGAATGCAGAGGCAAAAAATCCCGGTGCAGCAGACGCTGACCGGGATGTCGTTCTGTATGCGGGTGATGGCAATTAATGAAATTGGGCAGGCCGTACCAGCAGGCGGTCCAGTTCGGCAGGCTCTACGCCCGGCCACAGCAGACCTTTTAAGCCCTGAACCTCGGTTCTGCGCAGCGCCTCAAAATAGTCCTGATTATCCAGTCCGTCGACCACCACGTTGCGGCAAAACCGGTTAACGTTTCGGATCAGAGACGGCATTACGATAGTAAAATTTTCACCTTCGCAAAGCTGCCAGAACAGGTTTTTATCCAGCTTCACCCACTGGAACAGATGATCAAAAATCGGTGCCATGGTGATATTGCCTGAACCAAAATTGTCCAGCCATAAAGGGAAATGCTGCTTCAGGGCGATAAGTTGTGGGTTATTTCTGCCTTCAGCAAGACGTGGAAAAGATTCACTCAGATTAAGATGAATGAAGGTATGAGCCTTAAGAGCATTGCGAAGCCCGTCATCTTCCAGCAACAACGCCACCTGTTTTTCCTCAACGGCGATATTCAATATGACCTGATTATCGTTAAACCATTGAGCATGCTCATCCGCCCAACACTGTTGCTCAGTGAGAAAGCGCAGTAATTGCTGGCGGGTCAACAAGTTGAGCACCAGTTCCGTGGGCATGACTAACTTACTGTCTGTGCTGGAGAAGCGGCAAATGAGTTCAACCGCCAGTAATTTCCCCCCGACCGAGTAGATCGGCTGGCACAGGTAGCTGCTGTTAAAGGCCGTATCGAATTGTATTTTCATTTTTGTCCAAAACGTCAACGGCACTGCGTATTGATTAATAACTTTTTTGACTATCAATCAGATCATCATGATGCCGGAGCCCCGAGGCATAACCGAAACGTTAGAGAAATTGATATCAAGAAAGAGCTTGTCCGGTTGTAAATGTGCTGCACAGACCACGCGAACGGCTGCGAAATCAAATGTTTTTAATTGTGCGTTTCCCCTTAACACCTTCTTTTTGAGGGTTATGTCAGCAGATACAGGGGTTTCAGACTAATCTTATCGTCAGCCATGAAAACGCGCAACTTGCACGGTGAACGCTGTCAGACTTATTTCAACAAGAATTCCGCTCAGAATTTGTGCTAACGCACAATAAAGCATGTCACTGAATATTTTAGCTAATGGTTATAGTGGCTTATGAAATATTGCGCAAGCCACACTGCGTACAATGTGGCTTTTTCGGACTAATGGGTTATTTTTCTAACACGATAATAAATCGAAGTTTATTTGCGTTATGTCTGCACGGGACCACTACTGCACACAACGCACCAGCCAGTTTTGCAGTTCGGCGAGTTCTGCCCGCATCGACGGGTACTGCGCCATGACGTTCTGGCAGGTCAGAGCCACATCCTGCGCATGGTAGCGCGTTCCCGCCAGCGCATCGGCCAGGGCCAGCAACGGTGCCGGATTCAGGCTGTCAGTGAAAATCTGTGCGCGGCTGATATTGCCTTTCTCCACATCAAAGTGAATATCCACACCGCCCCAGACAAACCGCTCATTCAGCAGATGACTGAAAGCCGGTGCCTTACCGAAATTCCATTCCCAGCTACTTTGTTTGGCAAACCGCTCAGGGAATCCGGGAATGTCCGGGTAAACATCCGGTGAGATGATTTCTGGTTCAACGCGCGCACCGTACCAGTCAAAGAAAGCCGAGGTGACGGCTTCGCAAATTTGCTCGTGGTTGATCTCCGGGACAAATTCGCTGAGATTGGCCACCCGTGAGCGCACCGAGGTAATGCCTTTCGCCTGTAATTTTTTCACATCGGGATTGAGATAATTTGCCAGACGGCTGAGATCGGCATTGAGCAGCAGCGTGCCATGATGAAATCCCCGGTCAGCCGTTTCACGGTACGCCGAGCCGGAGATTTTCCGCTCACCTTCCGCAGTCTGTACCACCAGATCGTTGCGGCCTGAGGCGCTGGCCTGAATACCGAGCGAGTTTAATGCGTTCAGGATAATGCCGGTGGAGACGCTTTTATCGTATTCCGGCTTGCCTGCCATAAATGTAAAGCAGGTATTGCCCAGATCGTGGAAAACCGCCCCGCCGCCGCTGCTGCGGCGCGCCAGCCGGATGCCGTCTTCTTCCATCCGGCGGGTGTTGCATTCTTTCCACGGGTTTTGCGCCTGCCCGATCACCACCGTTTCAGCATTACGCCAGAGGAATAACACCCGCTGCGTGGTCATCTCGCGAAAGATGCAGTCTTCCACCGCCAGATTGAACCAGGGATCATAAGAGTCGGAAAGTAATAGTCTGAGAGGTTTCATCGCATATTCATCCTGAAAGAGTCTGTCCGGATAATAACAGCAAAAATCAGGATGAAATACGCAGTGAAATCAGGGGGAATGCGATTTAACGCCGCGTCAGATGCGGCGCGCCTGCCAGTACACTTTGCGCCAGTAAACGTTGTCCAGTGAGGACCGCGTTACGCCCTGGCTGGTGGAGGCATGAATAAACTGATCGGCGGTGTCATAGATGCCTACGTGCAGGCCATTTTCGCCACTGCCGGTTTTGAAGAACACTAAGTCTCCGGGCAACAGTTCATCGCGGGACACTTTGGTGCCGATTTTAGTCTGGTCAGCCGTGGTTCTGGGCAGCACGACGCCAAAACGGTCGCGGTAAGTGCGGAAGACAAAGCCTGAACAGTCGACGCCGCTCGGCTGCAATCCACCGTAGCGATAAGGCGCACCGTGCCACTGGCTGAGCTGATCGTTAAGCTCGGCAACCACGGTAATCGAATCGGCAAACCGGCCACTTGGCGGCGGGGCGTGGCTGCTGCAACCGTTAAGAATTAACGCGGCAACAGCCAGCAGGGAATACATGGATACGGACGACCAGCGCATAGTGCATTCCTTCTCGAATAGCGTCACGGCATGACCAGAACGCGAAGGGTTGCGCGGGCCGGATAAGTCGCCGTTATCTAAGAACTAATAGAATTTAGCGCTATTTTATCCGTCATCCAATATTTAATGATGTTTTTTATCATCTCAAAAACGATTCAGTGTGATTTTTTTACCGGTTTACTGTGGATCAGCCAGACGCCGGACAGGATAAGCAGACCGCCCAGGGTTTTGGTTAAGCTGATGCTTTCATTGAACCACGGCAGTGTGACGGCAGCGATGTACACCAGCGCATAGCTCAGGCTGAGCAGCGTATACGCGCGGTTAAGCGGTAAATAGCGTAAGGCAAAGAACCAGCATCCCATCGATAAGACATAACCACACAGCCCGAGAAACACGGCGATCAGAGGGGTTAAGTGATTAAGAATAAAAGAAACATGCCACAGCGACAGTGCATCTGACGGGATCTGCACCATGCCCCATTTCATCAGTAACTGGGCTGCGGTGACCAGTAACACACTGCCCGCGCCCCACAGATAGCCCTTCATAAGCTGACACTCATCAGCGCAATCCCCGACATAATCAGTGCGACGCCACACCAGTGCCGTCCGTCAACCACTTCATGGAAAAACCAGCGGGCGCACAACGTAATCAGGACAAAGTTAAGGCTGAGCATCGGATAGGCCAGACTCAGGGGCAGCAACTGCAAGACCCGCAGCCATAACAGCATACCGATGCCCAGCAGCAGCACCGCCAGCCCGAGCCAGCGTAAAATGGCTGCCATGCCGTGCCCCGCCACCTGCGCGGCCTGCTTCTGACAAAGCTGACCGGCACAGGTGATGACGCTGACGGCGAGAACCAGAAGAAATCCGGTCATGGCAGTTTTTTGTAGAACAGCAGAGCCATACGATCCATTTTTACTGTCGCATCTGCCGGAGGCAGTTTTCCGATGGAGACGGCATTTTTATCGAGTTTCATGATCACGGAGATATTCCCCTGCTGTCGTGCCTTTTGTAACCATGCCGGGAATCCGGCGGCATCGACGAAATTAGCCTGTGCATCAGGATAACTCAGACCGTATTGCAGCTCGCCCCTTTCGTCAAACATCATGATATCACTGCGTTTGAGCATCCACGCCAGCCCGGTCGCCACCCCGACATTGTCAGCGAGGATATAGCGGCTGTCGTGCAGCAATCCGATGTTATTGTCTAAAAACACCTGCGGCTGTTTGGAATCCATCACTTTCTGCGGAATGGCCTGCCCGATCAGCAGCGCCAGCACCACCGGACAGGCCGCCGCCCAATACCAGCGTTTTTTCTGATCGGTCAGCGACATCGCACCGGCCAGCGCCCAGACGGCAAAACACAGGATGCCAATCAGCGCCCGTGGCAGCTCCGGGCGGCCAAACACCGGCTTAACGTGAACCGGTAAAATACCGGATATCACCAGAACCGCCACCGCCATCAGCACACCAAACACAATATTGATGATGCCGTTAGCTTTCAGCGCCCGCAGTTTGCCGGACTGACGGATCTGTTCCAGATGGTCAGCCATCAGCAGAGCCAGCGGCGCAAAGCACGGCAGGATATAGGTCGGCAATTTGCCTTTGGCGATACTGAAGAAAATCAGCGGCATCACCGCCCAGCTCAACAGGAAGAACAGTTCCGGACGCATCACCCGTTTGGTCCAGCCAGCACGCAGCGCGCCGGGTAACAACCCCACCCAGGGTAACGCACCGAGGATCAGTACCGGCAGGTAATACCAGAACGGCGCTTTATGCTGGGCATCGGCTTCAGCAAAACGCTGAATATGTTCGACCCAGAAGAAGTAATTCCAGTAATCCGGCTCGCGGCGGGCGATCGCCAGCACCCACGGCAGGCTGAGGATCACGGCGCTGAGCACCGCCAGCGGCCCCCAGCCAAACAGGGTTTTGAAACGCTTTTCACGCCAGATAATGGGCAGGACAGCGATCACCGGCAATGCCAGCGCCAGAAAACCTTTGGTCATAAAGCCCATACCACAGGCCAGCCCCAGTGCGATCCAGCTCGCGGCTTTTTGTGGTGTCCGCGAGACCCGCAGACAGAAATAGCTGGCGACCATCGCAACGGTCATCCATAGCGTAATCATCGGATCCAGCACACTGTAAGTACCGATGCTGAACACCAGCGTGCAGGAGAGATAAATCAGCACTGCAGTGCATGCGGTCTGACGATTACGCCACATCAGATGCGCCAGCCAGAACACCAGCAGTGCGCTAAGCGCGGTGCTGAAGACCGAGCCAAAACGCACGGCAAAGTTACTGTCACCAAAAATCATCTGGCTGAAGTTGTTAAACCAGTAACCGGCGACCGGTTTTTCGAAATAACGTAACCCGAGCAGATGCGGCACAACCCAGTCGCCGCGCTGAAGCATTTCGCGGCTGATCTCGGCATAACGGGTTTCATCGGGCTGCCATAACAGGCGGGTATTCAGAGGGACAAGATAAACCAGCGCAAAGAACACCAGAATCAGGGTGCTCCATACGCCTTTAATCGTTTTTGACATCAGGAAAAACCTTCTTGCTGACAGCCCAGCCAACCTTCCCGGCCCGGGAAACTGGCGCGAACCACTTTGCCTGTTGGCAACGTACTGAGATCTTGCGGCAGCAACTCGCCCAGCGTACAAAACCGGATCCCCTGCGCCTGCGCGCGGGTGAGTAAGTCGTCAAATTGTGTTGCCAGCGACATGCCTTCCACTTCGGCATGGATGGTATACACCGGCACGCCGTGATCGTTCTCTATTGCATCGAGAATAAAATCGTTGAAGTTATCTGCCGTGATCTCCCCGCCCGCCACTTCATCATACGTGGGCAATGTCACGGGAATTTGCACCGTGCCCGGCGTGCCGTTTTCCAGCACCGGCAGGAACGGGTGCGTACCACGACAATCACTGTTGTAGTAGAAATGGAAACGCTCTTTCACTTCCACCACCCGCTCGTCGGCGCGCCAGCCCGCGACGGCTGAACATTCGACATCGTGCCCGAGGCTTTTTTCCAGCGCCTCCAGCCCCAGCCGGATCTGTTCTTCCAGTTGTTTATCGGACCACTTCCCAACTTTCGCCTGCCAGCCCTGATGATCCCACGCATGCAGCCCGACTTCATGACCGCGTTTGGTGGTTTCTTTCATCAGATAACCGAGATCTTTGGCGATAAGCTTGCCCGGCCACGCCGTACCGGCCAGCAGGATATCCCAGCCATAGAGGGACGCGGCATTAGAGCGCAGCATTTTCCACAGAAAGCGCGGTTTAAGCAGGCGCCACAAATGGCGCCCCATGTTATCCGGCCCTACGCTGAAGAAGAAACTGGCGGTAATGTTATGTTTTGCAAGGGTGTGCAGAAGCTGAGGGACACCCTCCCGGGTGCCGCTCCAGGTATCCACATCAATACGCAGACCCACGTTCTTCATGACCGGCACCGTTTCAGGCTTTGTCAGCATCAGGATTGACAGAGCGCAGGAAGAAATCCAGCGTTTCGGCGACGGTTTTCTCCATGCCGATTTCAGGTTTCCAGTCCAGCAACCGGCGGGCATTTTTGATGCTCGGCGTACGGTGTTCTACATCCTGATAACCTTTACCGTAGTACGTGCTGCTTTCCACCAGATTGAAACCGGCAAACGGCGGGAACTGCGCGCGCAGCGGGTGCGCCTCGAAGCTGCTCAGCAGCATTTCGGCCAGTTCACGGATGCTCGCTTCATTGGTCGGGTTACCGATGTTGATGATCTGGCCGTCACACAGGTTGTCGCGGTTTTCAATAATGCGGAACAGCGCTTCGATACCGTCGTTGATATCGGTGAAACAACGCTTCTGTTCGCCACCATCCACCAGCTTGATCGGTGAACCTTCGACCAGATTCAGGATCAGCTGGGTGATCGCGCGGGAACTGCCGATACGCGCCGCATCCAGGTTATCCAGACGGGGTCCCATCCAGTTGAACGGACGGAACAGGGTAAATTTCAGCCCTTCTTTCGCGCCGTATGCCCAGATCACCCGGTCCAGCAGTTGCTTGGATACGGAGTAAATCCAGCGCTGTTTGTTGATCGGGCCGACGATAAGACGGGAATGATCTTCGTCGAATTCCTTGTCATCACACATGCCGTAAACTTCAGACGTTGACGGGAAGATGATGCGTTTTTTGTATTTCACGCAATCGCGGACGATTTTCAGGTTTTCTTCGAAATCCAGTTCGAACACACGCAGCGGATTTCGGGTGTATTCGATTGGCGTGGCGATGGCTACCAGCGGCAGCACGACGTCACATTTTTTAATGTGGTATTCGATCCACTCGGAATGGATGCTGATATCGCCTTCAACAAAGTGGAAGTGCGGATTATCCATAAAGCGGCTGACGGCGTCAGAGCTGATGTCCAGACCGTAAATTTCATAACGATCTTCGCGCAGCAGGCGTTCACTCAGGTGGTTACCGATAAACCCGTTAACACCGAGGATCAGTACGCGGGTACGGCGTTTCATCACCGCAGTAGGCAATGTCGCCACCCGCATATCCGGCATGATGCCCAGTTCCAGCGCCAGACGGGAACCCTGCACGTACAGGCCGTTTTCACTCTGCCCGGCCAGAATTTCCAGTGCGCCTTCGCCACAGGCGATAGTCAGCGGATCGGAAGAAAGCACGGTCCCCGGTTGTTTGTCATGCTGAGTTGCCAGCGGACGCGCGCGCCAGACCGTCAGTTTGCGCTGACCGAGGAAAGAGAACGCGCCCGGATAAGGTTCGGTGACGGCGCGGATCAGGTTGTTAATGTCAGTGGCCGGTTTGTGCCAGTGAATTTCACCGTCGGCGGCCGTGCGACGGCCAAAGTAAGTGGCCTGTGTTTCATCTTGTGGCATCAGCGTGAACGCACCCGCTTTCATCTCCGGCAGCACATCAGTCAGTAACGCTTTTGCCGCGTCACGCACTTTGGCATGCAATGTCAGGGCCGTGTCATCTGGCGCAATGGTCACTTTACGCTGGCCGACGATATCGCCCGCATCAGGGCGTTTCACCATTTTATGCAGCGTCACACCGGTCTCGGTTTCCCCCCTGAGCAGAGCCCAGTTCACCGGTGCGCGGCCACGGTAGCGTGGCAGTAATGAACCATGCAAATTAAACCCGCCCTGCGGGGCAAGAGATAAAATCTCTTCGCTCAGCATGTTGCGGTAATAGAACGAGAAAATAACATCAGGCTGTAAAGCGCGGATGCGATCGATCCACAGCGGATGATTCACATCTTCCGGCGCATAAACCGGCAGATTTAATTCAGCCCCCTGACGGGCAACAGAAGAAAAGAACTGGTTTTCATTCGGGGCATCCGTGTGAGTAAACACCGCCTGCACGTCGTAACCGGCATCAACAAGAGCCTGTAAACCAACGCAACCGATATCATGGTAGGCAAATACAATCGCTTTCATCACTCTTTTTCCTGACTGTTTTCTTCGGAACGAACGCCGACGACTTTTTGAACGAAATAACGGGGACGTGCGCGCACATCGTTATAGATCCGCCCGATGTATTCACCGAGTAATCCCATGCCGACAAACTGCGCACCAATAAACATAAATAACACCGCAAACAGCGTGAACACGCCTTCCGCCGCCCATTCCGGGCCATTGATAAGGCGCATTAAAATCAGGAACACGGCCAGCAGGAAACCGAAGAGCGCAATCACGCTGCCCACCACACTGAGCATTCTGAGCGGCGTGGTCGTCAGACAGGTGATCAGGTCATACATCAGGTTAATCAGTTTCATCAGACTGTATTTGGAATCGCCAAATTCACGTTCGGAATGCTGAACCGGGATTTCCACCGTCTTACGCGCAAAGGTGTTGGCGAGGATCGGGATAAAAGTGCTTCGCTCATGGCAATGCAGCATGGCTTCAATAATGTGGCGGCGGTATGCACGCAACATGCAGCCGTAATCTCCCATCGATTTTCCGGTGGCACGCTGGATCATCATGTTGATCATTTTGGATGCGGTTTTACGGAACCAGGAATCACGGCGGTTGGCGCGCACCGTGCCCACCACGTCATAACCTTCATCGGCTTTTGCCACCAGACGCGGAATTTCTTCCGGCGGGTTTTGCAAATCAGCATCAAGCGTAATGACCAGATCGCCCGTCACATGGCTGAAACCGGCCATGATGGCGGAATGCTGTCCGTAGTTACGGTTAAGCAGCACGGCGATAATGTGACTGTCTGGTTGTTCTGCCGCAGCGGAAAGCATGTCGCCTGAGCTGTCCGCACTGCCGTCATCCACCAGGATGATTTCGTATTGCTGGGTTAATTCTTTACATGCGGCCTGAGTGCGCGAGAGAAGCGCAGGCAGGCTTTCTTCTTCGTTGTAGACCGGGATGACCACCGAGACTTTACGAATGGGTTCATAATGCGCCACTACTGCGCCTCCAGAAGGGAAAAGAGAGCCGCGACAACACGGTCCACATCGCTGTCCTGCATATCAGGGAACAAAGGCAAACTGCACAGACGTGCCGAGTTCCATTCGCTGGCTGGCAGATTCAGATGCGGATAACGTTCGCGGTAATATTTTTGGGTGTGAGCTGCGCGGAAATGCAATCCGGTTCCGATCCCCTGCTCTTTCAGGCGTTCCATCAGGTCATCACGGCTGATGCCGCAACGTTGTTCGTCGACACGGATCATGAATAAGTGCCACGCATGAAGATGCGGATAAGCCGGCACATGCATCGGCAGATAAGGCGAACCCTGTAATTTATCCAGATAGCGTTGCGCCAGTTCTGCACGGCGGGCATTCATTTGTGCCAGACGTTTCAGTTGCACAACGGCGATGGCGGCATGGATATCCGACAGGTTGTATTTAAACCCCGGCGCGACCACTTCCGCCTGCGGCTTACGCCCCAGCACCTGGCGATCAAACGCATCAACGGCCAGACCGTGGAATTTCAGGGCGCGGACTTTAGCGGCCAGCGCATCGTCGTCGGTGGCGATCAGACCGCCTTCGGCACACGTCATGTTTTTGATGGCGTGGAAGGAGAAAATCGCGGTGCCCTGCGCGCCAATCCAGCGGTCACGGTATTTTGTGCCCGCCGCGTGCGCGGCATCTTCAATGACCGGGATACCATGCTGGTTGGCCACGGCATAGATCGGGTCAAGATCCAGCGGCGCACCGGCGTAATGGACAGGAATAATGGCTTTGGTTTTTGGGGTGATCGCCGCAGCGATGGCGTCGGCGCTGACCATCAGGGTGTCCGGATCAACATCGATCATGACCGGTTCTGCACCGAGCAAAACAATCATATTCAGGGTCGAAACCCAGGTCTGGGAAGGAGTAATGACTTCATCGCCGGGACCGATGCCCAGCGCCATTAATGTCACGTGCATCCCGCCGGTCGCGGAACTGACAGCAATGGCATGTTTACAACCGAAAGCGGCAGAAAAATCCTGTTCAAGCTGATGTGTTTGCGGCCCGGTGGTTATCCAGCCAGAACGTAAAACCTGCCCAACAGCCGCAATCTCTTCTTCGCCCATGGAAGGACGAGAGAAAGGCAAAAAGTTTTCCATTACGCTATCCCGAAAAGGTAATTAACTCATACCGACTGTAGACCGCATTTATTTAACCGTAAGTAAACGCCGCCCTGAATTTATGACTCTTAGGATGTCGGTTTAAGCTTAATTTAACCTTAAGGATTTGCCAGTATTGCGAAGTTAAATAGAAAGTAAATCAAGGGGAAATAAATAAAAGGAGAGATTAAAAAGCCGTAAAAACAGAGAGATAAATTATCCCCCTGATTATTTCAAAAATGAACTTTATTTAAAAAGTGAAAACACTGTTCTTTTTTCGAACAACGTAAAGTCCCTGAGGGTAAGAAGACGCAATATTTATATAATGACAGCGCTACACATTAAACGCTGACCGGTGTTTCTGTCGCCATTATCCACTGCCGCCCAGCCATCTGGTGTATCTGAAATGCTACGTTATAGACGCCGGAAAGTATCTCCGCCTGCATCACCGCAGTACATTCCCCCGCCGCAATGACCGATCCGGAAGACATTAACCACACCTGATGCGCGTAATGCAGGGTGTGATTGAGATCGTGATCGCTTATCACCACCGAACGTCCGCTTGCACAGAATTCCGTCAGCAACTGATCCAGCGCCTGCTGCTGCGCCACATCCAGGCTGTTCATCGGCTCATCCAGAAACAATATCTGGCTGTCAGGATTCACCTGCGGCCAGACCTGCAACAATACCGCCGCCAGCCTGACACGTTGCCATTCTCCTCCTGACAGATGGGTGACCGGCCGCGCCAGTTTGTCACTTAGCTGCAATGCACTGCATAACCGCGCGATGGTCTTTTCCAGTGCGGCGGGATCGGCTTGTTGTGGCTGGTGAAGAGAAAGATACTGGAATACCGGCATCAGCGATGCCGGTGTCAGTTGCTGGCATAACCAGGCGCGAAGACGGGCCAGCCGCGGACCGGAAATCTCCGCCAGCGGCTGCCCGTCGAGCAACACTTCACCGCCACCGCCGGACATACCCGCCAGCCTCGCCAGCAAGGTGCTTTTTCCGGCACCGTTCGGCCCGATGATATGGATCCGTTTGCCCGGCGCAATCTGTGTGGTGAAGGCCCGCAGACGGCCTTCAACGGTGATATCGCGACATTCCAGCATCTGTGTTCTCACGCGTAAATCATTTCGCCAGAGCGGCTTTGATGGTTTCCATCAGGATCGGATCTTCCGGTGCCATATCCGGCGCAAAACGCTGAACCACGGTGCCGTCACGACCAATCAGGAATTTTTCAAAGTTCCACAAGATGTCATCCGGTTTCAATGGCTGGCGACCTTTGCTGGCAAGACGCTCATAGAAGGCGCTGTCTTCCGGTTTTACCGCTGTCGGACAGGCGGCAATCAGTGCCGAGTACAGCGGATGACGCTGTTCACCATTGACGTTAATTTTACTGAACATCGGGAATTTCACGCCAAAATTGGCGGTGCAGAAGGTTTTGATTTCCTCTTCCGTACCCGGCTCCTGCCCGGCAAATTCATTGCACGGGAAGCCCAGCACTTCGAAGCCACGGTCATGCCACGCCTGATAAATATTTTCCAGACCTTCGTATTGCTTGGTCAGGCCACATTGCGAAGCCACGTTGACCACCAGCAATACCGAACCTTTGTAAGCGCCCAGCGTGGTCGTTTCGCCATCGATCGTTTTCAGGGAGATATCAAAAATGTCATTGCTCATCGTGTTTATCCTGACAGGTGTAGGTTAGGTAAAGGGGGTTTCAGGGAACAGCATAGACGACACGCTGCAAAGGATCAGCGGATTTGTCCGGTTCTGATTAATAACCAGATGAATACCGGTGCGCCGAGCGTGGCCGTGACCACGCCAATCGGCAACTCAGCGGCATATAAGCCAATGCGCGCCAGCACATCCGCCAGCAACAGCACCGACGCCCCGCCCAGTGCGCTGGCAGGCAGTAAGCGGCGCTGATCGGTAATACCGCACAGCCTGAGAATATGGGGGATCACCAGACCGATAAAGCCAATCACCCCCGCCAGCGCGACACTCAGCCCGACCATCCAGCCGACAGCCAGCACCAGAATATAGCGCCAGGCGTTCAGCGATATCCCCAACTGGCGCGCCTGTTGTGTCCCCAGCGAGAGCAAATTCAGCGTGTTGCCCTGCCACACCAGCCACATCAACACCGGCAGCAGCATTAATCCCAGCCAGATCTGGCTCCAGTCGACCCCGCCAAATCCTCCCATCATCCAGTACATCAGCTGGCGTAAATCGAGATTGCTGCTGAAATAAATGGCCCAGGTCATTAATGCACTGCACACAATGCCAATCGCCACCCCGACCAGCAGCATCCGCGCATTCGTCAGCAGGCGTTTTCGGGCGATATACAACAGGAAGAATGTCACAACCAGCGCACCGGCCACGGCGGCCAGACTGATGATCCAGACGGGTAACATACCCTGCCCGAGCATCACGCAACCTACCAGCGCAACACCGGCACCGTTCGCCACACCGAGCAGCCCCGGCTCTGCCAGCGGATTTTCAAATAATGACTGCATCACGGTTCCGGCGACCGCCAGACTCGCGCCGACCAGGATCACGGCGATGGCACGGGGGAAACGCAATTGCCAGACAAAAAGACGCGCCTCGCTGCTCAGCCAGTGATCCGGCCAAAGCCAGCGTTCGCCCGCACAGAGGCTGAGCACGCCGGTCAGCAAAAGCAGCAGACTCAGCCCGTATAACCAGCGACGGTCACGACATTTCTGTTGATGTTCAAGGGCAGAAAAAGTCTGCGGGATAGGCATGACGTGCAGTTTCCTGAGGCGGACGGGAATTGACTATCCTACCGATATTAGGCAGTTAGCTCTAGCGCTGAACCGGATTATGGGCAAATGAGAAATAAAAAAGCCGGTGACTGAGCACCGGCTTCGGACTGACTGCCCCTGACAGGGAAGATCAGTGGCCCTGATGACCATTTGGCGGGATCGGTTGTCCGTTACCCTGATGATCGTTATGACCGCCCTGCTGATCCTTGCCGCCGCCCTGATGACCGTTGTTATCATGATGGTCATTGCCGTTCGGACGCCCCTGATTATGAGGCTGCTGCGGAGGACGCGGCGTGTTGTGCCCCGGATTACCGTGGCTGCGCTGCGGCGGTTTGGCATCCCAGCGGTTACCATGCCAGTACATGCCATGCTCATTACGTTCACCATAATGATGGCCCTGATGATCATGCCACCACTGCGGCGGACGCCAGTCATAACCATCCCAGTAGTAACCGCGCTGATCCTGATCCCCGAGGTGAAGTGATACGCCAGGTACATTGAGGTCAATAGAAACATTTGCCTGCGCGATCACAGGCAACGCCAGTGCACAACAAAGCAATAAGAGAGATTTTTTCACGATAGTCACGCCTTCTTTATTTTTTATGACGTGTTTTTTATATCAGGCGGTAAGAGGAGAGAATATAAGACAGGAGCGGATTTTCAGTTAACTTGCCGAGACCTTACAATAACAATACAAACATATCCTGATTGAAATACATCAACAGGATGAAGATTATTATCTATTCAATTCTTATTACGACGCTAACAAATCTTAACGCAAGCCTGACAACAACCTGGCTGCATTCTATTTATACTCGCCCTGTTTATTCAAACAAAGGATGTACTTTATGCGTCGTATTTTAGCTCTGTTTAGCGTGGCTCTGGTCGTCGTCAGCCTCAGCGGCTGTTTATTCCCTCCGTTCTGGGGCCCTGGTGGTGGCGGCGGTCACGGCGGTGGTGGCCACGGTGGTGGTGGTCCGGGCGGACCTCGTATGTTCTATAACCATTAATCACATTCTAAAAAGTATACTCTTCGGGTTCCCGGTTATTTCTGCGGAACCCTTGCTTCAGTAATTAATGTGCGCGCATTATTCACTGAACAATATGAGTCATTAACTTCAGGGGCTTCGGCCCCTTTTTTATTATCAGGCTTGTGAAGAAAGAATAAAGCACACTGCTCTTCCTGCCTTGAAATTTAATCTATCAGACTAATCCTGAACCGCCCACCCTCTTAACACTATCTTTTCACTTCCTGTGCTGATTACTTAAATCCGTAAAATGACAGGCCGGAAAGTTGTGAAGGTGCTCACAAAATAACCGGGGGAATGCGGCGTAAATCGCAGGCGAAAAAAAAGGCCGCTCTCGCGGCCTTTTTGATGTTTTCACTTATTCTTTCGGCGTGGCATTCTCTACACGACTTTTCAATTTCTGTCCCGGACGGAAAGTCACCACACGACGCGCCGTGATCGGAATATCTTCGCCGGTTTTCGGGTTACGTCCCGGACGTTGGTTTTTGTCACGCAGATCAAAGTTGCCAAAGCCAGACAGTTTAACTTGCTCACCATTTTCCAAAGCACGACGAACTTCTTCGAAAAATATTTCAACAAGGTCTTTGGCATCCCGTTTGCTCAGCCCGAGCTTCTCAAACAGGTGTTCTGACATTTCAGCTTTAGTAAGCGCCATAGGTTCAATCCCTCAAGGATGCTTGGAATCGCTGTTTTAGAGCCTCTACACATTTTGCAACGGTAGCGGCGATCTCCTCTTCTTCCAGTGTACGGCCGGTATCCTGCAACACCAGACTGATAGCCAGGCTCTTGTAACCCTCAGCTACGCCCTTGCCACGGTACACATCAAACAAGTTTACGCCAACTACCTGATTTGCGCCAACTTTCTTGCACTCTGCCAAAATATCGTCTGCGGGCACGTTTTCGGCGACTACAACAGCGATGTCACGACGGTTCGCCGGGAAGCGAGAAATCTCTTTCGCATCAGGCAGTACGCGGTCTGCAACCTTATTCCATAACAGTTCGAAGACCACAGTACGACCATTAAGATCGAGTTTAGGTTCCAGCTCAGGGTGGACTACACCAATGAAACCAATACGTTCGCCGCGTAAATAAATCGCTGCGCTCTGCCCAGGGTGCAACGCAGGATTCGCTTCCACCTTGAACTGTACATCGTTCATTTTGCCGGTAAGCTCAAGAATAGCCTCAAGATCACCTTTCAAATCGTAGTAGTCAACTGCCTGACGCGCCAGATCCCAATGCTCTTCATTTTTCGTGCCGGAGATCACACCAGACAGCATGACGTCCTGACGGATACCCAAATCGGCTTGTGTATCAGGGACAAAGCGCAGGCCGCTTTCAAATAAACGCACGCGACTTTGCTGACGATTCTGGTTATTTACCACCGCAGTCAGCAGACCTGACCACAGGGAAAGACGCATGGCGGACATTTCTACCGAGATCGGGCTAGGCAGAATCAGCGCTTCTTCGCCAGGATGCAGCAGAGCCTGCACTTTTGGATCGACAAAACTGTAGGTAATCGCTTCCTGGAAACCGCGGTCAACCAACAGATTTTTCACACGTTTCAGCGACAGATTCGCTTCGCGGTGTTTAGTCATCACCAGACTGGCTTTCACCGGCACATCAGGAATGTTGTTGTAGCCGTAAACGCGGGCCACTTCTTCCACCAAATCTTCTTCGATTTGCATATCGAAACGCCAGCTCGGTGCCACAGCCACCCAGTGATCGCCGTGATGCTGAACCTGGCAGCCCAGACGGGTCAGAATGTCCGTGACCTGTGCATCTTCAACGTGATGCCCGATCAGGCGATCCAGCTTTTCACGACGCAGCGTGATGGTCGCCGCTTTCGGCAGATGCTCTTCAGAAGATGCATCAATCACCGGACCGGCTTCACCACCACAAATGCTCAGCAACAGCGCGGTAGCGCGCTCGATAGCCTTGTATTGCAGTTGCGGGTCAACACCACGCTCATAGCGATGTGAGGCGTCGGTGTGCAGCCCCTGACGGCGTGCGCGGCCAGTAATGGACAGTGGCGCGAAGAACGCAGACTCCAGCAGAACATCCTGCGTTTCATCGTTCACACCGGAATGTTCGCCGCCAAAGATACCGGCCATCGCCAGTGCTTTTTCATGGTCAGCGATAACCAGCGTATCTTCGTTCAGTTTCGCCTGCGTGCCGTCAAGCAGGGTCAGCGGTTCGCCCTGCTGTGCCATACGCACAACGATGCCACCCTGGATGCGGTTCAGGTCGAACGCATGCATTGGCTGACCGAGTTCGAGCAGCACGTAGTTGGTGATATCCACCACCGCATCAATAGAGCGGGTGCCACAACGACGCAGCTTTTCACGCATCCACAGTGGTGTAGGCGCCTTAACGTTGATGCCTTTGACAACACGGCCCAGATAACGCGGACACGCCTGAGGCGCCTGCACATCAATGGAGATTGTGGCATCAACGGTGGCTTTCACCGGATTGATTTCCGGCTCGACCAGCGGCAACTGATTAATCACCGCAACATCACGTGCCACGCCGAGGATCCCCAGACAATCAGCACGGTTTGGCGTCACACTGATTTCAATGGTGGTGTCATCCAGTTTCAGGAATTCGCGGATATCCGTACCGACGGGTGCATCCAGCGGTAATTCGATAATACCGTCGTGATCTTCTGAAATACCCAGCTCAGAGAAGGAGCACAGCATGCCTTCTGAAGGCTCGCCACGCAGCTTAGCGGCTTTGATTTTGAAATCACCCGGCAAGACAGCACCCACAGTGGCAACCGCCACTTTCAGGCCCTGACGGCAGTTTGGTGCGCCACACACGATGTCCAGCAGGCGATCGCCGCCCACATTCACTTTGGTGACACGCAGTTTGTCTGCGTTCGGGTGCTGACCACATTCGACAACTTCACCGACAACGACGCCGGTAAATGCGCCGGCAACCGGATCCACGCCATCAACTTCAAGGCCGGCCATGGTGATTTGGTCTGATAATGCTTCGCTGCTGATGGCTGGGTTTACCCATTCACGCAACCAGAGTTCACTGAATTTCATGTGATATTCCCGCCTTACTTAAACTGTTTGAGGAAACGCAGATCATTTTCGAAGAATGCACGCAGGTCTGTCACGCCATAGCGCAACATGGTCAGGCGCTCCATCCCCATGCCGAAGGCAAAACCGGAATAAACTTCCGGGTCAATGCCGACGTTGCGCAGTACATTGGGATGCACCATGCCGCAACCCAGCACTTCCAGCCATTTACCATTTTTACCCATCACATCCACTTCAGCGGAAGGTTCAGTGAACGGGAAATAGGAAGGACGGAAACGGATCTGCAAATCAGCTTCAAAGAAGTTGTTCAGGAAATCGTGCAGTGTGCCTTTCAGGTTGGAGAAGCTGATGTCTTTATCAACGATCAGACCTTCCATCTGATGGAACATCGGGGTGTGCGTCTGGTCGTAGTCGTTACGATAAACGCGACCCGGCGCAATGATACGGATCGGCGGCTGCTGATCTTTCATTGTACGGATCTGAACGCCGGAAGTTTGTGTACGCAGCAAACGCCTGGCGTCAAACCAGAAAGTATCGTGGTCGGCTCGTGCCGGATGGTGACCCGGAATGTTCAGCGCATCAAAGTTGTGATAGTCATCTTCGATTTCAGGGCCGGTTTCCACGGTAAAGCCTAATTCACCGAAGAAAGTTTCAATGCGATCGATAGTACGGGTCACCGGGTGCAGGCCACCGTTTTCGATGCGACGACCAGGCAGGGAAACGTCGATGGTTTCCTCCGCCAGACGGGCGTTCAGCTCGGCGGACTCCAGCGTATTTTTACGCGCGTTCAGGGCTTCCTGAACCTGCGCTTTCGCTTCATTGATGACCGCGCCCGCAGCCGGGCGTTCTTCCGCAGGTAATTCACGGAGGGTTGTCATCTGGAGTGTCAGGTGGCCTTTCTTACCCAGATATTCGACACGCACGTTATCCAGCGCGGCGATATCCTGAGCACTCTCTACGGCTGCCTTGGCATTGGCAACCAGCTCTGCGAGATGTGGCATTGCTTTCCTCTTCTTCTGGCCAATATGGCCCGATGTAAAATAACCGTGATTAATCAGGGGCGCGATTTTGACCCTGAACCTTAGTGTATAAAGCACAGATACAAAAAAGCCTCCACGAGGGAGGCTTAGGCGCTACTTTTCGTTTCTTCTCTTACGCGCGAAAGCCTTCCTGAGTCAGGCGCTAAAGTAAAAAAAGAAACGGAAAATAGCAGCATTCATGCTTGCGTTACCTTATCGGTTGGAAATCTTGTGCTGACGTTCAAACGAAACTACCGGTGGTATTAAACAACGAAACAGAATGTTTTTAAACACAAAATATAAAAGAGGGAGCAAGCTCCCTCTTTCACCTGACTTACGCCAGTGCTGCTTTCGCTTTCTCAACCAGAGCGGCAAATACCACTTTGTCGAAGACTGCGATGTCAGCCAAGATCTTACGGTCAATTTCAATAGAAGCTTTTTTCAAGCCGTTAATGAATTTGCTGTAAGACATGTCGTTCTGACGAGCTGCTGCGTTGATACGCGCGATCCACAGCTGACGGAACTGACGTTTCTTTTGACGACGGTCACGGTAAGCGTATTGACCAGCTTTGATAACAGCCTGGAATGCAACACGATATACGCGAGAACGGGCACCGTAGTAACCTTTCGCCTGTTTTAAGATTTTCTTGTGACGTGCACGTGCAATCACACCACGTTTTACGCGAGCCATATGCTCTCCTGAGTTTTATATTCTAAATGAAAAAGTGTATTTATGCGTACGGCAGACATGCAGAGACCAGACCCAAATCGTTCTTGGATACCAGGCCTTTTGGACGCAAGTGACGTTTACGCTTAGTAGCTTTTTTGGTCAGAATATGACGCAGGTTTGCGTGCTTACGCTTAAAACCACCGTTGGCGGTTTTTTTGAAGCGTTTAGCGGCGCCGCGTACTGTTTTGATCTTTGGCATTTTAAATTCCACTTCGCATTGTTATTAACATGAATCAGAAAGGCGAATCCAGCATACGCGGTGCGAACACCGCGTAGCAGGATTACTTGGAAGCCTTACTGTTTCTTCTTAGGTGCGAGCACCATGATCATCTGACGACCTTCGATCTTCGTAGGGAAGGATTCGACAACGGCCAGTTCAGAATCTTCACACAGGTCTTTACGGACGCGGTTAAGCACTTCCATACCGATCTGTTGGTGCGCCATTTCACGCCCACGGAAACGCAGGGTGATTTTGGCTTTATCGCCATCTTCCAGAAAGCGAATCAGGTTGCGTAGTTTGACCTGATAGTCGCCATCATCGGTACCAGGTCGGAATTTGATTTCCTTAACCTGAATAACTTTTTGTTTCTTCTTCTGCTCTTTGGTCGACTTGCTCTTCTCGTAGAGGAATTTGCCGTAATCCATGATTCGACAAACTGGCGGCTCGGCATTCGGACTGATTTCTACTAAATCGACGCCCGCTTCCTCAGCTTTTTCAAGAGCTTCATTCAGACTGACAATACCAATCTGCTCGCCATCGACGCCTGTGAGGCGAACTTCTTGCGCGCGAATCTCTTTGTTAATGCGATTAGGACGCGCCGGTTGAACTCGTTTTCCGCCTTTAATACTTTATTCCTCCAGTTGATGAAGACTTCTGCTGCGGATTTCCGCCAGCAGTTTGTCAACGACTTCGCTAACATCCATGCTTCCCAGGTCTTTGCCGCGGCGGGTACGAACAGCAACTTTGCCTGCTTCGACCTCTTTATCGCCACAAACTAACATGTAAGGAACACGGCGTAGCGTGTGTTCGCGAATTTTAAAGCCAATCTTCTCATTTCTCAAGTCGGCTTTAACGCGAATGCCTGCATCTTGCAGTTTTTTAGTTAATTCTTCGACATAGGTAGCTTGTGCATCAGTGATGTTCATGATCACTACCTGAACCGGAGCCATCCAGGTTGGGAAGAAGCCCGCGTATTCTTCAGTCAGAATACCGATGAAGCGCTCCATTGAACCCAGGATAGCACGGTGAATCATTACCGGTACCTGACGGTCGTTGCTTTCGCCAATATAAGAGGCGTTCAAACGACCCGGTAATGAAAAGTCGAGCTGCACGGTACCACACTGCCACGCACGATCCAAACAATCATGCAAGGTAAATTCAATTTTTGGACCGTAGAACGCCCCTTCACCTGGCTGATATTCGAACGGAATGTCGTTTTCAGTCAGCGCAGCGGCCAGGTCATCCTCAGCACGCGTCCACATTTCGTCAGTACCGATGCGCTTCTCAGGGCGGGTGGACAATTTCACCACGATCTTTTCAAAGCCAAAAGTACTGTACATGTCGTACACCATGCGGATACAGCTGTTTACTTCATCACGCACCTGCTCTTCAGTACAGAAGATGTGCGCATCGTCCTGTGTGAAGCCGCGAACACGCATCAGGCCGTGCAATGCGCCGGATGGCTCATTACGGTGGCAGCTGCCGAACTCCGCCATACGCAATGGCAGGTCACGGTAGGATTTCAGACCCTGATTGAAGATCTGAACATGGCCCGGACAGTTCATTGGCTTGATGCAATATTCACGGTTCTCAGAAGACGTGGTGAACATCGCTTCTTTGTAGTTTTCCCAGTGACCTGTTTTTTCCCACAGTACGCGGTCCATCATGAACGGACCTTTAACTTCCTGATAGTCATAAGACTTCAGTTTCATGCGTACAAAGGCTTCCAGTTCACGGAAGATAGTCCAGCCGTCGTTATGCCAGAACACCATACCCGGCGCTTCTTCCTGCATGTGGTACAGGTCAAGCTGCTTACCGATTTTACGGTGGTCACGTTTACCGGCTTCTTCCAGACGCTGGATGTAAGCATTCAGCTGCTTTTTATCCGCCCACGCAGTGCCGTAAATACGTTGCAGCATTTTGTTGTCGCTGTTGCCACGCCAGTAAGCACCGGAGGTTTTCTGCAGTTTGAAATGATGACAGAAACGCATGTTCGGTACGTGCGGACCGCGGCACATATCGACGTATTCTTCGTGGTGATACAGACCCGGACGATCATCATGACTGATGTTTTCATCCAGAATCGCCACTTTGTATTCTTCGCCACGGCTTGCAAAGGTATCGCGTGCTTCCTGCCAGCTGACTTTCTTTTTAATGACGTCGTAATTCTTTTCAGCCAGTTCGTGCATGCGCTTTTCAAGCAGTTCGATATCTTCCTGAGTCAGCGTGCGATCTAAATCGACGTCGTAATAGAAGCCATTATCGATAACCGGGCCGATTGCCATTTTGGTGTCTGGCCACAGTTGTTTAATGGCATGACCCAAAAGGTGCGCACAGGAGTGACGCAAAATTTCAAGACCGGCTTCGTCTTTCGCGGTGATGATCGCCAGTTGTGCATCCACCTCAATGAGGTCGGTAGCATCAACAAGTTCGCCGTTAACACGTCCGGCGATACAGGCTTTCGCCAGACCAGGACCGATATCAAGGGCAACATCAAGAGGAGAAACGGGGCGATCAAAAACGCGCTGGCTTCCATCAGGAAGAGTAATGACAGGCATGCTAATTCCTTAATCTACAGTGGTGCCCCACACGACAGAGCACATCTAGAAAAATATTTGAGTTTAAATTCACGTAGTTATTCACGCTATTTAGCTTTACCTTGCCAAATATAGACACCCTGTATACATCAGAGAATTGTACCGGGATGCGACGTGAAAACAGGCGATGAGTTTACCATTCGTAAAGTGCGAATTTCCAGCAACCTGTGTTGCTAAACGCGGATATTTTTCGTGTAATCCCCCCGGACACGTTAAGGTAATCAGGGCAGCATTTAAAAAAAGGGAAGGATATGACAGAAGTCAGGCAATTATTTGAGGCACTTGGATTAGGTCTGGTGGTGCTGCTTCCGCTGGCAAATCCCCTGACCACCGTAGCCCTGATGCTCGGTCTTTCAGGGAATATGACGACACAGGAAAGAAACCATCAGTCGCTGATGGCCTCTGTGTATGTCTTCATCATCATGATGGTGGCCTACTACGCCGGCCAGGTGGTGATGAACACGTTCGGGATTTCCATTCCCGGCCTGCGCATCGCGGGCGGTCTGATCGTTACGTTTATCGGTTTCAGAATGCTTTTCCCGCAGCCTCATGTGGAAGAGAAAGTCATGATCGAAAACAAAACGGCGGAAATGAAGAAACAGGATTCACCGAACATTGCGTTTGTCCCTCTTGCCATGCCAAGCACAGCGGGACCGGGCACCATTGCCATGATCATCAGCAGCGCCTCAACGGTCAGAACGTCTGATTTCCCCGGCTGGATCATTACGGTCGCGCCAGTGATGATTTTCTTTTTGGTCGGTTTGATTTTATGGATTTCCCTGCGCAGTTCGGGTGCCATTATGCGACTGGTGGGGAAAAGCGGGATTGAAGCGATTTCGCGTCTGATGGGATTTTTGCTGGTGTGTATGGGCGTTCAGTTCGTGATCAACGGCATTATTGAGATTATTAAAAACTTTCCGCCAGCAGCCTGAGCCGCTGGCGAAAAACTCAATGCTTACCGCATCGCGAGGTAGGCATTGTTCACTTTCCACAGATAACGTGGAGCCTGAGGTGCCGGGTGTTTTTTCTGCACATGGGCAGAAAACTCAGCTGGCGTCATCAGATTGATTTTCGCAATCGCATAAGTTTTGTCTTTATCGAACGTTCTCAGCAGTGCCCCTGCCCCGTTCACATACGCCAGCGTGGTGGCATAACGACGGGTTTCCGGGTTGTTAATACCCGCCAGCTGCTGTTGTAAAATACTCAGGTAGGCCGTACCCAGGTCAATATTTACCGCCGGATCTTTTAAATCACGCGGTGTCGGCTGTCCATAACGTCCTTTCATCCGGTAGGCATCGCGTCCTGCCGTTGAGGCCTTTAGCTGCATTAACCCAATCGCATTCGATTTACTGACAACGGTTGGGTTATATCCAGATTCGACCTGAATGATTGCTTTAACAAGTGTTTCGTCGACGCCGTAAGTATTTGCCGCCTGATGAATAACATCACCATAAGGCCCCGGATGCATTAATGAAGTTTCCCGCTGAGGTGGCGGCGAAGGATTCAGAAAATGCGTACTTTGAACCGGTGTTTCTTTAGCGCAACCCGCCAGCAATAGCGCGGCCATCAAATAAAGAATGTTTGGTTTCACGTTATCTCTCTCGCGACTGGGACGAGATGTAGCATATACATCTTCTTCCCACACCTGAATATATTTTTAGTCTATTATTATTATTGTTTTGTTAAACAAGGGGGTTAGGAACATGTCGATAAGACAATTCCGGTTATAAAACCCGTTTGATGTCACATATTCCTAAATTAAGTGATTCACTGATTACACTTTCTATTTCGTCATTCCAAAAAATGCATAAATTAACATCATCATCTGATTCAGCCGTGCGCCGGATCGGGTTTTCGAAGCAGAAAAAACGCTAACTTAATGAATTATCGGGCCAGTCAGAAGGGGTAATACCATGTGGCAAGCCGTCAATCGTTTGTTGAGTGAACACCTTGGCAGTGCTGAAATCCGCGAACGTGTTGAGCTGCCCGGAGGGGAAATCCATCCGGCATGGCGGCTGAGCTACGGCGACAGGGACGTGTTTGTAAAATGCAATGCGCGCGAAATGCTGCCTATCTTTGCGGCGGAAGCCGATCAGCTCGCCCTGCTCGCCCGCAGTCAGAGCGT
This sequence comes from Rahnella sp. BIGb0236, assembly GCF_004364755.1. Taxonomy (NCBI): domain Bacteria; kingdom Pseudomonadati; phylum Pseudomonadota; class Gammaproteobacteria; order Enterobacterales; family Yersiniaceae; genus Rahnella; species Rahnella sp. BIGb0236. Next base: position 25,651 of record NZ_SOAO01000002.1, read on the forward strand.
CAGGGTGCCGGAAGTGTATGGCGTGGGGAGCGATCGCGATTACAGTTTTCTGCTTCTCGAATACATCCCGCTGAAACCTCTCGATGCACATAATGCTTTCGTATTAGGCCAGCAACTGGCCGCGCTGCATCAGTGGAGTGAGCAACTGCAATTCGGTCTGGATTTTGATAATGAACTGGCAACGCTTGTGCAACCCAACAGCTGGCAACGCCGCTGGGCCACGTTCTTCGCCGAGCAGCGCATTGGCTGGCAGCTGCAGCTGGCGGCGGAAAAAGGCATGACGTTCGGCAGCATTGAAGATATCACCGCCATGGTTCATGCCCGACTGCAAAACCATCAGCCCCAGCCTTCACTTTTGCACGGCGATTTGTGGCCACATAACTGCGGATTATCCGGGGAGGGACCGGTCATTTTCGACCCGGCGTGTTACTGGGGTGATCGGGAATGTGATCTGGCGATGCTGCCGTTATATCCCAATGTCCCCCCGCAATTATATGACGGTTATCAGAGTAAAACGCCGCTCCCTGATGACTTCATTTCGCGGCAAGCGGTCTACCAGTTATATTATTTGCTTAACCGCAGTAATTTATTTGGAGGTCAGCATCTTGTCGTCGCGCAACGCGCAGTGGAGAGACTGTTGCACGAAGATATCAGTTAGCCGAAAGGAGGCTTTCGCGATAAGACAAATAAGGCCAGAACATATCAATATTCTGGCCTTATTGATCAGGCGATTAAACCTAATAATTTCAGAATGAAATAGCCAATGACCGCAATGATAATCGGCAAAATATAGAGCGGGAAATACTGTACCAAAATGGTGTGTCGCGGTATCACGATACGTTCTTCAATTTGCGGACGGGTGCGCCCTTCCGTGCCTTTCGCCTGCTCCAGGATCAGCTGATCCTGAATACCTTCACGGATGTGTTTCACCTGACGGGACATTCTCGCGCCAGACGCCTGCAACGCCAGCCCCACAAAAATCAGCCAGTAAATAATGAAAAACATGATGTTGGCGGTAGTAACGCCCTGGCCTAAAGCCGGCACCGGTGAGTTGTACCAAAAGACATTGAGAAACGAAGTATTAAATTTGATCATATCCACCATCACATGGACGAAATCCAGCATGACGGCGTTGATGCCCTGTTCGGTTTTAGTATGCTCATTGATAAAAGTCAGCAATGAAATCAGCGTAGAAAGCAGCGCAGGGATAAAAATGATCCATCCTGCAATTCGTTTAATCACTGCCACACGTCCGGCTTGTTGGTACGTCATGAATTCCCCTTGTTAGGATGCCTGAAGCAACTGCTAAGTTTACCCACAGAAAGGTTTTCCCGCCCAATGTTTTAATCAGTTAGCGTACCGGTATCCCCACAACAGGCAACGCGCCCCCGTTCACAACAGGTTTCACCTGCCTGACAGCCAATGGTAGAGTGGGTTTCAATTTATTGTAAGGGAGTCCGCTTTCATGGCTTATGTCCGCCCTGTTAATGCAGCAATTTTTGATATGGATGGTCTGTTAATTGATTCTGAACGGTTATGGGTTCAGGCCGAACTGGATGTTTTCAGTAGTCTGGGCGTGGATATTTCCCAGCGACATTTGTTACCGGATACGCTGGGTTTGCGCATCGATCAGGTGGTCAGGATGTGGTATCAGGCGCTGCCGTGGCAGGGGCCGGGTCTTGAGGAGGTGTCTTCACGGATCATTGCCCGGACCATTGAACTGGTGGAACAAACCCGCCCTCTGCTGCCGGGCGTGAACCATGCCCTTGAGCTTTGCCGTGATCAGGGGCTGAAGGTTGGTCTCGCTTCTGCTTCACCGCTTTATATGCTCGATACCGTGCTGGAAATGTTTAACCTGCAATCCTATTTTCAGGTCCGTGTCTCTGCCGAGAATCTGCCGTACAGCAAGCCTCATCCGGAAGTCTATCTGCTCGCAGCCGGGCAATTGCAGGTTGATCCTCTGAACTGCGTCACGCTGGAAGATTCCTTTAATGGCATGATCGCCACCAAAGCCGCACGCATGCGTTCGGTGGTGGTGCCTGACCATGAATACAGCGCCGATCCCCGCTGGGCACTGGCCGATGTCAAACTGTCTTCTCTCGAAGAATTGCGTCCGGCGCATATCAGTTGAATGGAATGCGCAGCAGCGGGCGTTGCTGCGCACCTTCCGCACTTTCCTTCCCGTTCCTCACGCATTTCCCCTGCCATCATTTTCCAGGCGACGTTTAATTTCGTAAAGCTTGAACTGACTCATAAAATAAATAAAACGTTATTTCATTTTTATTGAATTCATATGCCAATGAACCTATGATTCCTGCAACAAGGACGAGCCGGGAGCTCTCCTGCTTCTGTACGCTGTCACTGCCACGCAACGGTCAGACTAGCCCGGTAAGTCCTCCTTAATATTGTCAATCTATGAGAGGCACCGACATGCAAGTTCGTCAAAGCATCCACAGCGACCACGCTAAAACGCTTGATACCGCTGAATTACGCCGTGAATTTCTCATTGAGAAAATCTTTGAAAAAAATGCCTACACCATGACCTACAGCCACATTGACCGCATTATTGTCGGCGGTGTCATGCCTGCTGAAAAAACGGTCACTGTCGGTGATGAAGTCGGTAAGCAACTTGGTGTGAGCTATTTTCTGGAACGGCGTGAGCTGGGCGTCATTAATATTGGCGGACCGGGCCTGATTGTGGTTGATGGCACAACCTATGAAATCGGTCATGAAGAAGCGTTGTATGTCGGTAAAGGGGCGAAACAGGTCGAATTCAGCAGTGTGGATGCGGCCAAACCGGCGAAGTTCTATTACAACAGCGCCCCGGCGCATACCACTTTCCCGAACAAAAAAATCACCCTGGCGGAAGCCTCTCCGCAAACTATCGGCGACGCTGCGACCAGCAACCGCCGGACCATCAATAAATTCATCGTGCCTGACGTGCTGGAAACCTGCCAGCTGACCATGGGGCTGACCAAACTGGAAGAAGGCAGCCTGTGGAACACCATGCCTTGCCATACCCATGAACGCCGTATGGAAGTGTATTTCTACTTCAATATGGAAGCGGAAACAGCAGTGTTCCACATGATGGGGCAACCACAGGAAACCCGTCACTTGCTGGTGCATAACGAACAGGCTGTTATCTCCCCAAGCTGGTCGATTCATGCTGGCGTGGGCACTAAAAACTATACCTTTATCTGGGGTATGGTCGGTGAAAATCAGGTATTCGACGACATGGATCACGTCAAAGTCAGCGAACTGCGCTAACCCCCCGCGCTCTGCCTTAACCGGCAGAGCGACTCATCTTTATGGCGAATGTGCCGTGGCAAAAGAGACTCTGAATATGATCCTCAATTCCTTTGAATTAAGCGGCAAAGTCGCCATCGTAACCGGATGCAATACCGGACTGGGTCAGGGCATGGCGCTCGGCCTTGCGCAGGCGGGATGTGATATCGTCGGCGTTAACGTCTCCGCACCGGAAGAAACCGAAAAGAAAGTCACCGCGCTGGGCCGTCGTTTTCTCGACCTGCGGGCGGATTTGAGTAGTATCAACGGCATTCCTGATCTGATTGAGAAAGCGGTCGGGGAATTTGGTCATATCGATATTCTGATTAATAACGCCGGGATTATCCGTCGTGAAGATGCCATCGAATTCAGTGAGAAAAACTGGGACGATGTGATGAATGTGAACAGCAAAACGTTGTTCTTTATGTCACAGGCCGTGGCGAAGCAATTCATCAAACAGGGCAACGGCGGCAAAATCATCAATATCGCTTCCATGTTGTCCTATCAGGGCGGGATCCGCGTGCCTTCCTATACCGCATCTAAAAGCGCCGTCATGGGGCTGACACGACTGATGGCCAATGAATGGGCGAAGCACAACGTGAATGTGAATGCGATTGCTCCGGGATACATGGCCACGAACAACACCGAGCAGTTACGTGCTGATGGAGATCGCAGCAAAGAAATCCTCGACAGGATCCCGGCCGGACGCTGGGGATTGCCGGAAGATGTCATGGGGCCGGTGGTCTTCCTGGCGTCAAAAGCGTCGGATTACGTGAATGGCTACACTATTGCTGTCGATGGCGGGTGGCTGGCACGGTAACAGCAAGATAAGTGACATGATTAAGGCGTATTTTTATACGCCTTTTTCTTTTTTATCATGCCGTTGACAATTAGTTACAGGGTCGCTCTTCCAAGATTGTGACAGTTTCACTTATACTGGATAAAATAACAGTTATCCAGTTCGGACGCGTCATGACGGCGGAAGGCCATCTCATTTTCTCAATAGCCTGTGCAGTATTTGCTAAAAAGGCACAGCTTTCTCCCGAACTGGCGCATGGTGACTGGTGGCACATCATTCCAGGGTCTTTGCTCACCTGTCTGTTACCTGATATCGACCATCCGAAATCCGTACTGGGTCAGCGGCTCAAATGGCTTTCCACACCTATTGCCCGCGCTTTCGGTCACCGCGGATTTACCCACAGTTTGCTGGCAGTGGCAGGCGGTATTTTCCTGCTGCGTACCCATTTCCCCCACGACTGGGTGATCCCAGCCGATGCATTCCACGCCATGATCATAGGGTATCTGAGTCACATTCTGGCTGATATGCTGACGCCAGCGGGTGTACCGTTGCTCTGGCCCTGCTGCTGGCGTTTCCGTTTGCCGCTGATTAACAGCCAGAAAGGCAACCAGCTGGAAAGAACACTCTGCTTATTGCTGGTCGGTTTAACGCTTTTCTGGCCAGACTGGACGCCCATCATTGGTGCAATCAATCCGGACTTTTTTAATCACATTCTGAAACTGTTCATCTGAAGTGAACAAAATACGCCCACATCGGATGTAATTAATACAAATACCACCAAAAAATTATAATGAATTCCTTTTGGATATAAATACTCAGGCTCCCAAACTGATATTCTTCACCGCATTGCTTTGGGATGGTGCAATCCTTTCCGGAAACACCCGTTTCGTTTATCAAAATTATAAGACTGGAGTCTGGTATGAATCTTCCGCTCGTTCTAAACGTAGTGGCTTTCGTGGTGCTGCTGTTGCTGCTGGCGCAAAACCGCCATAAGCAATGGAGCCTGGCAAAAAAAGTCCTTCTGGGTCTGGCGATGGGCGTCGTCTTTGGCCTGGCATTACAGCTGATTTACGGTTCAGATGACCCGGTTCTGAAAACCTCAATCACATGGTTCAATATTGTCGGTAATGGCTACGTTCAGTTGCTGCAAATGATCGTCATGCTGCTGGTTTTCGTGTCGATTCTGAGTGCAGTAGCGAAACTGCATAACGCGTCGTCTCTGGGCAAAATCAGCTTCCTGACCATCGGCACCCTGCTGTTTACTACGCTGATTGCCTCTCTGGTGGGTATCTTCGTCACCGGTCTGTTCGGCCTGACCGCTGACGGGCTGGTACAAGGTACGCAGGAAACGGCACGACTGACCGCGATTCAGTCCAACTATGTCGGCAAAGTGGCTGACCTGAGCGTTCCTCAGCTGATCCTTTCCTTTATTCCTAAGAACCCGTTTGCTGATCTGACCGGCGCAAGCCCGACGTCAATCATCAGCGTGGTAATTTTTGCTGCTTTTGTGGGTGTCGCTGCCCTGCAACTGGTAAAAGACGATGCTGAAAAAGGCCCGCGTGTTCTGGCCTTCATTGATACCCTTCAGGCCTGGGTGATGAAGCTGGTACGTCTGGTCATGAAACTGACCCCGTACGGCGTGCTGGCGCTGATGACAAAAGTGGTCGCAGGTTCGAACATTCAGGACATCATTAAGCTCGGCAGCTTCGTTGTCGCGTCTTACCTGGGTCTGGCGATTATGTTTGTCATTCACGCAGTGCTGTTGTCTTTCACTGGTGTGAACCCGGCGAAATTCTTCCGTAAAGTCTGGCCGGTGCTGACCTTTGCGTTCACCAGTCGTTCCAGTGCCGCAACGATCCCGCTGAGCGTGGAAGCGCAGACTCGTCGTCTGGGTATTCCGGAATCTATCGCCAGCTTTGCGGCCTCTTTCGGCGCAACAATTGGTCAGAATGGTTGTGCGGGTCTGTATCCGACGATGCTGGCGGTGATGGTTGCGCCGACGGTGGGCATTAACCCGTTTGATCCGGTGTGGATTGCTACCTTAGTGGGTATCGTTACCCTGAGCTCTGCCGGCGTTGCGGGTGTGGGCGGTGGCGCAACCTTCGCCGCGCTGATCGTTCTGCCTGCTATGGGGCTGCCGGTGACATTGGTTGCCCTGCTGATTTCGGTAGAGCCGCTGATTGATATGGGCCGTACTGCGCTGAATGTCAGCGGTTCAATGACTGCCGGGACGATCACCAGCCAGTTACTGAAACAAACCGACAAAACCGTGATGGATTCTGATGAAACGGCTGAGCTGGCTCACCGTTAAGTCCGGACCGCGATAAATAAAAAACCGAAGCCACTGGCTTCGGTTTTTTTATATCTGAAACGGCCGTTTTATTCAGAACGGATAATCGTGAAAACCGATTTGCTCTGAAATATTCCGTGCGGCGGTATGCAGCATTTCCACGTAGTGACTTTTGCTTTCTTCGGAGAAACGAATGGTCGGGAACGAAATGCTCAGACCGGCAATCACCACGCCAAAGCGGTCGAATACCGGCACCGCAATGCAACGCAGTCCTTGCTCCTGCTCTTCATTATCTTCACCGTAACCCTGCGCACGCACCTGATCCAACGCTGTCTGTAAATCGGCGGCATTCATGATGGTGTTTTCAGTGCTGCGGGTGAACTCAATTTCCTGCAACAACGCACTGACTTCCGCTTTATCGCCCCAGGCCAGCAGCACTTTACCAATCGCGGTGGTATGCAACGGGTTGCGGCGACCGATACGCGAGTGCATGCGTAAGTTGTACATGGAATCGATTTTATGAATGTAGACAATCCCGTCTTCATCCAGCGCACCCAGGTGGATCGTTTCGCGGGTCAGGCGGGACAGTTCGCGCATCTGAATATCGGCACTGCGGATCAGATCGACGTTTTGCAGCGCCCTGGCTCCCAGTTCGAACAACTTCAGCGTCAGGGAATATTTCTCTGACTCCCCTTCCTGTGCCACATAACCCAGCGACTTCATCGTCTGCAGAAAACGGTACACCGTGCTTTTAGACATCATTACGCGCTGAGAAAGTTCTGTAATACCAATCTCACGCTCTTCGCCCAGTGCCTGTAAAATACCGAACACTTTCAGGACAGAGGAAACGGAATCGGGTTGCTTATCAAGATCTGCGATAGCCATAGGGTGAGTTACCTGCTCGCGTTAGTTTTGTTTCAAAAAAAATAGAACGTGGTTTTTATTATAGTGGCAAGCATCGCTGAGAAGCAATCAACCCATTTATTGAGAATGTAAGAACTGTTAAGCCAGTTTCATTCCTGCGAGAGAGATAAAAAATTCATTTCATCATGTGACAATTGTCACTTTAGGTTGATTAGCGTAGTAATATTCCCCTCACTGATGACTACGTACTGACATAACTCATGACTTCAACACCGACTGACGGACTTCCTATACCGCAACGATACGGTGCCATTCTGGCGATTGCGCTGGGTATCACCGTTTCCGTACTGGATGGCGCGATCGCGAACGTGGCGCTGCCGACGATTGCCAATGATTTCCATGCCAGCCCGGCAACCTCCATCTGGGTAGTGAACGCCTATCAGCTGGCGATCACCATCTCGCTGCTTTCACTGGCTTCGCTCGGTGACATATTCGGCTACCGGCGGATTTACCAGACCGGTTTACTGGTGTTCAGTATTACCTCTCTGTTCTGCGCCCTGTCGGATTCCCTGATGACGCTGACCGTAGCCCGCGTGTTACAGGGTTTCGGGGCGGCGGCGATCATGAGCGTGAATACGGCGCTGATACGCATTATTTACCCGCAACGTTTCCTGGGTCGCGGTGTCGGCATCAACGCGCTGATTGTGGCAGTCTCTGCGGCGGCAGGTCCGACAATTGCGGCCGGTATTCTGTCCGTTGCCTCATGGCAATGGCTGTTCGCCATTAATGTCCCTATCGGTATTGTGGCGCTGATCCTTGGCCTGAAGTTTTTACCCGCTAACTCGACGCGCAGTCAGGGACAACGCTTTGATATTGTCAGCAGCGTGATGAATGCCCTGACGTTCGGCCTGCTGATCAGCGCCATCAGCGGCTTTGCACAAGGCCAGAACCACCTGCTGATACTGGGTGAAGTGATTGCCCTGCTGGTCATCGGCTGGTTCTTCGTGCGCCGGCAGCTTTCGCAGCCCTTCCCGTTGCTGCCGATCGATTTGTTGCGCATCCCGATTTTCAGCATGTCTCTGGGAACCTCGCTGTGTTCTTTCAGTGCTCAGATGCTGGCCTTCGTTTCGCTGCCCTTCTTCCTGCAAAATACGCTGGGACTGAATTCCGTAGATACCGGACTTCTGCTGACGCCGTGGCCGCTGGCAACCATGGTGATGGCTCCGATAGCGGGACGTCTGGTCGAGCGTTTCCATCCGGGAATGCTCGGTGGCATTGGTCTGGTGGTCTTTTCCTTCGGCCTCTTTTCCCTGTCGTTACTGCCGCCGGAACCTTCGCATCTGAATATCATCTGGCGCATGTTGCTGTGCGGCGCAGGCTTCGGCTTATTCCAGTCGCCAAACAACCATACGATCATCAGTTCAGCCCCGCGCAACCGCAGTGGCGGCGCGAGCGGACTGCTGGGCACCGCCCGTCTTTTAGGTCAGACAACCGGTGCGGCGATGGTGGCACTGATGTTTAACCTGTTCCCGCAGCACGGCACCCACGCCTCGCTGATCCTTGCCGGCACGCTGGCGGGGACCGGAGCATTAGTCAGTTTGCTGAGGATGACCCAGAAGACCAGCAGTCAGAAAGAGGCTGAAAACCTGAAATCCTGATATGAAAAAGCCCGGCAAAATAGCCGGGCTTTTGTGTGTATCGCACAAGCGAATTACTTAATGTAAGCACCACTGCGCAGCGCTTCGATACGTTTATCCAGCGGCGGGTGAGACATAAACAGCTCGCTGAATGATTTCGATTTGCCGTTGATGCAAAACGCCATCATGCTGCCCGCTTCCTGCGGTTCATGGCTGGTTTTCAGGCGCTGCAACGCAGCAATCATTTTCTCACGGCCCACCAGTTTTGCTGAACCCGCATCCGCATGGAACTCACGGTGACGCGAGAACCACATCGTAATGATGCTGGCGAGGATACCGAAAACCAGTTCCAGCACGGTCGCTACAGCAAAATAAATCATCGGGTTACCGTTACTTTCTTCGCCATCACGGTTACCGGAAAGGAACCCGGAAGCCACCTGCGCAATAATACGTGAAATGAAAATCACGAAGGTGTTCACGATGCCCTGAATCAGCGTCATCGTCACCATATCGCCGTTAGCAATATGGCTGATTTCGTGGGCGATAACCGCCTCGGCTTCATCCTGACTCATGCTTTGCAGCAAACCGGTACTGACGGCCACCAGTGAGGCGTCGCGGCGCGCGCCCGTGGCGAACGCATTAATATCGGGTGCGTGGTAAATCGCCACCTGCGGCATCGCAATACCTGCCTGCTGAGACTGGCGACGTACGGTGTTCATCAACCAGCGCTCAGTTTCATTACGCGGCTGCTCAATGACTTCACCACCCACTGAGCGTAACGCCATCCATTTCGACATCAGCAATGAAACAATTGCACCACCGAAGCCAAACAGCCCGGCCATGATCATCAGCCCCGGCACGCTGCTGTGCTGAATGCCAGTCAGGCTAAGCACCAGCCCGAATACCAGCATAACGGCCAGGTTAGTCAGCAGGAACAACGCTATACGCATCATAAAATTTTACTTCCTCATTGTTACTTCGTTGTTATTAGCAGAGTCATACCACCGGCACATAGCACGCACGGTTGTACTGATCCTATGGGCTTCTTATCAGGATTCAAGAGCCCATGCGTTCTGAAGGCCTTAATTCACAATACTTTACATTTTGAAGTGTTTGATTTCACAGACAGGCCTGAAATATCGACAATCCCCCTAAATTCAGGACAAAAAAAAGCGCACCGGAGTGCGCTTTCAGTGTGACTTTCACAAGGATTATTTCGCCGGGGCCTGATCAGCCTGAGACTTTTCCAGCTTGCCGAGATCGACAGCAATATGGTCAGCTTCATCAAGGTAAGGATCCGGAGCAACGTAATCTTTCGGCAGATCGTCGAGAGATTTCAGTGGCTTCTTGCCTTCACGCTTGAAGCGTTCATTCAGGCGATTAAGACGCAGTGCATCATCTTCTTTATCTTCTTTATCACGTTGCATGTAATTAAGAGAAGCGATGTTACGTTTGTCTTTCAGCGCCTTGTAACGGGCGATATCTTCCTGGATGTACTGGAATTCAGGATCTTGCGCAATACGGGCTTCGTGCGCTTTCAACAGTTCAGGCAGGAACGGTTTCATGTCGCCTAATCTGGTGTAAGTGGCCGCGTTAATGCTATCCCACGGAAGGGCGTTATCTTCGAACTTCTCGCCGGTTTCAATCGATTCGATACCGGTTGGCATCAGGATATCAGGCGTTACGCCTTTACGCTGAGTACTGCCACCGTTGATACGATAGAACTTCTGGATAGTGTATTGCACAGAACCGAGAGCAGGCCACTCAGGACGCAGCATCTGGTCGTAAATACGGTTCAGTGAGCGGTACTGCTGAACGGTACCTTTCCCGAAGGTCGGTTCACCGACAATCAGCGCACGGCCATAATCCTGCATGGCTGCGGCAAAGATTTCAGATGCAGAGGCACTGAAACGGTCAACCAACACCACCAGCGGGCCTTTGTAATAAACGACACCATCGGTATCGCTGTCCTGACGGATGCGGCCGTTGTTGTCACGAACCTGAACCACCGGACCACTTGGGATAAACAGACCAGACAGAGAAACCGCTTCTGTCAGTGCGCCACCGCCGTTGGTCCGCAGATCGATAACCAGACTGTTAACGTTCTGCTTGGCCATTTTCTGCAACTGAACTTTGACGTCATCGGTCAGACCGACATAGAAGCCAGGAATGTCCATCACTGCAACTTTCTGGGCACCTACATTTTTAATGGTCATCTTGACGGCGCGGTCTTCCAGACGAATCTTCTCGCGGGTCAGCGTAATCACATGGTTCTTGGCATTTTTACCCGCGGGCAAGATCTGCAAGCGGACTTTACTGCCTTTCGGCCCTTTGATTAACGCCACCACATCGTCGAGACGCCAGCCAATCACATCAACAATAGGGGTCTGCTTGCCAGCCTGAACCTGGCCGACGCCGACAATACGATCACCCACTGCAATGGCTTTGCTTTTGGCCGCCGGGCCGCCAGCTACCATCGAGTTGATAACGGTATAATCGTCGTCACCCTGCAGGACCGCACCAATACCTTCCAGAGACAGGCTCATTTCGGTATTAAACTGCTCAGTGCTGCGCGGGGAAAGATAGTTCGTGTGCGGGTCAATTTCATGCGCGAAGGCATTCATGACCAGCTGGAAAACATCTTCGCTGTTGCTTTGTGTCAGGCGCTTCATCGCAAAATGATAACGCTTGGACAGCACATCACGAATTTCCTGATCGTTTTTGCCGGTCAGTTTGAGGTTCAGCTCGTCATATTTGACTTTCGCATCCCACAATTTATCCAGCTCAGCGCGGTCTTTCGGCCACGGTGATTTACTGCGATCAAGTTCAATGGTGTCATTGCCGGTGAAATCCATCGGGCGCTCAAGCACTTTCAACGCATAATCATAGCGTTCAAAGCGGCGTTTCTGCGCCAGATTGAATAAGGCATAAGGTGTGGTTAACTGACCGGATTTCAGTTCCTCCCCCAACGTGGCACGTTTATCAGTAAATTGTGCAACATCGGAAGCCATTAATACGTTATGGCCATAATCGAGCATGTTGAGGTAACGGTCGAAGATTTTCGCTGAGAAATCTGCATTAAGGTCGAACTGACGATAATGCGAACGGGTAAAACGAGCAGTGACACGCTCGCTCACCGTTGCATCCTGCGGATCTTGCGTTAAGTCAGGAAGTTGAGCGAGAGTCACCGGTGTACTCTCGTTCGCTGCAAAGCTGGTATTCACCAGCCCTGCTCCCGCCATTAACAGACCCGCAATAACGCTTAATCTGACAAATTTGTTCATGCCTGAGTTGGCCTCCGTATCAGAACTGCAAATGTTCTGCGCGTACAATCATCGCCAGACCCGAAGAGAGTTGAACGCGAACACCGTCTTTGGCAATTTCCAATACGGTTGCATCCATCGCACTCTTACCTGCTCTGACTTTGATTTCCTGGCCAATTTGCAGTTTTGAAATGTCTGTTACTGGCACCTGACGCGGTTCACGTTTTTCCTCACGCGGTGGGCGAGGTGTACGTGGTTTGCGATTTTCCTGACCAGCCACAGCTGCGGGCGCATTTTCACGACGCGGCGCAGGTTTTTTAGCGGCCGGACGTGGACGACGTGGCTCAGTGGTTTCACCGGCTTCACGACGTTTAGCCTGTTGTTCTGCACGTTGTGCCTGAACACGGGCTTTCGCTTCTTCCAACTGTTTACGGGCATGTTCTACGTGCTGCTCTTCAAGAACGCCACATGAATTACCATCAAGGTCAACGCGTTCCGCGCCAACTTTAACGCCGTACAGATAGCGCCAGCTTGAGGTATACAGACGCAGAGCAGAGCGTAACTGAGTTTTGCTCAGATTCTCTTCACCTTGCACGCGTTCGACCAAATCCGCAAAGATACCGATCTTTAATGGGCGTGCTTCGCCTTCGGCGGTAAAACAGAGCGGGAACCGCTCAGCCAAAAAGGCGATGACTTCTTTACTACTGTTCAACTTAGGTTGATTTTCCATGAAATTTCCTGATTACAACGGGTTTGCCAACCGGCGCAGGCATGAACAGGCGTCATTATAATGACGCCGTTATTAAATGCCACGTTATCCGACGATCAACTTACGATCAGATTGACATATTTTTCAGCATCGCAGTGTTCGAGATGCTGGCAAAGCCCGCTGACCAACTCTGTCAGCCCCTGTTCATCGGCTTCATCGAAGCGTTGATAAACGGTGCTATCAATGTCTAATACGCCGATCACTGTGCCATTTACCGTCACCGGCAACACAATTTCAGCATTACTTGCTGCGTCACAGGCGATATGCCCCGGGAAGGCATGAACATCCCCTACACGCTGTACGGTGTTTTCCGCTACTGCAGTACCGCAGACGCCTTTTCCTACCGGAATACGCACGCAGGCAATTTTACCCTGGAATGGCCCCAGCACCAGCGTTGTGCCGTCCATCAGATAAAAACCTACCCAGTTCACGCCTTCAAGACGCTCATAAAGTAAGGCACTTGCGTTCGACAGAGTCGCAATGAAATTGTTTTCTCCGGCGATCAACGCGTTCAAATCACGTTTTAATTCCGTGTAGAATGCTTCTTTATTCATAGTAACCAATAATAACCTAAGGGCACTGAGCCGTTCTGTTGTGCTTAACCTCTATAAAATAAGCATTAAATGCCCATATGAACAAGGTTAATCCTGTGTGACATCAAAAAGACTCACCTACAATAACTGTTTGCCGACCGCATAATACGTTATTTTGTCAAAAAAACCTGGCTGATCTTGGCCTGATGGCCTCGCCTGACCCCTGACGGGGATGCGTAATTGTAACAACAGGTATTCTTTACTATTCCAGGTACTATGAAAATACACACAATATCAGCCCAGTTACCGCACGTTCGTTACCAGCGATGCAATGAATGCGATTACCTTTTCACGCTCCCGGCGCTGAAACGGACGCAGACAGCGCATTGCCCGCGTTGTAACGCCAAGGTGGAAAAAGGCAAGGTCTGCTCCCTGCCCCGGCTGATCACGATGGCCATCAGTATTTTGTTACTGATGCCATTCGCCTATACCGAACCGCTGATCAGCATCCGTCTTCTCGGCACGCGCATCGATGCCAGCCTGCTCGAAGGCATCTGGCAGATGTCGCGTCAGGGCGATCCGGTCACCGCAAGCATGGTGGCGTTTTGTACCATCGGTGCGCCACTGACACTGGCGGTTTCCATTCTTTATCTGCATTTTGGCCACAAACTGGGGATGAATCTCAAACCCGTGTTGCTGATGCTTGATCGCCTGAAAGACTGGGTAATGCTCGATATCTATCTGATCGGCATGGCCGTCGCCAGCATCAAGGTCAAAGAATATGCCGATATCAATGCCGGTATGGCGCTGGCGGCTTATCTGATGATGACCGTGATGGTCACGCTGACGATGATTAATCTGAATATTGAGCAACTGTGGGAAGAGTTTTATCCGCAGCGCCGGCCGAAGGGCGTACCGTCGTCACTGCGTCTGTGCCTCGCCTGTAAATTCACCGGTTTGCCGGATGAGCGCGATCGTTGTCCTCGCTGTCATGTCCCCATGCGACTACGCTACAAACACAGTCTGCAAAAAACCTGGGCGGCATTGATCGCGGCAATCATGTTTCTCATCCCCGCCAATTTGCTGCCGATTTCCATCATTTACGCCAACGGGCAGCAACTGAAGGACACCATATTTTCCGGCGTTGTTTCCCTCGCCACATCCGGGAACGTACCGATTGCTGCGATTGTGTTTATCGCCAGCGTGCTGGTGCCTTTTACCAAAGTCATTGTGATGCTGACGCTGTTGCTCAGTATTCATTTCAAAGCGATTCAGGGACTGAAAACGCGTATCCGTTTACTCCGGCTGGTCACCTGGATCGGACGCTGGTCGATGCTCGATTTGTTTGTTATTTCATTAATGATGTCGCTGGTAAACCGTGACCAGCTTTTGTCTTTTACAATGGGACCGGCCGCCTTTTACTTTGGCTCTGCCGTGATCCTGACCATTCTTGCCGTTGAATGGCTTGATAGCCGCTTGATTTGGGATGCACATGCAACAGGAAACGCCGAATACACCGACTGAAGCACGGATAAAACACAGGCGCCGGATTTCGCCTTTCTGGCTTCTGCCGTTTATTGCTTTACTCATCGCCGGATGGCTGATTTACAGCAACTACCAGGAACGCGGAACCACTGTCACGATTGATTTCCAGTCGGCAGCGGGCATTGTTGCGGGCCGGACACCTGTACGCTATCAGGGCGTAGAAGTCGGCATCGTGGAATCCATCAGCCTGACGAAAGACCTGCGCACTATTCAGGTGAAAGTCAGTATCAAAAGTGATTTATCAGATGCACTGCGCGACGGGACACAGTTCTGGCTGGTCACGCCGAAGGCCTCACTGGCCGGGGTTTCCGGTCTGGATGCGCTGGTAGGCGGTAACTACATCGGCATGATGCCCGGTCCGGGCAACGAGAAAAATCATTTCACCGCCCTTGATACTCAGCCTAAATTCCGCCTGAATACCGGCGAACTGATGATTCATCTGCACGCAAAAGATCTGGGCTCACTCAGCACCGGCTCGCTGGTGTATTACCGTAAAATCCCGATCGGTAAAGTTTACGATTACGACATTGAAAGCGGTAACGACGGCGTCACCATTGATTTGCTGATCGACAAACGTTTCGCCGGTCTGGTTAAGGACAATACGCGCTTCTGGAATGTGTCCGGTTTCAAGGGCGATTTCAGCCTGAGCGGAGCCAAAGTGCAGATGGAAAGCCTCGCCGCGCTGGTCAACGGCGCAGTGGCGATGGACTCCCCGAATGACGGAAAACCGGCCAAAGCCGATCAGTCTTACGTGCTGTATCCCGATCTGGCACAGAGCCAGCGCGGCGTTGAAATCACGCTGGATCTGCCAAACGGCAACGGATTGTCCGAAGGACAAACGCCGCTGCTCTATCAGGGGCTGCAGGTCGGTACGCTGACCAAAGTCACCTTACAGCCGGATAACAAAGTCACCGGCAAGCTGACGGTCGATCCCTCCGTGCTCGATATGATGCGCGACGGTACGCGCATCGAAATGAACAGCCCGAAAATCAGTCTCGATAATGCCAACCTCAGCCAGTTGCTGACCGGCAACACCCTTGAACTGATCCCGGGCGACGGCGAACCCCAAAAACACTTTGTGGTCCTCGACAGCAACCAGCGGCTTTTGCAGAATCCCGGCGCCGTAAAAGTCCAGCTGATTGCACCGCAAAGCTATGGCATTGATGCGGGGCAGCCAATCAAGCTCTACGGTATTAACGTCGGTACGGTGATTGACCGGACCCTGACCGATGAAGGCATTCTGTTCAATGCCGCCATCAAACCGGAATACAAAAACCTGCTGCACAAAGACAGTAAGTTTGTGGTTAACAGCCGCGTTGACGTGAAACTGGGTATTGATGGCATGGAAGTGCTGGGAGCCAGCGCGCAGGAATGGGTAGATGGCGGTATCCGCATTATTCCCGGCAGCAAAGGCGCACCTGCGCAGAAATACCCGCTTTACAGTAATGCGGAAAAAGCGGCAGAAGGCATTCAGGGCGACCAGCCCGGCGCCACTCTGACGCTGACAGCCAAAAGCCTGCCAGATGTGCAGGCGGGTTCTGTGGTGCTCTACCGCAAATTCCAGGTAGGACAGATTGTCAACGTGCGTCCTAAAGCGAACGAGTTTGAAGTGGATGTTTATATCCAGCCGCAATACCGTAACCTGCTCAGCGACAAGAGTATTTTCTGGGCAGAAGGTGGCGCAAAAGTACAGTTAAACGGCAGCGGCCTGACCGTTCAGGCCTCTCCGCTGGATCGTGCGCTGAAAGGCGCTATCAGTTTCGATAACCTGGAAGGCGTCACCACCAGCAAGGGCGCGAAGCGGGTTCTGTATGATTCAGAAACCTCGGCGCGGGCTGTCGGCAGTCAGATCACACTGAACACTTATGACGCCAGCAAGCTTTCTGCCGGTATGCCAATCCGTTATCTGGGTATCACGATTGGTCAGGTTGAATCGCTGAAACTGGATCCGCAACTGAATCAGGTATCCGCCAAAGCCGTGCTGTATCCGGAATACGTGGATAATTTCGCCCGTCGCGGTTCGCGGTTCTCCATTGTCTCGCCTGAGATTTCAGCAGGCGGCGTCAGCAATCTGGAAACGCTGCTTCAGCCCTACATCAACGTTGAGGCGGGAAAAGGTGTCCCGGCGCGTAATTTCGATTTGCAGGAATCCACCATCACCGATTCCCGCTACACCGACGGACTGGGCATTGTCGTGGATGCAGCTGAAGTCGGTTCACTGCAAATCGGCACTCCGGTGCTGTTCCGTGGCATTGAAGTCGGCACGGTATCAGGCTTTTACCTTGGTGCGATGGCCGACCGCGTTAACGTGACTCTGCGGATCAGCAAGAAATACCAGTATCTGGTCCGCGAAAACTCGGTGTTCTGGCTGGCATCCGGTTATGACCTGCAGTTCGGCCTGACCGGTGGGGTGTTCAAAAGCGGGACGTTCCAGCAGTTTATCCGCGGCGGTATCGCCTTCGCGACGCCACCGACCACGCCACTGGCACCGAAAGCCGCCAACGGCAACCATTTCCTGCTCAATCCGGAAGCGCCAAAAGACTGGCAGAAATGGGGAACGGCAATTCCGAGAAATTAACCGGTATTGTTTTTATCGGGGCCACCTTCGGGTGGCCTTTTCATTGCCAGCCCGCGAGGGAACATCCTATTGCGGCAGGTAAATATGCTAAACTCCGCGACAGAAAACTTATTCAGTTCTGGAACCGCACTCTTGTCAAAGCTCACTCCTGCCAGCAGTTTTGCTGATAAATTACCCGCCGCTTTTCTGGACGCGACCCGCGCCATCATGCCTGCCAGCCTGAGCATGGATGATTTTATTGCAGCCTGTCAGCGCCCTCTTCGTCCCAGCCTGCGGGTCAACACCCTGAAAATCAGCGTGGATGATTTCCTGGCACTTGCCAGCCGTTATCAGTGGGATTTAGAACCGGTACCGTGGTGTGCCGAAGGTTTCTGGATCAACCGCCATGCGCTGGATGAATCACGTCTGGGTAATGCCCTGTCGCATCTGGCGGGGCTGTTCTACATTCAGGAAGCCAGTTCGATGCTGCCGGTTACCGCGTTATTTGCGCATGATACGCAACCGGCGCTGGTGATGGATGTCGCGGCCGCACCGGGTTCCAAAACCACGCAAATTGCCGCACTGATGGAAAACCGGGGCGGCATCGTCGCCAATGAGTATTCCGCCAGCCGTGTCAAAGTGCTGCATGCCAATATCAGCCGCTGTGGCGTCAGCAACACGGCGCTGACGCACTTTGACGGGCGCGTATTTGGTGCCGCACTGCCGGAAACCTTTGATGCTATTTTGCTGGATGCGCCCTGCTCAGGCGAAGGCGTTATCCGCAAAGATCCTGATGCCATGAGTAACTGGTCTGAAAACAGCGTGACGGAAATCGCCGCAACCCAGCGCGAACTGATCGACAGTGCATTTCATGCCCTCAAACCCGGCGGCGTGCTGGTTTATTCCACCTGCACCCTGAACGCGCAGGAGAATCAGCAAGTCTGCCAGTGGCTGCTTGAAACCTATGCTGATGCAGTAGAAACGGAATCGCTGGCAGACCTGTTCGCCGGAGCGCAGAAAGCCGTCACCCCGGAAGGCTATCTGCATGTTTTTCCTCAGGTTTATGATAGCGAAGGCTTCTTCGTTGCCCGTTTTCGTAAAACGAATTCCGTTCCGCGATTGCCGGTACCGGGATATAAAGTGGGCCGTTTCCCATTCTCTCCGCTTTCCCGTCAGGACAGCGCGGAAATCATCGCCGCTGCCGGTCAGTCCGGACTGTCATGGCCCGCGAAGCAGTACACGATCTGGCAACGTGACAAAGAGATCTGGTTGTTCCCTGCTGTACTGGAACCTTTGTTCGGTAAAGTACGTTTCTCACGCATCGGCGTCAGGCTGGCAGAGCGTTTTCCAAAAGGCTTCCGCTGGCAGCATGAAGCCGTGGTGGCGTTCAGCGATCCGCAGGCTAAAAACCGTTTTGAAATCGATGACGAGCTGGCGCAAAACTGGTTGCGCGGGGTGGATATTTATCCGGAAACGGCTCCGCCCGCCGATGAATGTCTGGTGACGTGGCTCAATCAGCCACTGGGGATCGCCAAACGTATCGGCAGCCGGATAAAAAACAGTCTGCCGCGCGAACTGGTGAGAGACGGTGCAATACGGCCACAGACGTTATCAAACGATTAAATTAATTTAACCATTATGCAAACTTCTGTGCCATAAGAACCTCCTGATGGCGCAGAATATTCTATTTAATCCGCAGCAAAAACGATTAAAATTATCCTAATCGGAGTTTAGGCGAATTCTGTACAACATAGCCTTTAGGTGAAATCAGGGTGACAAAGTGCATAGAACAATTCCCTCTGGAAAATTTTATGCTGCTTATCGTGGATAACTATTTATATTATCAAGAAAGGTTTATTGAATTATAAGTAGGAATAATCCTATCGTGGCATGTATTATTGCCGTCTGGAAAACATTGCCAGTGATATATCCTTTTCAGATATAAATCTTAATGCCAGATGTTGAGTAAAGACCTGCCAGTCGGAGAAGTGCCATGTCAGATGAAATGAAACTCGAATCAGCAGATGGACTGCTTTTACAGCAAATGGCCAGCCTGCGGGATATTATCGATAACAATTCTGACTGGATCTGGGAAGTCGATACGCAGGGGCGTTATGTTTTCTCCTCGAATAAGTGCATCGAATTTCTGGGCGTCCCGCCCGAAAAAGTATTAGGAAAAACCCCTTTTGACTTTATGCCCCCTGATGAGGCAAAACGGGTCGGCGAACAGTTCGCCGCCATCGTGGAACGTCGCGCGCCTTTTGGCGGTCTGTTAAATCGCAATATCCGCCCCGATGGTACGGAAGTGATTCTCGAAACCAGCGGCGTTCCGCTCTTCGATGCCGAAGGTAATTTTCGCGGATACCGTGGAATCGACCGCAACCTGACCAGTCTGGATCAGGCACCCGGTCAGCGTCTTTTCCAGCTGGAAAACATCTATTCCAATGCCCCGGTGGGCCTGTGTTTCATTGATTTGCAGATGCGCTATGTCACGGTCAATGATGCCATGGCAAACATTATCGGCCTGCAACCCTATGAAGCGATTGGCCGCAAAATCGGGGTATTTCTGCCAGGGCTTTCTCCGCTGCTCAATAACGCACTGGAACTGGCACAGCGCAACGAAACGACACCCGACCGCGAATTTTCCGTACCCGGAAAAAATCAGGTGTTCTTCGTGCGTATCAAAGCCGCTTATGACGCGCAAAATCAACTTAATGGCCTGTCTGTCGCGATGACGGATATCACCAGCCTCAAGCGGATGGAGCGGGCGCTGCGTGAAAGTCAGGAACACTACCGCAATATGGTCGAGCTGAACCCGCAGATCCCCTGGACGGCGGATCCGCGCGGCATGCTCAATGACGTGAGTTCACGTTTTCAGCGGATCACCGGCATGACGCGGCAGGATATTCTGGCGGATAAGTGGATCCAGAGCATGCATGTCGAAGACCGCCGTGCAGCGGTACAGACCTGGGAACAATGTCTGAAAACCGGTGCGCCGCTGGATATTGAAGTCCGTTTCTGCCATGTCGATCGTGGCTGGAACTGGATGCGCATTCGTGCCGCTGCGAGCTATGCGACCGACGGTTCCATCCAGCGCTGGTATGGCACCGCCGAAGACGTGCATGAGCGCAAATTGCTGGAACTGAAACTGGTCAAGGCCAACCGCCGCCTGGAAATTCAGGCACGCACTGATTCGCTGACCAAGCTGCCCAACCGCCGTGAGTTTAAAAAGGTGCTCAGCCACGAATATATGCGCGCCAAACGTAACCGGACGCCGCTGACCGTGGTGATGATCGACATCGATTACTTCAAGCATTTTAACGATCATTACGGCCATCTTTCCGGCGATGCCTGCCTGCGTCTGGTCGCCCGTACGTTACGGCGATCTCTCAAACGCAGTACCGACGTGGTGACCCGTTTTGGTGGCGAAGAATTTGCCGCCATTCTGCCGGACACCGATTTGAAAGGCGCGTGGATTGTGGCACAGCACATCATGGAATCGATTGAATCGCTGGGCATTAAACACAGTTTCAGCGAGTTCAACCGCGTGACCATCAGTCAGGGGATTGCGACCTATATGCCGGATCAGGATCCAGGCATTGAAGATCAGTCCGATATCGTGAGCGCCGCCGATGAAGCCCTGTATCTGTCGAAAAACAATGGCCGTAACCAGATTAACGCCATGCCGGTCTCAGTACGATTTAATCAGCTCTGACGTCATCCGGGAACCGCGCGCCTCTGCCGTACGGTTCCTTATCCTTCCGGTTTTCCCCTTTGTCCCCTGCCTGCTTTGTGCATCCGTGAAAATTCGGGTGGCACTTTTTGTGCTGTCGGCTATCCTCAATAGAGGGGAGACCAACTGGTCATACCTGATGTTCTATCAATCAATCGTGTCACCACTGGCAAGGAGTACCTGATGGGAAAATCGAGTATCAGAATTGGCAGTTATGAAATTGACGATGCACATCTCTCGACGCCCGAAGCAAAAGGCGGAGATAAAGTGCATATCCCGTGCAAGTCAGACCCTGATTTATGTATGCAACTTGATGCCTGGGATGATCACACCAGTGTTCCGGCGGTAGTCGATGGTCGTCACTCTGTGTTGTACAAGGAAAAGTATGACGAACAGAAAGATGAGTGGATTATGCGACTGGAGTAACACAGCATGGCGAACGGGATTTTGTTCGCCATGCCGCTTGCGGTCAGTCCACGTTTTCGACCAGTGCAATACCGCGTCCGGCAAAAAATCGGCCGAAAACCGCCACGGGCAAGGTGACATCTTGCTGGGTGGACACATCGTGGCCCGATGGATTATGAAAAGTCACCGACGCCTGATCGGCCCTTGTGACCAGAACCAGATGCCCGCCTTTGCGAGGCGGCACAGAATCAGGGATTCGAATCGACGGATGCACCGAGGCGATGAAGAACCGGTGCTGTTCCAGCTCCCCTGCAATATCTTGTGCTGAAATATCTACCCGTACCCGCGCCGTTAACCCTAATTCCTGACCCACATAATCGACAAAAGGCGCGTAGATCAGCCCCTTAATATTGTCCCCTTCACGAACGTAAGCGCCATACGCCAGGCTGCGTTGCGTCAGCGACAGGATTGGCTCGACTTTGCCGGAAACTGCCGCCAGAACCATTTTCAGGCAACACATTCCGCAAACATGGTTCGCCCATTCAATAAATTCCTGCTGGTTTGAAGCGCCGGACTGCGCCCATAACGTGACATCGCTGAGCTGGAGATCCCCGGCGATAATGCCTGCGGCACAATCGGGATCTTCCCACTGGCTGAAATAAGGTATTCCGGAACGTGTTGCAAACGCGCGCTGATTAACTGAATTCACTGACATGACATATTCCTGAACGACAGATCGACAACATCAGGTTGATCATATGACGGGGGTAAGTAAGGCCTGATCGTCCTGATCAGGCCGTAAAAGTGGGATCAGAACTTCTCAACCAAGCGGAACTTCATCAGTAACAGCGGCATGGTCGGTTCAAACATATCGTATTCTTCGAAGAAACGCTGATGCTCAGCGCGCCAGTAAGCCAGCGTGCGGTCACCTTCCCCTTCTTCCCAGGCGTGCTGCTCAGTCACCTGATCGAAAGGAACTTGTTTCACTTCGGTCAGCTGTACGGCACACACCGGATTATTGCGCCCATCGACCACCACAAAGATTTCGCCAGGTTCAGGTTCGGGATCATCATCGAGATTTGAACAGGTAGCTGTTTTTGTGCCTGCAATAACACGCTTAGCCAGTTCGTCTGCTGACGACTCGGTATCACCAAACGACCAGCGCTCTGCGTCCCTGTATTTAAGTGGGATCTGCGGAATCATAATTTATCCTTTCAATTGAGATAGTTCACTGCCATAACAGTTAAACATTAGCACAAAAAAACCCGCCGTAGCGGGTTTTGCAAGCCGGGAAAACGTCTTAAGGTTTGCAGTTATCCGGCATTGTCGCCGGCCACTGCCGCGCACTGCCTGCACCGTAAAGCACGGCGATACCGCATTCTTTATCCAGCCGGGCAAGAGGTTTACCTGTTTTGTCGATCATCATCGACATCGCTGACGTAGAGACCACGGCAACCCCGCTGTCAAACGGCGATACGGCACTGAAAAGCGGTGCAATGACAAAATTACCCTGCACGTCAACAAAGCCGTAATGGTTGTCTGCTTTGGCAAAGGCCAGTCCGTCGACCGGTAAACCTAAATCAGCATAAGATACGCCATCGTTCTGCTGGCCCTGACCGTTGATCCAGGTTTTCAAACCGTCGGTGCGGGTCAATACTGCCCGCTCCCCCACCATCCGGCTGGCCTGGCCTTGTACCGTCAGTACCAGTTTACCGGTGTTGTCGACATAGCGTGTTGCCGGGGCATTGTCCTGAGGATCGTAAGAAACCGACCAGGCGCTGGCTGGCGGCATCACCCATTTACCTTCTGGCATTGCCGCAACGCGCGCGCCTTTCGCATCGATAAGCTCATAGCCAGCGGGAGTCGCCCGTAATGCCCGATCTTGTTCAAATGCCGACCCCTGGGTGTCGACGACCGGCTGAATTTGCCACTCACCCTGCGCTGAGACATAACCTTGCTGCGGCTGTCGGGATAATTTCACCCAATCGCCAAGCGCGCTGATATGCGTTTGTTGCTCATGCAGTTCAATATTGCCTTGCGCATCCAGCAGCCACGACTGCCCTGCGGCGGACGACGCCAGGATCCGGCCATCACTGAACTGGGTGACGGATAATCCTGCTGTCGGCGCAATTCTCGCTTTCGCATCATTGCCGATGATTTCAGCGATGACACTTGATCCGGGCTGATCAGCCGTCGCAGGCTGGGTCAGCAACCACAGCGCGGCATTAATGCGCTGCACTTTGGCATACTTCGCTTCGACGGTTGTTTTGCCCTGACTGTCGACAATCCCCCACAAGCCCTGCGGCGTCTTAAACGCAGCGAGGCCATCAGCGTAAGTACCGACATCCTGCCACGAAGGCTGAACAACGGTTTTCTGGCTGAGCACATCATAGATGCCCCACAGCGCGCCTTCTGCAGCAGTTTCGCGATAGCGGAACCAGCCGTTGCCGACAGACTCGATTTCAAATACATCAGGCAAGTTATAATGCTTACCCTCGTGATCCAGCGCAGTCAGTTTGCCATCCAGATAATCCAGCGCATAACCTTGTACGAAAGGCGAAATATTGTCTTCCGTCAGCGGGATAACGATTTTGCCCTGCGCATCCACCACGCCGGTGCCATCCGCCGTTCTGACAATAAACTGCCCGATTTCATTACTGCTGTCTGCGGGCTCAATATCTTGCCATTTGCTGTCCAGCTGGAGAGAGCCGTCAGGACGCAGGAAGCCTGCGCCATTTTTACTGTCTGCGGTTTCCGGGCGAATCAGCGCCAGAGGGGATTGTGGCGTCGCGGCATCATTGCTGACATTCAGAGGTTCAATCCGGCTGTGATCGAGGGTGCTGACGGTCTTCGGATTCAGTAACGCCTTGCCGGTTGCATCAACTACATTCACCACATCGCCCTGCTCATTACGCAGCCACAGGCGATGATTAATGACTTCTGCACTGTCAATTTGCGCCAGCCAGCCTATGGTTTGTGAACCGCCGATCATGCCGCTGGAAGGCGCCACAATGGCGTTCACTTTTTTCTGCTCACCTTTGGTGGTCACTAAGAACTCACCCGTGCCCTGCTGCCAGGGTTCACTGCCTGCGGGCAAGGTCAGCGGTTGTTTACGTCCGGGAACATACAATGTGAGCGTGTCTTTGGTTGCCGGATCCAGAACATAATCTCCAGACACACGCAACGCCCCGGCATTCGCTTCACTGAAGGTCGCGATAACGGCAGCCGAATTATCGAGCAACTTAATGCCGTCAGCTGTTTTAGCCAGCCAGAAAGCACCCGTTTCTTCACTGACCGACAAATACTTTTGGTCATCCTGCACACCATCGCTGCGGATCAACGTTATGCCATCAGCATTTTTCGCCAGCGCAACGGAAGGATTATGAGGATCAAGATTGATGGAGGCGTACTGAGGCTGAACGCGCCAGGTCAGATTACCATCCACAATGCCGTAGCCTTTGCTGGCATTGTAGGCAATAAACAGGTCATCTGAACCGAACGGCTCAACGACTTCCATTTTATCCGTAGCGACATGGCGTACGCCATCCGGAGAAAGCAGAACACTATTAAACGACAGGGCAAGGCGAGCAGGCATGCCATCGCTCAGGGTAGCTTCATCCACCAGCTCATCGAGTGGTTTACCCACCGGGGCACCTTTGCGGTCAATGAGTTGCGGCTTACCGCCAGTGGTCACCACCGCAATACCTGACTGAGTGAAGGGCTGAACATGGTCAAAGGCTGGCTGAATCATCCAGTTCCCTGTCAAGTCGATGTAGCCCCACTTGCCCTGCTGCATGGCGGCAGCGGCTCCGTAGTGGTAATCACCAACCTGCTCAAAGACAGGTTTGATGACCAGTTGCCCCTGATTATCCAGAAAACCCCAGCGTTCACCTGCCGCATCGGCGGCCGGTAAAAGCACGGCAGCCCGGCCTTCATGGACATCCCGTATGCACACATTCTGTACGACAGGCAACGCATTACGCGTCTGTGCCTCAACCTGTGCCTCCGGTAACGGCGCGGCACAACCTGCGGGTTCAGCCGCCATCGCGGAGGTTGTCAGCGTCAATAAGGCCAGTGTGCTACCGGTATTCATCGCACAACGAAGTGCAGTTCGCAGCCTTGAAGGTTTGCTGACCATCATCAATTACCTCCGGTACCACATGCCGGAGCCTTGGCAGGCCAGAGATAAGCCCCCTTGGCATCCACAATGACACGCTGATTACAGCGCACCTGAATTTTGGCCTGAACGCCACCTTCTGCATTCAGCAAACTGACCACACCCTTGCCTCCGGCCCAGGCATGCTTCTCGCTGAAATCACCCGCCCAGTCGAACTTCGGCAAAATGGCGAAGCGACCGGTGGTGTTGATGTATCCCAGCAGATTGCCATAGGTCGATTTTTTCATGGCGGTGGCAAAATTATTATTCATCGCACCGACCTGATCGAAGTACGAACCGATCATTTTTTTACCCTGCTGATCAACAAACCCGTACAGACCTTTGTTATCACGCATCGGGATAACACCGGAACTGGCTTTATCGGCAAGCAAGCTGTCAGGTCCGGCGAAGCGCTGGATCTCGTTACCGTCATTGTCGTAAAGCACGGTTTCGCCGGTCACGTCATCATTCATCACCAGACGTGCCAGTGAATTGAGTGGCTGAGCCTGCTCGAAACCGTCTAACGGCACCGCACCGTGATCATTAATCAGCATAGTACGTCCGTCGCTCACCGCACGGCTGAGGTTCAGCGGAGCGATGAAATGGAATGCGGCCGTATAAAGTGGCTGAATTTGCCAGTCGCCCTGAGCATTGATCGCACCAAAGTGAGGGGAGAAACCCAGCATGACCCGGTCACCCTGAACAGAACTTGATGACGCCACAATGGCTTTGCTGACAGGGAAACGTCCGGTGCGGTCCAGCAAGGCAACACCGCCTTGTGAAGGCTGAACCAGCCAGTGATTTTGCCCCACGAGTTGCGGCCTTGAGAGCAAATCGGAGGCGATAACCTGACCGTTTTCCGCACTGTAAAGGCTGTAGTGGCTGGCAAGGGCACCGCGTTCGCCCGGCTGATCATTATCAGACAGGGTAAACATGCCCTGCCCGATATACTGGAATTTACCACTACGGCTGGCCTCAGGCGCGATCGCCCAACTGCCGTCGGTTCCGATCACTCCCCAGCCCGCCTCAGTTTGCGCTAAGGCATAACCGTCATTAAAAGATTCCACCTGAATAAACTGAGGTGCCGCTTTGATGCTTTTGCTCGCGATATCCCACAAGCCCCAGCGCAGGGTATCTTTCTCACCTTCCGTATAAAACACTAAGCCGGATGACAGACGTTGAGCGCTTTTCTGAATATTTGCAGGTACATCCACAGCATTGCCATTACGGTCAATCAGGCGGGTGGTATCGGCAGTGCCGTTGTTTTCAACGGCCCAGGTGTAATCGCCGTTAAACGGACTGATTTGCGTATACACCGGCTGGATGACCCATTTCCCCGCCGCATCCACAGCACCCACTTTTTTATCTTCCGTGTGGATGATAAGCGGTGCCTGGGTGGTGTTGCCCTCTACAGAGGCCCACTGAGGGTCTGAAAGGACATTCCCTTGTGAGGTAAGAATGGCAGGAGGTTTGGTGTTGTCCGTCGGGGTGAGAACCGCCCACGGCAGGCTGTGCGTCGCGTCACTGCTGGCCTCTGGCAACGTACCGAGGTCATCCGTAAGAGGCAGGGTGTCGAGAGGCTGTAACTGATAATCTTTAAGTGCCGTCAGCGTCGCATCACTAAGCAGTGCAACGCCATTATTGTCATAAACCTGCGCGACCTGCGGCGTTTTGCCTTCTGTCTGCATGACCCACAGGCGGTTGCCTTGTTGCAGAATTTGCGGCTTATTCACTTTCAGCGAAGCAATCTGATTATCAGCACCGATGATCACGATACCTTTACTGCCCGTCCCCAGTGTGGCTTTACCCCAGACGAGCAGATTCTCTGACTGGTCCTGTGGGATATCCTGCACTTTTTCCAGTTTGCTGTTCAGCAGTTGCTTACTGTTGTCGCCTGCCGTGACCAGCCAACTGCCGGATGCCAGAGGACGCACCGATTTGTACTGTTCTTTACTGAGTGATACGCCCTGACGATCCACAAACGCCCAGACATTCTTCGTTTTCACCGCCACGACATCCCCGCCGAGCTGCGGCTCATCGCGGGTTTTCAGGATCATCGGGTCAATTGCCCACTCACCATTTTCGTCAAGGTATCCCCAGTAACCTTCATCCGAAGCGTCACGTTTTTTCGCCGGGATCAGCCCTGACTGAGGCAAATCAATTGCCATCACATCATCAGGCAGGGAAAGGGAACTGTCGGTGGAGGCATTCCACAGCGCCGGAGAAACCTGCGTTTGCACGCTGGCCAGTGCCTGACCGCCGACAAACCCCTGGCTATCCAGAGAAACGGCGAACGGCAGTGTTTTCACCACCGCGCCTTTGCGGTCAATCAGTGCCAGACGATTGTCTGTCACAACCAGTGCGGTGCCTTGCGCATTAAAATCTGTCGCGCGCGTGAAGCGAGGCTCAATAACCCAATGGCCTTTCTTATCGATATAGCCAAATTTGTCACCTTTTTTCGCCGCAGCCAGATCGTTCGCAAAACCGCGCACTTCGCTGAAATCTGGTTTGATCACCATGTGCCCGGTGGTATCGACGTAGCCCCACAATGGCTCACGGGATAACCCCATCTGCACAGGAGAAAGCCCCTGCTGGAAAGGTAACTGGCAGTCTTTTGCCGTTTTTGCATTACCACATGCCCGTAACAGCGCGTCATCCGCATGTACCGGCAGGCTAAAAAACGCATTCAGAACCAGGGATAACGCACTGAAGTTTCTGAGATATTTGAATTTTTCGGAGCAATTCATCCGATGCCCTTATAACTGGATAAAATGAGAAAGTGTAGCGCACGCTTTTTTTTCATCACCCGCAAAAATGGGCGTGTGAGACGGTAAAAAATCCGATAATAATCAATTTCAAGCGTACGCACATGCCATACTTCTATAGGGTGTCAGCTTGTGAAAGAAAAAGCAGCTAATTTATTACTCTGTAACGAATGAATACACTTCTTCGCTATGCACGATGAGAGGCTGCACATGTTACCGTCCGCTGTCATTTCCCACTCTCCGATAACCTCATAATTACATTTTGACGCGTTTCGTTAAAACAGGATCATTTTCTTTTACATGCATCAGTCTGGTGAATAATTAATCTTTGAAAGATTCCTGCAAGTTTTGATTAAAGTCATTATTCCCCCCTCTTTAGTCTGGTTTTATAGATTCCAGAGCGTTATGTGACCAATATCACTCCCGGTCTGGGTGACGTATAACCTGGCAGTGTTCGGTTACAGCGTATTTCAGGTGCTTTATCTCATTGGGGGAAGTCATGCCTATCGTTCGAGCCAGATTGAGTCTGTTTGGTGGCGACACCGTCGTCATCCGTTGTTCAGAAAAATGTCACATTCATCTGATGTGTGAAAATGATGTTGG
This sequence comes from Rahnella sp. BIGb0236, assembly GCF_004364755.1. NCBI lineage: Bacteria > Pseudomonadati > Pseudomonadota > Gammaproteobacteria > Enterobacterales > Yersiniaceae > Rahnella > Rahnella sp. BIGb0236. The sequence goes on from NZ_SOAO01000002.1 coordinate 54,855, forward strand.
GCGAAAAGGACGTCACTCAGGTTTCGGCGATATTTTGACGGTAAACGATCAAAATACTGCCTATGTGGGGATCCCCTATAAAGGGATATGGAGCGTCCTTATCGACTCTCAGTGCGACTCTCTGGAGCACTCAATCAGTTATATGCCTGCCTGAACCCCGCATTTCAGTACCCGCACTCAACACCATGTCTGCGACCCTTATCAGGTAGATGGATAACCATTTGCCTGATATTTCATATTGCCGAACTGCTTTCCCCACACCGCAACCTTATAAGTCACCGCGTTTATCGTCCACAGGCAAAATAATTTATTGCGTAACGTCACGTAAAAAATTTAACTCGTTACATCAATTACATAACGTTATTAAATTGTACATTCCATAAATTCAACAACCCTTTTTAAACCCCGATTAATTGATTGCCAGCCGCGATTCCACATTGCATTCTGTCAAAGGTAATGACGTGGCACCGGTCTGTATGGCCGGATTTCTTTCAGGCAAACACAGATCCTCATAATGAATAATAAATCACTTTGCACCATCGCTGACGTGGCTGATCTCCTTCCTCAGTTACGTAAAGTTCGCCAACACCTGCACCAGCATCCTGAACTGTCTAATAAAGAATCAGCCACGGCCGCGCTGGTCGCTGATAAATTGCAAGCCCTCGGTTATCAGGTTACCACCGCCATTGGCGGATACGGGGTGGTGGGTTCATTGACTCTGGGCAGCGGTTCACGCCGTATCGGTATCCGCGCTGATATGGATGCCCTGCCGATCACTGAGCAAACCGGCGTCAGTTATGCCAGTCAGACTCCGGGGAAAATGCACGCCTGCGGCCACGACGGACATACCGCAATGCTGCTGGGTGCCGCAGAACAGCTGGCACGCAGCAAAAACTTCTCGGGTACCGTTAATCTGATTTTCCAGCCAGCCGAAGAAATTGGTTTTAACAGCGGGGCCGAGCGCATGCTGGCCGAACAACTGTTTGAGCGATTCCCTTGCGATGCCGTTTACGGGTTGCACAATCATCCCGGCTATCCGGTGGGTAAAATGATGTTCCGGCCAGGTCCTTTTATGGCGGCGTGCGACACGGTGAACATCACCGTTCATGGTAAAGGTGGCCATGCCGCCCGTCCGCATATGACCGTTGACCCTATTCTGGTGGCCAGCAGTCTGGTCGTCGCGCTGCAATCCATTATTTCGCGCAATATTGACCCGAATGAAACAGCTGTTGTGACTATCGGCTCTTTGCACTCCGGGCATGCCGCTAATGTGATCCCTGAAACCGCCCGTCTTGAGATGAGTGTGCGTTCATTTGATCCGCAGGTACGTAAAATTCTGGAAGAACGTATCCGCACGCTGGTGGAACATCATGCCGCCGGTTATGGCGCGCGCGCAGAAATTGAGTATGTGCCCGGTTATCCGGTGCTGGTGAATCATGACCAGGAAACGGCTTTTGCGGTGGAAGTGGCAAAGGAACTGCTGGGTGAGGAGAACGTGGTCGATAATCTGCCGCCTATTTCCGGCAGTGAAGACTTTGCCTATTTCCTGCAGCAAAAACCCGGTTGCTTCCTGCGCCTGGGGAACGGGGACAGCGCGGTTCTGCATAATCCGGCGTACAACTTCAATGATGAGAGCCTGAGTTTCGGCGTGGCCTACTGGACCCGTCTGGTTGAACGCTATTTAGTGGATTAATGGCCTAGCGACAAAATCCAAACCAGCGCATGCCGAGGTGAAAGTGATTGGCATGCGCTGCGTTATAATCCGGTCCGATAGAATTTCCAAAAAACGGACAGCTTTCAGAAAATATCTGATGCACATACCGGCCTTCCGCACTGTCCTGCGGCCATTGTTTCAGCACCGTTAAATGACGCCCGTCTGCCAGCACGAATCCGGCAATATCCAATGCTTCAGCCGTAGCATGTTCACTTAGCCTTGCGTCAGGCTTGTTGTACACATTACGACACGCATAACTGCCCAGATGGTCAATACGCACCAGCGGCGAACCTAATTGCTCGACAGCCAGCGGTTTTGCCACCTGAGACACAAACATCGCACTGCTGAGTGCAAGGCGGCAGCTCGCCAGATAACTTGAACTCAGGGAGACGTCACCCAATCCGCGCACACGCACAGGATCCGTCAGCGGACATTTACCGCCCATATCCCCCGCGCTATTGAACCTGATGGCACCCGCTTTCTGCGCACGCTCAAGCACCGCCAGACATGCCTGCGGATTATTATCCAGCTTCCTTAATTTGTAGCGGGTAATGAGATTTGGCGGATCCGAAATGGCCAGCGGCGTAAAGGGATTATATTCAGAGGGAATGTGACGATTAAGCCAGGGCGCACAGAAATAAGCGATGCCCAGTACCACAATAAGACTCACCCAATATCGCATAACTCTCCTTTACGTACTGTTCCGTTTCAGCAGTACCCTGATTTTGCGAAAATAATAAGTCGAGTATAGCGCCTGAGTAAATAATGTTCTGACGGGGTTACAAGTCAGGGGATAACCTTACTTAGCTTTGACATAAATAGACATTGAGTTTGTTACTTTTATATCCGAAGACGATGTTTCTTCTCCTGTGTCCACTGTGAACTGTCCTTCATAGTGTGTAAGACCCTCGCATTACCCCTTTCAGCCCGCCCCGAGCGGGCTTTTTTTTTATCTGAATACAAATAACAGAGTGACGCCGCCATCATCCTCAGCAACGCCACCCGATATTGTGCAAACCTTACTTGTGCGTAAAGTCGATCACCATTCTGCCTTTGATCTTACCTTGTTCCATTTCTTTGAAAATGGCATTGATATCGCCAAGAGGACGTTTGGTCACTTTCGGCACCACTTTGCCTTCGGCGGCGAACTGGAATGCTTCAGCCAGATCTTCACGCGTGCCGACCAGTGAACCGACGACCTGAATACCGTCCAGAACCAGACGAGGAATATTGAGACTCATTGATTCAGGCGGTAAACCAACAGCGACAATACGGCCACCGGCACGCATTGCATCCACTGCGGAGTTAAATGCGGATTTCGCTGTGGCGGTCACAACAGCAGCATGCGCGCCGCCCACTTTTTCCTGAATAATTTTTGCCGCATCGTCTTTCAGCATATTAATGGTCAGATCCGCGCCCATTTCAGCGGCAAATTCCAGTTGCTGATCATTAACATCAATAGCAATAACTTTGGCGTTGAATACATTTTTCGCGTATTGCAAAGCCAGATTCCCTAAGCCACCCAGACCGTAAATCGCGATCCATTTGCCCGGCTGAATACCGGAGACTTTAACGGCCTTATAGGTGGTCACGCCCGCGCAGGTCACGCTGCTCGCTGCTGCAGATTCCAGACCATCCGGCACTTTCACCGCATAATCGGCGGACACAATGCACTCTTCTGCCATGCCGCCGTCAGTCGTGTAACCGGCGTTTACCACATCGCGGCAGAGTGTTTCGTTGCCGGTAGTACAATATTCACAGTGCCCGCAACCTTTGAAGAACCAGGCGACGCTGGCGCGGTCGCCAACTTTAAGAGCCGTCACTCCGGGGCCAATTTTCTTAACGATACCAATCCCTTCATGACCCAGGATAACGCCTGTTTTGTCACCAAAATCGCCGTTTTTCACATGCAGATCGGTATGACAAACACCACAGCACTCCATTTCTAAAAGTGCTTCACCATGTTCCAGGTCACGCAGAGTCTTCTCAACGACGCCCACAGAGTGGTCTTTATTAACAACAGCAGCTTTCATTTTCCTTTCCTCATCATTGTGGCGGAGCCTCAACGTTACAACGCTATCCGTCAGCCTGCAAATGAGAAGAAATCGCTTTTACAACCATGATCAAGAAGATAGCGGAAAGTTTTATTGCCATACGTACGTCATCACTCAACCCGTTTCACATCCGGAAAGCGTTCACTCGCTGACTCATGAAAGATATCGCCGAACCAACCGGGGATCTCATCCTCCGTCATATCATCGGGAATGATGATGTCGTAAAGCCGTGAAAATTTTCTCTCGGCCATATCGGCACGGAAAACCTGCCAGCCACCAGACACTTTCTTAACGCCGAGATAACGGCCAAAAACGTGATAAATCAGCATATGTCTCCTTTGGTGGACAGCATGGAGATTAAGGGGAATCAGGGTGACAACAATCAGGCATGTTCAATGCCATTGCCAGATCATGGGACGGAACATGCCTTCGGATGGGGAAATTAAAGGATCTTTTTCATTGAAGGAGAAGCGTGGAAAATGAAATCATTCCTTTCATAGAAGGGAATTGCTTCTTTCCTTGCATCAAGAAAAACAAAATTCATCTCTCTGCTTTTAGCCTCACTGACAGCGAAATCGAGAAGTAACCTGCCGGTTCCCGAGTGGCGATCCTTCTCATCCACGACCAGATCATCAATATGCAGATGAGAACCTCGTGCCAGCGTGTGGACGGGTCTTATGCCCATCACACCGATAATTCTTCCTTCAAGGGTAGCGGCAACGAGCTCATACCCATTCAGAGTTTGAACTCTCACGCTTCTTAAAAATTCGTCTTGGGTGAGGTTTCGTAGTTGAGCAATGATCGGGAATGCGCTTTCCCACTCTGAAGGGAGTAACTTTTTAATCAGAACAGTCATAAAACATCCAATTCAATAAGTAGAGCTATTATTTATAGGATTGTTATTATTATGTTGCAATGCAAATCGCTGTAATTGCAGGCATCAGCTCTCACTGAAAAGGCACTCTCTTCTTATCGATATGCTGCAGCGAATCCGCGGGATAAAATCAGTTTGGAAAAAGTGGCGGCAGGAAGTCCAAATGAGTAGCACTGAAGGTAACAGGAAGTGATGTAAGTGATGTAAGTGATGTAAGTGATGTAAGTGATGTAAGTGATTGTTTTAATGATAAGTGATTGATTTAAAAAACAGACAAAAAAAAGACCGAATACTTATAAAACCCAATTATTTCAATAAGTTAATGTAGACAATGGCGACGAAATGGCGGTTAAGTGCCCTCAATAATGAGTACCCTCCGAGGGTAGTCATTATTTAAAGAGCATTGCTTTCTTCGTGCACTCAGTGACTTGCAAGTCGGCCCCGCACTTATAAATTTAGTGACTTTCCACACTTCATTAGAATAATACTAAAAGCGGAGTATTGTATCTTCCTGTAATTATGCCACTTTCATTATACGTTTCGGTTTGTACCGTGAAGTTACTGCTGTTCTTTAGTAAAATCATAGTGTGTGATATATTTTTAACATGAATTCAGCGCCAACCACTTTCAGAAACTGCTTGAAAAGCTATTGAAAAACAAGAGTATTAGCGTTATTTTAATGAGGTTTATATTTGTTAAAAGAAGTTTTAATAATTTAATTGGACAAGATGCAGCATGTTATAAAATGCGAATTCATTTGTTTTTCCATCGCAGACAGCGCTTAACACTACAGGAGATGCATTTGCCTACTTTTGCTACTGGTATCGATGATACAGCGACCATGAATGCTGGTTGTTCAGGATGGACAATGGTGTCTATCGATTACCCATTACTGGAAAACTTCGAAATTAAAGCGGCTCAAATACTTAGCCAAGCTAATCTGAAGAGCTTTCATGGTAAAGATTATAAACGCAAGAAACATAGCTCATACGTTGACTTCTTGAAATTGATTAGGTTGACGCTCGAGGCAGGTGAGGGGTTCGCTTGTTGCACATTACTCGGACAAGACTGGAAGTCCGAATTTGACATCTTTTGCGAGACGTTAGTTGGTGGTGCCTTCGCTAAGGCAGGGATAACAGACGCTGTAATAACTGATGCCTCAAAAAAAATCGCAGCACCGATGTTTACCTATCAGAGAATTGCTGCGAATAAGTGTTCTGGTGGGTCTACTTTGATTCAGATTGATCGCCACGTATTTTTTGATGGTTTGAACTCTTCTGATATACAGATGCACGGACATTCGTTCTCTAGCCAATTACCTCTAGTGTCAGCCCTTAAAGCGTACAGGGATAAACAATTTCCAAACGCCCCACAAATTGAGCTTGACGATATTGTTATCTGTAACGATGAAGACTCATTTTTAATTCAAGCGGCAGATATTATAGGAAATTTCGCAACAGCATGTGTCTTTCGAGAACTTGGGAAGAATTCCAATTCTAATGAACGAAAGTGTAGCGCATTCGAAGAAGTTTTTGGCGATATTCTAGAACTTAAAAACCTCCCTAAAGCAATAACGCTAAATGGTGATGATTTAGCATTGGATGATGGTGCAGCATCGTTCACTTTTTGCATTGGGTAATATAGTTACACCGATCATAAATACGTCAAAGCTTTTCAAGTATTGTTTAAAAAAATTGTGCATATGAGAGAATTCTCCTACGATGCACAATAAAATCGTAATAGCATATTATATGACTTAGGGTTGACATATGAACATTGACGGGGTGGATATTAGGCATTTACTTGGTGAGTTTGTCGCTGAGCAAAGGTTGCTTCTTCAAAATGATGCCAGTGAGCAGGCAATATCGCATCACTTAGCGATAAAGTTAGCTCAGAGTTTCCCAACTTGGAACATAGACTGCGAGTACAACCGCAATATGGAAGTTGTAAAAAGACTGGTCTATGCAGTTTCTCCGACTGGAGAGGCATTAGAGCGCAATGTTGTTCCAGACATTATAATTCATAGGCGAATGACAAATGAAAACTTACTGGCTATAGAGATAAAGAAATCAACAAATCGTGAGGATAGCTTCAAAGATTTATCTAAGCTTGCAGCATTTAGAGGCCAATTAGGCTATCAAAACTCGTTATTCATTCGTTTCCTCACAGGAGTGAGTGATACCGGAATTATCGAAGTTGACTGGCAATGATTTTTGAAATCAGACCATTTCATGACAGTATTTAGTTTTTCTATTTTGCAAAAAACATCAACCTGTAACTAATTTTGTCGACCTCTACTCGTCCCAACTTTTCATTCCACGCAATAGAGAAGCCAATAATTTCACTTGTACTGCACAAACTTAGAAAATCAAAAGAAAATGATTTTTAATTTGAAGCGAGTGGCTATGTATTCATTAGAAAGTTGCACTCGCTACTACCACCTTTAAAGGTTTCTTTTAAAGAAAGATAAAAGTAACAAATAATTTATCTTTTAAGATCACCTTCTATATGGAATTTTGTAAAATGACAACCACTAATCCTTTTGCTGTTACTTCATTTGTTAAACACTCAAAGTCACCATCATGACCGCTGATACGCAATTTGTTGCCAGGACGACGAGAAATAGCATAGACATCCAACGTACCATCAATATCTAACAGCCATGATCCATTTGATATTTCGTTAACGCCCATTTCTATAAGCCATGCTGATTTTCCACTACGGACATAGTTCAGGCTTTTGAAATCCACTCCATCAGGGACAAATGACTCATCGATGTAGCAAAAACCGTCATCATCAAGCTTGCCTGCCACAAGCATTTTTTTTGAGATAGTTGGTATTCCTGAGGTTGCAGACTTTTCCTGCGATTCAGTATTCATCTCACCCGTAGCAAGCCATTCAAGTGAAGCACCTGTATCTAATGCACAGGTAATCACTACATCGCCAGGAAAATATTCCCTACGAACCCATGTGCTTATCGTTCCTGTAGAAATCTCTAAATATTCGCTTAATTCTTTTTGAGTAGTGAAACCGTAAGCGTCCAAAATTCGTTTAAGAACTGACTTCCCACCCGCTGATAACATTTTTTTTAACAATGTCTTGCCGCGGTCAGCTCTCGTACTTTTTGAGACATTAGTATTTTTCACATTTGCATTTGCATTTGCATTTGCAAACAAACCACTTACTAGCCACTTGAGGTCTGCACCAGTATCTAATGCGCATTTGATGATGGCGTTGCCGGGAACGCTGCCCCTCTGCACCCATGCGCTGACGTTGCCAGGAGAGATTTCCAGACACACAGCCAACTCTTTCTGTGTTTTGACGCCATAAGAAGAAGATAAACGATCAAGTACTTCCGACGCATTAGGTTTGGATTCAGACATTGCCCACCTGAAAAAATACAAAAGCATTTTACAAATCTATATTTGTATTCTAAAGTGACAACACACCACATGTTACACAGTAGAACTCAAACTGCTCAAAGGGAGATTTTGCTTTATGTCTGATCAGAATGCAATTCAAGCGACCATTGATAAGAAATCCGTTTCTAAGGAACTATTAAACTCTGTTGTTTCCCAACTCCTGCCGGCCTTGGAGTCTGCCCTGTCTGCAACTATTGTGAACTCAATAAGTTTGCAACTGACCACACTAGCTAACTCCCCTACAATCTCTAAAAAAGATTTTGCTGCAATTAACGGCATCAGCTCCGCTGTCCTCGAAAAGTGGATCGCTAACGGCGTTGTCCTGCTTGCACCGACGCCTTCGACCACTATCACCCAGCAACGCAAAAACCGAAAAACAGGTCAAATGCAAACTGTTGTAATGGAACGTCATGGTAATGCCCTGATCAATCTTGAGGCCTGGCGTGAAAAAAACCGTCAGCAAGCCATCAAGTGCCGTTACATAAATCGTTGAGTCAGATTATTCAAACTAGCAGGGACTAACAATGTTTGATTATCGCGTTTCCAAACACGCTCACTTTGACGATGCATGTAAGGCATTTGTGAATCGTCATAACCTTACCGAACTTGCCGCGCTGATGGGGACTAAACCCCAAATCCTGCGCAATAAGTTCAACCCTGAACAACCTCATAAGCTTACCTGTGAGGAAGTTCTTTTAATCACTGATTTGACTGAGGACGCTAGCCTTCTCGATGGCATGCTGGCACAAATAAATTGCCTGCCGTCAGTACCGGTCAATGAAATTGCTACTTCTAATCTTTCAACCTACGCACTACAGGCAACTGCCGCCGTAGGTTCTATTGCAGCTGATGCAGTGAAAGGTGGTGCGGTCAGTTCTCAGCGTCGAATGTCATTACTCGAAGGTGTTAATGCCGGTATTCGCCATCTGTCACTGATCGGTTTAGTTGTTCAAGGTCGAGTACAGGCATCCCCTGCGCTGGCATCCGCAGTTGGTGCTATTGCAAGCGTCACGACAAACGGGCTGATGTGAATATGACTGTTTCTATTGCTCCATTTTTAAAACAGCAAAGTCCTTCTCGCCATTTCGGCCATGGTTGCATCGAATTGCCTGGTGGAAAGCGTTGGAACCCTTCAATGTCACAAGCCACTGCCACGCAGGCCGTGAGAAATCCAAAACCGCTTTTAAAGCGTCTGTTTAGTTGAGGTGATTATGTCTTTAGTAAATGAAGAACATATTCAAATAGGCAAAAAACATCTTTCCAGAATTAAAGAGATGTTTGACTTCAGAAAGAATGTAGCGCAGGAAACATTTGATACTCAGCCGCTGCACATGCGTAGAACAATCTGTTTTCATGCTGGCTTATCTCGCCGCCATCTTGAGATGAAGTTTGCTGAATTAACGCCGACGGAAAGGCACCAAGTAGTTGCGGCGCTAAATTCTTTGCTTGGTTTAACTGAGTCACTGCCCAAATTCATCAGTGATGATGACTGCAAGATAAATATTAAACACTAACCCGAATTCAAATTAATTGGCGTCAACTCGCCGGGCATTCGTTTGCCCAAAAACAGGAGTTCTGCATGAAAAATATGATTGATAACACCCGTCAGAATATTGTTGGTTTGCCAGTTATGGGCATTGATTTAGCTTCACCAGAACGCGATTACACATCAGTTCTTGATTTGTCGTTGATGCTCGACACTGCTCGTAATGAAGAACGCGCTAATAGAGCGGTGGTGTTTGCCGGTCGCCTTGAAGCGATTGCCAGTTTCATTCTCAAACGTGAAATGACAGGAATTGAAGCTGCAGAAGCACTCCGCATCGAAGCTAACCGAATTCAAAGTGAAGCGGAGGCGTAACAATGGCTGATGTAATCGACACCGCTCAGGAACGCGCTGACCTCATTCTTTCCGCCCAAATCCAAGCCGCCCGCGCAACTGTTGCAGGTGTTTCCGCAATGTTCTGCATCGACTGTGACCGCCCAATACCGGAGGAACGCCGTGCAGCTCTGCCGGGGGTTGAGCTTTGTGTCTATTGCAAAGAACTCGCTGAAATGAACGCTAAGCACTACCGAGGTAATTGATGATGACTTTCTCGGTTGTTCTTACCGTACTGGCGTTTATCAATGCTCATTTTTTATTCGCCGATATAAAAGATAATCAGTAATGAGTCGGCATTTTCATGGCACTCCGGTCTGGGGCGGTGCTGGTAAGGTATTGAAAGTGGCTATCCGTGATAGCGGTGCTTTCGTCTCTTACGCACGTCCAGACCAGATAAAACAATGCTTTACCTATGCAAATTCTGTCGGCTTAGATTGTGGAGCTTTTAGTGCCTGGAAACGCGGCTTAGTTATTGACTGGACAAAGTACTATCAGTTTCTTTCTGCCTGGTATGGACATGACAAACTTAAGTTCTTTTGCATACCGGATGTTATCGAGGGCGGCGAAGAAGATAACGACCTTCTAATTAAACAACTTCCTACTGTATTTCGTGATAAAGCCGCGCCAGTCTGGCATTTGCATGAATCGATTGATCGTTTAAAACGACTTGCTTCCGCCTGGGAGCGAGTCTGCCTGGGTTCATCCGGTCAATATGCGGCTATTCGGACGAAACATTGGCACGTAAGGATGCATGAAGCATTCGTTGCTATTCGGGACGAAAATCCACGCATTCACGTCCACGGTCTGCGCATGTTAGATGGTCGTGTCTTTGGCAACTATCCGCTTACTACCGCTGACAGTACAAATCTGGCCTGCAATGTGCCAAAAACCGAAGTGAAATATCCTGAGCTGACATCCCAGCTCCGCGCTATCGGCTGTAATGAGGAAGAAGTACTCGCGGGTCGCTGCGCAATCTTACGGAAAACCATCGAGATGGTGCACCCGCCGACATTGGCGGAATACTTCGAACGTTATCAAGCAAAGCGTTCCCCCCAGATGTGTTTGGAGTTTTAAATGAAAACTCCTGCTCATACGAACCGTTTTTCTCCTGAAATTATCGTGCCTGACGTGTGGGCATATCCCTGGAACAAACCACGCCAGGCCGTTTCTGGCCTTGAAAGACCGCTTACCCGTGATGAATACGATCAGGGGCAAGCTGTTTTAATCAGAGTAAAAAACCTCTCTACCGATCTTCGGGAAATTTTCACAGGTCGCCATGCGTATCTGCTGAAAACGCAGGGCATTCATGCCGCCAATAAATATCTGGTTTATACCCTTGGTCGCAGCATCCTTCCCCGTGTCGAAGCGGTCAATGCCGCTCACGCGATGAATGTTAAAGCCTCCATGAAATTCATGTCTGAGGCAGACACTTATCACAGCCTGCCGAGCATGGGCGATAAACCCTTGCGCCGGTTCGCCCAGGACATCGCCGGACAACTGAAAGAAATCTATGAAGAACGTTGCGATCAGTTGCTTGCTCAGTACAACGGGGATAATTCGATTCTTTTTGAGCGTGATACCCAGTGCGAGCTATACCGCGAAATCGCCGGTATGGCACAGGCTTTCAATATCACGCCGATGTATTGGGCAAAATTTTGCAAAGGCAAACTGGATGCCGTTTCCGCTATCGCTGCCATGTCGCGCCTGGTTAATCCGGATTGGTGGTTACGCCAACTGAAAGGCCAGCGCACCCGCTGGCGTGAATCTTTGCTGATCGCCATCGGCAAAGTGAACCGTGACGCTTCCCCGTATGCCAGTAAGCAGGCGATTCGCGAAGTGCGTGCGCGCCGCCTTTCAAATCTCGACTACCTGAAGAGCTGCGATCTTGAAAACGTCGAAACCGGCGAGCGCATTAGTCTGATCGATAAAGTGATGGCGAGCATCTCCAATCCTGAGATCCGACGCATGGAACTGATGAGCACCATAGCCGGTACCGAAAAATATGCTGCGGCAAATGGCGATGTCGGCATGTTTTTTACTATCACTACCCCTTCCAAATATCACCCGACCCGCATGGTTGGCAAGGGCGATAAAAAGCGCGTTCAGCGCAATCACGCCTGGGACAAAGAGGCCTATACCCCGAAAGATGCGCAGCGTTATCTGTGCGGGATCTGGAGCAAAATGCGCACCGCGTTCAAGGATGGCGGTCTGTCTGTTTACGGAATGCGCGTTGTCGAGCCTCACCACGATGCGACGCCGCACTGGCACATGATGTTATTCACTAAGCCCGCCATGCGTCAGCGGGTGATCGATATCATGCGCAAATACGCCATGAAAGAAGACGGTGACGAGCGCGGGGCGGCAAAGAACCGTTTTGACTGTAAGCACATGAACCGTGGCGGCGCGGCTGGCTATATTGCTAAATACATCGCAAAGAACATCGACGGTTATGCACTGGAAGGCGAGCGCGACCACGAAACCGGCGAGTTGCTGACTGACTCCGCGGCTGCTGTTACTGCCTGGGCTGCTACCTGGCGTATACCGCAGTTTCATCCTATCGGCCTACCTACCATGGGTTCCTACCGTGAGTGCCGCCGCATCCGTTCCATCAGTCTGACTGAAACCTTTGACGAAGAAGTGGAAGCCGTTCGCGCTGCTGCTGATGCCGGTGATTTTATGGCGTACATGTCAGCCCAGGGAGGCGCTAATGTTCCACGCGACGATCAGACTGTGCGTGTCGCCCGCCGCGTCGCTGATGAGCTAAACGCATACGATGAGGAAGTGAAAAAGGTTGTGGGTATTTTCGCGCCTCACCTCGGCGACTCCCGCGTTTATGAAACCCGTACAACTCAATGGCGCATCGTTTCTTCCGCCGTTGACGTTGAGGTTTTGACCTCAAAAAGCGCCCACGGCGCGCCTCGGAGTCCTGTCAATAACTGTGGGTTAGGTGGAAAGAAACAGGCTGCAAATAGGCGCGATAGCAAGGCTGGGAGCGACCTTACAACGTCTAATTCTGACAAACTGCGAGTTATTGACTGGACAGACACTGCCGCTGTGAGGGCGATTGTGGCGCGTATACGTGAAGAAACGCCAAAGGTGAGTAAATCACAGCGAAGTTTTGACCCGACTAAAGGCCGTGATGTGGCCCCATCGGCAAGATTGACGCCTGAAGAACGGGCGCGATTGCCTCAGATTGAACAGGAATTGCTTAAACACGATATCAAAGCTCAAAGATGGGAGCTGGAAGCATTAACCCGGGGAGCCAAAATCAGTTTTGGTGATGTTGTGATCCATCATCCCCCTCTTATGGACTGGCAGGAATTTTATGACGACTAAAACTATTGAAACATTCATCTAAGCTATTGGTTAAAAAGTAACATTCAGTTTTTATTGGAATTTGTTAAGAAATGATAATATTATACTGTATAAATAAACAGTGCATTGGAGTGAGTAATGGAATCCTCTCATGAGCTAAAGATGGCTTTGATAAAAATCCGGCTTATGGCTGACATCACACAGTCAGCCCAGTGCAGAAATGACGAATATGCGCTGGTGATGGAAATGATCTCTGACATGGCCGATAGCGTTCTGGATGAAGAAGACACGCCGTCAGTGCCATTCTCTGTTTACGACGATGAAGAATAGCCAGGAACGCGGGCGATCTCACTTTGATAGCTCTGCATGCAGTGAGTGCATGATTTTGCATTGTGATCGCCCTGCTCTTTTCTCCCCGCGACACCAGTGCTGGCGTGGATCACAGTGGATCACGCAACTGCATCAAAAGCGACCTATAAAGCGGGCAGGCGTGGCGGGGATAGCATTGCGCGCTAATAAAATTTATTTTATAAGCACTGATGCTACAAATATTGGATGAAGATTGATCTTGAAAACAATAACCACCCTCAAACTAATTCAAAAAAAATAATAACTCATAAAACTATTTGCACTAAAACAAAAATATCAAAAGTGACATTTCAGTTGACATAGCAGCATTCTTCTTTAAATTAAATGAAAATATTTGTACATTTTTCTTTTTCAATCTCTATGGATAAGGGATTACACTATGACAAAAAGTGAATTCGATGCTACCTCCTCGTTACTTGGATATATTTACCAGGTAAGATTGGCCCTTCTTCTTGCTCTCACAAAAGTCACTGAAAATGAAGATCCCGACATTCATTTTGTTTCAATTGAAAAGTTAGGTTGGCATCCAGAGTATTTCATGTTACTGAATGCCTCCAACGATGGGGCAGCTGCATGAAGGACCTAATTGAAAACTTAACCAATGAAGAGTTTAATTATTATAACCCACTTTATTGCGGTTTCTTGCTATTACATCTAGTTGAAGAACATGAAAAAAGAAATAAAATGGGTTTGGATTCTAATTTAATTTACCTCGCACTGCCATTAATAATGACTAAAGAAATAAACTCTTGCATGCCCAAAACCATCAAAACCTCATTTTACAGTTGGTTATTTAAAAATCAGCTAGTGATTGTTAATTTTTATGAAATAGCAAAAGATTTTTCCTTAATAACTAATGAAACCTTAAAATTACTCATAGACTTAAATTTAATAACGGTAAGTAAATATGGTCGTATAAAATCCAATAAAAAGATCAGGTTAAAATTACCAATTATTTTCAAAAAAAGTAATGTGATCATTACGCAGTATAATACTGTTCGTTTTATTTCAAAATGGTTCAAGGATCATTCAGCAGCTGAAATTTATACCGGATTAGGAGTCAAACCTTAAATGAAAATTATCAAAGTATGTCTCTTTAATGATAAAAATGAAATAAGAGTCATAGACTTCAAAACTTCTGGCCTCAACATAATAACTGGTGCATCAAAAAGAGGTAAGTCGAGCATACTAGACATCGTCGAGTACTGTTTAGGCTCCAATCATTGTAACATACCATATGGACATATTAGAAACTATGTTTCATGGTTTGCAATTCTATTAAAGAACAATGATCAAGAAATTTTTATTGCACGAAAAAAACCAGAAGCCAGATCCAATGTTAGTAATGAATTTTATCTTTCTCATGGAAAAAAAATAGATATTGATAATATTTTGTACTTAGAGGAAAATTCAAATCAACACGATATACTATCATTCCTGTCTCAAGAAGTAGGGATGTATCCTCACATAACCGAAGTCCCACAGCATCAAACACGTCCGAAAATAGATATAAACTTTAAGCACTCTCTATATCTTTACTTCCAGAACCAAGATGAATTAGCAAGTAAGAAACTTATTTTTCACCGACAATCTGAACAACATATGCCACAGGTGATCATTGATACAATACCATATTTTATTGGGGCAATCGAAAATGGCAGACTGTCTGAGCTCGAAAAATTACGACAACTTAAAAGGGAATTAGCAACAAAAAAAAACAAACATTATGAAATTAATTCTTTAATAGGAGATGGGCTAGCCAAAGGCAATAGCTTATTAAATCAAGCAAAGGCCCTCAGATTATATAAAGGCGATGGTTATATCAAAAATATAAGCGTTATATTAGAAAACCTCAAAAAAATTGAGGAATGGACTCCTTCACCATTGAAATCAGATGACAATATCGATCAGACTGAAAATCTTGATAAATTACAAAAGTCTTATGAAAAACTTTCTCTGGAAAAAAGAATTCTTAACTCAAAAGTAGTTGAATTACGTTCTTACGCATTAGCAGTCGATGAATACAGCACGTCTAAAAATGAACAATTGATACGATTGAAATCAATTGAAATTTATAAAAAGACATTAGAAAACACCGATAACGAATACATAGACCTTATAAGGAGAAATTTATTAAAATTAGAGCAAGAGTTAGAAGACTCTTCAACAAAACAACCTAGAATATCAGATTCATTGAATGAATTAGAAAAAAAGCAAAAAGAAATAGCTTTAGATTTAAAATCTATGCGTGAACAAATTAACTTAATACGAAGCATTAACTTTTCTTCTAACGTAAAAAAAGAATTTAATAATGATATCGAGTCAGCAAAAATAGTCGGTAAAGCATCTCTTTATTTGGAAAGCCTTGAGTCTGTAAATAGTAATTCTTATCTTAGAAATGATATTGAGCGCCTCGAAAATCTGATCTCTAGTTTAGAACAACATCTAAACCCAACTAATATACAGGAATTACTGGAGTCTCAAATAAACTTTATTAGTGAAGATATTACAAAGTGGTCAAGAGAACTACAATTAGAACATAGTGAATACCCTATTAAACTTGATATAAAAAAACTGACTATATCCGCGGATACACCTAAGGGAAGAATCCCACTATATCAAATGGGGAGTGGGGAGAACTGGGTAGGTTATCACTTAGTTACTCACGTAGCTTTGGCTAAATGGTTTGCAGAGCAAAAACGACCAGTTGCAAACTTCCTGTTCTTTGATCAACCTTCGCAAGTTTATTTTCCATCTGATAAGTCGACCAAGGGGAATCTAAATGAAATTGAAAAAGATGAGGATAGAGTTTCTGCAAGAAGAATGTTTAAATGGCTTTATGATGTTTGTAAATATGAACTTAAGGATAAGGTTCAGATAATTGTGACAGACCACGCCCATATACATGAGGATTGGTTTGAAGAGTGTATTAGAGATGTTGAATGGAGAGGTTTTAATGCTTTGATACCTCTTGAATGGTATCAAAGCTAACAGTAAATTAGCCCCAGTAGTTATAGGCAATAGGGGCTAAATGTAATTAAGTTAACAGCTATCCATTGATTAAATTCCTTCATCCTCTCCTGCAGCGGCGACAGCTCGTTCCTAACGAATACCTGCGCCGCCTTCTCCACATCCCCAAACCCGCCAGCATTATCAGGAATGATGCCCATCATCTGCGGCGGAACGCGGTGCGCGCTTAGCAGGTCATCACGGCTCGATTTCTTGATGTTGAAGAAATCATCCTTGGTAGCGACTTCACTCAGCGGCAGAATCTGGATGCCGTCTTTCTTGCCGTTCGGCGCGTACATGAACAGGTTGCGGAAGTTGCCCAGACCTTTGGTATCACGCATTGCCTTACGCATTGAATCAATATCACTGCTGCTTTGCGCTGCGTCGGTCATATACAAGATGTAGCCCGCATGAGCACCGTTCTGGTAATACTTGCGGCGGAACAGTGTGGCGGCCTCGTTCAGCCAGGCAGAGTTAAGCGCGCTAAGATATTCCGGCAGGCCATAAATCTCCTGGTTAATGTCCGGTTCGATCAGGTGGAAAATACTACCCGCAGCGAACTGATGCGGTTCTTTCCACCCTTGCACAAACCAGTACGTCCCCTCTTCCACTCCGCGACGAACATACTTAGCCGGCACAGCCTCAAATCGCAGCGGTTCGCCGAGCTGGTTGCGGATAAGTTCCAGATACGCATTTCCGAACACCAGATAATCCAGGGCGAATTTGCTGAACTCCTGCTGGCTCAGCAACGGATGCGGGATGAATGTTGAGGCGAGAATATTGCGCTTCACGTAAATCGGAGAGCTGTGATGAACAGCGGCGCGAAGGCTACGGGCAAGGCCATCGAAACTGACCGGTGGCTCATACCAGCGACCGTTACCGGTGCATTCGATGTAATCCAGAATGTCTCGGCGGTCTAACACCGGAGTTGGATCACCGAAGCTGAACATCTCTGCGCCCTGCTGGCTTTCAGTGGTCGTGGTCTGCGTGGTTTTACGGTATTTGCGCTTGCTCATTTAGTAGAACTCCAGAATGTTCGGGCTTTGTCCGCCGTTGGCGGCGGTCAGTGGTTCGTTTAACAGGGCGTGCATGATTGCCCACGCGACGTCGGCGTGGCTGGCCTCTTCACTGCGGCTGGCTTCGTAGGTTGAACGGTTGCCGCTGGCGGTCATGGTTTTACGGATCGCCATAAACGAAGCAGTGATGTCTGTGTGTCCGGTGTCGTATTCCAGGCGGCCGGAGCTGATGGTGTCTTTTGCTTTGAGTACCAGTGCGGTTTTCACCTCAGGGCTGTAACGGATCTCACGCGCCGCAGGAAAGAACTGCTGCACAAGCTGGAATACACCCTGCCCGATGCCAGTCGCATCGATACCGATGTACTCCACGGCATAACGATTGGTGAGCTCCTCGATGCTCTTGGCCTGCGCGGCAAAGTCCATGCCTTTCCATTGGTGACGCTCGAGCACGCGGAACTTGCCGCCGGAAACCACCGGCGGAGCGATCACCGCACAGCCTGCGCTGTCGCCGGTGTGCGACGGGTCGTAACCAATCCACACGGGACGATAGGCAAACGGTCGTTTCAGATAGGGGTCGAAGTCTTCCCACTCATCCAGGCTGTCCACCATGCAGCCCTGCAACTCGGCGAACGGGAACACCGACGCCTGATCGTCCACGAACTCACACATCAGCAAGTTTTCATATTCGGCGGGGCTGTATTCCAGTTTCAGTTGCTCCAGGTCGAACAGGTTACAGCCACCAGACAGCGCATCTTCCACCGTCACAATCTGCCGCCACTGGCCGTCATCGCAGAGCACTCCTTTTGACAAGTGCGCATGCGTCAGATCCAGGTCAATTCTGTCGGCTTTATTGCGACGGCCTTTGTTGAACAGTTCACCAGACCAGAACGGATAGGCACTGTGTGCCAGACTGGATGGCGTGGAAAAGTAGGTGCTTCGCCATTTCTTATGCAGTGACATGCCGGATGCGACTTTGCGCAGCTCCTGAAATTTGGGGATCCAGAAGTATTCGTCCAGGTACAGGTTGCCGGTGTAGCTCTGCGCGGTGCGGACGTTGGTACCGAGGAAAATCAGCCGTGCGCCGTTCGGCAGCACAATCGGGTCGCCTTTTAGATCCACGTCAACCTGTCTCGCAAAGTCGATGATATAGTTCTTAAAGACGTGCGCCTGCGCCTTACTTGCCGACAGAAAAATCTGATTACGACCGGTGGTCAGCGCGTCAATCAGCGCTTCCCGGGCAAAGTAGAAGGTTGCACCAATCTGGCGGGACTTGAGAATGTTGCGGATACGGTGTTGAAGTCCGGCCTGATGCCAGCCGCGTTGATACTCGAACGATGTCTCGATAAAGATATCGCCGAGCTTTTCGATGGCCTCATCACTGAAAACATTCTTATCGGGTGCCTTTCGTTCGCCCTTATTACGATTGGCAACGTTCGGATTTAAATCAGCCTCACTGCCGGTGTGGTTGTAACGATTAACCCTTGCCAGGCGTTCAATCTGTCGGCCTAACAGGTCGATCTCTTTGTAGTCCTTCCCCTCCTTCACATCTTTCATAACGAGCTGGATAAGCCGCGCTTCCATGCTGGTTTCCACGCGAGAAATGGGCGCAATGGCCTCCCACTGATCGCGAGTTTTCCAGCTCTGCACGGTCGGCGTTTTTTGGCTCAGCATCTCCCCGATTTGCCGCACAGAAAAACCCTGCCAGTAAAGCAGTGCCGCCTGCCGGCGCGGGTCGCTGATGATAGTGGAGTTTGAAATATTCATGCCGCCACGTTACCGGCCAGACAGCCGTTTTTCGCGCTGCCCACGTTGTGCCATCGGGCAACAACCCGCATCGGCTGGCGGCCTGCGGTGACTGTCTGGAAACTAACTCCCGTTCTCAACACTCATTACCGGAGTCAGTCACATGGCAAAGAAAGTATCAAAGTGGTTCCGCATCGGGGTCGAAGGTGACACCTGCGATGGCCGCGAAATTGATGCTAACGACATCAAACAAATGGCGGAGACATACAGCGCGAAAGCCTACGGTGCCCGCGTCAATCTGGAACACATCAAAGGTGTTTTACCGACCAGCGATTTCCGCCGTTATGGCGACGTGATCCAGCTTAAAGCCGAACAAATTGATGACGCGGCTGAACCGCTGCTGCATGACAAATGGGCGCTGTACGCGATGATCAGCCCGACCGCGGATTTAACACAGATGGTCGGCGACGGGCAGAAGGTTTACACCTCGATGGAGATCAAACGTAACTTCGCCAATTCCAATAAATCCTACCTGGTCGGTCTGGCCGTCACCGACGACCCCGCAAGCCTCGGCACTGAAATGCTGGAGTTCAGCCGTACGGCAAAACAGAACCCGCTCGCCGGTCGTAAAACCGATCCGGACAGCCTCTTCACCGTCGCCACCGAAGCACTGATTGAGTTTGAAGATGCGCCGGAAACTGCCCCTTCTCTTTTCGCCCTGGTGAAACAAAAGCTTTCACGTAAGCAGGCGTCCGACGATGCCCGTCTGGCCGATGTTCACGAAGCCGTCAGCGAGGTCGCTCAATACGCTCAGACTGAACTGGATAAGCATGAAACCAGCCTGACCGACCTGCTGAGCCGCGTCGATACCCTGGAAAAATCCAACGCTGCCGAACATGACGCCCTCATTGAATTGAAAGGCAAGTTAGCGCAGACACCAGCGCAGAAATTCGGCCAGCGTCCGCACGCAACCGGCGGCGCAGGCGTAGACGAGACGGTCACCGACTGCTGATCCAACACCTTTAACTCATTTTCAGGAAACACCTCATGAAAAAAGAAACGCGCTTTAAATTTAATGCGTTCCTCTCCCAGCTCGCCAAACTCAACAACGTTGACGTCGGCACGCTGGACAAGAAATTTAACGTCGAGCCGTCCGTCACGCAGACGCTGATGACCAGATTACAGGAATCCTCAGAGTTTCTGACCCGTATTAACATCATTCCGGTAGACGAAATGATGGGCGCGAAAGTGGGCGTCGGTGTGACCGGCACGATTGCCAGTACCACCAACACTGACGCCGGTGACGAGCGTGAAACGGCTGATTTCACCAAGCTGGATCAGGAAGGCTACCACTGCACCAAAACCAACTACGACTTCCACTGGATGTACAGCAAGCTGGACTTGTGGGCGCGCTACAACGATTTTCAGACCCGTTTGCGTGACGCCATTATCAAGCGTCAGGCGCTGGATCGCATCCTGGTCGGCTTTAATGGCGTTTCACGCGCACCGACTTCTAACCGCGTTCAGAATCCGCTGTTGCAGGATGTCGGTGTGGGCTGGCTCCAAAAATACCGCCTGAATGCCCCATCCAAAGTGATGGGCATGATTGTCGCCGAAGACGGTAGCGTGACCATTGAGGCGGTCAAAGTCGGTGGCGAAGGTGAATACAAAAACCTCGATGCGCTGGTCTTTGATGCGGTGAATGAACTGATCGACCCAATCTATCAGGACGACACCGAACTGGTGGTTATCTGCGGCCGCAAGCTGCTCGCGGATAAGTATTTCCCGCTGATCAACAAACAGCAGCCTAACACTGAGGCAATGGCCGCCGACCTGATTGTCAGCCAGAAACGCATCGGCAATCTGCCCGCCGTTCGTGTGCCCGGCTTCCCTGCTAACGCCATGCTGATCACCCGCCTGGATAACCTGTCTATTTACTGGCAAGACGGCACACACCGCCGCCACGTTGAGGAAGTACCTAAGCGTGACCGTATCGAAAACTACGAATCCATTAACGAGGATTATGTGGTGGAAGATTACGGCTGCGGCTGTCTGATCGAGAACATCGTAGTGACCGCCGGAGAAGACGACACTGCTGAAAAGGCCGAACTCAGTAAATTCACCTCAGCGATCGTTGATGCCATCAAAACTGCATCCGGTACCACCATACCGGCAGCTCAGGAGTAAGCCATGACCAGCCCTGCCCGACGCCATTTGTTGCGGCAGTCAGCGATCGAAGCCGCGCAGCAGGATACCAGCCTGCTGCGTCATGCCACCGGCTATGAACTGCTGCTGCAAAAGCTTAATGCTGACCAGAAAGCCCTGAAGAAAGCCTATTCCGCTGAGAAAAAGGCAGAACTCAAACGCAAGATGCTGCCCGAATATGCGCCGTGGGTGGCGGGCGTTCTCGCTGAGGGTAAAGGCGCACAGGACGCCATCCTGATGACCATCATGATCTGGCGTATTGATGCCGGTGATTATTCCGGTGCGCTGGAAATCGCCCGCTATGCGCTGCATTACAAGCTGGCGATGCCGTTCGGCAAACGCCCTGCCGGTTATGCGCTGGCGGAGGAAATCGCCGACATGAGCACCCGCGCTCATGCTGCCGGTGAGCAGGTCAGTCTCGATGTACTCATGACCACGATGGAACTAACGGAAAGCCAGGACATGCCGGATCAGGTACGCGCCAAGTTGCACAAAATCACCGGCTACCTGTATCGCGATGCGGAGAAACTACCGCTCGCCCTGCAACACCTGAAACGCGCCTTCCAGCTGAACAGCAACTGCGGCGTTAAAAAGGATATTGAGCGGCTGGAATCAGCCATCAAAAAGGCTGCCAGCAGCTAAACAGAACGCGCCCCGCGCCGGACGGCACGCCAGCCGCGACAGGTCTGTGACCTCGTTCAACGCTGGCGTCCACCGTCCCCTATTCAGAGGTCACTATGTCTCTTGTTGTACCTGCACCAAAGCCAGACGCCGCGATGGAACCCGTGATCAAAAACACGCACTTCTGGCCGGATATCAATCCGCTCGAGTTACGCGACACGCTTCGCCTGGAAGGAACAGTGACCGCTAAACGTTTGCGAGCCGTCATTAAGTACGCGCTGACCGAAGTTAACGCCGAGCTTTACAGCTACCGCGTCGCACAGGTGGCTCAGGGATACAAAACCCTCTCTGATGTCCCGGCAGACCAGATTGATGACGAAAGTATCAAAGTCTGCGCCTACCTGCGGGCAGTTTCATCCCTTACGGCTGCCATTCTGGCGGAACGGTATCCGAACAGTGATACCACCGATGCTGGCAGTAAAAAGGCCGAGATTGTCGAGAGTACGGTTGATGAGCTGTGGCGTGATGCCCGCAACGCGATCAGCGACGTCGCCGGTGTGTCCCACTGCATCATCGGGCTGCTCTGATGAAAGTCTATGCCGAACAGGGCGACACCTTGGATTCGCTTTGCTGGCGGTACTACGGGCGCACGGAATCGGTAGTTGAACACGTTTACGCGGCTAACGTTGGCTTAGCCGCTCGCGGGGCAATTTTGCCCCATGGCTACGCGGTGGAGCTGCCGGATATTTCCCAGGCCGCAGTCAGTGAAACCGTCTCACTTTGGGACTGATGACTATGGAGCGCATCACCTCGTTTATCTGTTACTGCGTCGCGGCCTTTCTTGCCTGGCTAGGCGCGATGTCACCGCAGGATATTGCCTTTCTGGTTGGTGCCGCCGTCGGCGTCGCTACCTTTATGGTGAACTGGTACTACCGGCGCAAAACTTACTGCCTGCTGAAAGAAATGGGTATCAGAGGGGACATTAATGCAGCCATCAATCGTTAGACGCTGCGCCGTCGTCGCCGTTCTGGCGATTGCCGCGCTGCTGCCGAAAGCGCAGACGTTGAAAACGTCCGCCGCCGGTCTGGCACTGATCGCTGATTTTGAAGGCTGCCGCCTGTCGGCCTACCAGTGCAGCGCGGGTGTCTGGACAAACGGCATTGGGCATACCGCAGGCGTGAAGCCGCAAACGCAAATCAGCGAACGTCAGGCCGCCGTTAACCTGGTGGAAGACGTGATGCGGGTGGAGAAAGGCATTGCGCGCTGTATGCCGGTTGCCATGCCGCAGCCGGTGTATGACGCCGTGGTGTCGTTTGCCTTTAACGTCGGCGTGACGGCGGCGTGTAAGTCAACGCTGGCGTTTTTCATCAACAAGGGTGAATGGCGAAAAGCCTGCGAACAGTTGCCGCGCTGGGTGTTTGTGAACGGTGTCCGCGTCACCGGCCTGGAACGCCGCCGCGCGAATGAGCTGGCCTACTGCCAGCGGGGAGTCTGATGCGTGTTTTAATTTTATTACTGCTGGCAGCCTGCGCGCTGGCGGGGCTGCAAACCTGGCGTATCGGCGGCCTGCATGACGAGGCAGACCAGGCGCAGCGGATCATCGGCACGCTGTCCGCCGGTATTGAAAGCCGCGACAACGCCATTCACCGCCTGAACGATGAGGCCGTTACGCGGGAACGCCAGGAACAAAGCCTGCGCACCCAGCTCTCACGGGCGGGTGAGCAGGCACGCGTCCGTGAAATTCACCTTCAAAGGTTACTCAATGAAAATCAGGAAATGCGCGATTGGTATAGCGCTCACCTGCCTGACGGTATTGGCCGGATGCACACCCGCCCCGCCTTCGCCAGCGCCGCAGATTATCTTCGTTGGCTGTCCGGCGGTAACCAGTTGCCCGATACCGGCAAGCTCACCGGCCACTAACGGCGACTTAAGCAGTGATGTCAGAAACCTGGAGGCCGAGCTGGTAGCCTGCGGCCTCCAGGTGGAAGCGGTCAAACAATGCCAGGAGGAACACCGTGTTAAAACCCGCACAGCTACGCAAAGCCTTAACTGACGCCGTGCCGGTGCTGCAAACCAGCCCCGACCAACTGCGGATGTTTGTGGATAACGGGCGCATCGTTTCCACGTTAGCCAGCTCGCTGTCGTTTGAATATCAGTATCAGGTCGAACTATTGATCACCGACTTTACCCAGGACAGCGATCTGATCATGGTGCCCATTCTGGCCTGGCTGCGTGAGCATCAGCCGGACATCATGGCGACGCCAGAAAAGCAACAAACGGGCTTTAAATTCACCGCAGATATGCTCAACGATGGAGGTTATGATATCGCTATTCATGTACAGCTTACCGAGCGCGTGATCGTTAAACAGATTGATGCCGGTCTGCACGTTGAGCATTTTCCTGAACCGCCGCTGCCGGAGCCGGTGGAAAGGCCGCGTGAGCTGTACCTGCACGGCGAGTTAGTGAGTCAGTGGAATGTCTGAATTATCAGCGTTTGATACCCGCCTGGCGGGATTGATTGCCGCGCTGTCACCACAAAGCCGGAAGGCGTTGGCGGCGACCATTGCGAAGCGTCTGCGTAAACATCAGCAGCAGCGCATTAAGCAGCAGGTCACGCCGGAGGGGCAGCCGTTCGCCCCGCGACGTCCGCAGTCTTTGCGGGCAAAGAAAGGCCGCATTAAACGGGAGATGTTCGCCAAACTGCGCACGGCAAAATACATGAAGGCCAAAGGCACCGCTGACGACGCCGTGGTGGAATTCACCGGTCAGGTGCAGCGTATGGCGAAAGTGCATCAGTACGGCCTGCGCGATCGCCCATCGGTCAGGGCAAAAGAAATGCAGTATCCGGCGCGCCCGCTGTTAGGACTGGACGCGGAGGATATGAAGATGGTGGAAGATGAGTTGCTACAATGTATTAGCTCAGACTTGACCTGACACAACTGCGGCACAGAGCCAAACCTAATCTGACGGGCAGGTCAGTGCCAAAAGCGCACGGCGTTAATCCGGCGTCCATCAAATATTCGAAAGCATTTTCATGTTAGGAGAAAGTGCTTAGCTTATGTATGGAACAAGGATTCCATATTCTAACTTCAAACTCGTTGATTTTTTATAAATTTGTGATAATAATCTAACGATAATATAATACTCAAGGACGTGATTGTGGCCGACTATATAAATAGCAACATATTATGTGAGTCATATGTCCATGTTGAACCTGAGTGGTTGAAACAGGTAAGTGCTGTAATTCGTAAAGAAAAGTTATCACTAATTAGAAGCGAAATAGAAGATTTTGCTGACAAAAGAATAAAATTCTTTTTATCTGATGATGTTGTAATTGAAATAAGTTTTACTGAGGGTTCAATTAGAGCAACGATAACTGCCTATGGTCCAATTATTTTATTGATCGGTTCAGCAATATTAAATTATTCGAGTTTTAGAGAAAGTGTTAAGCAGTTGGCCTCTGACATGCATCGTGCGTCATCAATGTTATCCTCAGAAATGCTCTTCCAGACAAACTCCAGAAACAAGAGTGAGATCCTTCGTATTGAAGCCAGAAAAGGAGTCGTTGGTTCTATAGAGAGAATTAATAATAAAATAGATTCCATTGACTCTCAATTAGTAGGTAAAGAACTCTCTCCTACCCGTATAAATGGCGAGTTACTTGATCTAAATGACATGATCCTAAAGCTACTATCGAACCTAAAAAACGCAGAAGATAAAAAATTAGTTGTTTCAGCATTAATTGACGGTGTATCCAAATTATCAATACGCAAGTCTCGCTTTAAGCTCAAGAATAAACTCGATGAGTCAATGTATGCAAGCCTCCTTAATGAGAGAAAAAGCATCATCAAAAACCTCGCTCAATATAAATGATAAGAGGGCGAGGTCACTGGTTTTATTCACGTCCGTATGTCAGCTTTGTGCCAAGCGGACATTGCTAACATTAAGATCTAATAATGAATATGCAGCGAGATAACATGTGATTTACAATGATTACAGTAATATAGGCAGGAGACACCATCTGGGCTCCATGAACAGAACAACGTATATAAATAATATGAAATGTTCAAAATTGAGGCGTTAATGAACCTTCCAATACAATTTTTACACTATGACGTAAGCCTAACGTTTGAAATTATTGACTCTCTAAATGCGCAAACTGATGCCTCTATCGCAGGTAATATAAGCGAGTATCGAACCAAAGGGCCAGAAACTGAAGAGTATGAAATCTCTGCTGATGATGATGGTTATCACGTAGTTGAGTATTACATGGGGCTTGATAGCGGCTCTGTTGATTTAGATGATATGTTCACATCGTACTATCCCAGCGTTACACGTCGTTCTGTCTTTTTGACGTTATATGGCATGCTTGAGCACGATTTTGAGAAGCTATGCAATGGCTTTGCAAGGATTCACAAGGCGCCCGTTAAGCTGTCCGATCTCAGAGGTAGTGGTTTTGAACGTTGTGATTTGTATGCCAGGAAGATCATAGGCATGAAATCTTCAAATCATTACTCATCTGTTAAGAAAGTAACTAAGTTGCGTAACGCTTGTGCGCACAATGATGCGCGTTTCGTCTGCAATAATGATAGTCACATCACTGAGCTAGTTGACTTGATGCGCACTTATTCAACGGAATTTGTTCAAGATGGTAAGCAGGTTAACTTTAAAGCTGGCTCTCTCCAAGCGATGACAGACATATTAAAAAACTACTTCAACGACGTTCAAGAAGCCCTGAAGGTACATAAAATACCTGACCCATTTATTGAATTCCGCCAATAGACCTTTGGCAAATAAAGAAACCGCCTGATGTGTACTGTAACCCCAAAGGTATCATTTTTACAATAAATCAATATAAATCATAACCATATGAACATTAGTAATTAAAAGAATTTACTATACTCAACGAAATTTATGCGTAACTTTTGTTCAATCCGAAGGCTAGAAACGGTTTGAATAATATCTTTCTATTCGAGGGAGTATATGGAAGAACGAAAACTTAAGGTTACCCATTGATTGACATACTGTATTACCAGCAACATTAATTGCAACTCAATTCCGAACTTCCGCTCCTAGCTTAAACCAGACTGTCAGATTTGATGATGTTCTACCTACGAGCTGTGACAGCTCAAGTTTGAGCTAATACTCCTCAGCCAGTCATCCCCATGTTGTGCCACCAGCCATCAACCTGCCTCAAATTGTATGCCGCCTGACAGGGCGGCATTCTTTTATGCATGAATACTTCCATCCCAAAGAACGACATTCCGCGCCTGCTGCGCAATCTGATCCGCATTGGCACCGTTGCCGAGGTGGATTTAGATGCGGGCACCTGCCGCGTGAACACCGGCGGCAACGTCACCGACTGGCTCCACTGGCTGACGTCCCGCGCAGGGCGCTCCCGTTCCTGGTGGGCACCGTCTATCGGTGAACAGGTTCTGCTGTTTTGCCTGGGCGGTGAGCTGGATACCGCCTTTGTGATGCCCGCCGTTTTCTCTGATGAATTTCCTGCGCCGTCGGCGTCAGCCGATGCCGTACACGTCACTTTCCCTGACGGTGCGGTAATTGAGTACGAACCGAAAACAGGCGCGCTGTTGGCAACCGGCATCAAATCCGCCACGGTAAACGCCGCCGATAAGGTGACGGTGACTGCTCCGCTGATCACCTGCACGGCGAAAACCCGCATCACTCTCGACACGCCGGAAGTGGTCTGCACTAACAAACTCACCACGGCCACCATCGAGATAAAAAAGGGCGGCACTATGACCGGAAACCTCACCCATTCAGGCGGAAGCATCACGTCAAACGGCATCGTTGTTCATACCCATAAACACGGCGGCGTCCAGACGGGCGGCGGTCAGACGCAGGTGCCCTCATGACGAATGCAAAATACATCGGGCTGACTCGCGATACGGGGCGCAGCGTCGAAGACCTGGCACACATCCAGCAGTCGGTCAGCGACATTCTGCGCACGCCCGTCGGTTCCCGCGTCATGCGCCGTGACTATGGTTCACTGCTATCGATACTGACTGACCGCCCGCAGAATGCCGCGCTGCGGCTGCAAATCATGGCGGCCTGTTACAGCGCGATCCTTAAGTGGGAGCCGCGCGTCAGCCTCACCGGCATCACCTTTGAAACAACCTACGACGGGAAAGCCGTGGTTGAACTCACTGGCACCCGCAAAGACACCTCCGCCGCCATTTCCTTAACCCTTCCAGTGAGCTGACTTATGGCAACGATTGATCTCAGCCAGTTACCCGCCCCCGACGTGGTGGAGGTGCTGGATTATGAAATTCTGCTGGCGGAGCGCAAAGCCACGTTGGTATCGCTTTACCCCGAAGACCAGCAGGCCGCCATCGCCCGCACGCTGACGCTGGAGTCCGAGCCGATTGTGAAGCTGCTGGAGGAAAACGCCTACCGCGAAGTGATCCTGCGTCAGCGGGTTAACGAGGCGGCGCAGGCCGTGATGCTGGCCTACGCCACCGGCGCAGACCTGGACAACATCGCGGCGACGTTCAGCGTGGAACGCCTGACCATCACGCCTGCGGATACCGCCAGCGTGCCCGCCGTGGCGGCGGTGATGGAAAGCGACGCCGATTTTCGTATCCGCGCACAGCAGGCGTTTGAAGGGCTGAGCGTGGCGGGTCCGGTCGGCGCGTATGAGTATCACGGACGCTCTGCCGACGGGCGCGTGGCGGACATTTCGGTGATCAGTCCGTCTCCCGCCTGCGTCACTATTTCCGTGCTGGCACAGACCGGCAACGGCACCGCCCCCGCCGACCTGCTGGCGAAAGTGCAGGCCGCGCTCAACGATGAAAACGTGCGCCCCGTGGCTGACCGCGTGACCGTCCAGTCAGCCACCGTCGTGAATTACACCATTGATGCCGTGCTGTATCTGTTCCCTGGTCCTGAAGCCGAACCCATCCGCGAAGCCGCCGAGGCGAAGCTTATCGCCTACACCACCGCGCAGCACCGTTTAGGCCGCGACATCCGGCTGTCCGCTATTTACGCCGCGCTGCACGTTGAGGGCGTCCAGCGCGTGGAGCTGAAAAGCCCTAAGGCCGACATCGAGCTGGATAAAACCCAGGCATCATTCTGCACCGCCTATACCCTGGCGGTGGGCGGTTACGATGAGTGATCGCCTGCTGCCCGCCGGTTCCTCGGCGCTGGAAGTCGCCGCCGCCGACGCCTGCGCCGCGCTTGAGGGCGTGCCGGTGCCGCTGCGGCAGCTTTGGGATCCGCAGACCTGTCCGGCAAAGTTTTTGCCTTATCTGGCGTGGGCGCTGTCGGTTGACCGCTGGGATGAAAGCTGGCCTATCGCCACCAAGCGTCGCGTGATCCAGTCGGCCTGGTTCATTCACTGCCATAAGGGCACGGTGGGCGCTATACGCCGCGTGGTGGAGCCGCTCGGCTATCTGATTAACGTGACCGAATGGTGGGAAACCGGCGACGAACCCGGCACGTTTCGCCTGGATATCGGCGTGCTGGAAACCGGCATCACCGAAGAAATGTATCTGGAGATGGAACGGCTCATTGCGGATGCGAAACCGGCCAGCCGCCACCTTGAGACGCTGACCATCATTCAGGATATCCCCGGTTATATCTTCACCGGCGCTCTCTCTTATGACGGTGACATTATTACCGTCTATCCGGCCTAATCTGAGGAACATTCATGGCAACGTATAAAGCATTGCTGACCACCGCAGGCGCGGCCAAAATTGCCGCCGCCACGGCAGGCGGAACGCAGGTCAAAATCACACAGATGGGGGTAGGGGATGGCGGCGGAAAGCTGCCAACACCGGACGCCAAATAAACCAAGCTGATTAACGAGTGTTATCGCGCCAATCTCAACCGGCTAAGCATCGATGCCAAAAACAGTAATTATCTGGTGGCTGAGCTGGTGATACAGCCGGAAGTCGGCGGTTTCTGGATGCGTGAAATGGGCTTGTATGACGCCAGCGGCGTACTGATTGCGGTCAGCAATATGGCCGAGAGTTACAAGCCTCAGTTAGCGGAAGGATCAGGTCGTTTGCAGACGCTGCGCATGGTGCTGGTTATCAGTGAAATTGACACCATTGAGCTGAGTATCGACGGCTCTACGGTGATGGCCACAAAGGATTATGTAGACGATGTGCTGTCTGCGCATGAAAAATCACGTAACCATCCTGACGGAACGCTGACCGCAAAAGGTTTCGTCCAGCTCAGCAGCTCGGTTACCAGCGACAGCGAAACGCTGGCGGCGACGCCCAAAGCCGTGAAGGCGGCGAATGATAATGCCAACGGGCGATTGCCGTCCGGCGGGACTGCCGTTGCTGCGAACAAGCTCGCGACCTTGCGTAAAATTGCCGGTGTGGCGTTTGACGGCACCGCGGATATCAGCATTCCGCCCGCGAACGTGGGCGCACTGCCTGCGGGCGGCACGGCAGTTGCTGCAACCAAACTCGCCACGGCGCGAAAAATTGCCGGTGTCGCCTTTGACGGCACGAAAGATATCGCCATCAGCGCCGCCAATGTAGACGGGTTGGGCAGCGCCGCAACAAAAGACGTGGGCACGGCAGCCGGAAATCTGATGGAAGTGGGTGCGTATGGTCTGGGCGGCAATGCAGTCGTTGCCACTGATGCGAATGCCATCGTTAAAAATGGATTTTATAAACTGACCCGGGAAGGCACACATGGACCGACTTATCAGGCGGCAGCAGAAATTATTCATATCCAGTTTGACGGAGCGTCTGCAAATCAGATTGGCTGGAACGCAGGTGTAGGCAACGGAACGATGTATCACCGAGCAAGAGCGGGTTCTGTTTTTGGTGAATGGATCCCCCTTCTTGACCAGAGCGGCGGCACACTTAAAGGAGATAACGCGCTGCTCGTTTTACAAAATTCAGCGGCGGCAGCGGATAAAAAAGCCCTCTATATCCGTGGGCTAAATTCCGATGGTGCCATGCGCTGGTACGTAGGAAATGGTTCCGCAGGCAATGATTCTGTGCAGTTGGCAAACTACGCCACCGGCGCACAGTTACAGCTCACGGATATGTGCACAATAAATAAGCCTCTTAAAGTCACAGGGAATTTTGACGCAACCGGTTCAGGTAACTTTCCGGGCGGTGTTGCGTCAGCGGCGGGTGTCACATTAAACAGCAGTGCGCTGGTAGGCATGTATTTTGGCGCTGATGCGGCCTCATTTACTAACGCCAACCTTTTGCTGAAAAGCTGGAATGGCATTGGTTTTTATAACACCTGTCCTACCAGCGGTATTCAGGGCATTACCGGTTATATCAATGTGCGCACAGGCAATATGGAAATGAAAAGCACCATTACGCCTGGTGATTACGCTAATTTCGACGCGCGTTTTTATACGAAAACTCTGGCTAATACCACCTTCACTAAAGTGGGCGTTGCTTACACCAAAGGTGAATCGGATGGCCGCTATAACCTGAAGAACACCGCCAGTCTGGGGGCGAATGGCTGGCATAAAGATCCGACGACTGGCCTTATCACCCAATGGGGAACTATCACGGCAAGCGGCGCAGGCTGGCAGACCGTGACCTTCCCGACGGCGTTCCCCTCAGCTTGTCTGAATGTTCAGGTGACGATGATTAACAGCTCTCAGGGGAAATTTGCAGATAACTACGGCACGGCGGGAAGTGTCACACGCACTAATTTCTTGTGCGGGCGAGATAATCAGGGTGCTTACTGGGAAGCGAAGGGGTATTGAATGAACTATTACTACAGCCCGTTAAATGGCGGGTTTTATATTGATACGCTGAAAGACGATTATGTCGCTTCCGACGATGGCTGGCCGGACGATGCCATTCAAATCAGTGACTCACTGTACTGTCAGTTAATTGAGGGACAGTCCGGCGGGAAAATTATTGCAGTGGGTGAAGACGGTGCGCCTTTACTGGTTGATAGGCCTTTGCCTACGGCAGCGGAGCTGATACTGGCCGCAGACAGCCAGCGAGAAATGCTGATGGCAGAAGCCAATGCCGCTGTGACACCGCTGCAAGACGCGGTTGATATTGGAGACGCCACCGACGCGGAAACGGCGTTACTTAATGCGTGGAAAAAATACCGCGTCGCACTGAACCGGCTGGATTTATCCGCTGCGCCGGATATCGACTGGCCTCAGATCCCCGCCTGATTACCCCTGACTATTGCCCCGCAAGGGGCTTTTTTGTCTCGGGCACCGCCCCGTTGTGCCATTCCTCAGACATCCCTCCCGCCGTGCCTGCGCGGACACAACACGCGATGATTGACCTCACCCCAATCACAGGAAAAACACCATGGCTGATTATCATCACGGTGTGCGCGTTGTTGAAATCAACGACGGCACCCGCGTTATCTCCACCGTTTCCACCGCCATCATCGGAATGGTTTGCACCGGCGAGGACGCCGACGCTGCCACGTTTCCGCTGGATACGCCGGTACTTATCACCAACGTGCTGACCGCCGCCGGTAAAGCCGGTAAGCAAGGCTCGCTGTATCCTTCCCTGATGGCCATTGCCAACCAGGCGAAACCCGTTGTTGTTGTCGTGCGCGTCGCGGAAGGCGAAACCGACGCGGAAACCACCTCCAACATCATCGGCGGCACCGATGCCACCGGCATGTATACCGGCATGAAAGCCCTGCTGTCGGCGCAAACTGAACTCGGCGTGAAGCCGCGCATTCTCGGCGTGCCGGGTCTGGATAATCTGGAAGTCGCCACGGCACTTGCCGCCGTCTGCCAGCAGTTGCGCGCCTTCGGCTATGTCAGCGCGTACGACTGTAAAACCGTGTCCGATGCCATCAAGTACCGCGACAATTTCAGCCAGCGTGAGCTGATGGTGGTCTGGCCGGATTTCGTGGCCTGGAACACCACCACGAACGCCAGCGACATCGCCCCCGCCACGGCTTACGCCCTCGGCCTGCGTGCCAAAATCGACGCGGATACCGGCTGGCATAAAACCCTTTCAAACGTCGGCATCAACGGCGTGACCGGCCTGTCTGCCAGCGTGTACTGGGATTTGCAAACCACCGGCACCGATGCCGACCTGCTGAACCAGGCGTGCGTCACCA
Organism: Rahnella sp. BIGb0236; assembly: GCF_004364755.1. Lineage (NCBI taxonomy): Bacteria > Pseudomonadati > Pseudomonadota > Gammaproteobacteria > Enterobacterales > Yersiniaceae > Rahnella > Rahnella sp. BIGb0236. The sequence continues at coordinate 88,128 of NZ_SOAO01000002.1, forward strand.
CCCTTATCCGTAAGGACGGCTTTAAGTTCTGGGGGCAGCGCACCTGCTCTGACGATCCGTTGTTCCTGTTTGAGAACTACACCCGCACCGCGCAGGTGCTGGCGGACACCATGGCCGAAGCGCACCTGTGGGCGATGGACAGGCCAATGACCCCGACACTTATCAAGGACATGATCGCGGGCATTAACGCCAAGCTGCGCGAAATGAAGACTGCCGGTCTGATCATTGATGGCACCTGCTGGTATGACCCCGAAGCCAATACCGTTGACACCCTGAAAGCGGGCAAGCTGTTCATTGATTACGACTATACGCCGGTGCCGCCGCTGGAAGATTTAACCCTGCGTCAGCGCATCACCGATCAGTATCTGGCGACGTTCGCCACCTCCGTTAACAGCTAAGAGGCGCTAAAACATGGCACTGCCTAAAAAACTTAAATACCTGAACCTGTTTAACGACGGGAACAGCTATCTCGGCATGGTCAGCGGGCTGACGCTGCCAAAACTGACCCGCAAGCTGGAGAACTATCGCGGCGGCGGCATGACCGGTTCCGCCTCCATTGATTTTGGCCTGGACGACGACGCGCTGACCTTTGAGTGGACGGTGGGCGGGCTGGATGAACTGGTGCTGAAACAGTGGGGGGCAGTGGATGCCGTGCCGCTGCGCTTTGCCGGTTCCTTCCAGCGTGACGACACCGGCGAAATCTCCGCCGTGGAAGTCACCCTGCGCGGCCGCCACAAGGAAATGGATTTCGGCGAGTACAAACAAGGTGAGGACACGGAAACCAAAATCACCACCCAGTGCACCTATTTCAAACTCACGATTGACGGTAAGGACGTGATTGAGGTCGATACGGTGAACATGGTGGAAATCGTCGGCGGCGTTGACCGCGTGGCGGAACACCGCAAAAACATCGGCCTGTAACCCTTAACTGCGCCGGATTCCGGCGCAAAACCTCACCTTTGAATAAGAGACACCGCTATGTCAGAACACAATGAAAACATCGTTATCCTGGAAGAACCGATCAAGCGCGGCGACACCCTGATCACTCAGATTGAAATCATCAAACCGAATGCCGGTCATCTGCGCGGAATTGGCCTGGCGGCGCTGGCGAATGCCGACGTTGACGCGCTGACCGTGATCCTGCCGCGTATCACCGTGCCGAACCTCACCGCCCAGGACTGCAAAAGCCTGAACCTGCCTGACCTGATTGCGATGGCCGGTAAGGTGATCGGTTTTTTATCGCCGAAGTCGGAACAGTAAACATTCCTGCGGCACTGACCGTTGATGACCTGATGGCGGATGTCGCAGTGATCTTTCACTGGCCGCCGTCAGAACTGAACCCGATGACGCTGACCGAGCTGCTGGTGTGGCGTCATAAGGCCATGCAGCGCAGCGGAGCCACCGACAGTGAGTAACTTAAAAGTAGAGGTGCTGTTAAAGGCGGTTGACCAGGCGACCCGCCCGTTTAAAGCAGTGCAGAACGCCAGTAAGGCGCTGGCCGGAGAGATTAAAACCTCACAGACCAGCCTCAGAGACCTGAACGCGCAGGCCGGGAAAATTGACGGCTTCCGTAAATCCAGCGCACAGCTTGCCGTCACCGGTCAAAAACTCAAAGACGCCAAAGCGGAAGCGGCGGCGCTGGCGATCCAGTTTAAAAACACCGCCAGTCCGACCCGTGCACAGGCGCAGGCCATGGAGTCCGCGAAGCGTACCGCCGCGCAGTTGCAGACCCAGTTCAACGGGTTGCGCCAATCGGTGCAGCGTCAGCGCACGGAACTCAGCCAGGCGGGCATCAGCACGCGCACGCTGTCTGACTCTGAGCGTCGCCTGAAAACCTCCATCAGTGAAACCACCACGCAGCTCAACCGGCAGCGTGAATCCCTGGCACGCGTCAGCGCGCAGCAGGCCAAACTCAACGCGGTGAAAGGCCGGTATCAGGCCGGTAAACAACTGGCGGGCAGCGTCACCGGCGCAGGTGCCGCCGGTGTCGGGATTGCGACGGCGGGCACGGTGGCCGGTGTCGGTATGCTCAAACCGGGTTTTGACTTTGCGCTGAAAAACTCCGAGTTGCAGGCGACGCTCGGCCTGGCGAAAGACTCCGCCGATATGGCTGCTTTGCGCACCCAGGCGCGGCAGCTCGGTGACAACACCGCCGCGTCTGCCGATGATGCCGCCGCCGCGCAGATCATCGTCGCCAAATCCGGCGCGGACAAGGACGGCATTCTGGCGGCGACGCCGACCATCCTGAATCTGTCCCTGGCGAACAAGCGCACCATGGAGGAGAACGCCACGCTGCTGATGGGCGTGAAATCCGCGTTCGGCATGACCAATGACACCGTGTCACACATTGGCGACGTGCTTTCAACGGCCATGAATAAGTCGGCAGCCACCTTTGAAGGGTTGTCAGACACCATGACCTACGCCGCGCCGGTGGCGAAACAGGCCGGTATCAGCGTCGAAGAAACCGCCGCGATGGCCGCCGCCCTGGCGGATGCCAAAATCACCGGCTCGATGGCGGGCACCGGCGCGCGAGCGGTCATTACCCGTTTGCAGGCACCGACGGGCACCGCGGCCGCCGCGCTCGGTGAACTGAAAGTGAAAACGGCGGACAGCAAAGGCAACATGCGCCCGCTGTTTACCATTCTGAAAGAAATGCAAAAGAGCTTTGAGAGAAACAAGCTCGGCGATGCGCAGCAGGCGCAATACATGAAAGCCGTCTTTGGTGAAGAAGCCAGCTCGGCGGCGATGGTGCTGATGGATGGGGCAACGTCGGGCAAGCTCGACAAGCTTACCCAGGCATTCAAAACCTCGGACGGTAAAACTGAGGCGCTGGTGGCGGTGATGCAGGACAACCTCGGCGGCGACTTTAAGGAATTTCAGTCAGCCTATGAGGCGGTCGGGACTGACCTGTTCGACCAGCAGGATTCGTCACTGCGCAAACTGGTGCAGACCGCCACCGGCTACGTGCTGAAACTGGATAAGTGGATTGTGAACAATAAAGCCCTGGCGACAACGCTGGGCAAGATTGCGGGCGGTGCGCTGCTGATTATCGGCGCGCTCGGCGTGTTTGGTCTGGTGGCGGGTCCGGTTATCAGCGGTATCAATCTGATCGTTGCCGCCGCCGGTATGCTCTGGACAATCCTCGGCACGGTCGGCAGTGCCATTATCACGGTGATCGGCGGACTCACCTGGCCGGTGGTTGCCGTCGCGGCGGCCATCGTCGCCGGTGCGCTGATTATCCGCAAATACTGGGAGCCGATCAGCGCCTTCTTTGCCGGTGTGATTGAAGGGCTGGGGATTGCGTTCGCGCCGGTCAAAGAGTTGTTTTCCCCGCTCAAGCCGGTGTTTGACTGGCTCAGCGATAAACTGAAAATGCTCTGGCAGTGGTTCAAAGACCTGATCGAACCGGTGAAATCCACACAGGACACGCTCAATAGCTGCAAAGACACCGGCGTAATGTTCGGGCAGGCCATCGCCAACGCGCTGACCGCGCCGTTACAGGCGTTCAACAAACTGCGTTCGGGTGTGGACTGGCTGCTGGAGAAGCTCGGCATCATCAAGGATGAATCGGCGGATCTTGATAAGAACGCCAGCAAAGCGCATAACGCTGCCGCTGCGGGACAGGATCCGCTGACGCTGCCGCCAGGTAATGCCCTCGGCGGGGCATATGTGCCGGTGTCCGCCGGTGGCGGCAGCAGTTATGTTGACCGCAGCACGCACACCTACCAGATTTCAGCGGGGAATGCCCTGGGCGGTGCGGATGCCAGCAAACAGATCCGTGCCGAACTGGAAGCCCGTGACCGCGCCCGCGCTGCACAACAACGTTCCCGCATGGATAACGATTAAGGAGATGTCCGCATGATGTTAACGCTCGGGCTGTTTGTGTTTCAGTTGCAGACCGTCCCTTATCAAAGCTTGCAGCGCGACGTGGATTACCGCTGGCCTGCAAACAACCGCGTCGGCCTGCGTCCGCTGCCGCAGTTCCTCGGCGTGAATGAGGAGAAAATTACCCTGTCCGGTGTGCTGATGCCGGAAATCACCGGCGGACGGCTTTCCCTGATGGCACTGAACCTGATGGCTGACGAGGGCAAGGCGTGGCCTCTGCTGGAAGGCAGCGGCACCATTTACGGGATGTTCGTGGTGAACAGCGTCAGCGAAACCCACACGGAACATTTTTCCAACGGTGCCGCCCGCCGGATTGAATTTACGCTGACGCTGACCCGCGTGGATGAATCCCAGGCGGCGATGTTCGGCGACATGAAAGCGCAGGCCGACGGGCTGCTGGATCAGGCCGGTGGTTTAACCGGTCAGTTGAGAGGTCTGCTGTGATTACGGATATGACCATCGGCGCCGGTGCGCTGTTTGCGCCGGATTTTACGGTGACCGTCAGCGGGAAGGACATCACGCAGGACGTCAGCAACCGGCTGATCTCGCTGACGCTCACGGACAACCGTGGCTTTGAGGCTGACCAGCTCGACATCGAGCTGAGCGACACCGACGGCCTGCTGGGGATGCCGCCACGCGGCGCGGTGGTCAATATCGCGCTCGGCTGGAAAGGTCAGGCACTGACGAACAAAGGCGACTTTACCGTGGATGAGGTGGAGCATCGCGGCACGCCGGACACGCTGACCATTCGCGCCCGCAGCGCGGACTATCGCGGCAGCCTGAATTCCCGCCGCGACAACTCCTATCACGACACGACGCTGGAAGCGGTGGTGTCGGCAGTCGCGGCGCGCAACAACCTCAAGCCCGCGGTTGCAGAACCTTTCAGGGGCGTGCAGGTGTCGCACATCGACCAGACCCAGGAAACCGACGCGAAATTTATCACCCGTCTGGCGGAGCTGAACGGCGCGGTGGTTGCCATTAAGGCGGGTAATCTGCTGTTTATCAAACCAGGCGCGGCAAAGACGGCCAGCGGAAAGCCTATCCCGCAGATGACCATTGTGCGCAGCGACGGCGACGGGCACACGTTCAATATTGCTGACCGAGGAGCCTATACCGGCGTATCGGCAAGCTGGTTGCATACCAAAGACCCGAAGCCGAAAAAGGTGAAGGTTCAGCGGAAAAAGAAAGTGCAGTACCTGCGCGCCCTGCAACATCCGAAGGCAAAGAAAACCAGCGCGAAGGTGCAGAAAACGCCGGAGGCGAAGGAAGGGGATTACCTGGCGGGCAGTGATGAAAACGTGTTTAACCTCACCACCATCTACGCCACGCAAAAGGCTGCCATGCGGGCAGCCCAGGCGAAGTGGGACAAACTCCAGCGCGGTGTCGCGGAGTTCTCGATCTCCCTGGCTCGCGGACGGGCTGACTTATTCCCGGAGACGCCGGTGGCGGTATCGGGCTTTAAATCCGTGATCGACGCGCAGCCCTGGATAATCAGCAAGGTGACGCACAGTCTGGGCGGCAGCGGATTTGTGACGACGTTGAATCTGGAGGTGTTGCTGTCAGATGTGAGTTATGAGGCGACGGAAAACAGCTAACCTGAGCCACTCACATCAGAAGAATTCCATTTCATCGTATGGGCTTTCTTTGCAGGAACGGAGCCGGCTTTCAAGATCACCACAATGAACTTCTAACTGATGGCCATCCGGATCGAGAAAGTAAATTGACTCCCCTTCACTCTTATCATTTTTCCACTCGACAACACCGGCATGCCGTATTTTCTCTCGAAATGACGGCATGTCGGCTGATTCGATAGTAAAGGCGTAATGAGTGTAATCCGTCTTGGGGTCAATGGAAGTGTCTAAGGATAAACATAACCACAGGTCACCAAGTGACAGGTAAGCCCCTCTCGCCCATTTAGCCCGAGGCATAAAACCAAGAACATCTACATAGAAACTAAAACTGCGCGGTAAATGACTGACCGCGAGAGTGAGGTGATTCAATCCGGATAGCATAACTCCCCCTTTTGATTTGATTGAGTTCTCTTGAATTACCAAGATTTTGAAGAGTGTAAATCACTGTAATTTAAGATGTATGCTGAACGCGATAACATACAATGACCGCATCTGATTAAAAATGATTACATGGTGATTATTATGATGCACTGCCCGAAATGCCAGCACGCAGCACACGCCCGTTCCAGCCGTTATCTGAGCCTTAACACCAAAGAACGTTATCACCAGTGTCAGAATATTAATTGCAGTTGCACGTTTAAAACCCATGAGTCTATTGCTGACATTATTGTTGAACCCGGCACCGTTCATGCTGTTCAGTTGCATCCGGATAAACATCAGCAACAATCTTTGCAGATGCATTAAAACAAGAAACCCGCCAATGGCGGGTTTCTTGACATTCATGATCACCAACTAAGTTGCTCACCGCTGGCTTTCAGATTTTGTTTGTACATCATATCCAGAGTCGCGTAAGTGCACATATTAACCGCACCTTCACAATAATCCCCAATAACCCTATCTAATATTTCTTTATTTTTGGCTTTGGTCAGATTTTTAAAAGCGGCCAGATTTTGCTTTTCCATCATACGAAGCGTTGTTGGTTGGCACATCTTAACGGCACCATCACAGTAATCAGCCTTCACCCTCGCCTTGATGTATTCAATTACTTCTTGTTTTTGCGCTTCGGAACCATCGAATTCCATAGGGTTGACAAATGCAGCACTCACGGCAAACGGAAGCACTAAAGCAGCAAATCCCAGAACAAACTTCATCATTAAGTCCTTATAGTGAAAGCAAACTGTTAAGACTAATTTTAACAACCTGACATTAAAATTTCACCGTTTCCGCCGAAACCTTTCCAAAGATATTTGCTTAGACAAACCAATCGGTTGCTAACCTTGCATGTATACGACTGACTAAATCAAACATTTACACTGTTTTTATATACAGTAATATTCACATTCTCAAAAAGGAGGATGTGATGAGTGTAAGAAAGCTGTCTACCGGTAAATGGTTATGTGAGTGCTACCCGAACGGGAGTGGAGGTAAGCGATGCCGCAGGCAGTTTGATACCAAAGGTGAAGCCGTTGCCTTTGAAACTTACACCATGGATCAGGCAAAGAACAAACCGTGGCTGGGCGAGAAGGAAGACCGGCGGAAGCTGAGCGAGCTGGTCGATCTCTGGTACAGCCTGCACGGCTGCTCTCTGAATGATAAAAAGGGACGGCTGGGCAAACTGAAGATTATCAGCGCGGGAATGGGTGACCCGATAGCCAGTACAATCACGCCGAGAGACTGGGCGCATTATCGCGATCAGCGGCTGCGCGGTGAGATTGATAACGGCTACAGTACCAGTCTGGCGACCCGAAAAGTTTCAACCGGCACGGTGAACTGTGAGCACGCTTTTCTGAGGGCAGTGTTCAACGAGCTGAAGCGCCTGGGGGAATGGTCGCTGCCAAACCCTCTCGAGAATATCCGCGAGTTTGATCAGCCGGAACGCGAAATGGCATGGCTGAGCCAGGAACAAATTCTGCGGCTCATGGCGGCCTGTGAAGAGCATGGGAATGATGAATTAACGCTGATCGTTAAACTCTGTCTTTCGACCGGCGCACGCTGGAATGAGGCCGCCAAAATCAAAAGCTCGCAGCTCTCCCCTTACAAACTCACCTTCATCAATACCAAAGGTAAAAAGAACCGCACCGTTCCCCTCGCCCGCCCCCTCTATGATGAACTGATCGCCCGTAAAGGCGCGCCCTTCTCACCCTGCTATAAGCAGTTTTATCGAGTGATCAGGCTGGCCGGCATCGAACTGCCGGAAGGTCAGATGACGCACGTTCTGCGGCATACGTTCGCCAGCCATTTCATGATGGCCGGTGGCAACATCATCGTGCTGCAACGCATCCTCGGGCACTCAGATATCCGCGTCACGATGCGTTACGCACACTTCGCTCCCGATCACCTGGAAGACGCTATTTACATGAATCCGCTGGCTCAAATCAGTGGCGATAAAATGGCGATGGAGAATCCAAATGAGTAACATTGAGGGTAAGTGAGAATAGCCTAAGTGATTGTTTTTATTATAAGTGGTTGATTTTAAAAACAGTCAAAAAAAAGACCGAATACGATTCCTATATTCGGTCTAGGGAAATGGCTCTTGGGAGAGAGCCGTGCGCTAAAAGTTGGCATTAATGCAGGCGGTTAAGCCGTACAACTTAAAGAGTAGACGACGCATGACTAATTTCCACCCAGTTTGAAACATAGTGATAATAACAATGATGTATTATTTTCATTGTGTGACAACATACGCAAAACATGGGATTAACATCAGTCATTTATCGTCTGCACGGCGACTCAACAGAGCGACTGCGCTTTGGCAATAAATGGCGCGAGACTCATTTTTTGTCCCGGATTCTGCGGATCATCCAGCCAGATTTTCTCCAGCGGCACGGCCTGAACCTGATGGTTTTTGACCTGCTCTCTGGCGACGTCATTAAGAGGATATTGCGCCAGCGTGCTGTCGTTGATCACATACAGCGCATTACCGGGACGGCATTGCAGCATGACTTCTTCGCGGGTAAAGGCCCAGGCTTTGCCGTATTGCAAACGGCTGATCGTCTCAAGCTGGGGCGCCGCAAAGCTGCTGGCCGATAAGGTCAGCAACACGCAGGCAAGCAGTGTTTTCCTCATGATTTTTCCTCGATGGTATTAAATTCTTGATACTTGTTCAGATGATCCGTTCAGCGCGGCGCCAGTGTGGCGAATACACTCACCAGCAGTAAAACGCCCAGCGCCAGCCCCCATTCGAGCCAGGTCATCATGATAAAAGCGTGTTGCGCACGGTCGGGATCTTTTCCCATTAACGGCACCAGCCGGTAGCGGTTAAACACCGCCACCGCTGCCATCATCCCCACCATGACCCCTTTGATCACCAGAAGGCACTGGTAAAGGGACGTCATATCCGTCGGCCAGCGCTGCAAAATAATGGCCGTGTTGATGATACCGGTGAGGATCACCAGCGCAACGGCGGCGTGTCCCCAGACTGAAAAACGAATCAGTGTGGCAATCGCATACGGCCGCAAAGCGGGCTGTCGGGTATATGCCATGCAGGTCAGTAACGGCAGCAGGCATCCGAACCAGTACGCTGCGCTGAGCAAATGCACGACATGATTGGTCCGCTGTATTAACCCGAGCGTCCCTTCATGCATCGCGGCGTGGCCGATCAGCGCCTGACTCATCAGTAAACCGAGCGAGCACAGGAAAACCAGCAGGTTGCGCGCGGGCAGCCAGTCCATCAGCAGCGTCAGCAGCAGGACAGCTGTCAGCAACAAATGCCAGCGCCAGACGTCGCCAAAGGCGGTGGTTAATACCAGCAGCCACACATTCAGGTTCAGCGCATCACTCCAGCCGTTCCCCATCAGCGCGGCCTGAATCGCCAGCATACCGACTGAGGTCACCGCAGCGACCAGACCTGAGCAAATCATCAGTGTCTGGTTTTTTCGCAGCAAGATTGCCGAGAATCCCACGGGCGTCAGCAGCGAGCAAAACACACTCAGGCCGAAAATCTGCATCAGCGACGCAAAATGCACGAACCGGCACAACACAAATAACGCAGTCAGGCTCATGGCTTATTTAACGGTAAAGCTGTACTGACCGTGTGTTTTATGACCGTCAACAGAAACCACGCTCCAGGAAACCACATGTTTCCCGGCGCTCAGCGCATCGGACAGCGGCAGCACCGCCTGCGTATTGTCATTGGCGGCCAGCGTCATGTTGCCGGTTTTCACGGTTTTTTGCTGTGCATCCGTCAGGGTAATTTTACTGAAATTAGGCTCGATCCCTTCACTGAAACCCAGAGAAAGCTCGGTCGGGCTGACGGTCAGCACGGAATCCGCAGCCGGGGTTTCGGTTTTCAGATGGGCGTGAGCAGAGGCTTGTTGCGAGATAAATCCGCTCAGCAGAACGGCTGAGACTGCCAGGGCACGGCAAAGAGAAGTGGTTTTTTTGAACACGATATTTCCTTGGCTTGCTTGTTGATGAATTTACAACGCCGACACTTTAGCGCAAACGCGCTGAAAACGTTTGTCATAAAAACATAAAAAACGCAGAGGCCGAAGCACTCTGCGTTGTTTGCAAGCTCACACAACAGAAAATTAACCTGCCGGTGCTTGTGCGACCATGTTTTTCAGATCTTTATCGACGAAGAACAAGCCGTTACCGGTATTGCTGACCAGTGCCAGTTTATCGAGAACGGATTTGAACAACGTCTCTTCTTCATGCTGCTCGGCCACATACCACTGCAGGAAGTTGAAGGAGGAGTAATCTTTCAGCGTCATGGAGAGATCAGCCAGCTCGTTGATTTTCTGAGTGATCAGCTGTTCGTGTTCATAAGTCTGTTTAAACAGATCCGTCAGGGATTCGAAAGAAACCGGCGGAGCAGCAATCGCGCCCAGCAAAGGCAAAGCGCCGGTATCGCTGACGTATTTGAACAGGCGATGCATGTGGTCCATTTCTTCCATGGAGTGCTGTTTCAGGAAAGCAGCGGCACCTTCGTAGCCTTTATCGCTGCACCATGCACTCATCTGCAAATATAAATTGGCAGAATAAAACTCGAGGTTCAGCTGTTCGTTAAGCTGATCGATCATTTCTTTTTTAAGCATGGCACGGCTCCATAAATTAAATTAAGGCAGGTGGGCTGATTTATTTATCCGCATTATGCCCGCATCAACACAAAATAAACACACCCGATTCACATTAATATTCCTTGAAATAACAAATAATTTTAACATTATGATTTAAAACACTTTTTAAATACCACCAATATATATCAATGATAATCATTAACATGCAGGAGCATATTAAAAAGAATCATTCTTATTTAGAATATTCGTCAACATCATCTTGTTGAATATAATTATCACTTCGCATTTGGAAATAGTTCTTATTTACTCTTAATTACTTCTTCATTCTTCTCTGTTTCTGCATCTGGGCAAAAGTAAAAAGCGAACATTCACGCTGACGCCGGCCTCGGGTACAATGAGGCAAAACAGGTCATCGGGAAGCAGTAATGAGCATTAATCTGGCTGAAATCAGCAAAGAAGAAATGGATCGTATTAACGTCGATCTGGCCGCCTCAGCGGTCGCCTTTAAGGAACGCTACAACATGCCGGTTGTCGCTGAGATGGCAGAACGCGAACAGCCTGCGCATCTGCGCACCTATTTTCGTGAACGGGTGATGTTCTATCGCGGGGAATCACATAAGTTCTCCCGCCTGCCTTATGAGCCGAAGCAAAAGTAAGCGGGAGTCACCGGAAACGTCAGCGCCGGGTGGCGAAACGCTGATTGGTGCGGATCAGTTGATCGAGGATGCCGGGTTCGTCGAATGAGTGCCCCGCCCCTTCAATAATGTGCAGCTCGGCTTCCGGCCAGACCTGCGCCAGATCCCAGGCGTTTTGCACCTGACAGGCCATATCATAGCGACCATGAACAATGACCGCCGGAATATGGCGGATGCGTTCCACATTTTTCAGCAACTGGTCGTCTGTTTCCAGAAAGCCCATATGCGTAAAGTAGTGATTCTCGATGCGGGCAAACGCCAGCGCGAAATTGTCCTCACCAAAGGAGGCCGAACCTTCCGCAGGCAGAAGTGTGACGGTCTCCCCTTCCCACAGGCTCCAGATTTTCGCGGCCTCGAGCTGAACGGCACGATCATCCGACGTCAGGCGCGCACGATAAGCGGCGATCACGTCTTTACGTTCTTCCTCTGACAGAATCGACAAAATACGTTGCCATTTCTCCGGGAAAAAGCGCGATGCGCCATCCTGATAATACCAGGTCAGTTCCTGCTTACGCAGCGTGAAGATACCGCGCAGCACCAGTTCACTGACATGTTCCGGATGGGTTTCCGCGTAGGCCAGCGCCAGTGTTGACCCCCACGAACCCCCGAACACCAGCCATTTATCGACACCGGCCATTTTACGCAACCGCTCGATATCCTCGACCAGATGCCAGGTCGTGTTGTTATCAAGGCTGGCGTGCGGGATCGAACGTCCGCAGCCACGCTGATCAAACAACATGACGTCATAATCATTAGGATCAAACAACTGGCGGTGTACTGATGAACAGCCGCCGCCCGGCCCGCCGTGGAGGAATACTGCTGGCTTGCCTTCCGGATTTCCGCTGCGTTCCCAGTAAATTTGGTGACCGTCACCCGTATCAAGCATGCCGCTGGCATACGCTTCCCGGGGCGGATATAACCCTTTTAATTTTGGCATGACATTTCCTGTTCTATTCGGCCAGTGTATTGATAAACGTGCTTACATCTTAATAACAGCGCATTGGCCCACTTACAACAAGTGGTTATCACCAAAAACCGTTGTTTTGCATGCCGTTCGCATACTTATCGCGCAATTTGATTGCATCTCATGCCAGCCGGTGAAATGATACTCCTCTGTAAAGTATTGTGGGATACACGAAGGTGCTTGCAACTAACCTGAATTAAGCAGTAAATAGGTGAGCAACCCAATCCACCCGCTTTAGAGAGGCAATTATGAGTAAAGGAATGGATAGCAAAAAGAATGCGAAGAAAAAGCCATTGAAAACACCAGCCGAAAAAAAGGCTGATAAAAAAGCCAAGAAAGCTTCTGCTTAACACTGGTCTTCGTAGATCAAACCCGCCGAGAGCGGGTTTTTTTATTTCCCCGTCATACTTCACATCATAGGGCATTGGCTGCGTTGACTCACCCGAATCACTGACCTTTGTCAGCTCATCGGGATTCGCTCTGTTGCCGCCTGCCATTCGAATGATTCAGGGGAAAAGCCTGATACTCAGTTTTTCGTCGCCAGCGCCAGCACAAAGGCGTATTCCAGCGCGATATCCTCGTAGGCTTTGAAACGACCGGATTTGCCACCGTGGCCGGAATCCATATCGGTATGCATCAGCAACTGGTTATCGTCAGTTTTCAGCTCACGTAATTTCGCCACCCATTTGGCCGGTTCCCAGTATTGCACCTGCGAATCATGCAGACCGGTGGTCACCAGCATATGCGGGTAAGCCTGCGCACGCACCTGATCGTACGGGCTGTATTGCAGCATGTAATCGTAAAAGGCTTTGTCGTTCGGATTGCCCCACTCGTCGTATTCACCGGTGGTCAGCGGAATAGATTCATCAAGCATGGTGGTCACCACGTCAACAAACGGCACCTGCGCCACAATGCCGTGATACAGCTCCGGCGCCTGATTAATGATCGCCCCCATCAGCAAACCACCTGCACTGCCGCCCATGGCATACACCTGTCCGGCATCGCCATAGCCTTCAGCAACCAGTTCTTTGGTCACGTCAATAAAATCATGGAACGTATTGAGTTTATTGAACAGTTTGCCATCGTCATACCATTGCTGACCTAATTCTGCCCCGCCGCGGATATGCGCCAGCGCAAAGACAAAACCCCGGTCGAGTAAACTCAGACGGCTGCCGCTGAATGCCGGATCCATACTGCTGCCGTAGGAACCGTAACCGTACACCAGCAACGGATTTTCATTCGGTTTAAACAGTTCGCGACGGTAGACCAGTGACACCGGCACTTTCACGCCATCGCGTGCTGTCACCCAGACACGTTCACTGCGGTAATTGGCCGCATCAAAATCTTTCACTTCCTGCTGTTTGAGCAACGTACGGTCATGGGTATCCAGATCGAGTTCAAACAGCGTGCTCGGCATGGTCATGGAGGAATACCCATAGCGCAGCAATGCGGTATCCGGTTCCGGGTTGTAGGCCAGCCAGGTGGTGTAAGTCGGGTCATCAAAGGCCAGCGATTTTTCCTCACCGGTTTTCCAGTGGATTTGGCGCAACTGCGTCAGTCCCTGATGGCGTTCTTCCACCACCAGCCAGTCACGGAACAGACTAAAACCCTCGAGCATCACTTCGATTCGCGGTGCAATCAGCGTCTGCCAGCTGGCTTCCGTGCCATTCTCGCCTTTGTACAGGCCGAAGTTTTTACCGTCTTTATTGGAGCGAATATAGAAATGCCCGAGGTAATGATCGAGGGCATATTCATGGTCTTTGCGACGCGAGAGAAACACCTGCGGTGTGGCCTGCGGATCATCGGCATCCAGCAGCAGGATCTCCGACGTCGTGGTGCTGTCGAGATGGATCAGGATGTATTTTTCTGACGTGGTTTTATCCAGCCCGACGTAAAACGTGTCGTCTTTCTCTTCATACACCAGCTTGTCGGTTTTCGGATCGGTGCCGACTACGTGACGATAAACCTGATACGGCAGCAGGGTTTTCTTGTGTTTGCGCACGTAATACAGCGTCTGCGAATCGTTGGCCCATTCGCTGCTGCCGGAGGTGTTTTTCAGCAGATCGTCAGTCCAGGTGTCGTCATCGAGTTTTTTAATGCGGATGTCGTACTGACGGCGGGAAAGAAAATCTTCCGCCACGGACATTAGCTGATTATCCGGGCTGATATCCAGACCGCCCAGCGTGTAAAACTCGCTGTCTTTGGCGCGTTCATTACCGTCAACCAGCGTGCTCCAGTGCTCCTGTTCAGCGGCTGGCTGGCGCAGATAGATGGCGTATTCGTTGCCCGGCTCATAGCGGGTCTGATAGCGGTAACCATGCTTCACGTAAGGAACGGAATGATCCTGCTGCGCGATACGCGCGACCATTTCGCCGTACAGGGTTTCGCGCAGCGCCTGATGTGGCTGCATGGCCTGTGCGGTAAATTCGTTTTCAGCGGTCAGATAAGCCAGAACCTGAGGATCGGCGCGGTCATCGTCACGCAGCCAGTAGTAATTATCGACGCGGTTATCGCCGTGTGCACTCAGGATTTGCGGGCGTTTTTCAGCCTTTGGAGGTGTCATCATCTCGGGATCTCTTTGTCCTCTTTGCGGTGTGACAAGAGTGACAGGTTTAGACAGGGAAACCAAGAGACGTCAATGCGGGGAAATAATGCGTCCGCTAAGGGATAACGGACGCCGTCGGACGTTTATACCGGTGCGCTGTAGCTGATTTCGCCGATCTGGCAGTTGAGGCTTACCTGATAGGTTTTATCGGTGTGATCGCCACGCACTTTCAGCGGGATATTCCATCGGGCGTTATCGCCGCTGATGCTGTCCGTCACCACCCAGGCCACCGGTGTCGACGTGCCGAGCACTTTTTTATCCGCATCCCAGCGCGGGATGCGGTTTTGCAGGAAATCACGTTTGACCAGCGCCGCCACATCATCTTTGGTGGCCGTGGAGCATGGCGTGATGGTGGCCGTTCTGACTTCCGCATCATCAGCCTGCGCGACCTGGCTCAGTCCGCTCATTCCTGCTACTGCCATCACAACGCCTAAGATTATCTTTTTCATCGTTCGTCTTCCTGTCTTTGTCGTTCATTGAGTTGACCTTACCGGACAATATCCCTACTCAAAATAAGGTCATCACCTGCGTCAGATAATATAATCCTCAACAAGGCAATAACACAACATTAACAATATGACGTTCAACGCAAAGCGAAAAGAAAATCTGTCAGCGCAGGATAATGGCTTTGCAATTCTTGCCTTTGATTTTCCCTTCCTGCAAACGTTGCAGTGCTTTCTTCGCGCTTTTCTGGCGGATCGCCACATAAGCATGCACCGGGAACATATCGATTTTACCGACTTCAGCGGCGGTCAGCCCGGCATCACCGGTCAGCGCGCCCAGAATATCACCGGGACGGATTTTGGCTTTACGGCCACCGTCAATGCACAGGGTCGCCATTTCAGGATCCAGTGCCACCGGCGCGGCGGCCAGTGCCTGTGCAGCGGGCTGCCAGGTAAACCGCTGGCGGGTGTAATCTTCCAGCGCGGTCACACGCGGCATTTCCTGCGGCGTCACCAGGCTGACCGCCAGACCGCTCGTCCCTGCGCGACCGGTACGGCCCACGCGGTGAACGTGAACTTCCGGATCGAAAGAGAGTTCGTAGTTGATCACCAGACCTAACTGTTTGATGTCCAGTCCACGCGCCGCCACGTCTGTCGCCACCAGCACACGGCAACTGCCGTTGGAGAAACGCACCAGCACGCGGTCGCGGTCACGCTGTTCAAGGTCACCGTTCAGCGCCAGCGCACTGATGCCTTTTGCCTTCAGGTCATCACAGACATCCTGACAATCGCGTTTGGTGTTACAGAACACCACGCAGGAGGTCGGCTGATGCTGATACAGCACCGCAGCCAGCAGAGATAAACGTTGCTGCTTACCGGCTTCGATGAAGATCTGCTGAATATCAGCAATGTCGTCTTCACCTTCGATTTCCACTTTCAGCGGCTGACGCTGGAATTTGGAACTGATGCGCTCGATGCCGTCCGGATAGGTCGCGGAGAACAGCAGCGTCTGGCGGTTTTGCGGCGTATAGCTCACCACATCTTCGATGTCTTCGCTAAAGCCCATGTCCAGCATGCGGTCGGCTTCATCCAGCACCAGCACTTTCAGCTCGTCCAGTTTCAGCGTGCCCTTGCGCAGATGCTCCTGAATACGTCCCGGCGTACCGACCACAATGTGCGGCGGATGCACCAGTGATTCGAGCTGAGGCCCGATCGCCTGCCCCCCGCAAAGGGTGAGGATTTTGATGTTCTGGGTAAAACGAGCCAGACGGCGTAATTCTTTGCTGACCTGATCGGCCAGTTCGCGGGTCGGACACAGGACCAGAGCCTGCGCCACAAACTGTGAAACGGTGATGCTGTTCAGCAAACCGATACCGAAGGCGGCGGTTTTACCGCTGCCGGTTTTGGCTTTGGCGCGGACGTCCTGACCCAGCAGGATGGCGGGCAACGACGCTTCCTGAATCGGGGTCATTTCGGTGTAACCCAGTTCATTCAGGTTAGAAAGTTGCTCAGCGGGTAATGTCAGGGCGGAAAAGGAATGCGTGCTCAAGGCGATAACTCTTTATGTGAGGCAAAAATCGGGGCAGCGGCAGGAAGCCTGACGCCATGGTTTGGCTAAATGATAACAGAGACGCTCACCGGCTGCCTTAAACAGCAGAAAACAGGCTAAAAAAAACCTGTAAAACACGGTTTTGTTGCACAGAGAATTTTACCTGACGTGCCACGCAATCGTTTTCGTCGCCATTTATTTCAGATATACTGCGCGCCGAAATTCCTGTTTTCACTCACCACAGATCTGGGTACGAAGCTATGTTAACCATTGGTACTGCACTGCGCACCGGCGCCACCCGCGTCATGTTATTAGGCTCTGGCGAGTTGGGTAAAGAAGTGGCCATCGAATGTCAGCGTCTTGGCCTGGAAGTGATCGCCATTGACCGCTACGCCGATGCACCGGCGATGCAGGTCGCTCATCGCAGTCATGTGATTAATATGCTCGACGGCGACGCGTTGAAAGCAGTTATCGAAAGTGAACGCCCTGATTTTATCGTGCCTGAAATCGAAGCCATCGCAACCAGCATGCTGGTTGAGCTGGAAAAACAGGGCCACAACGTGGTGCCTTGTGCTGAAGCGACCCGCCTGACCATGAACCGCGAAGGCATTCGCCGTCTGGCCGCTGAAACCCTGAAATTACCGACATCGACGTATCAGTTCGCTGATGATGAAGCGGCTTTCCGTCAGGCCGTCGACGCCATCGGTTATCCATGCATTATCAAGCCGGTCATGAGCTCATCCGGTAAAGGCCAGAGCCTGATCCGCAGCGCCGATCAGTTACAGACCGCATGGGATTACGCGCAGCAAGGCGGCCGTGCAGGCGGCGGACGCGTGATTGTTGAAGGACTGGTGAAGTTTGATTTCGAAATCACCTTGCTGACCATCAGCGCCGTTGACGGCATTCATTTCTGCGCGCCAATCGGACACCGTCAGGAAGACGGCGATTACCGCGAATCCTGGCAGCCACAGCAGATGACTGAGCTGGCATTGCAGCGTGCAAAAGACATCGCGGAGAAAGTGGTGAAAGCGCTGGGCGGCAAAGGCCTGTTCGGCGTTGAGCTGTTCGTGTGCGGCGACGAAGTGATTTTCAGCGAAGTCTCCCCTCGCCCGCACGACACCGGTATGGTGACGCTGATTTCTCAGGATCTGTCCGAGTTTGCTCTGCATGTACGCGCGTTCCTCGGCCTTCCTGTAGGTAAAATCCGCCAGTTCGGCCCTTCTGCATCTGCCGTGATTCTGCCGGAACTGACCAGCAATAACGTCACGTTCAGCGGTCTGGAAAATGCGCTGACGGGCTACAATCAGGTTCGTCTGTTCGGCAAGCCGGAAATCAGTGGCAAACGTCGTCTGGGTGTGGCGCTGGCGATTGCAGACAATGTTGAAGACGCCGTGGAACAGGCGAAAAAAGCGGCCGCTGCTGTGGTTGTTAAAGGCTAGACGATTCAGAATGCTGAGACGAAAAAAAACCGGACGCCTGAAAAGGGTCCGGTTTTTCTTTGTCATGACGCAAGCAGTGACGCAAACCGTCAGTCAGTTTTATTCGTCTTCGTCATCAAAAATGACGGTTACGCGGTCGCCTTTATGCGTTTCGCGGATTTCTTCTGCAACGGTCGCAATGGCTTCGCCGCTGCTCATGCCGTTTTCCATTAACTGGCGGATACGATCGGCGGCCTGTTCTTGTTCATGATGTGATAATGAAGGCATACCTGTCAGCATGGGAGTGTCCTGTTGTACTGGTGATAAATAAAGCCCGCGCAAGGCGGGGTTGCACAGTATACGCCTAAATAAGGCAAATCGCCTGCGCTGCTTTCAGCCCCTCAGTTCTGTGTTAGGATCGGCCTAAAATACGTCATCGCGCCAGAGAAGCTTATACCTGCCATGCAAGCCACCCAGTCCGTTGTTTTTCACTCCTTACCTTATCATCCAGATGCACTGACAGAGCGCTTCACACCGCTTTCCGCCCTGCCCTGGGCGATGCTTTTACACTCAGGTGCAGCACAGCATCAGCATAACCGTTTCGATATTCTGGTGGCGGATCCGCTGATAACATTGACCACCCGTGGCGGGCTGACGCAGATTGAAAAAAATGGCGTGGAACAATGCCGGCAGGACGATCCCTTCGCCTTGCTTGAAGAGCAACTGACTGCTTGCGGATTACACGCAGAAAGCTTGCCTGACTTTCCGTTTCTCGGCGGCGCTCTCGGGCTGTTCGGCTATGATTTAGGCCGTCGCGTTGAGGATCTGCCACAAATCGCGATACGCGATATTGAGTTGCCCGATATGGCTGTCGGGATTTATGACTGGGCGCTGATCGCCGATCATCATTTGCAGCGTTTAACATTGATTTGTCATGGCGATATTTCTGCACGTTTGCGCTGGCTTGATGAGCATCAGAAAATCCGCTCTTCGTCAGCGCCTTTCCGGCTGAATGCGCCGTGGCAGGCGAATATGAGCCGCGAAGAATACGGGCAAAAGTTCAGGCAGATTCAGGAATATATCCGCGACGGCGATTGTTATCAGATCAATCTGGCGCAACGTTTTTCCACGCAGTACGACGGCGATGAATGGCAGGCTTTTCTGCGTCTGAATCAGGCCAACCGTGCGCCCTTCTCGGCATTTCTGCGTCTGCCGCAAAACACCGTTCTCAGTCTGTCGCCGGAGCGTTTTATCTGGCTCAAAGAAAACCAGATTCAGACACGACCGATTAAAGGCACCCTGCCACGTTGCGAAGATCCGACAGAAGATGCGCGACAGGCAGAAAGGCTGGCAGGATCGGAGAAAGATCGTGCCGAGAACCTGATGATTGTCGATTTGCTGCGTAATGATATCGGGCGCGTCGCCGTGCCCGGCAGCGTGCGCGTGCCGGAACTGTTTGTGGTAGAGCCGTTTCCGGCGGTGCATCATCTGGTCAGCACCATCACTGCGCAGTTACCGCAAGAGTGCCATCCTGCGGCCTTGTTACGCGCCTGTTTCCCCGGCGGTTCCATTACCGGCGCACCGAAAGTGCGTGCAATGGAAATCATCGAAGAACTCGAGCCACATCGCCGCAACGGCTATTGCGGCAGCATCGCGTATATCAGCTTTTGCGGCACCATGGACAGTAACATCACCATCCGCACGTTACTCACGTCGCAGGGAAAAATTCATTGCTGGGCAGGCGGCGGGATTGTGGCGGACAGTCAGGAACAGGCAGAATATCAGGAAACTTTTGATAAGATTGCCCGAATTCTGCCTCAGTTAGGAGAAACATCATCGTGACTTTGCTGGAACAACATGCGCCAATTCAGACACTTTCCCCCGCTGTTGAAGATTTCATATTGCGCTTTCAGTTGCAGCAACCTCGCCAGCCCGCACCGGCGCTGCGCGGAACCCGTCACGCTGCGGTGCTGATCCCGATCATATGCCGCCCCGAACCTACGCTGTTACTGACACGCCGATCAGATCAGCTGCGCAAACACGCGGGACAAGTCGCCTTTCCCGGCGGCGCGGCGGATGCTTCTGATGCGTCGATTATCGCCACGGCCTTGCGTGAAGCGCAGGAAGAAGTCGCCATTCCGCCTGAACAGGTTTATGTATTAGGCACACTTTCGCCGCAGGATAGCAGCAGCGGTTTTCGGGTCACACCGGTAGTAGGGCTGTTACCCGTCGATGCGCCGCTGCATCCGGCTGAAGACGAAGTCGCCGAGTTATTTGAAATGCCGCTGCGTGAAGCTTTTGATCTGGCTCGTTATCACCCGCTTGATATTCATCGCAGGGGCATTCATCACCGCGTTTATTTGTCCTGGTATCAGCAGCAATTTGTCTGGGGTCTCACCGCCGCTATCATCCGCCAGCTCGCCGGACAGGTCGAAGTCTGAGCGCTCTGATTACATAGCGATCACACTTTTGCATCAAATAAGTTTATTTCATGCGAAAAATGAAACTTTTGCCTCTCAGCCCTTTTAAACTATAAGTCTATCCATAAGAACAAGAGAGCCGTCCATAAAGACGAAATCTCGCGGTCGTTCATTTATGGAAGCCAGGGATCCCGTTCCCTGCCGCAATCTATTACAGGAGTATTCGACGTGATTAGCGTTTTCGACATGTTCAAGGTCGGGATTGGCCCTTCCAGTTCCCATACTTTGGGCCCGATGAAAGCAGGGAAACAGTTCGCTGATGACCTGCTGGAAAAGGGCATGATGCCTGCCGTTACGCGTGTCGCCGTGGACGTTTTTGGTTCTTTGTCCCTGACAGGCAAAGGCCACCACACAGATATCGCCATTATTTTAGGCCTGGCGGGTAACCAGCCAGACACCGTCGACATTGACGGCATTCCCCATTTTATCCGCGACGTTGAGCAACGTGAGCGCCTGCCGTTGGGCACAACCCAGCACGAAGTCGATTTCCCACGCGATACCGGCATGGTATTTCGCGGGGAGAATTTGCCGCGTCACGAGAACGCCATGCAAATCCACGCCTTCGCGGGCGACAAGATGATTTACAGCAAGACGTATTACTCTGTCGGCGGCGGTTTTATTGTTGATGACGAGCATTTCGGCCAGCCGGTACTCGACGAAGTGACCGTGCCGTACAGCTTTAATTCGGCCAGTGAAATGCTGGCAAAATGTAAGGAAACCGGGCTGTCATTATCCGGTCTGGTGATGAAAAACGAGCTGGCTCAGCACAGCAAACAGGACATCGAGCAGTATTTCGAGAAGATCTGGCACACCATGCAAGCGTGTATCGATCGCGGCCTGAATACCGAAGGTGTGTTGCCCGGTCCGCTGCGGGTGCCGCGTCGTGCTTCTGCCCTGCGGCGGATGCTGGTGTCAAATGATAAACTGTCCAGCGACCCGATGAACGTCATCGACTGGGTGAATATGTTTGCGCTGGCAGTTAACGAAGAGAATGCCGCAGGCGGACGTGTGGTCACCGCGCCAACCAACGGGGCGTGCGGCATTGTTCCGGCGGTTCTGGCCTATTACGATCAGTTTATTCAGTCGGTCAGCCCGGACATTTATCTGCGTTACTTCCTGACCTCCGGCGCGATCGGTATTCTGTATAAAATGAACGCCTCTATTTCCGGTGCGGAAGTCGGTTGTCAGGGCGAAGTCGGTGTGGCCTGTTCGATGGCGGCGGCGGGTCTGACGGAACTGCTGGGCGGAAGCCCGGAGCAAGTCTGCGTCGCGGCTGAAATTGGTATGGAACACAATCTGGGTTTAACCTGCGACCCGGTCGCCGGACAGGTTCAGGTGCCATGCATCGAACGCAATGCCATTGCGTCAGTGAAAGCCATTAACGCCGCCCGTATGGCGTTACGCCGCACCAGCGAGCCAAGAGTGTCACTGGATAAAGTCATTGAGACGATGTACGAAACCGGTAAAGACATGAACGCTAAATACCGTGAAACCTCACGCGGTGGTCTGGCAATCAAGGTTCAGTGCGACTGATTTTGTCGCTTTCCTGCGGTGCATCAGGGTGCGTGTTTTTTAACCGCTCCACCGCAGGAAATACCATTACGGGGGAAGCAGGCAGCAATAAAACCTTCGCTAACAACAACCTGTTGTATTATCAAGATATAATAGTTGTGACACTTGCTTTCTACCCTGCACGTACGGCATGCTGATTTCCGCCTGATTTTTCCCGTTCAGAGCGCCCTGCGTTTTACAGCTAATCTCAATAATAATTTAATGGCTGTCACGCACCGGTAACCCCTTAAAAATAATAATTTTGACCTGCATTAATACGGGATAAAAGGATTAGAACGATGCTGTTCTCCCAGACCGGACTGGCGAAGTATCGCTACTATCGCATTGCGCTCGCCAGTGCAATGGGGATATGTACGCTGCTTCTGACCCTTGGCATTCGTATTTACGAACAAGCTCAGGTCATTGCCGAAGACCAACAACGCGTGGCAATTCACACCGTTGAAAAATTAGAAAAGTTGCTTGAGCCTGCTTCCCCGGCGGGAAGAACCCTTCCTGTCGATCAAACCCTCAGCTGTGCGGCGTTGCAACCCGTGATGCAGCAGACCGTCGCACGCATGCAGACGTTGCGATCCATTAGCCTGGTCAGTGACGGCAAAATCATCTGTTCCAGCCTGGTGGGTACGCTGGATCTGAGCTTCAGTAAAACCCTGCCTTCTCTGGCGCAGGGTAAAACCCAGCTTGAACTTCGCGCGTCGAAATGGAGCCGCGTGGACACGCCGACGCTGGTGCTCTGGCAGCCGACTACGCCGGATAACCTCAACGGTGAACTGTTTGTTTATAACATCGGGATTTTGTCGAATTTCCTGCTCGAACCCCAGCCACCTTACGCCAGTCACATTGTGTTAAATGTCGGCAAGCAAAATCTCGAGTACGGTAAAAATACCATCGTCACCAACAGCGCCCTGCCGCAACCGCCGCTGCTGAGTGCGCAATCGAAGAAATATGATTTTTCCGTGTCCATTTACGGCGAAGAAGCCAGCACGCTGGCCTGGGGAGAACTGCTTTCACACCTGCCGCTGTCGCTTCTGATCAGTCTGCTGACCGCTACGGCGGTGTATCTGCTTTCGGGAAGCCGTATCAGTCTGGCCTACCCGATCAGCCACGGTATTTCACACCGCGAATTTAAAGTCTATTGCCAGCCGATCATTAACAGCACGGATGGTCGCTGCATCGGTGTGGAAACGCTGATGCGCTGGAAAAACCGCCGTCAGGAATGGGTCTCGCCGGATGTGTTTATTCCGCTCGCGGAACAACATGGCTTGATCATCTCGTTGACGCGCTATCTCATCAGAACCGTTGCCGAGAATCTGGCCGTGTTTCCGGCCACACCGGGTTTCTATGTCAGTATTAATGTCGCGGCACAGCACTTTAATAATATGGAAATCGTGGACGATATTCGCCAGCTCTGGCTGCCAGCGCAGCCTTCGGTTTCCCTGATGCTGGAGCTGACCGAGCGGACCCGTTTGCAGGAGTTGCGGGCGGCAGAGATTGCGCAGCTAAAAGAAATGGGCATTCTGCTGGCCATTGACGATTTCGGTACCGGCCACAGTTCACTGAGTTATCTCAAGACGCTGAATCCGGACGTGCTGAAAATTGACCAGGCCTTTACCGCGTCGATTGGTACCGATGCCATCAACGCGACGGTGACGGATACGATCATCACGCTGGCGCAGCGCCTCAATCTGAAGCTGATTGCTGAAGGGGTGGAAACCCGCGAACAGGTGGATTATCTGCGTAAACGCAAGGTCGATTCCTTGCAGGGCTATTATTTTGCCCGTCCGATGCCCATCGAAGTGTTCCCGATCTGGCTGGAGCGTTATAAGAAATCCACCCAGAATATGCCGTTGCAGGATAATCCGGATCTGGCCTGATGGCAGGAAACCGGCTTTCCCTCAACCCTGCAAATGACCATAAAAAACGGCGACCGAAGTCGCCGTTTTACATACCGAAATAAAGCCCCGTTACTGGTCTTCATCCCATTCGTTTTCTGACTTCATCCGCGTAATGCGCACGCGCTCAATGCGGTATTCCGACACATCCAGGATCTCAAAGTGCAGCGACGCCATCTCGATCACTTCGCCCGCAACCGGCATCTGACCTGATTTTGACAGCAACAGACCGGCAAGTGAGGCAAAATCGTCGTCAGGATTGACCAGCGTTTTGACGTCGAGGATTTGCTGCAACAGGTGTAAATCGGTCCCGCCTTTGGCAATCCACGCATCGCCATCCGCCACAACGTCCGGCGTTTCATCTTCGTCAGGGAATTCCCCTGCGATGGCTTCAAGAACGTCCAGCGGCGTCACCAGCCCCTGAATCACACCAAACTCGTTGCTGACCACCACCAGACGGCCTTTCGCCTTGCGCAGAACCGCCAGCAGATTGATGACATCCATGGTTTCCGGCACCACAATCGGCGGCGTTTTTTCAGCAAACGCCACAATGCTTTCACCCATTTCCAGCGCCACCAGCAGATCTTTCGCCCGCACCACACCGATCACATCATCCAGCGAATGACGGCAGATCGGGAACAGGCTGTGCGGCGTATCCAGCAGCTGACTGCGGATTTCTGCCGGAGACTTTTCACAGTCGACCCACGAAATCTCGGTGCGCGGCGTCATGATGCTGCGCAGTGAACGTGAGGCCAGCGTCAGCACCCCGGTGATCATGTGACGTTCTTCTTCTGCGAAGGTTTCACCGGCAGGCAATACCACGCCCGCAGGTTCATCTTCATGCTCATTCTGGCGTTTCCCGCCCATCAGTCGCTGAATCGCCTCGGCGGTACGCTCACGCATCGGACGGCTGGACTGACTTTTCAGGAAATTACGGCGCGCAATCTGGTTGAACAATTCAATCAGAATCGAGAAGCCAATCGCCGCGTACAGATAGCCTTTCGGAATGTGAAAACCGAAACCTTCCGCGATCAGGCTCAGACCAATCATCAGCAGGAAACTGAGACACAGCACCACCACGGTCGGATGATTGTTCACAAACCGCGTCAGCGATTTCGACGCCAGCAGCATCACTCCCATGGCAATCACCACGGCGGTCATCATGACAGCCAGATTGTTCACCATGCCGACGGCGGTGATCACCGCATCGAGAGAGAAGACGGCGTCGAGCACCACAATCTGCGCCACGACGGCCCAGAAACTGGCGTAGCCGCGGTTCGGTGCGCCATGCTCATCATGCCCTTCCAGCCGTTCGTGCAGTTCGGTGGTGGCTTTGAACAGCAGGAATATCCCCCCGACCAGTAAGATCAGATCACGGCCTGAGAAGCTGAACTGCGCAATACTGAACAGCGGCGTGGTCAGTTTGACCATCCACGAGATCAGCGACAGCAAGCCTAAACGCATGAACAGCGCCAGTGAAAGGCCGATGATACGGGCTTTATCACGCTGTTTCGGCGGCAGTTTATCGGCAAGAATCGCAATAAATACCAGGTTGTCGATGCCCAGAACAATTTCCAGCACGACAAGTGTCAGCAAACCGACCCAGATTGAAGGGTCCATCAAAAATTCCATGTCAGACTCCGCAATGAGTGATAGAAAAAAGACGCACAAAAACGCGATACGCCAGGCTGTCAGATGACCGTCCGGGGGTATGAGCTGCAAATTCAGCGGATGAAAGCGGTTTCAGTGCGGCAGAAATCAGGCCCATTGGGGCAGATTTGCCGGGGATCGTGAAGGTGAAAAGCGAAGAATAGTGACGTCGGTGACAGTCCATAGGGAGGGCTGAGGCCCGGTACTCCTGTTCAATGATTCGGAAAATCACTCTATCAGGAATGATTATTTGAAGAAAGTGTGTTTTTTTACCTTCAGCATCATTTTGAAACATCTATGCTGTTTTATTGTGCGGTGTGAAAGCGTATTCACAATACGTCGTTCAATAACGGACAGTCGTCACAAAAATTATTTTTTCGCACACTAAAATAAATCACGTCGTACAACCTGTTGAGGTTCTGCCACTTTACTGTTTCGCAGTCTTATCAGAAATTAAGGAATGCTAGTACGCAGGGAGTGCCCTGTCCGCCTCAGGAATAAAAACGGGCGGATATCATCAGCACCATTACTTATGTGCATAACTCTTTCCAAGAGTTAACAGAGGAGGTAGCGAGTGAGTATTGCTATTATCATCGGCACGCACGGGTCAGCAGCTGAGCAGTTGCTGAAAACAGCGGAAATGATTTTAGGTGAACAGGATAATGTCGCCTTTATTGATTTCGTTCCCGGCGAGAACGCCGAAACCCTGATCGAAAAGTACACGGCAAAGTTGGGTGGTTTAGACACCAGCAGCGGCGTCCTTTTCCTGGTCGACACCTGGGGTGGCAGCCCGTTTAATGCCGCCAGCCGTATTGTTGTCGATAAGGAAAATTACGAAGTTGTCACCGGTGTAAACATCCCGATGCTGGCAGAGACTTTCATGGCACGTGATGACAATCCTTCCTTCGCGGAACTGGTTGGCATTGCTGTAGAAACAGGTCGCATTGGCGTGAAGGCGCTGAAAGCCCCTGAACCTGCTGCCCAGGCCCCTGTTGCCGCCCCTGCGCCAAAAGCAGCCGCCCCGGCTAAACCTGCCGGTCCGAACGACCATATGAAAATCGGCCTCGCCCGTATCGATGACCGTTTGATTCATGGCCAGGTCGCGACCCGCTGGACCAAAGAAACCAACGTGACCCGCATTATTGTTGTCAGCGACGAAGTGGCTGCCGATACCGTGCGTAAAACGTTGCTGACTCAGGTTGCTCCTCCTGGTGTTACCGCACACGTCGTCGACGTCGCGAAAGCTATCCGTGTCTGGGATAACCCTAAATACGCTGGCGACCGCGTCATGTTCCTGTTCACTAACCCGACTGACGTTCTGCGTCTGGTTGAGGGTGGCGTGAACATTACCTCCGTCAATATCGGTGGTATGGCATTCCGTCAGGGCAAAACACAGGTCAATAACGCCGTGTCGGTCGACGAAAAAGATATCGAAGCGTTCCGTAAACTGAACGAAAAAGGTATCGAACTTGAAGTGCGTAAAGTCTCTACTGACTCACGCCTCAAGATGATGGATCTCATTAATAAGATGAATTAATAAGTGCATCGCGTTTTGCAGATTCCCTCAACGTTATCTGTCTGATGTGCCTGTTTATACTCAGCGTCCTTTGGTCATAGGAGAAGTGCAATGGAGATCACCACACTACAAATTGTGCTGATATTTATTGTTGCATGTATTGCCGGGATGGGTTCGATCCTGGATGAATTTCAGTTTCACCGTCCGTTAGTTGCCTGTACTTTGATCGGTTTTGTTCTTGGTGATGTGAAAACCGGGATCATCATCGGGGGTACTCTGGAAATGATCGCGCTTGGCTGGATGAACATCGGTGCCGCTGTTGCCCCGGATGCCGCCCTCGCCTCTATCATCTCCACCATTCTGGTTATCGCAGGCGGACAGTCTGTCGGTGCCGGTATCGCACTGGCTATTCCTCTGGCAGCCGCAGGCCAGGTGTTAACCATCATCGTTCGTACCATTACCGTTGCCTTCCAGCACGCAGCCGATAAGGCCGCTGAAAAAGGTAATCTGAGCGCGATCAGCTGGATCCACGTTTCGGCGCTGGTTCTGCAGGCAATGCGTATTGCTATCCCTGCCGTGATTGTTGCCGTTTCTGTCGGTACTGCCATCGTTCATGATCTGCTGGCCTCTATCCCTGAAGTGGTCACCAACGGTCTGAACATCGCCGGTGGTATGATCGTCGTGGTTGGTTACGCCATGGTCATTAACATGATGCGTGCTGGCTACCTGATGCCGTTCTTCTACCTCGGTTTCGTGACCGCTGCATTCACCAACTTCAACCTGGTTGCCCTGGGTGTGATTGGTGTGGTGATGGCAGTTCTCTACATCCAGTTGAGCCCGAAATACAACAAGTCTGCGCAAGCAGCGGCTGCACCGGGTGTTAACGATCTCGACAACGAATTGGATTAAGGGTGAAGGACATGGTTGATCAAACTGCAGTTAAAAAACTCACGGCCAGCGATATTCGCGGTGTGTTTATGCGCTCCAACCTTTTCCAGGGGTCATGGAACTTCGAACGTATGCAGGCGCTTGGCTTCTGCTACTGTATGGTGCCTGCCATTCGTCGTCTCTACCCTGAAAATAACGACGATCGCAAAGCGGCCATCAAACGCCACCTGGAATTCTTTAACACCCATCCTTACGTTGCAGCCCCGGTACTGGGTGTAACGCTGGCGATGGAAGAACAGCGTGCCAACGGCGCACCTATCGACGACGCGGCCATCAACGGCCTGAAAGTCGGTCTGATGGGGCCTCTGGCCGGTGTGGGTGACCCGATCTTCTGGGGTACTGTACGTCCGGTGTTTGCTGCACTGGGTGCGGGTATCGCGATGACCGGCAGCCTGCTGGGTCCGTTGCTGTTCTTCGTTCTGTTTAACCTTGTACGCTTGCTGACCCGCTACTACGGCGTGTCTTATGGCTACAAAAAAGGTGTCGATATCGTTAACGATATGGGCGGCGGCTTCCTGCAAAAACTGACCGAGGGGGCGTCAATTCTCGGCCTCTTTGTCATGGGGGCACTGGTTAATAAATGGACGCACGTTAACATTCCGCTGGTGGTGTCGAAAATCACCGATCAGACCGGCCATACCACCGTCACTACCGTCCAGACCATTCTGGATCAGCTGATGCCGGGTCTGGTACCGTTGCTGCTGACCTTCGGTTGTATGTGGCTGTTGCGTAAGAAAGTGAATGCGTTGTGGATCATCGTTGGCTTCTTCGCCATCGGTATCTTCGGTTACTGGATTGGCCTGCTGGGTCTCTGATAACCTCTGAAGCCGGGGAAATTTTCCCCGGCTTTTTTGTTTCTGTCGTTTGTCTTTTGCTGATTTTTACCTTGCTTTGCCTGATGGCTGTTAGCTGGAGTTTTCATGTCTGTTACTGATATCGTCCTCGCCCTTTTCACTCTCCTGTTGCTTGCCTACGCCATCTACGATGAGTTCATCATGGGCACCCGAAATGGCAAAACGCGTCTGCGGGTAAACCTGCGCCGCCGCAACCGGCTCGATTCGATTATCTTCATCGGCCTTCTGGCGATTCTGCTTTATAACAATATCCATGCGAATGGCACCGTTATTACCAATTATTTGCTGATCGGTCTGGCGCTGATTGCTTTCTATCTTTCTTTTATTCGCTGGCCAAAAATGCTCTTCAAACCGCAGGGTTTTTATTTCGCCAATACCTTCATCACCTATGACCGCATCCGCAGTATGAATCTTTCAGAAGACGGCATTCTGGTATTTGAATTAGAACAAAAAAAATTATTAATCCGCGTCAACGAACTGGACGATTTGGAAAGGATCTACAAAATTATGGTTGATAATCAATAGATTGAATATAAAGCACAGGTTATCAGTTATAGCACAGCGCATATTCACGATAATTCCGTTTAACCCTGTAAATAGCAATGATGTTAAATACCCTGTCAGCAGAGGTGTTATTTCAACGCAAGAGGGTGTTATTTAAAAACCCTGTTTTATTTGGTGTTGTCCTGAATAAAAATGCTGTGATAAGGTGACGCCTTCATTTGAGGGCTATTCTCGTGAACTTATCCGCTACGCTTATTCTGGCTTTTGGTATGTCTTTGGACGCCTTTGCGGTATCCATTGGTAAAGGTGCCGTCCTCACTCGCCCTTGTTTTCGCGAAGCCCTTCGCACCGGCCTGATTTTCGGTGTCATCGAAGCCATCACACCGCTGATTGGCTGGGGCCTTGGCCTGGTCGCCAGCCAGTACATCATGGCATGGAGTCACTGGGTCGCGTTTACCCTGTTATTTCTACTCGGCGCGAGGATGATATTCGAAGGCTTAAAGGATAAGCCGGATGAGAACCTGACCCTGGCCAGCCGGCATGGCTTCTGGATCCTCGCCGCCACCGCCACGGGCACCAGTCTCGATGCACTGGCTATCGGGGTCGGGTTAGCTCTGCTCGAAGTGAACATCATTCATACCGCCTTATTTATCGGCATGGCGACCATGGTGATGTCTACGCTTGGGATGATGATAGGACGTTTTATCGGCCCGCTGTTAGGCAAATGGGCCGAAGTGTTGGGAGGCGTGGTAATGATCGGAATAGGCGTGAGTATCCTGCTGGAACATCCGGGATTTTTACACTGATACGCGCTGATGTATCCTGATCAGGAAATCAGTTTCGCACTCAAAGGCTGTCTGAGCCTTTAAACTGGCCATCACCTCCTCCGTTGCCCGCCAAGCAAAAGGCGTCATCTGCAACAAATCAAACGCTTCTGCGCCTGCAAGGGTCATGTTATAGGCCAGAGTCTCGGTGCTTATCCGTTCAAAACCTTCGAGTTGTTCATCCAGATCAGCGTGCAGTTGCACATCCTGATAAATCAGCCCTTTCAACTGGTATAAATGTCGCGGCCCCGGTGCCACCGTGATCACCAACCCCCCCGGTTTTATCGCCCGGTGCAACTCCTGCGCCTTACAAGGGGCATAGATACGGATGACGGCATCCAGCGAGCCGTCGGCAAAGGGCAGCCGGTGGCTGGAGGCCACACAAAAAGACACATCGTGGTAGCGTTTAGACGCGTAACGGATAGCCACTTTCGCCACGTCCAGCCCGAAGACCTTCAGCGCCCGGCGTTGCATCAGCCGTCCGGCAAAGGCGGCGGTGTAATACCCTTCCCCGCAGCCGATATCCAGCAGCGTGTCCGCCGTCTGGGGTATCACCTCATCCAAGATATCCGTCAGACGGTCACGCAGAGGCTGATAGTGTCCGGCATCCAGAAAAGCCCGACGCGCCACCATCATTTCAGTACTGTCTCCGGGCTGCTTCGAGCGTTTGTGCTGCACGGGCATCAGATTGACATATCCCTCTTTCGCGTTATCAAACTGATGATTAGCCGGGCAACGCCATTGCTGACCTGCCAGCTCAAGCGGCTGGAAACAAAGTGGACACTGATAAGTCATGCGGAAAACCTGCAAGGAAAGTCTGAGGGAGCGAAAATTCGCAATAGTGCTAAGTCTAAAGAAGGTATCTGAGTGTTGCAACTGCTGGAAAAACCCGTCAAAAGGTGGCTACACTGATGCCATCACATTTTACTCACCGAGACACGAGATGAGTGACCACTCCGTTTTACTCAGTCATATACCCGGTATTTTGCATGGCTTCGGCGACAAACAGGCTTTGCTCCCTGCGCATCTGCAGGCCTATGAAGCCTCCCGCCCGGAAAAAAAACAGGTTCATGGCACCCGCATTGTGGATGTCACGGAGGCGGGTCAGGAATGCGGTGAAGCCGATGGATTCATCACCTCGAAGCCGGGCATCCTTCTGGCTGTGTTTACCGCTGACTGCCTGCCGCTGATTTTCAGCCGCAAGGATGGCAAAGAAGTGGCGGCGGTGCATGCAGGCTGGCGGGGTTTGATCGACGGGATTCTGGAACAAATGGCACAGCGGATTAATCAGACAAGTGATACCGCATCGTGGTCTGTGGCGATCGGCCCGGCGGCGGCGGCCTGCTGTTATGAAGTCAGTCAGGAGCTGATCGATACCTTTATGCAGCGTCTTGATTTGCCGCCTTCACTCATTTCCCCCCGCCACCGGCATCTTAATTTGGCCGCCATTGCGGAAGCGAAACTTCGGGCGCTGGGCTTTGCCGATATCGACCTTACAGGTGGCTGCACTATTTGCTCCCCTGATGCGGCGGGCAGCGGCTTCAGATACACCAGCTTTCGGCGCAACAGCCATCAGCGGGCGAAAGACCCGTCACATCCGGGCATCAGCGGTCGTAATCAGCAATCGGGGATCATCATTCTCTGAGACTGTATCGCAGAGACAAAAAAACCCGCCTTGGCGGGTTTTTTTACAGCTGACGCTGCTTAGATTGCAGTTACGTTAACTGCTGACGGGCCTTTCTGGCCGTCCTGGATTTCGAACTCTACGTTCTGGCCTTCAGCCAGAGTTTTGAAGCCGTTACCCTGGATTGCAGAGAAGTGTACGAACACGTCTTTGCTGCCGTCAGCAGGAGTAATGAAACCGAAACCTTTAGACTCGTTGAACCACTTAACTTGACCTTTGATCTTTGCCATCTTGAGTATTTCCTTTGGATTGTTTAAACCGCCCTGCGGCGTTACATAGACAAACTAGAGTCGTTACTGCTTGAGGCACTAAGATTAGAATCGGCAGAGAAGCGGTATTCAACGTGAACGTCTTTACTCAGAACTTCTATACTGAAAATGCCACACATATACAGAACTGTACCTCGTTTTACCCAGATGCGTTATCACATACTCTGAATTCGATGGCAAGCCATTTTTAATCAGTGATGGACATGTCGCACATATTTGAGCCGGTTAAAGGCACTTCGTGTTCAGTTATGCTGAAATATGTTGATAGACATGCTTTTTTCTGCTTTGCAGTTTTACCTGCATATCAAACAAAACAATAACGACCTGTTTTGATTATTGATCATTTAATGCAGAACCGTAAGCGTAAAAATCAGCTTTATTTGAATTTTTATTGTCAGAGTCTGCCTGAACCGGCTCTCTCTGCCTGCCTTCCCCAGCGCTTGCCAGAGGGTAATCGCAGGGGACACAGCCCGTCTGGCGGGCATGGTGGACACTTGTGCAACAGAACGGGCAACGGCTTGACGTCATTCCCTGGCAATATGACTGGTTATGCAATAATCAATTACGCCATAGATGGATAAAATGGTGCAAAACAAAGGGAGAAGCGAAATAAATGCACCTAAACTGTGCGCCTGGGCTGAGTGCCGGATAATAGCAAAACTTTTCTTTCCGCAGAGGCAGAGAATTCCAAACGGTCATTCCGTATCACGTCGATTTTTTATCCCGGTGTTTTTGACAATATAATGAATTAAAGTTTGCCACTTGGTTAAATCGCCATAACAGTTTGCAAACACCTTCCTTAGTCTTATTCAGATAATAAATATCGTTATAAAAAAATAATATTAATTACCGTGATCTGAATCGCATATTAGCGGTCAATATCCGGAAAGCGGCTCGCAGGTTTCCTCTTTTATCGGTTCACTCGTGGTGCCATGCAGACAACCCTCCGGCAGGATCACCCCTCAGCATAATCCGCTGTTTATCCTGATAAAATGCCAAGTCTCCCCGCCGGGAAAGCGCCAAAAGAGCGGATTTAAAGAATTATTCTGCTCAGGGCGATACGGGTGTAGAAAATAATAGCGAGCGAAATGGTGTTGATTAACATTCCCATAACACCTACGGAGTGTAAGTGTTAGGGAAGATTTTATTTAAGTGATAATACTTCTCATTTAATGATTAATGTCCGGGCATTTATCACCGGATTGAGGACAAAATCTAATTCAATCTTTAGAAATACTTGACCCGATTTTTAAAGGTTTGAATTCCATTTCTGGCGACGCACTTTGACTTATCGCTTCCTCTAATTCTCGCAGAGGTTGATCCAGTGAATCATCTGCTAATTCAAAAACACCCCAGTGAATAGGGACGGCTTTTTGACAGCGCAGTTCAGAAAAAACGGTCACCGCCTGCTGCGGGTCCATATGCTGCGCGCTCATGAACCATCTTGGTGCATAGGCGCCGACAGGAATAGCCGCAAAATCAAAAGGCCCCAGACGTTTGCCGATGAGTTCAAACTGGTTGCTGTAACCACTGTCGCCGGAAAAGAAGAAGCGTAACGAAGCATTCCTCACTACCCATCCGCACCACAGCGACTGGTTGCGATCCCACAATGTGCGCATACTCCAGTGACGCGCAGGCACCGCCGATAGGGTGAGATCGCCAAACTGATGCTCCTCCCACCAGTCGAGCTCTTCTATATAACGGGCTCCGCGACGCTCAAGCCAGGGTTTCATGCCTAACGGCACCATAAACTGCACATCGGGAAAACGTCGCAATAATTTGCGCACCGTCGCGCTGTCCAGATGATCATAGTGATTGTGTGAAAACAGCACGACATCAATCGGCGGCAGCTTTTCTACCGTGGCAGCCACCGGGGTTTTCCGTTTCGGCCCGTAAAAACTAAAAGGTGACGCGCGATCGGACAGAGCGGGATCCATCAGAACATAGCGCCCTGCCACTCGCAGCAGCAAACACGCATGGCCTAAAAACCACAAACGATCATCCGTTCCGCTAAAATCGGCTTCCTGCCACCACTGGCGGATGAAATGGTCATAACCCTTTTCCGGTGGTGCGGGCAGCTGTTGTGCTTTACGTTCTTTGCGCCAGCGCCTGAGATCGCCCTCCTGCCGGTTATGCGGTTCAGTATTGGTAAAACCTTCAGGTGTGTGATGCGCTTTTGAGGGATCGTAATACGGATTTTTACCTGACATAGGACTCCACGGGATAACGATTTTCGTTTTAGACGGCAGTGCAAAACCATAATGAGAATTAATTAGCATACTTACTGAGCACACGACAGGATGAAAGTGAAAGATTATGTGCACGTTTTGTCGCGCGCAGAGGTTAAGGAAACCTTAATAACTGCGTGTTCTACTGGGGATGTTGAAA
Organism: Rahnella sp. BIGb0236; assembly: GCF_004364755.1. NCBI lineage: Bacteria > Pseudomonadati > Pseudomonadota > Gammaproteobacteria > Enterobacterales > Yersiniaceae > Rahnella > Rahnella sp. BIGb0236. Next base: position 122,914 of record NZ_SOAO01000002.1, read on the forward strand.
AGGAGGATACTCATGACCCGGAATACACAGAAAAGCCGCAAGGCATTTGCTTCGCGACTGACACATATCATGCAGATTCAGACACAGTACGGACGACTGTGGCTACGTTCACGCTTTCGCCGGATGTACATTCCGGCTTCACTGAAGATTGTGCTTCTCGCTTCGCTGGGACTTCTGGCCCTGGCACTCACCGGCACTCTGCTGTTGATTCTCGACGCGGTGGCGCTCGTCTCGGGACTCCTCAGACGCCCTTTTCGTCGCGGCAGTTTTCGCCCGCTGATCAGAAAGTCTGTATAACGCAAAACCGTGTCGGCATGACCGGCACGGTTTGAGTTTCAGAGAGGCATTCCCGATTATCAGGCAGGCATACCACAAAGTTTGGTCAGATTTCTGGCACCGATCATGAGGGTGGCAACATAGGATTGTCTGCGGGTCACGACTTCGACCGCAACACGCGCATCTTTATATTTTATGAGATAGGTTGAGGGCCAGCCCTGGCGACGTTTACCGTAGGCTTTTTCATGACTGTCGATAGCTGCATGAGCAACCACCAGATGGGAGAGAGTTTTATCACCTTTAATGATGCGCTTCATAATGGACTCCGCCTTAGACACAACTGTCAAAATGAGGAAACATTAATCACTTGATACGCATCGCTTTATGCGACGCTTATTCGAATCACTTCTTTGCAAAACTTTGTCACAATCTGAGTATCTCCGCGCTTTTGTTTATACGCAAGTCTTACTAAGCAGGAAACATACCATTGCTGCACGAAGCGGCCTTTTACTTTGCGCCTGCCACTGTCCCTGAGGACTGCTGATCTCCGCCAGCCACAGCGGATCACTGTGCAACTCTTTAAAATTAATGCTGATTTTGTTGGCGCAGATGATCGGCCAGGCGTCGGAGGGGTTGTTGCAGTAATCTTTGCCTTTCATGCCGCCATAGGGATACCACTTCTCTGGTTCCTCTCCGGTCAGTAAGGCAATGTTGTGGTTCACTTCGCTGTCATTTTCTTCAGACCATTTGATCATCGGTTATTCCATCCTGCAAGGCACATGCGTGGAGACTACCGGAGGAATAAGACAGTTTTATGAATAAAAGCAGAAGGAAAAGGAGGAAAGGAAGCACGGAATGAAAAACCCGCCAGAAGGCGGGTTAACGACACACATTATCTTTCAGGAATAAAACCGCGCAGGCTGAGCGCAGAATCATCGTCTGCCTCAACGGGCGGCACGTTGCCCCTTGCCTGTGCAGCCAGCACCTTGAGCAACTCGGTTTGCTGGCGTTGCTGCTCAGCAATCTCGTGTAAAAGTGCAATTTGCTCATTTGCCCTGACACTGGCGCGGCTGACGAAAAACCACACCAGAAGAAATAACAGCGCTGAGAGTGCACACAGCACCAATGAAGCCAGGCTGTTTTGGCCCATTGCGAAATCAAACATTGACTACCCTACCCCTGAATGTTCAGAGCGTTCATCTTACCACCCCCGGCAGGCCAGGGAAGCCATTCACGAAAAAACAGGGTTTTCTTAACGGTACTGAACCGCCGGAGCCGGCGGTCTGACAGTCAATGTCAGAAAGGAATAAAAGAAGTGACCGCACAGACGCCCAGATCAAAGTTTCCGCCCTGATCGCAGTAGCTGTTGAGTGCGAGCAAATACAGACCAATACAGATAAGCAGGAACAGAACGAACGTAACGATCCTCCTGGCATTGAAAACAGGCTTTTTCAATTTGATGGCAGGTCTCTTTGGGTTTACACAACGTCTATCAGAGCTCAATGGCGATGTCCAACATATGACAGAACAGAAGGACATAGTACGACGAAAATCTTAAACAACAATATAACGAAGAGCAGGCTTTCAGACGCATAACACTGTGCAATAATCACATACGTAAATCATACATAAAAATGTATATGTTTTATCTATATATGCGCAGAGGAATGAGGTTGATCTGCATCAAATAAGTTAGCTTATCTTTCAGTACGGCCGTCAATACATCCCAGCAGCTTGCTTCCAAATAATACACCGCCCATTAGAAATCACATATCAAGATTTAAAGAAAACAAAGAAAGCTTTCTGATAAGTAAATCAACTTCTCATTCATCATGATAATATTGATTGTTGCGGCGGAGAGTCACGCTGACCGGCGTAGGAATGATGGCGGTCTGCCGCCTCCCTGAGACATACCGCGGAATGTGGCCTGCCACATCTGTTTAAAAACGAACTTTATTTGGAAGTTATATAGAAAATAATAAGTTTAAAACCGTCTGATTAATTAAATACAGCGCAAGGAGAAAGATAAAATAATTCAGTTTTATCGTAATTTCACCGGAACTTATTTATTGAATTACACTATGCATTAAAATATCATCCCGCCGTCGAACAGTTCATCTGTCTCTTCTGTTATATAAATGAAAGCATAGTGGCTGAAATAATTTTCAGCTGGTTCATGCTGACTATTTTTTGTTGAGGGATTAATAAATGCATGCATGGAATAAAAAGTTCTTCTTGTCTAAAATAGCGCTGGCCTGCGCTGTTGCGGCCGCGGCACCTGCGGCGATGTCAGCGGATATCTCGGGTACCGTTTATGACACTTTCTACCACGATTCAACTTTAGCGGGTCACATTGGCTACCGTGGCTACGCCGATAACGACGGCACCGATAACGGTTATGCCGGTGGAGATATTTACTCCTCCATCAATGACTCAGTAGTGAACGGCGTTATCTCCACTTACTATCTGGGTTTTGATAACAACACCAGCAATACGCTGAATATCACCAACACGACCGTCAATGGCATGATCACTTCAGAGTGCATGACCACTGACTGCGGCGATGCGCGTAATGATTACGACCAGTCCCGTCTGCAACTGACCATTGATAATTCCACCATCAATGACACCTACGAACATTTCGATTATGACGTGACTGATGCCAATAAAGTCCGTGACCACGAAACGCTGGATACATATGGTCTGGGTGTGGCGGTGACGTTGGATCAGGAAAGTGACATCGTTATCAAAAATAATTCTCACGTAGCAGGCATTGCGTTGTCGCAAGGTTACGAGTGGGAAGATACTGACGTTAATAACGGCAACACATTTGATAATACCCTGACGGTTAATGATTCCGTGCTGACTTCTGGTTCTTATACAGAATTGCAGACCACCGGTTTCTATGGCCAGTCCGATAAGCCAAGCGATTACGGCAATATCAGTGCAGCCGGTACTCAGGCTGACGACATCGCATTATCCGTTGTGGCGAGTGCCAATGCTGATAACGCAATGAAAACCAATGCAGTATTCAATAACTCAACCCTTACCGGTGATGTTTACTTCGAAAGTACTTTCGATGAAAACTACTACGTTGGCGGTCATGACAGCAACGCTGATGGCACGCTGGATACCAATGGCTGGGATGACACTGACGAGCTGAACCTGACGCTCGACAACGGCAGCAAATGGGTTGGCGCAGCCATCTCAAATGTTCAGATGGATTCATCACTCTATAATCGCAGCACCAACAGCATCTGGCCGGGCTCTGTCTTCAGCAGCACAAACGGTTATCTGACCGGTGATCAGGTTTATCAAAGTGGCCTGTTCGATGTGGCGCTGAACAACGGTTCTGAGTGGGATACCACCAAAGCGTCTAACATTGACGATCTGACCGTCAACAACCGTTCTCAGGTAAACGTTGCTGAATCTGACCTGCTGGCAGACCACATTTCCCTGACCAATGCCTCAACCCTGAAAATCGCTGCACACGGTGGCGTTTACACGGATGAACTGAACCTGAACTCAGGCAGCCAGGCTTCTCTGACCGAAGAAACTGCCGCCCTCTACGCCAACACCATCACTGTGGGCAACGGTTCTGAACTGAACTTAGGTCTGGGCCAGGTTGATACGCATAACATGGTACTGACTGATAACGGTACGTTTGATATCGGCAGCCGTGAGTATGTCCTTAACGCTGATATGAACAATGCCCGTGACAAAACTGCCGCTGATTACGCTTATGATCAGGGAACCATCGGTATTAACTCCGACGGTCATCTGGCCGTAAATGGCGTGGCTAACGGTAACTATCAGGTGCGTATCGATAACGCAACCGGCGAAGGTCAGGTTGCTGATTATCAGAATAAAGAGCTGATCCGCATCTATGGCGGTAACGCGACCTTTACTCATGCTAACACCGCTGATCTGGGTGCTTACAAGTATCAGGCAGAACAGGCTGGCGATACCGTTGTGCTGGCAAAACAAGGCATTACTTCAACCGCAAATGCAGCACTGAGCCTGCCTTCTTCAAATGCTGCTACCTGGCATATGGAGCAAGACACCTTAGAAAACCGCATGAACAGTTCCCGTCACACCCAGGGTAATGATAAAGGCGGTGTGTGGGTTAACTACTTCGGCGGTCAGCAAAACGGTGACAATGGCGTGATTGATTACGATCAGGACGTCAACGGCATCATGGTCGGTCTGGATAAAGTCACCGAAGGTGGCGGCGAACGTCAGTGGCTGGTCGGTATGGCTGCAAGCTTCGCGAAATCCAGCCTGTCTATGGATGATGCAGATGCCGATACTGACAGCCAGTCAGCACGCGTTTACTCAAGCCTGGACTTCAACAACGGCGCATTCTTCGATTCTTCCCTGAGCTACAGCCACTTCAGCAACTCTACTGGCAGCACCATGAGCAACGGTCAGCAAGTATCCGGTGACAGCACGACGGATGCCTGGGGCTTTGGTCTGAAAGTCGGTTATGACTGGAAATTCGCACCGCAAGCTTACCTGACACCATATGCAAGCGTCACTGGCGTGTTCATCGGTGATGATGATTACACCATGAGCAACAACATGCGTGTCACCGATCAGGCTTATGACAGCATGCGTTATGAGCTGGGCGGCAACGTCGGTTATACCTTCGACCTGGGTGCCGATCAGGCTATCAGCCCGTATGCCACTCTGGCGTATGTGTATGAAGATGCTAACAACGATGCAGACATCAATGGTGACCGTATCGACAACGGCGTTGATGGTTCAGCCGTTCGCGTTGGCTTAGGTGGTCAGTTCGATATGAGCAAAAACTTCACCGTTTATGCGGGTGCGAACTACCTTGGCGGCAGCGATGTTGACCAGCCTTGGGCAGCAAACCTGGGTATGAAATACCGCTGGTAATGTACTGACCTGAGTAACGTGTCTCAAAACTCATTGGCTCCTTTTCAGGAGCCAATTTTTTATGGCCACAATCCTGACAGTACTCAAATCAGAATCAAACGGAATGACATTCCCGGAAAAATAACTTCTACTAGACTTATCAATATCCTGAATTGTTCAGGAGAGCCATTAAGGGAGTTTCAGAATGGGTATCGTTAAGACCATTATTGTGCTGGCGGTGATTTATGCGATTTTTCTTTTTTCGGGTTACGGCGTGACCGTCGGCAGCAGCGAGAATGCGGCAGGACTGGGACTGAAATGTCAGTACTTAACCGCCAGAGGGATCGTCAGTTCGCAGTATATCCATTCTGACAGCGGAGTCATTGGTGTCTCAAACTGTCCGATTTTCAAGCAGGTCGGTGAAGTCGTCGACAACAAATAAAGCTCATTTTTATTGCAGGCTTTCATTGTCATGCCCGCTGATGCAGGCATGACACTGTTTATCAGCTGTCGTGCTTAGTGAATTTCAACTCGATCAGCGAAATGGCTTTCTCGATAGCACGCTTGGTCACCGGATCGGCTCCGGCAGGATGCTTGCTGAAATCAATACTTTTCAGCTGATGAGACATCTTTTCGCGCACTTCAGCAGGCGCAATAATTTCAATCACATCCAGAATTTGTTTGATCACCAGCTGGCACGCCACCAGATCGGATTCGATTTCCTGTTCTCTGTTTAAAGACTCGGACATGCGTTACTCCTTTCATTACGGTCATTCATAAAAATTATGGTCGCGAGGATATCACGCCCTTTATTGAAATTCTCTTTTCTGCCTTCGCAGGCTTTTTCACCCCGTCAGAGCGGACAAATAAACAGCAAACGCACAGCCTCGCATGTTGTTAATGCTGCATTGGATCTATGCTTAATCTGATGACAAAGGAGGAGACGCGCTATGTTCGCACTTGTTTTGACTATTTGTTATCTGGGCGGCGGATGTGAAGATTTAGTCGTGGATGCCTTTAATACTCAGAAACAATGCACGGTCGCGATGCATCAGCAAGGCTTACGCCAGGCTGGCTGTTACCCTATTGAAGATTTTATCGATGGCTACTGGATCCCGGCGCATGAGAATGCCGATTTTTAATCCTGTGTGCCACCTTTCACAGAGTGGGTCTAAAAGCCTTATAAAGATTGCTAAACTGTCCGAACAAAGGTATGAATACCCTGTTACTCATTGATATTTAACCATATTGACAGGGCAGGAAATGGCAATGACGATACGTAAAACTTATGGGTGCTTCAAAAAACTACCACTGGCACTCCTTCTCTCCGCGACGTTCATGACTTCTTTCGCCACACACGCCGCGACCGTTCCCGCAGGCGTTGAGCTGGCAGCCAAACAGGAAATTGTCCGTAACAATGGCAGTGAACCCGCCTCACTTGACCCGCATAAAGTTGAAAGTGATGTGGAATTCAATATCCTCAGCGATCTGTTCGCAGGCCTGATCTCCATCGACAACCAGGGAAATGCCCAGCCATCACTCGCAGCCAGCTGGGAAACCAAAGACAATAAAACCTGGGTTTTCCATTTGCGTCCCGGCATCGTCTGGTCTGATGGTTCCCCTATTACCGCGCAGGATGTGGTGTTCAGCTGGCGCCGTTTAATCGATCCTAAAACGGCATCACCTTATGAAAGCTACCTGGGCAGTATGCATATGCTGAATGCGGCTGAAATCATTGATGGCAAAAAGCCGGCGGACCAGTTGGGCATCAAAGCGCTGGATAAACAGACGCTGGAAATTACCCTCGATCAGCCGCTTTCCTATTTCCTCGGTATGCTGGCGCATCCCTCGCTTTCCCCTGTCAGTCAGGCGGATGTTGAAAAATACGGCGACAAGTGGACACAACCGGGCAACCTGATCAGCAGCGGTCCTTTCAAACTCGACACCTGGACGGTTAACGAACGCATTACGGCGGTACGCAACCCGAATTATTGGGATAACGCCCATACCGTCATCAATAAAGTGACCTATTTACCGATAGCCTCCGGCACGGCCGACGTTAACCGTTACAAAGCCGGGGAAATCGACATTACCAATACCATCCCCACGCCGCTATTTGCCTCGCTGAAAAAAGAACTGGGTTCGCAGGTTCATGTCAGCCCATATCTGGCGGTGTATTACTATGCGATGAACACCCAGAAGCCGCCGTTTAACGATGTCCGCGTGCGTAAGGCGCTGAATCTGGCGATTGATAAATCGATCATCGCCGATAAAGTGATGGGTCAGGGACAAACGCCAGCCTGGCATCTCTCGCCGGATAACACCGGTGGTTTTACCTTCGCCAAACCTAAAGAAGCCAGCCTGACGCAGGAACAGCGCAACGAAGAAGCGAAAAAACTGCTCACCGAAGCCGGTTTTGGCCCCAACCATCCGCTGAAATTCAACCTGTTGTATAACACCTCGGAAGCACATCAGCGCATTGCGATTGCCGCCGCGTCGATGTGGAAAAAGAATCTGGGTGTAGACGCTGTTCTGCAAAATCAGGAATGGAAAACCATGCTGGACACCATGCATCAGGGGACATATGAAGTGGTGCGTTATGCCTGGATTGCTGACTACAACGAACCCTCCACGTTCCTGAATACCTTGCGTACAGGCAACAGTGAGAACACGCCTAAATTCAGCAATGCAGCTTATGACCAGGCGCTTAATGATGCGCTGAAAGCCACAGACAAAGCGGATGTGGGCAAAGCCTATCAGCGGGCAGAAGAAGTATTAACCGAGCAGTCGCCGGTGATCCCGCTGTATCACTATGTCAGTTCACGTCTGGTTAAACCTTATGTCGGCGGCTTCAACGACAGCCTGCTCAATTACATTTATACCAAAGACTTGTATGTAATTAAGCACTAACAGCAATCCGTTTTTCCTTCCGGTGACACCCGCCGGAAGGAAAATCCTCCCCGCGCTTTCCCTGCCCTTTCGCGATCTCCGCCAACACTTGCCACGCGCTGCTCAGATGGTAGATTGTACGTAAATCACACGAAACGGGAGCGAATATGAAATTCTCGGAAAGTGAGATCCAACCGCTTTGGGATGAAGTGGCGCGTATTATCGGAGACGGTGTTATTCAGATGCGCCACAGAGGGGAACCTCTGAGTGCCGATGCGCTGATTGGTTATCTCGATCAACAACTGGCCTGTGCTACCGGTGTTCAGCGACGTATCCTGCTGGGCGCGGCCATCAATATGCTAAAAACAGACCGCCGTTCCTGAGCGCGCGACGCGACAAAACCTCGTCGCCTTTTCGGGCAACAAGTCGTCCTTTCATTTTCTTTCTGACGTCACTTAGATTGCGCTGCCCGCCCCTGTGCAAATAAAAAAATGCGCTGGGTAATGTCGTCGGCACCCAGAATATTTCCTTTCTGCTCCAGATTCGCCCTGGCATAGGCCACATCATGAGCCTGATCGACCATGCTGATCACCCGATCCCGGGTGGGCTTATCGAGTATCCCGAGCAACGTCGTCAAAATCGCCTGATAGGCATTTGAGGCATACGTCAGTTGTCTTTCACGTTGTTCCAGCGCGTCAATGCGAACCATCAGGGCCTGCAATTGTTCTTGATGCGTCATAGCGGCATCCTTCTTCACGGGTGGAAAATAACCGGAGACAGCGGAGAAAGAAGTTCTCCGCCGGTTACTGACATTAAGTTTAGCAGACTTAAAAAAGTGCATTACTTCCCCGCCTGCGCGCAAAGTAAACCCTTGTTCAATGAGTCGTTAACCGCTTCAGCAGTTGTAACTGTCCTCTTTTTCTCTTGTCACTTGCCGCATGCGGGTTCACGCCTCAGACAGGTAACAACCGCAGTACCTGCTTACAGATCGCAAAATGACAAAGCGTGGCGGGTTATGACATTTTCAGCCACAGCACGACATGTTCATTTTAGGAGAGTGAAGTTGAAAAAAACGATGTTGGGTACCGCCCTGTTCAGCATGCTGTTCATAAGCGCATTTGCGCAGGCGGAAGGCTGTCTTAAAGGCGCGGTCGCAGGAGGGGTGGTCGGTCATCTGAAACATCATGCGGTACTCGGCGCTGTCGCCGGATGTGCTATCGGACATCATCTGGCAGCGCAGGCCAAAAAACAGCAGGCCGCCGCCAAATAACCGCCATCAGGGCAGTAAGATGCCCTGATGGACTGAGTGACTCATTATTGCTGCGCGGCCACGACGCGGTTGCGGCCATCCTGCTTGGCTTTGTACAGCGCTTCATCGGCTTTTTTCAGCGCGGTTTCAGGTTCACCCTGTTGCAGATCCCAGTGCGCCACACCTAATGAAATCGTGATCGGGCGGATCCCTGGCAACACCAATGTTTCCACATTCAGTCGCAACCGTTCGGCAATCGCTTGTGCTTCTCCTGATGCCGTCCCCGGCAGTAAGACCAGAAACTCTTCCCCGCCGACACGGCAGAGAATGTCACTTTCACGGGCATTATGGCGGATTTGTTCTGCCAGCGATTTAATCACTTCATCACCGATATCATGTCCGTACGAATCATTGATCGACTTAAAGTGATCGATATCCAGCGCGATAACAGAAAATTGCTGCCGCAGCTGAACCACAGATTCCAGCGTCATCGCCAGTCCGCGTCGGTTAAACAGACCGGTCATCGGATCCGTTTGCGTTTCAAACTTGAGCTTGCCGATTTTCTTTTGCAGCAGATTAATGCCGATCAGCAGGGCGCGTTTAAGCTGGGTCGATTCAAAATACCACGACGGGATTTCGCGGATATTGGTGGAGATATCCGGCTTATCCATTTCATTGGCACTTCGCGCCAGCAGCCAGAGCGGATGCGCAATCATTCGCGAGAACAGCCAGACGCAGAGTAACGTCAGCAGCGCCAGCGGAGTCAGGTGTTTCAACACCTTGACCATCAGCCCTTCCAGCGGTTTCAGCGTCGCCCCGGTAGGTCGCTGGGTGATTATTTCCCAGCCGGAGGACGGCACCACGGCATAACCGGCCAGCATCGCCTCCCCTGCCAGATTGGTGACCATCAGGCTGCCATTGGTGTGCTGTTTGACCACTTCCGTCACCGGACGCGGCTTCACAACTTCGCCGATACGAAACGCATCCGGGTGATAGAGGATACGGCGCTCGTTATCCAGCACCGCAATATACGAGCCGTCGCGGTAATAATGTTCACCCAGTAATTCATTGAGAATGCTTTTCTGACGCAGATAGATAGTACCGGCGATATAGCCTAAATATTTGCCGTCTGTGGTGAAAATCGGCGTGGAAATCACGATCACCAGATTCTGAGCGACCGAGATATACGGCTTGCTGATCAGCGGCCGGCGTTCTTTCAGCGCTTCGAGCGCGCCGGGCGTTTTCAGAATATGGCCAACCAGTTGCAGGCTGTCAGGGGACGTCGCCAGAATTTTGCCTTGCGCATTGGTCAGCACGACAGAATTAAAACTGTCCGTCTGGTATTTGAGCCGCGCGGTTTCCGACTGAAGAACATCAGGATCGTCGAAATGGCTCGCCGCGATCACACTGCTGTAGGCAAGCTGCTTTTGCATACTTTTCAGAAACTGTTCCGTACTGGCCGCCAGTTTCGTCGCGTACACGCGATTCTCTTCAAGCGTATTGTCGATCAGTAACTGGCGCTGAACACGATAACTGGCATAAAAGCTGTTGGCCAACGTCACGAAGGCACTCATCACAGCTAAAATCAGAATCAGGCGTCGCAGATCAATACGGAACAGAGAGTGGGAGAGGAGTGAGCGCAACAAAAAGTCATTCCTGTGGCAAAAAGTCGCTCATATGTAACACCGCAGCCGGGGATGCACAATAAGGCCGAAAAAATAAACTATTATCTGACTGAATCCGCAGTAAAAATAGGTGCTTGCTGCGGCGTTACCTTAAATCAAATTCCTGATATTTTTAGCATTAAGTCAAATTCCACCCCATCGGGTTTGCCCCTCTTCGTCTGTTTATGCCCTCAAAAAGCGCTTTCTTTTGCGGAAGGTCATTGCCTGAATAATCGCTATATGATTTATTATACAGCGCTTGATTGATGAGGAATGTGGAATGCAAAACCATTTTGGGAAAGGGCTAAAAGCGGGTCTGTCTGCCGAAAGCGCATGGCCTGCATCGCAGGTGTCAGGTTACTGCAAAGAGTATTTGCGCGGCTTTGTTTTGGGCTATGCACATCAGCAAGCTCAACTGACCGGAGATGATAATAACGCGGCTTTTGAAGCCGGGGTGTTGTCACGCAACTACTGTCTGGATAAAGATCTGGTGGCCGAATTCTTCTCCGCCAGTGCCAGACATCCCTCCAGAGCCTTTTTTCTGGTGGGCTACGAAGGTATTGCGAAAAACGTTGAAGAACCCCCCGCGCCAAACCGCCTCAGCTGAATTTTACGCATAAAAAACGGAGGCATTAAGCCTCCGCTGATCTTTCAACTATCCCGCAATTACATATTTGCGATCATGTCGTCGGCAAACTCGCTACATTTACGCAGCTTGGCGCCTTCCATCAGACGTTCGAAATCGTAAGTCACGGTTTTAGCCGCGATTGCGCCTTCCATGCCTTTTACGATCAGGTCTGCGGCTTCGAACCATTCCATATGACGCAGCATCATTTCTGCAGACAGGATGATTGAACCCGGGTTCACTTTGTCCTGACCGGCATATTTCGGTGCAGTACCGTGAGTGGCTTCAAACAGCGCGCAATCAGAACCGATGTTTGCGCCCGGTGCGATACCGATGCCGCCAACCTGCGCCGCCAGGGCGTCAGAAATGTAGTCACCGTTCAGGTTCATACAGGCGATCACGTCGTATTCAGCAGGACGCAGCAGGATCTGTTGCAGGAATGCATCGGCAATCACGTCTTTAATGATGATGTCTTTGCCGTTGTTTGGGTTTTTGATTTTCACCCAAGGGCCGCCGTCGATCAGCTCACCGCCGAACTCTTCACGCGCCAGCTGGTAGCCCCAATCCTTGAAGGCACCTTCGGTGAACTTCATGATGTTGCCTTTATGAACCAGCGTCAGTGAATCACGATCATTGGTGATGGTGTATTCAATCGCCGCGCGAACCAGACGTTTGGTGCCTTCTTCAGAGCAAGGTTTGATACCGATACCGCACTCTTGTGGGAAACGGATTTTCTTCACGCCCATTTCGTCTTGCAGGAACTTGATCACTTTATCGGCTTCAGCAGAACCCGCTTTCCATTCGATACCGGCATAGATGTCTTCGGAGTTTTCACGGAAAATCACCATGTCGGTGTCTTCCGGGCGTTTCACCGGGCTTGGTGTGCCGGTGTAATAACGTACCGGACGCAGACAGATGTACAGGTCGAGTTGCTGGCGAAGTGCCACGTTCAGGGAGCGAATGCCGCCGCCAACTGGCGTCGTCAGTGGGCCTTTGATAGCAACACGGTAATCACGGATCAGATCGAGGGTTTCTTCTGGCAGCCAGACGTCTTTACCGTACAGCTCTACGGATTTCTCGCCGGTGTAGATTTCCATCCAGGAGATTTTACGCTCACCTTTGTAGGCTTTCTGAACAGCCGCATCAACGACTTTGATCATGGCAGGCGTCACGTCAACACCGATGCCATCACCTTCGATAAATGGGATAACAGGATTATTAGGAATGACCAGTTTACCCTGAGCGTCTACTGTAATCTTTTTACCTTCAGCCGGAACAACTACTTTGCTTTCCATTAACCTCTCCTTCGAGCGCATTTTTGTTAAAAATTTGTAAGATGCCGGTCGATATTACTCGAATATTTCTCGCTAGCCAATCCGAAACATTTTTCAAGTATAATGCGCTAATTCTCTCTAACTTCAATGCCTATGAACCCGCTATCTTTTAAAAATCACAACGTTAAACGTTTCAGCAAAAGGCCCGCCAGAGCACAATCTGCCCCAAAAGGGCCGCTTAAGGTGATTCTTTTCAATAAACCGTTCGATGTACTGCCACAATTCACTGATGAAGCGGGTCGGGCGACACTTAAAGATTACATTTCATTAACAGATGTTTATGCCGCAGGGCGTCTTGACCGGGACAGCGAAGGTTTACTGGTGCTGACCAACGATGGCAAACTGCAGGCTGCGCTGACCCAGCCGGGGAAACGCACCGGTAAGATTTACTTTGTTCAGGTCGAGGGCGAACCGGATGAAGCGGCGGTGAAGGCGTTGCGCGAAGGCGTCACGCTAAAAGACGGGCCTACCCTGCCCGCTGGCGCCGAGATTGTGCCGGAGCCGGAATGGCTCTGGGCGCGCAATCCGCCCATTCGTGAACGCAAGACGATCCCGACCGCGTGGTTAAAAATCACCTTGTACGAGGGAAGAAACCGTCAGGTGCGACGCATGACCGCGCATGTGGGATTACCCACGCTGCGCCTCATCCGTTACAGCATGGGCAACTACACCCTCGGCGACTTGCAACCCGGCCAATGGAAGGAAATCCCACATGTTTAAACCGCACGTCACTGTCGCCTGCGTGGTGCAGGCACAGGGAAAGTTTCTGGTTGTTGAAGAAACCATTCACGGCAACGTCACCTGGAACCAGCCTGCCGGCCATCTCGAAGCCGATGAAACCTTAATCAGCGCCGCAAAACGCGAGCTGTACGAAGAAACCGGCATCCACGCCGAGCCGCAGTCATTCCTCGGTTTACATCAGTGGCAGGCGCCGGACGGCACGCCTTTCCTGCGTTTCGCCTTCGTGATTGATCTGCCTGAAATGCAAGACACCGCGCCGCAGGACGATGATATCGACCAGTGCCGCTGGGTCACCGCTGAGGACATTCTCGGGTCTGCGCAACTGCGTTCGCCGCTGGTGGCCGAAAGCATCCGCTGCTATCAGCAATCGCCGCGTTATCCTCTGGAAATCCTGCACAATTTCAATCTGCCGGAATAACGGCCCTTCTCCGGTTGTTGCCACGCAGTTAATCAGCGATGCAGCAACCGGCCTGACGTGATAAAATTTTGCGCTTCACGATTTACCTCGCGTGAAATCTTAGTAGCAGTACCTCTCTGTTCGGTTTCTGTGGTGTTCGGTTTTTTGTGATGTTTTGGATGCGCGCGGCCTTCATCCTCGTGAGTCAAGCATCAGAATAAACACCGTCAGTACCGGGCAATTAATTCATGTGTTTCGGGACTATTATGTCTGACAACAGCCAGAAAAAAGTGATCGTCGGGATGTCCGGCGGTGTCGATTCCTCTGTCTCTGCGTACCTTCTGCAACAGCAGGGTTATCAGGTTGAGGGCCTCTTCATGAAAAATTGGGAAGAGGATGACGACGAAGAATATTGCACAGCCGCCACTGACCTTGCGGATGCACAAGCCGTTTGTGACAAGCTCGGTATTGAACTGCACACCGTGAATTTCGCGGCGGAATACTGGGACAACGTGTTCGAATTATTCCTTGAGGAATATAAAGCCGGACGCACGCCAAACCCGGATATCCTGTGCAATAAAGAAATCAAATTCAAAGCCTTCCTGGAATTTGCAGCTGAAGATCTGGGCGCGGATTATATCGCGACCGGTCACTATGTCCGCCGCCAGGATATCGACGGTGTCAGCCATTTACTGCGCGGCGTTGATGGCAACAAAGATCAGAGCTATTTCCTCTACACGCTCGGTCACGAGCAGGTCGCACAAAGCCTGTTCCCGGTCGGTGAGCTGGAAAAACCTGAAGTTCGTCGTATCGCCGAAGAACTGGATTTGATCACTGCGAAGAAAAAAGACTCTACCGGCATTTGCTTTATCGGTGAGCGTAAATTCCGTGACTTCCTTGGCCGCTATTTACCGGCACAACCGGGCGTGATTAAAAGCGTGGACGGTCAGGTGATGGGACAACATCAGGGGCTGATGTATCACACACTCGGCCAGCGTAAAGGTCTGGGCATCGGCGGGCAGAAAGACGGCAGCGAAGAGCCGTGGTACACGGTGGAAAAGGATGTGGAGAACAACATTCTCTACGTCGCACAAGGACACGAACATCCGCGCCTGATGAACGTCGGTCTGATTGCCCAACAGCTGCACTGGGTCGATCGCCAGACGCTGACCGCGCCGCTGACCTGTACCGTGAAAACCCGTTACCGTCAGGAAGATATTCCGTGCGTGGTGACGCCACTGGGTGAAGACCGCATCGAGGTGCGTTTCGATGCACCGGTTGCTGCCGTCACACCGGGTCAGTCCGCCGTGTTTTACCTCGGCGAAATCTGTCTCGGCGGGGGCATCATTGAACAACGCCTGCCGCTGCAAGGCTGATACGGCTCAAATATGTGGTTGAATACGGGACGCTTTCGGGCGTCCCGCTTTATTTCTGTCCGGCGATGACACTCTGCACTGATTCCGAACTGTGTTTAGGAGCCGTTTTATGGCATGATCTGTCGCCATGAATTTGGGCTGTTTCTTTGTCACCGCGTCTCATCGTTTCAAAACGCTTACAGGAGTAAACGTGGCTAAAAATTATTATGACATTACGCTGGCTTTGGCGGGGATCTGTCAGGCAGCGCGCCTGGTTCAGCAACTGGCACACGAAGGCCAGTGCTCGCAGGAAGAAATGTCAGTATCACTGCGCAGTTTGCTGGAAATGAATCCGGCCTCCACGCTGGCGGTGTACGGTAATAATGAAGCTAATCTGAAGATGGGACTGGAGACGCTGCTGGGCGTCCTGAACGCCAACCGTCAGGGGCCGGGCGCTGAGTTAACGCGTTACGCATTAAGCCTGATGGTGCTGGAGCGCAAACTGTACGCCAATAAAGCCGCCATGAATCAGCTCGGTGAACGCATCGATCAGCTTGATCGTCAGCTGGCACATTTCGAACTGGAATCAGAAACGATGATCAGTTCCCTGGCCTCGATTTATGTCGATGTGGTCAGCCCGGCGGGTCCGCGCATTCAGGTCACCGGTTCGCCGACTATTTTGCAAAATGCTCAGGTGCAGGCGAAGGTTCGCGCCATTCTGCTGGCCGGTATCCGTTCTGCGGTACTGTGGCACCAGGTCGGCGGTGGCCGTCTGCAACTGATGTTTTCCCGTAATCGCTTGTTTGAACAGGCGAAAAATATTCTCGCTCATTGTTAATAAGATCCCAGGAGTTGCTACCGATGGAATTATCCTCACTGACCGCCGTTTCCCCCGTTGATGGACGCTACGGTGATAAAGTCAGCGCGCTGCGTACTATTTTCAGCGAATTTGGCCTGCTGAAATTCCGTGTGCAGGTTGAAGTACGTTGGCTGCAAAAACTGGCAGCCTGTGCAGAAATCAAGGAAGTTCCTGCTTTTGATGCCGACGCAAACGCTTTCCTCGACCAGATCGTGGCGAATTTTGATGTTAATGACGCACAGCGCATTAAAGATATCGAAAAAACCACCAACCATGACGTCAAAGCGGTTGAGTACTTCCTGAAAGAAAAAGTGGCCGCCATCCCTGCCCTGCACGCGGTGTCTGAATTCATTCACTTCGCCTGTACCTCTGAAGATATCAATAACCTGTCCCACGCGCTGATGCTGCAAACCGCACGTCAGGACGTTGTGCTGCCGTACTGGAAGCAGATTATTGATGCCGTGAAAGATCTGGCGCACAAATACCGCGACATTCCGCTGCTGTCCCGTACCCACGGCCAGCCTGCAACGCCATCCACGATCGGGAAAGAGCTGGCTAACGTCGCGTACCGTATGGATCGCCAGTTTAAGCAACTGCAGAACGTCGACATCCTCGGCAAAATCAACGGTGCCGTGGGCAACTACAATGCGCACATCGTGGCGTATCCGGAAGTGAACTGGCATCAGTTCAGCGAAGAGTTTGTCACGTCGTTGGGCATTACCTGGAACCCGTACACCACCCAGATCGAGCCGCATGACTACATCGCCGAACTGTTTGACTGCGTGGCGCGTTTCAACACCATCCTGATCGACTTCGACCGCGACATCTGGGGTTACATTGCCCTGAACCACTTCAAGCAGCGCACCATCGCGGGCGAAATCGGTTCGTCTACCATGCCGCACAAAGTGAACCCGATCGACTTCGAAAACTCCGAAGGTAATCTCGGTCTGTCCAATGCGGTATTGCAGCATCTGGCCAGCAAACTGCCGGTTTCCCGCTGGCAGCGCGACCTGACGGATTCCACCGTGCTGCGTAACCTCGGCGTGGGTCTGGGCTACGCGCTGATTGCATATCAGGCCACCATGAAAGGCGTCAGCAAGCTGGAAGTGAACGAAGCCAATCTGGCGAATGAACTGGATCACAACTGGGAAGTGCTGGCGGAGCCAATCCAGACCGTGATGCGTCGTTACGGCATCGAAAAGCCTTATGAGAAGCTGAAAGAACTGACCCGCGGCAAACGTGTTGATGCGGCCGGGATGCAGGCCTTTATCGATTCTCTGGAATTACCGGAAGACGAAAAAGTACGTCTGAAAGCCATGACACCGGGTAACTACATTGGTCGCGCCACCACCATGGTTGACGAGCTGAAGTAAGTTTTTACCCTGTTATATTCAGGTGGCGGCCTCAGGGTCGCCTTTTTTATGCCGTCTCTGACGGAAGCCGTTTATAATTCGTTTAGGTTCTGTTGAGGTTTGACGCGCCCGCGTTGACCTCAGGTTGATTAAAATGTTTCTGAATCATTTACCATTGCCCTCAGAATATTTAAACCATTTTCCGCGCTGTCAGGATAAGGAATCACCATGCGAATTTTAGTTATTGAAGATAACGCTCTGCTCCGTCATCACCTTTCGGTTCAACTGCGGGAAATGGGCCATCAGGTCGATGCAGCAGAAGACGCGAAAGAAGCAGACTATTTTTTGCATGAACACGCGCCGGATATCGCCATTGTCGATCTCGGTTTGCCGGGTGAAGATGGTCTGAGTCTGATCCGCCGCTGGCGCAGCCATCAGACCAATTTGCCGATTCTGGTGCTCACCGCCCGTGAAAGCTGGCAGGATAAGGTCGCGGTGCTGGAAGCCGGTGCTGACGATTACGTCACCAAACCTTTCCATCTGGAAGAAGTGCTGGCGCGTATGCAGGCGCTGATGCGCCGTAACAGCGGCCTTGCCTCCCAGGTGATCACGCTGCAACCTTTCCAGATTGATCTGTCACGCCGTGAACTGACGGTTAATGAGCAGCCAATCAAACTGACCGCGTTCGAATACACCATTATCGAAACGCTGATCCGCAATGCCGGTAAAGTGGTCAGCAAAGACTCACTGATGCTTCAGCTTTATCCTGATGCTGAGCTGCGTGAAAGCCATACCGTCGATGTACTGATGGGCCGTCTGCGTAAAAAATTACAGGCAGAACATCCGGTTGACGTGATCACGACCGTACGCGGTCAGGGTTACCGCTTCGACATTCGTCCGTAATCACCGGCATGTTCAAAGGACGCTTCATGAAAGGACGTCGTACCCGGAAACCGTTCTCCCTTCGCGTCCGCTTTATGATGGCGACCGCTGCGGTGGTGCTTGCCCTGTCGCTGGCCTACGGGCTGGTGGCGGTGGTCGGCTATATGGTGAGTTTCGACAAAACGGCCTACCGTTTGCTGCGTGGCGAAAGTAACCTCTTCTTCAGCCTCGCCCAATGGCGTGATGGAAAACTTTCCATCAATGTCCCGCCGGATCTCGATCTGAATACGCCGACACTGGTGTTTATCTATGACGGCAAAGGCAAACTGCTGTGGGCCGAGCGGCGCATTCCTGAGCTGGAAGCGCATATCGACAAAGCTTGGATGAACAAACCGGGCTTCTACGAACTGGATACCGACACGCAAATCAGCAGCGAAGTGCTGGGCAATAACCCGCAGGCGCAGGACAAGCTGAAGGATTATGACGACACCGACGCCAATGCGATGACCCACTCCATTGCGGTGAATACCTACAATGCTACCTCGCGCCTGCCCGCGCTGAACATTGTGGTGGTCGATACCATTCCGCAGGAATTGCAGCGTTCGGATCTGGTCTGGGAATGGTTCAGCTATGTGCTGCTGGCAAACCTGCTGCTGGTCGTGCCGCTGCTCTGGCTGGCGGCATACTGGAGCCTGCGGCCGATCAAAGAGCTTATCCATCAGGTCGCCGAACTGGAAACGCACGAACGTGAATCGCTGGATGAAAACCCGCCCCGCGAACTGCGCGGACTGGTGCGTAACCTGAATATCTTGTTGCATGGCGAGCGTGGCCGTTACGATCGTTATCGCACCACACTGGCGGATCTGACGCACAGCCTGAAAACGCCGCTGGCGGTATTACAGTCCACCCTGCGCGCCCTGCGCAATGGCAAACAGACCACGATAGAAGAAGCGGAACCGGTGATGCTCGAGCAAATCAGCCGCATCTCTCAGCAGATTGGTTATTACCTGCATCGTGCGACGCTACGTTCTGAACAAAACCTGTTGATCCGTGAAGTGCATTCCGTACCGGCAATTCTGGACGGATTGTGCTCGGCGTTGAACAAGGTGTACCAGCGCAAAGGCGTGGTGATCACCGTGGACATTTCGCCGGAAATCACCTTTGTCGGTGAGAAAAATGACTTTATGGAAGTGATGGGTAACGTCATCGATAACGCCTGCAAATATTGTCTGGAGTTCGTCGAAATCAGCGCCGTACACACTGAAAACCAGCTTGTGATTTTGATTGAAGACGACGGTCCGGGCATTCCGGAAAGTAAACGTGAAGTGATTTTCCAGCGCGGACAACGTGCCGATACGTTGCGTCCGGGGCAAGGACTCGGGCTTTCGCTGGCTAACGACATCATCGAACAGTACGACGGCAAAATTATCATCGGCGACAGCCCGCTCGGCGGTGCCAGCATGCGCGTCTGTTTTGGCCTGCAACAGGGTATCGATCTGGAGTAGCGTTTTATCTGCCCATTTTGCCAGCATATTTCGGCGCAATCTTAGCCATAGTGCGAAATTTGCTGGCAATTGCCCAACTCAGCCGCAACACCTTCCGTTATAATCCTTTACAGACACGCCTCTTCTTTATCACCCTCCATTTAATGCAAGGGAAATACTATGGATTACCAACTCGACCTAGACTGGAATGATTTCCTGCAGCGTTACTGGCAAAAGCGCCCTGTCGTATTAAAGCGCGGCTTTAAAAATTTCGTCGATCCGATCTCTCCGGACGAACTGGCCGGTCTGGCGATGGAAAATGAAGTGGACAGCCGTCTGGTCAGCAATCACGACGGTAAATGGAATGTCAGCCACGGGCCTTTTGAGAGTTATGATCATCTGGGCGAAACCGGCTGGTCGGTACTGGTTCAGGCGGTCGATCACTGGCACGAACCCTCTTCCCATCTGATGACGCCGTTCCGCCATATCCCGGACTGGCGCATGGACGATTTAATGATTTCCTTCTCGGTGCCCGGCGGTGGCGTAGGCCCGCACCTTGATCAGTACGATGTCTTTATCATTCAGGGCACCGGCCGTCGCCGCTGGCGTGTGGGCGAGAAAGTCGCCATGAAACAGCATTGCCCGCACCCTGATTTGCTCCAGGTCGAGCCGTTCGACGCCATTATTGACGAAGAGCTGGAACCCGGCGATATCGTCTACATTCCGCCGGGTTTCCCGCATGACGGTTATTCGCTGGAAAACTCCCTCAACTATTCTGTCGGTTTCCGTGCACCAAACGCCCGTGAAATGGTCAGCGGTTTTGCCGATTACGTGCTTTCCCGCGAACTGGGCAGCCATCGTTACAGCGATCCGGAACTGGTTGAACGTGAGCATCCGGCTGAAGTCCAGCCTGCGGAACTGAATAAACTGCGTTCCATGATGCTGGATCTGATTGGTAACCCGACGCACTTCAACAGCTGGTTCGGTGAATTTATTTCCCAGTCCCGCCACGAACTGGATCTGGCGCCGCCGGAGCCGCCTTATCAGGCCGGTGAAATTTATGAGTTGCTGGACTCCGGTGAAACGCTGGAGCGGCTGGGTGGCCTGCGCGTGCTGCGCGTCGGGGATACCTGCTACGTCAACGGCGAAGCCATGACCACGGAATACATCGCTGCGGTGGACGCCATTGCCCGTCACAAAACTGTGACCAAAGAAATGCTGGGCGATGCGCTGGATGACCCATCCTTCCTCGCGTTGATCTCTGCGCTGGTCAACAGCGGTTACTGGTACTTTAACGACTGAGAGTAAGCGATATTTACTTTTCTTATTTCATACAGGGTGCTTCGGCGCCCTGTATTTATTAATAACCCTTCTATTTTATTGACTAATATTCTGGCCAGAAATAATAAAGTAACAGCATGAGTCATTCAGGTTTTTCCAATTTTATCATCACACGATAATTAACTCCCCACACTCTATTATTTGACAGACCTGCATTTTTTCACCACTGTCAAAAAAACAAACCAGACAGGAAACATCTTTATTGCCGGGTTTTATCACCCGGCAAATTTACCGAAGTTTTAGCAGGCGTTTAACGGGATTAAGGTTCAGTGATTTGGCATGTAAACTTATTTTCAGTGCGACATCTTTATCTCTGAGATAATTACAGGCTATCCCAACACGTTTAGGGGTGCAGGGTAAAAAACCACCGTGCATACAACCAAAGGCTTTAGCGCGAAACGGTGAACCGACAAGCCCCGCGTTGATGACACGACTGACAATATCAGCGCAATTCTTCCCAACGGTACGAAATGATGATCCCCCTGCTTTATGACAAATGTCATGCCAGGCTATTTTCATCGCACTTTCATCCAGGTTTATTAACCCGTAAATCACATCGGGAGCATTACCTTCTGTATGGGCGTCAGAGCGATACGTTGTTGTACTTGTATTTCCCTGACAACTAATTCTTGAAGGATATTTACCAAACATGATTTTTTTATCTTCGGTTTGTGGCCACCAGCTGACATAAGGACTGGTCTCCTGAATATCGCCAATAAACATTGACGCATGCCCTACATTCCCTCCGTCAGGATACCAGATTAAAACCCAGGCATTATAGTGAGTTCCTCTGTTCTCATTCGGGATGCGGGACCTGACCACATTACGCAACGATAAAACATCTTTTAATTCCATTAACTATAATCCGTAGAAATAAAAGAGGTATTTTACATGAGGGAATAAATGAGGAAAAATACAAAATATGGATATAAATCCTCGATATATTATAAGTTATTATTGATTATTAAATTAATAATAACATCAGAGATAATACATTGATAATAAAGAATAAAAAAGGCTTTATATCATCGGGATTCTAATGATATAAAGCCGCGACAATCCGTTATTTCGCTTTATTTGCTGTCAGCTCAGCAATACGCATAATCACTGACACCGCTTTTTCCATCCCTTCGAGCGTGACGAATTCATGTTTGCCGTGGAAGTTATAACCGCCGGTAAAAATGTTCGGGCACGGTAAACCCCGGAAGGAAAGCTGCGCGCCGTCCGTACCGCCGCGGATAGGCTTCATGATCGGCTCAATGTCACAGTCTTTCATCGCCTGCTGCGCCAGCGCGATAATATGCGGATGTTTGGCCACTTTATCGCGCATGTTGTAATAGTGGTCGTCGAGCGTCACTTCGATGTAGCAATCGCGATGCAACCCCTTGCCGACCACATGGGCGACATCAATAATTTTTTGCTTACGGGCTTCGAACTGGGTTTTGTCGAAGTCACGGATGATGTAATGCATTTCCGCGCGCTCAACGTTGCCCTTGATGGTCGTCAGGTGATAGAACCCTTCGTAACCCTCAGTATGTTCTGGTGTTTCTTCCACAGGCAATTCGTTGTGGAAACGCGTCGCCAGCGACAGGGCATTGACCATCACCCCTTTGGCACTGCCCGGATGCACGTTGTTACCGACAATTTTGATCGTCGCAGAGGCCGCGTTAAAGTTCTCAAACTCCAGTTCCCCCACCCCGCCGCCATCCACGGTATAAGCCCATTCTGCGCCAAAGGCCGGTACATCAAAACTCTGCGCACCCTTACCGATTTCTTCATCTGGCGTGAACGCGATACGCACCGGCCCGTGCGGAATATTACTGTCCTTCAGCCGCACCATCGCGGTAATGATTTCGGCAATGCCGGATTTATCGTCTGACCCCAGCAAGGTTTTGCCGTCGGTGGTAATGATCGTGTGGCCGAGAAGCTGATGTAACACGGGGAACATTACCGGTGATAAAATTTCGTCGCCATTTCCCAGTGCAATATCGCCGCCGCGATAATTTTCCACAATTTGCGGATTAACGTGTTTGGCCGTGAAATCAGGCGCGGTATCCAGATGGGAAATAAAACCAATCACCGGTACCTTCCAGGCCACGTTTCCCGGCAAGGTTGCCATCACGCAGCCTTTATCGCTGAGCGTTACCTGTGAAAAACCCAGTTCAGTCAGTTCATTACGCAGTGCCTGCGCCAGCTTGAGTTGCCCGTCGGTGCTGGGCGTATGTTTAACATTGGGCTTAGATTGGGTATCGAAAGAAACATAATGAAGAAAACGATCAAGCAACTTATTCATTTGGGTATCCTCTGGCAGCTGGGTTTTATTATGCGCAGCATGAAAACCGTGAATATTGCGTCAGGTCATTTTTCACCAAGTTTAACGGGATAACGTTATGGGGCAGGCGCAATTTTTTGGCTTTACAGCGGATGAACAGGAAAAAAAGCCCGGTCTACGACCAGGCTTCATCTTTCTTCGTCAGGAATTTATGCACGAATTCCGGCACCACCTGGCTCGCCAGTCCGTAGTGCTTCATATCAAATTCGCTTTCTACCTGGCTTGGCTCAAGATTCAGTTCCACGGCACAGGCACCGCCGATACGCGCCTCGTGAACAAAACCGGCCGCCGGATAGACATGCCCGGACGTGCCGATGGCGACAAAGAAATCGGCTTTTGCCAGCGCATCGTAAATCTCATCCATGCCAAACGGCATTTCACCAAACCAGACAATGTGCGGACGCAGCGGTGCCGGGAACTGGCAGCAGTGACAGCGGTCATCCACACTCAGGTCGCCCGGCCAGTCCAGCACCTGACCCGATTGTGTACAGCGCACTTTCAGCAATTCGCCGTGCATATGGATCACACGGGAGCTGCCCGCCCGCTCGTGCAGATTATCGATATTCTGCGTGACCAGCAGGAAGTTGTCGCCGAGCGCCTCTTCCAGCGTAGCCAGCGCATAATGCGCGGCGTTAGGTTTGAGATCTTCAGCCTGCAACTGGCGGCGGCGTTCGTTATAAAAACGCTGCACCAGTTCAGGATCACGGCGGTAGCCTTCCGGCGTCGCCACATCCTCAACATGGTGTTCTTCCCACAGGCCATCGGCAGCGCGGAAAGTACGGATGCCTGACTCGGCGGAAATCCCTGCGCCGGTCAGCACCACAACAAACGGTTTCTTCAGCGACGCAGCCGCCATCGAATCACGGTGGAAAATATTCGACCGGAACCGCTGATGGCGAATGCGTTTATTTTTGCGAAACCGACACAGACGATGACGTGTGCGCATAACGTGCTCCTTACTCTCTGTGTCTGAATAATACGGTTCTTAAAAAAGGATCACTGGCCGCCACTGAGCACGCGGGCAGGATCGATACGGCTTGCACGGCGTGCCGGATACCAGCTTGCCAGCAAACTCAGCACCAGGGCGGTGACCAGCACACCCGCGACATCCAGCCAGTGCACTTCAGAGGGCAGGAAGTCGATAAAATAAATATCGCCGGACAGGAACTGATGTCCGGTGAGTTTTTGCAAGGCGTTGACGATATTTGTCAGCTGGAAAGCGGCAATCACGCCGATCACCACACCGGCCACGCTGCCGACCAGCCCCGCCAGTAAACCGTACCAGATGAAGACCGCGCGGATAAGCCCGTCTTTTGCGCCCAGTGTGCGCAAAATCGCAATATCACTGCTTTTATCTTTTACCGCCATCACCAGCGTCGAGACGATGTTGAAACAGGCCACGCCGATCACCAGCACCATCGCCATATACATGATAGCGCGGACCATCTGGATATCACGGTACATATATCCGTAAGTCCCGATCCAGCTGCTGATATAAACGTAAGCCTGCGTCACTTCACCGGCGTCGTGCACCAGTTTTTGTGCGGCGAAGACATCGTTCACTTTGATATCAATGCCGGTCACGCTGCTGCCCATGTCCTGATATTGCTGGGCATCGGCCAGCGGCACCATGCCAAGGCTGTGATCAAGCTGACCGCTGAGCTGCAAAATCCCGGCAACCTGCAAACGGATACGTTTCGGTTGCAACAGCTTCATTTCCGGATCGCTGTTGGGGATCATCACCGTCACCCAGTCGCCCTGCTTCACGCCTACGGCATCGGCCACGCCTTTGCCGAGGATCAGCTGCTGCTGACCGGCTTTGAAATTCTGCCATGCGTTGTTCTGCACAAATTTCGGCGCGGCACTGACACGCGGTTCGCTCTGCGGATCCACGCCTTTCAGCTGAATGGCACGCAGTTTGGCACCGTGCTCGATCAGGCCATTGAACTGGATGTAAGGCGCTGCCGCGACAATGCCCGGCACTTTTTCCACCCGATCCAGCACACCCTGCCAGTTGTTAAACGGCTGGTTCACCGGACGGATTTCGCCGTGCGGCACCACCGCCAGTACGCGCTCTTTCAGTTCACGCTCGAACCCGTTCATGGCGCTCAGGCCGACGATCAGCACCGCCACGCCCAGCGCGATGCCTAACGTTGAAATCACCGAAATCAGCGACACCATACCGCTGCGGCGGCGCCCGCGACTAAAGCGCAGGCCAATCAATAATGAAAAAGGAATGCCAGACATTACTTCGCTCCCAGCAACATCGATTCCTGCTGCAGCTTGCCGTCACGCATTTCCAGCTGACGCGTCAGACGGTTGGCCAGTTGCAGGTCATGAGTCACCACCAGAAACGCGGTGCCCTGACGCACATTCAGTTCGCCGAGCAGTTCAAAAATGCTGTCTGCGTTGCGCTGGTCGAGGTTACCGGTCGGTTCATCGGCCAGCACCAGCGAAGGGTTATTCACCAGCGCACGGGCAATCGCCACACGCTGACGTTCACCGCCGGAAAGCTCGGAAGGACGGTGATTGCTGCGGTGTTGCAGCCCAACCGCCTCAAGCATCGCCAGCGCGCGCTCCTGCACTTCGGCAGATTTCTTTTTGCCGATCAGCAGCGGCATCGCCACGTTTTCCAGCGCGGTGAAATCAGGCAACAAATGGTGGAACTGATAAATAAAGCCCAGTTCGCGGTTTCGCAGTTCAGATTTGGCAGAAGATGACATGCTGTTCAGCGACTGACCTTTGAAAATCACTTCGCCGGACGTCGGTGAATCCAGTCCGCCCAGCAGATGCAGCAAGGTACTTTTACCGGAACCGGACGTCCCGACGATCGCCATCATCTCACCCGGCTGCATGGCGAAGCTCACGTCACGCAGTACGTCGGTGTGCATCTTGCCTTCCTGATAAGTCTTACAGAGGTTTTCACACTGCAATAATAAAGAATTACTCATAACGTAAAGCCTCTGCGGGATGGGTGGCAGCAGCGCGCCAGGAAGGATAAAGCGTAGATAATAAGGCGATTGCCATGGCGACCAGCGCAATGACAACGACCTGAACCGGTTCGATATCGACCGGCAGCGACGCGCCATCGAGCATCAGCCCGATAGCCGGCATAATGGTATTCAGCTGAGTGGCCAGCACCACGCCCAGTACGGCACCTAGCAATGCGCCAATCACACCGGCACTGGCGCCCTGCACCATAAACAGCGCCATAATCTGGCGGCGGCTCAGGCCCTGCGTTTGCAGGATCGCGACTTCAGCTTGTTTCTCCATCACCAGTAATCCCAGTGACGTAATGATGTTAAACGCGGCAACGGCGACGATCAGGCTCAGCAACAGCCCCATCATGTTTTTCTCCATGCGCACGGCCTGGAACAGCTCGCCGCGACGCTCGCGCCAGTCTTTCCAGCTGGTACCGTCCGGCAGTTTTTGCGCACTCAGGCTGTCGACGTCCAGCGGTTTGTCGAGGAACAAACGCCAGCCGGTCACGTTACCTTTCGGATAAAGCATCAGGCGTGAGGCGTCCTGAATGTTCACCAGCATCTGGTAACCATCCACTTCGCTGTTGGCGGAGAAGGTGCCGATCACGTTGAACAGGCGCTGGCTCGGGACGCGCCCGACCGGCGTGAACTGGCTGACGCTGGTGACCATCAGACGCAACTGATCACCACGGCGCACTTTTAACTGCTGCGCCAGCTGATCGCCCAGAATGATGTTGTATTTACCGGGTTGAAGTTCCTGCTGGGCAACCCCAATTAAGTATTTCGCCAGCGGATCTTTCTGTTGTGGATCAACCCCGAGCATCACGCCCACCGCGACGCTGCCGGGGCTTTGCAGCACGACATCGCCGGTGGTCAGCGGCACCGCGCGGTTGACACTTTTCAGCGCAGACACCTGATCATGCGTGATTTTCTGTGGATCAAGCGATCCGCCCGGTGTGGTGATTAACGCCTGAGGCATCAGACCGAGAATGTTACCTTCCAGATCTTTCTCAAACCCGTTCATCACGGATAACACGGTGACCAGCGCCATCACCCCGAGAGTGATACCAATGGTGGATAACCAGGAAACAAACCGCCCGAAGCGGTCCGAAGCACGTCCGCGCATGTAGCGCAGACCGATAAATAACGCGACAGGTTGATACATAACATCCGTTTTAAGTGCTTGGCCGCAAATAAGTGCGTGGCGCAGACTAAAGTGATCAAGGATAATAAAGGCTAGCACCGCTTTATGGAACCATTAACCCAAAGTAATCGGTTTAACTTTGTGACGCCGCTGACCCTTTTATACAGACAACGGGTTGACCCCGATTACCCCTGCAAAGCAAGATACGGTCTGCTAATTGGCCTCCGACAGCCGCCAAAACGAGAACTCAAAACAGCCTATGTCTCAAGATTATCGTTATTCGTTGCCTGAACGTCCGGGTGACACCCGCCTGTTAGGCCAGCTCACCGGCTCCGCCTGCGCGCTGGAATGTGCTCAAATCAGTGAACGCCATACCGGTCCGGTTCTGCTGGTTGCGCCTGATATGCAAAATGCCCTGCGCCTGCGCGATGAAATTCAACAGTTTACTGACAACAAAGTCCTGAGTATTTCGGACTGGGAAACGCTGCCGTACGACAGTTTTTCGCCGCATCAGGAAATCATTTCATCCCGTCTGTCCAGTTTGTATCAGCTTCCTACGATGGAACGCGGCATTATCATTCTGCCGGTGAATACGCTGATGCAGCGCGTCTGCCCGCATGAGTTCCTGCACGGCCACGCGCTGGTAATGAAAAAAGGCCAGCAACTGTCGCGCGATAAACTGCGTGCACAGCTGGAACAGGCCGGTTACCGCAGCGTCGATCAGGTGATGGAGCACGGTGAGTTTGCCACCCGTGGCGCCCTGCTCGATTTGTACCCGATGGGCAGCGAAGAACCTTACCGCATTGATTTCTTTGATGATGAAATCGACAGCCTGCGCATTTTTGATGTGGATACCCAGCGCACGCTGACCGAAGTGGATCACATCAATCTGCTGCCCGCCCATGAATTCCCGACCGACAAAAATGCCATTGAGCTGTTTCGCAGCCAGTGGCGCGAAAAGTTTGAAGTGCGCCGCGACGCCGAACACGTTTATCAGCAGGTCAGCAAAGGCACCTTCCCGGCCGGTATCGAATACTGGCAACCGCTGTTTTTCAGTCAGCCGCTGACCACGCTGTTCAGTTATCTGCCGGAGAATACGCTGGTGCTGAACACCGGCGATCTGGAAGCCGCCGCCGAGCGTTTCTGGCAGGATGCCTGCCAGCGTTATGAAAGCCGCCGCGTCGATCCGATGCGTCCGCTGCTTGAGCCGGAAAACCTGTGGCTGCGGGTCGATTCACTGTACAGCGAGCTGAAAGCCTGGCCGCGCGTGCAACTGCGCACCGATTCGCTGCCGAAGAAAGCCGCGAACACCAATCTGAGCTACGAAAAGCTGCCGGACCTCTCCGTTCAGCCGCAGAACAAAACGCCGATGGATAACCTGCGCCGCTTCAATGAAGCTTTTACAGGCAGTCTGGTGTTCTCGGTAGAAAGTGAAGGCCGACGCGAAACACTTCAGGA
This sequence comes from Rahnella sp. BIGb0236, assembly GCF_004364755.1. Taxonomy (NCBI): domain Bacteria; kingdom Pseudomonadati; phylum Pseudomonadota; class Gammaproteobacteria; order Enterobacterales; family Yersiniaceae; genus Rahnella; species Rahnella sp. BIGb0236. The sequence continues at coordinate 152,158 of NZ_SOAO01000002.1, forward strand.
TTTGCTGGCCCGCATCAAGCTGATGCCGACGCTGATTACCCGCATTGAAGAAGCCGACACCGCCGGTCGTTACATCATGATTGGCGCGTGCGAACGCGGTTTTCTCGATGCGGATAAACAACTGGCGCTGATCTGCGAAAGCGATCTGCTGGGTGAGCGCGTGGCGCGCCGCCGTCAGGACAGCCGCCGCTCGATTAATACCGATACGCTGATCCGCAATCTGGCGGAACTGCGTCCCGGCCAGCCGGTGGTGCATGTCGAACACGGCGTCGGCCGTTATCTCGGGCTGACCACGCTGGAAACCGGCGGCATCACCGCTGAATATTTGATCCTGACTTACGCCGGTGAAGACAAACTGTACGTGCCGGTCTCGTCGCTGCATCTGATCAGCCGCTATGCCGGTGGCGCAGACGAAAGCGCGCCGCTGCATAAACTCGGCGGTGAAGCCTGGTCGAAAGCGCGGCAGAAAGCCGCCGAGAAAGTCCGTGATGTGGCCGCCGAACTGCTGGATATTTACGCCCAGCGCGAAGCCAAAAGCGGTTTCGCCTTCAAACACGATAAAGAACAGTATCAGCTGTTCTGTCAGGCTTTCCCGTTTGAAACCACGCCGGATCAGTCACAGGCCATTAATGCCGTGCTGACCGACATGACGCAACCGCTGGCGATGGACCGTCTGGTGTGTGGCGACGTCGGTTTCGGGAAAACCGAAGTGGCGATGCGCGCGGCTTTCCTCGCAGTGTCCAACAACAAGCAGGTTGCCGTGCTGGTCCCGACCACCTTACTGGCGCAACAGCACTTTGATAACTTCCGTGACCGCTTCGCCAGCTGGCCGGTGCGCATCGAAATGATGTCGCGTTTCCGCAGTGCCAAAGAGCAAAACGCCGTGCTGGAAGACGCGGTGGAAGGCAAAGTCGATATTATTATCGGTACGCACAAACTGCTGCAAAGCGACCTGCGCTGGAAAGATCTCGGCTTGCTGATTGTCGATGAGGAACACCGTTTCGGCGTGCGTCACAAAGAACGTATTAAGGCGATGCGCGCGGATGTCGACATTCTGACCCTGACCGCAACGCCTATCCCGCGTACGCTGAATATGGCGATGAGCGGTATGCGCGATCTGTCGATTATTGCCACACCGCCCGCGCGTCGTATGGCGGTCAAAACCTTTGTGCGCGAGTACGACAGCCTGGTGGTGCGCGAGGCGATACTGCGTGAAATTCTGCGCGGCGGGCAGGTTTATTATCTTTACAACGACGTTGAGAATATCGAAAAAGCCTCGCAGCGTCTGGCCGAACTGGTGCCGGAAGCGCGTATTGCTATCGGTCACGGGCAGATGCGTGAACGCGATCTTGAGCGCGTGATGAATGATTTCCACCATCAGCGTTTTAACGTGCTGGTGTGTACCACCATCATCGAAACGGGTATCGATATTCCGACGGCGAATACCATCATTATCGAACGCGCCGATCACTTTGGTCTGGCGCAGTTACACCAGTTGCGTGGCCGCGTCGGGCGTTCACATCATCAGGCCTATGCCTATCTGCTGACGCCGCCGCCGAAAGCCATGTCTGTTGATGCGCATAAACGTCTGGAAGCCATCGCCTCGCTGGAAGACCTGGGTGCCGGTTTCGCGCTGGCGACGCATGACCTGGAAATTCGTGGTGCAGGTGAGCTGCTCGGTGAAGGCCAGAGCGGTCAGATGACCAGCATCGGTTTCTCGCTGTATATGGAATTGCTGGAAAACGCCGTCGAAGCGCTGAAGGAAGGCCGCGAGCCGTCGCTGGAGGATTTAACCACCAGCCAGACGGAAGTCGAAATGCGCATGCCTGCGCTGCTGCCGGAAGATTTCATTCCTGACGTCAATACCCGCCTGTCATTGTACAAACGCATTGCCAGCGCGAAGACCGAAGGTGAACTGGACGAGTTGCGCGTGGAGCTGATCGACCGCTTCGGCACGCTGCCGGACGCCGCGCGCAATCTGTTGCAGATTGCCGTGCTGCGCCTGAAGGCTAAAGAGCTGGGCATCCGGCGTATCGAAGGCAACGAGCGCGGTGGCTTTATCGAATTCGGTGATAAGAACCGTGTCGATCCGGGCTTCCTGATCGGTCTGCTGCAAAAACAGCCGCAGGTGTATCGTCTCGACGGTCCGACCAAGCTGAAGTTTATGTTGGATCTGACTGACCGCCCAAAACGCCTGAAATTTGTCGGTGACATGCTGAGTGAGTTTACTGAGCATCTGATCTGAGACTGACGACGGAAGAAAAGAAAAAGCCCGGTGAATGCCTCATTCACCGGGCTTTTTTACAGGTTCATTCCGCTATCCGCTAAGGTTTTCGCAAGGCTTTCACCTGATCGGGGGTGATATTCCCCGGCAGACCGCCAAAGGTCACGCGCAGATAATTCACCATGTCCGCGATTTGCGCATCGTTCAGACGGTCAGCAAAACCCGGCATCGGCTGCATACTTTCACCGTTGGGGAATTCCTGCGCCGGTAAGCCATCGAGCACCGAAACAATCAGGTTACGACCATCCGGCTGGCGCAATGTGGCGTTGTTTTGCATCGCCACCGCCACATGCGGTTTACCCGCGCCGTCCGCCATATGGCAACCGGAACACTGATCGAGATAGGTGATCCGTCCGGCGTCATTCCCGCCCTGTCGGGTTTCCACCGCCACTGCCGCTGGCGGTTTATCGCCCAGCAGATAGGTGACTATCGCACGATGATCGGCGTCGGTCAGATGACGGGTACTGAGATCGATAACCTTGTGCATTTCATCAAAAGCCGAACCTTGCGGCGCAAAACCGGTGGCGAGGAAACGGCTCAGATCCGCCGGGTTCCAGCCACGTTGCGCCAGCGCCTGCGGCGTGATATCCGGCGCGGTGATGCGCCCGAGGGTGCCGCCCTGCAGATTGTTATCCGTATCCATCTGACCCAGTTTGCCGCGCGGCGTATGGCATTCGCCACAGTGGCCGAGCACGTCCGTCAGATATTTCCCGCGCTGCCAGTCAGCCGAATTACCCGGCGAGCTGGCCGGCATCGGATCGGATGTGCGGAACAGCAAATTCCAGCCGATCATCGCCATACGCTGATTGAACGGGAAAGGCATTTCGTTCTCCGGCACCGGCTGATCCACCGCCGGACGGGTCATCAGAAACGCATACATGTCGTCTGAATCCTGACGGCTCACGCCTTTGTACGAGGTGTAAGGCATTGCCGGATACAGATGACGTCCGCCCGGCGCCACACCCTGCGTCAGCGCCAGATAGAAATCATCTGACGTCCAGCGGCCAATCCCCTGCTCCGCCGACGGCGTCAGGTTGCTGCCAAAGATTTTGCCGAACGGCGTCTCCAGCGGATAACCGCCTGCCAGCGGTGCGCCGCCGGACGCGGTATGGCACGCCGCGCAGTCAGACGCCTGTACCAGATAGCGGCCACGTTCAATCTGTGCGCTATCCGCCGTGACTTTTTGCAGCGGGCCATCCGGCGTGCGGTTTTCCCGCCACCACAGCACGGCAATCACGATGATAATCACCGCCAGCAGCGCGAGGAAAAGACGTTTTTTCATCACACAGGCTCCCGGATCAGGCCAGGGGTTTTCAGCACCACGTCACGCACCGCTTCGTAATAGCGCACATAACCGGTACAGCGGCAGATGTGATTTTCCAGCGCGCCGTTAATCGCGCCTTCCAGTTCTGACAGCGCCACCGGATGTTTTGCCAGACGTTCCAGCAACAGGGTCGCGGCGTTCACAAAGCCCGGCGTGCAGTAACCGCACTGAAAACTGTAATGCTCCATGAAAGCCTGCTGAACCGGCGACAGCGTGACTTCCCCTTTGTCATCGGTTTTCGCGTGGCCTTCGACGGTACGCACTTTTTTGCCGTTGAAGTAATGTGCGCCGGTGATGCAGGTGCGGACTTCTTCGCTGGTGCCGCTGTCATGGTCGACAATGGCGACACAGGCGTGGCAGATGCCCTGCCCGCAGCCGAGACGGCAACCGGTCAGCGCAACATATTCGTGCAGGAAGTCGATCATCATCAGGCCTTCAGGAACCTCCAGCGGGCCGTATTGTTGATGGTTAATGGTCAGCGTTAAAGGCTGCGTTTTGATGCTCATTGTAAAACCTCACGAATATTTTCAGCACGGACAGGCAAATCACGGAAACGATGGCCGGTGGCATGGGCGATGGCGTTAACCAGCGCGGCGACCACCGGGATCATCACCACCTCGGCCATGCCTTTCGGCGGATCGGTTTCCGACAGCGCGGGCAGGATATCGCTGGTCTGTTTCCAGACCGCCACATCGCTGGCACGCGGCAAATGGTAACGGTTAAAATTCCACGTTCCGTTGCCCGGTCCGTCTTCGTACAGCGGCAAATACTCGTGTAATGCGTGGCCGATACCCATCGCCAGCCCGCCCTGCAACTGGCCGGAAACCAGCTCCGGCACAATCAGATTGCCGCACTCCATCACCGAATGATGGGTCAGCAGTTCGACCTTGCCGGTGGCGATCTCCACCGCGATTTCGGCCAGTGTGCCCACCGCGCTGTAATAGGTCACAGACGCGTTGTTGCGCTGCGTCGGCGGGTAATACACCGCGTCGCGCGCCAGCGTGCGGAATTCGCCCGCGCCGTTGCGCACCGCCATGCCATCCACCGGAATACGCTGACGCACATTATTCAGGGTGAAATCCGCTTCCGCCCATTGCCAGCGGTTGAAAACATGCACCGCCGCACCGGTTATGCCGTTCATCTCGTAGGCTTTTTTCGCCAGCGTTTCGAGGCTGAGAATTTGCATGCCGTTAGCCGTCAGACCCCCTTCCACCCAGCGCGCATCTTCCTTGCGCACGACATAAGGCGCAGCCTGTCCGCCGCCGATGCCGGTTTGCCAGATAGCCATCGCCGCCGGCCAGATGCCGTTGTCGAAGATCAGGCGTGCCGCCTCGCGGGTACTGTGCGAGAAGTAATAAGCCGAGTTACTGGCGCTGGACGGCGAACAGTAAGACGGCGACCAGCGCGGATTGGTTTGCAATTTATCCTGCTCTTCCTGCGACATAATGTACGGGTCGCCGCTGGTTTCCACCGGCAGTACCGACCAGTCGGTCACCGAGAAATGGGCCTGTTCCGCCGGTTTTCCCAGCCATTCAGCGCACAATACGGACTGCGAGGTGGACATGCCCGTCCCCATTTCTGCGCCGCTGTGCCACAGGCTGATTTCGCCTTTTTCACTGATTTCAACGCGGGCAAATGACGTTTCCGCACCGGTACCGAAATCTTTCTGCACGCAACCAAAACCGACGCCATAACGCTTGCCGGGATGCTGGCTTTCGTACTCTGCCTTACGCGTCTCGCGCTCGGTCCATAACGGATGAACCGCGGATTTTTCCAGCACTTCATCGGCACGGATTGCCCCCGCCGGAATGGCACCCTGCGTATTTTTCATGCCGGATTTCAGCACGTTGCGTAAACGAAACGCGATCGGATCCAGCTTCAGTTCGGCGGCCAGCTCATCCATCATCATTTCAGTGGCGGCCATACTTTGCAGCGTGCCGTAGCCACGGGCAGACCCGGCATCCAGCGCGCGCGAGGCCAGCCCGACGGCGGATAAATCACTTTTGGGGAAGTAGTAAATCGACTGCGCAGCGGTTGCGCCCACCATCACCACCGACGGTGTAAAGTTGCTGCGCCCGCCGCCATCTGCGGTCATCGCCGCATGGAAGGACTGCAACATACCGGTTTTACGGTTAACGGCGATGTCGTAATTCATGTCAAACGCGTGGCGTTTAAGGGAAGACTGGAACTGTTCGAAGCGGTCATTGGCCAGACGCACCGGCAAACCGTCGCCGTACATCGCCGCAACCGCACCGTAATACGGGAAGTTGTAGTGATCTTTAGAGCCATAACCGACGGTGTAACACGGATGCATGATCAGCGTTTTTACCGTGCGGTGCGATTTCGCCATCATACGCGGCATCTCGTCCGCCACTTCCTGCGGCGACTGGGTCGGCACCACCATATGCAGGGTTTGCGTCGCCGCATCGTACCAGCCGTTCGCGTTATCAGGTTCGAGGGCCGAGGTATCTACCGACTGCGTGGTGAATTTACGCGACATCACCAGCCAGTCCTGCGGCGGCGATTTCAGTTCCTCCGCCATTTCACCGGCGTAGAACATGCCCTGCTCATCCAGCTTGCCGCCTTCGCGCCCTTCCGGCCACACCGGCAGGTGCTTGCGCATCCCGACCGGGAATACCGGCATGTCTTTCAGGCTGGAGAACGTATCGTCTTCAAAAGCGGTTTCGCCGCCGACACGCACAAAACGGAACGTGCCCCAAGGATCCCGTTCCAGCGGTCCGGTTTTCTCACCGTAGCGCACCACGTTGTCTTTGAATTTGAGAGCATTTTTGGCGAAACGGAACCGGGCGAAATCCTGATACACCAGAATCGCCACCGCCTGCCCCAGATAGGCCGGGGTTTTGCCTTCCGGCAGCAGCATGTCTTCGCCATAAAAGGCGGGAAACGCCAGTCCGTCGCGGGCCAGCACATCGGCGGTGACCAGCTGATCGGGCTGTAAATCCTCACCGAGCAGGGAGAGGTCTAACCCGGTATACATTTTATCGGCTTCGGTCACGCGGATGATAAAGGCGTGCGCCTGTTTTTGCGGCCAGTGCGGCATGTCCTGAGCGCGGATATCACGGGCAAACACTTTTTGCCCCATGACTTTCGCTTTGCCATCAATACGGAAACGGACGCGTTTGTTTTGCGCATCCCATTGCGGAGATTGCAGAATTTTTTCTTCGAACAGCGCGGCATAAGCACGGCTGTGCAACGGCGCGAGATAAACGGAGACACCAGCGATCACAGCGCCTTTCACAAAGCGCCGCCTGGACGGGTTGAAATTGCTCATAAATTCCTTTGCTTCTTATTATCTTTCTTATAATTCGGTAATTTCATGACCGTTAAAATCCTGAAAATACCGTTTAACGCGGTGGATTATAGGTGTACGGCTTTCTGCAAGTCATGATGAATCACACATTTTTAATATTTCATTCACAATTTTGCGCAAATTAATGCGATAATTATTTCTGTTGCGCAAACAATGAACAAAAGGGATTAACGCCAGATGAGACAGATTTCATTGCCACTGACGGGGTATAAAAGCGATACCCGGGCGGAAAAAACCGGGGCAGGCATCTGAATCCGCCGTCGCAGGAAACAGCATAAAATCCTGTCATCACCGCGCACCCGCTGGTTCCCCACTCTCCCGCTTATTTCGTACGGAAATCTGCATGCAGCATCTTGATAATCAGGTTATTTCTCAGGCCGCCGGATGGCTGGCCCATCAGCCGGTATGGTTGTGTACCGTGCTGGCGACCTACGGTTCTTCCCCGCGTGCGCCGGGCGCACTGATGGCGGCGACCCGTGACGGGCACTTTTGTGGCTCGCTTTCAGGTGGCTGTGTCGAAGAGGATTTTTTACAGCGCCTTGCGGCTGGCGATTATCTGCAGGCCAGTCAGGTGGTGCGCTACGGCGAAGGCGGGCTGACGCCGAATATTGCCCTGCCCTGCGGCGGCGCTCTGGATGTTCTGATCGAATACCTGCCCGCGACCACGAGCAGTGTGGATTATCTGCAAAAGATGGGCATGGCGCTGGCGGGACATTACGCGCTCAGTAAAACACTGACGCTGCCTGCCGCCTGTGATCATCTGGCCCTGACGGATTATCAGCACGGCACGCAGGTGATACACGACGGCAACACGGTGACGCTGCATCTGGCGGCCGCACCGCGTCTGCTGATTGCCGGGTTATCCGCCGTCGCGCTGTATTGCGCGGAGTTTGCCAGCGCACTGGGGTTTGAGGTGGTGGTGTGCGAGTGTCGCGATGACGTGCTGGAGAATTTTCTCCCCGCACTGAAAACGGATATCCGGCTGGAAAAGCAGTTCCCGGCAAAGTATCTCGAGCAGCAGGGCTGTCATGCCAATACCGCGATTGTGGCACTGACCCACGATCCGCGAATGGATGACCTGACGCTGATGGAAGCCGTGAATACTCCGGCGTTTTATATCGGCGCGATGGGGTCTCAGCGCAACAGCGCCCGCCGCCGTGAGCGGCTGCAAAGTATTGCGGATTTCTCCCATGAGGATGTTGCCCGTGTGCACGCACCGGTTGGCTTAGCCATCGGCAGTAAAACCCCCGCGGAGATTGCCCTGGCTGTCATGGCTGACATCGTGAAGCATAAAAACGGCATAAAAAAAGCCTGAGGTTTGCGCCTCAGGCTCGTTGCAGTCTGCGTTACCCTGACATCAGGTCCGGGTAAGTTGCAGCTGTCCGCTTTTATCCAGCGGGATCTGGGTACCCGGATCGTGGTCCATGCGCACTTTCCCTTGCTGATCGCCTATTTTATAGGTCACATCATAACCCAGCGTTTTTTCATCCTTGTCGTACACGGTTTTACAGCGTTGCTGCTGCGTGGTGTACGTGTCGTTTTCCTGCATGCTGCTTTGCACGCGGTTACCTGCATAACCGCCCCCGAGCGCACCGGCTACCGTCGCGACATCACGTCCGCGGCCGCCACCAAACTGGTGACCCAGTACCCCCCCGGCGACAGCACCCAGTACCGAACCGGCAATCTGATGCTCATCCTGTACAGGGCGTCGGTGAGTGACGGTCACGTTGCGACATTCCTGACGCGGGGTTTTGGTGGTTTCTTTGATTGGCGTCGCGCTGACAACCTGCGCGTACTGCGGGCCAGATGAAAAGACATTCATGCTTGCAACGCCAGCAATGCCCAACGCCGCAGCCACTCCGATACCGACCCCAGCTAACATTGACTTGTTCACAGGACTTCCTCCGAAAATGTTACCACGCAATGGCTCCGTTACCGGCAGCCTCTCAGCGGACAACTTCACATCTGAGATCCGGCGTGCGTGAATCGCCGTCTGTGACAATCTGTTCTTGTAAACGTAATGTTAAGTGTGCACAGCAAAACGTAAGCAAACAATAAGACGAACTCTGTAAGTGGGAGAAATGACGGTGCTGCTGGGTGTTTCGGAGGATTCTTAGCTGACAATGACACAATGGCGGAATGTTATGCTGTTTGCAGGGTTACCGGGGCTAAAAAGGAAAAAGCCTGTCATAAACAGGCTCTTAGGTATGAAACGATTCAGCTGGCGTTGAAAAAAAACGCCAGTGAACAGGGATCAGTGCAGTTTCAGACGCGGACGGATCACGCGGTTGATGCCGCCGACCAGCATCATCAGACCGGTTTTGATGTAACCGTGCAATGCAATCTGGTGCATACGGTACAGCGAGATGTAAACCAGTCGCGCCAGACGCCCTTCCACCATCATGGAACCGCGCATCAGGTTGCCCATCAGGCTGCCGACCGTACTGAAGCGCGACAGGGAAACCAGCGAGCCGTGGTCTTTATACACGTAAGGTTTCAGGCTCTGGCCTTTGCGTTGCGCCATGATATTGGCGAAGCAACGGGACGCCATCTGGTGCGCAGACTGGGCGCGTGGCGGCACAAAACCACCGGCCGGTTGCGGACAGGACGCACAGTCACCGATGGCGTAGATGTTCGGGTCGCGCGTGGTTTGCAGCGTCGGTTCAACCACCAGCTGATTGATACGGTTGGTTTCCAGACCGGCGATCTCTTTCATGAAGTCAGGGGCTTTAATCCCCGCCGCCCAGACCATCAGGTCTGCATCAATGAATTCACCGGATTTGGTGTTCAGGCCATTTTTATCGGCGCTGGTCACCATGGTCTGCGTCAGAACCCGCACGCCCAGTTTGGTCAGTTCATTGTGCGCCGCCGCAGAAATTCGCGGAGGCAAGGCAGGCAGAATGCGCTCACCGGCTTCCACCAGCGTGACGTTCAGCGCTTCGCTGTCCAGCCCTTCAAAGCCGTAGCTGTGCAACTGTTTCACCGCATTGTGCAGCTCGGCAGACAGTTCAACCCCGGTCGCCCCGCCGCCGACAATGGCGATGTTCACTTTCTTCTGCTTGTCTTCACTTGCAGAGAATTTCAGGAACAGGTTCAGCATTTCGTTATGGAAACGGTGCGCCTGATGCGGGTTATCCAGGAAGATGCAGTGATCTTTCACGCCCGGCGTACCGAAATCGTTAGAGGTACTGCCCAGCGCCATCACCAGTGTGTCGTACGCGATATCACGCACCGGCACCAGCAATTCACCGTTTTCATCGCAAATTTCCGCGAGTTTAATGGTCTGGCTGTCGCGGTCGATGTCGGTCAGTGAACCGATCTGGAAGGTAAATCCGTGGTTGCGGGCATGAGCCAGATAGCTCAGCGCATCCACGCCGTCATCCAGGCTGCCGGTGGCCACTTCGTGTAACAGCGGTTTCCAGAGATGGCTGTGGTTACGGTCGACCAGAATGATCTCCGCTTTTTTCTTACGGCCGAGTTTATGGCCCAGGCTGGTCGCCAGTTCCAGACCGCCGGCGCCACCGCCGATAATCACAATTTTCTTCATTGGTGATGTCAAAATGACCCCCTCAAATGTGAACCAATTGTTATATAAGAGTAAAAATATTATCCTTATATTACATAGGGTTGCTTAAGTTAAATCGGTATCTGAGACGGAGGATATCACGCGTGGTGATTTGGTCATACCAAAATTGATATAGGTCAATTTAAATTCAATTGGATAATTTGAGTTACGGAAATGGCACGCATTTTGACATTTTTAAATCAGCGGGTTAGAGGCACATCTGACGGAAAAACGATTTCGAAGATGGGAATGACATCGTTAAAAAAACCACTGCCCGGAGACAGTGGTTTTCAGTAATTCAGAAACGACTTGTTAAATCAGGCGATGTTTTTGAACGCCTTAATGCGTTGCAGATGCGTCGAGATATCCCTGAATTTATGGGTCTGATGCTCGTCCCATTCAACCGGATAGTAGTGATGCAACTTCTCAGCGGTTTGACTGCTGTCGAGCACGCCATCTTCACGGGATAAAATCACCAGACAGCGGTCGCGGTTTTTCTCGCGGAAATCACTGATGCACTTGGTGGCGATATCTTCATATTCTTCCGGACGGTCGATTTTGCCCGCCATATTATCCTGCGGCGACAGGTTCGGGTTGAACATCACCTGACGGATCCCGCACAGAAAACCAATGCGTTCAGCCCAGAAACCGCCCAGCCCGACGCCGCAAATCAGCGCATTTTTATCGGTCGTTTCGTGCAGTACTTTATCGACTTCTTTCAGCAAATGTTGCATGTCATGACGCGGATGCAGCGTGCTGTAACTGATGAAGCGCACGTCCGGATCAATGAACTGGAGCTGCAACACTTTCTCGTGGTTACCGGGACTGGTTGAATCGAAGCCATGCAAATAGATAATCATCGTTTACCTCATCCTGAATGTGCGTTGAACCCTTCACGCGGTCGGAAAAACGTTACAGGGCAGCCTGTTTGTGTTCCTGCCAGCGGGCGTCGAGAGCGGTGAGATCGCAGTTTGCCTGCTTCCAGCGATCCGAATTTCGCAGATCCTGACGGGCCTGTTTCCCGCTGTACAATCCGCGATGATACAACTGTGCAACACGTTCAGCGTTGACCGGGGACAGGTTATCCAGCACGCTTACCGCACCTTTACGGTTATTACAGGCCAGGATCATGTCACAACCGGCATCAAGCGACGCCTGCGCGCGCTCAGGATAAGTGCCCATGATGGCCGCACCTTCCATCGAGATATCGTCAGAGAAAATCACGCCGTCAAACTTCAGTTCCTTGCGCAGAATGTCCTGCAACCAGTATGGCGAACCACTGGCCGGACGCGGATCGGCCTGCGTATAAATCACGTGCGCGGGCATCACGGCATCCAGCAATTTACGCGCGTTAAGCTGGCGGAAGATGGCCATGTCGTGCTCACGGATCTCCGCAAGCGGGCGGTCGTCACGCGGGGTTTCTTTATGCGAGTCCGCGCTGACCGCGCCGTGTCCCGGGAAATGTTTACCGGTGGTTTTCATGCCAGCGGAATGCATACCGAGAATATATTGCTCTGCCATGTCCAGCGCTTTCGCGGGCTCAGCATGGAACGAGCGTTCACCGATAGCGGCACTGATATGCCCGATATCCAGTACCGGCGCAAAGCTGATGTCGATATCCATCGCAATCATTTCTGAAGCCATCAGCCAGCCACTTTCCTGCGCCAGCCGTGCGGCCTCATGGGGCGCATTGAGGGCGGCAAAAGATTGTGCCGCAGGCAAACGGGTAAAACCTTCGCGGAAACGCTGTACGCGCCCGCCTTCCTGATCCACCGCCAGCACCAGCCTGTCGTGTGACGCGGCGCGGATCTGGCGGATCAGTTCATGTAACTGATCAACATCATGATAATTACGGGTGAATAAAATCAGCCCGCCCACCAGCGGGTGCTGCAAAATTTCACGTTCTTCGGCATCCAGCGCGTAGCCAGCGACATCCAGCATTACAGGTCCCAACAAAATGGACACTCCTTTTTATTTTCAGACGATTATCACGGTCGCAACGGGTGCGCCCATTCACGGTATTTATGATCGCCGGTCTGCTGCCAGCGCACTTCAAACCACATCAGCATCAGGTAATCGATCCAGGGGATCCAGCGCCTTATCTGCTGCTGTAAACGCAAGATATCCTGATACCCTCCCGCGTCCACATACTGCTGAATGAAGACGTTTTGCTGCTGCACATCCCAGCCATTGCCCCGGATCAGCGCCGCCAGTTCCAGCGCAACATCCGCATTCGCCGCGTATTCCCAGTCAATCAGCCGCAAGCCGTCCGGCGTATCCAGTACATTTCCGGCGTGGATATCCATATGCACCAGCGCCAGTTTCAGCGGCGCAGGCGGCGTCTGCGACATCATGTTACGGTGCAAGCGCAACCAGCGTGGCGTCAGCCTGCGACGGTCAATATGCTGCCAGTAACGGGCAAACTGCTGCGGTAAATCCAGCCGGTAGCCGGACAGCGGCAACCGGTGCAGTGCGACCAGCCGCTGGCTTAATGCCTGCTGAGCCGCAGCGTCTGCAAACGCCGCAGGGGTCAGCGGCGTGCCGTCGAGCCAGTCCACCAGTAACCAGGGCGGAGAGTAAAGTCTGACACAAGGACCTAACGGATGCCGCGCGATATGCCGCAAAATTGCCGCTTCACGACGCCGGTCAGCGCCTGAAACCTGCCGCTGCACAGACTGATGGCGCGCCAGCAGGGTGCCGGCGGATGAACTGATTTTCCAGCTTTCCCCCGTCAGCCCGGCAACCGGCGTTAAACGAAAACCGGCGGTTTTCACCGCCGGATAATGCTGCTCAATCAGGTGCCGGAGTTCAGCCTTAATTGCGGACGGCACCGCGACCTGACCAGACGATTTCCCCGCTCGGCGCGGTAATCAGACGCATCGACATAGTCGGCGCTTTCACGTCGCCGCTCACGGTGCTGTAAAGCACATACTGCGCTTTCACGATATTCGCCAGACCGATAGCTTTGCTGACTGACGCCAGGCTGTCATCCGGTGATAATCCCAGTGACTGTTTGGCCGACGCCAGTTGCTCAGCAGGTACCACCTGGAATGTGGTGTTGTTCGCCAGCGCATTACGCAAGGCATCGGTGGCTTTCGCCATTTGCAGCGAACCGTTGGTGCTGTTTTTCACGCTATCCACCAGCAGAACGCTGCCCGGCTGGACGCCGTCTGCTTTCAGCATTTTTGCCAGCATCGGCTCAACGGTAGACGTCCAGTCAATGTTGGCAAATTTTGGTGGCTGCGGAACGGGCTGAACCTGCGGCTGTTCCGGAACAGGCGGGTTCACCGGCGGTAACGGTTGTTGCGGCTGCTGCGGTTGTTCAGGCTGCTGTGGCTGGTTTTGTTGCTGGTTAGGCAATGTACAACCCCCGAGGATCAGTGCGGCCATCGCCACAATGAGAAAATACTTTTTCATCAACCTTCTCCGTACAGAAAATTAGAGATAAAGGTAAATACGCACACTGTACGCATCAAGATTGCCGTTCTGGGAGCTGACGTCCACGCTGCTGTTGGCAGGAACGGTCACGGTTCTGGCTTCGGCGACCGGGAATAAATCCAGCCCCTGTTTATCATACCAATAGAAACGGTAATGCAGGGTGACAGGGTGTGGCTGGTTGTTATTGAGTGTGCTGGTGGCTTTTTTCTGCCCGCCGGAGTCAGACACCGTTGGCGAGCCCGGGATAATGCCCGCCGTCAGAACGGGAGATTCCATGACCACTCTTTGTTGATTATTGAGCGCAATAGTGGGCTTGCTGCTACAGCCTATCAACAACATTACCGGCAGTAACGCCATCAGAAAACGCATGTTTACCCTTACTGACGAGACAGCAATGGACCCAGTGCACGGCCACCGACCAGATGCATATGGATGTGATAAACCTCTTGCCCGGCGTCACGGTTGCAGTTGACGATCAGACGATAGCCGCTTTCTGCTATCCCTTCCTGCTCGGCAATTTTCGCGGCCACGGTCATCATTCTGCCCAATGCCGCTTCATGCGTGGCATTCACGTCGTTCATGGTCGGGATCAGGATATTGGGGATAATCAGGATGTGGCTCGGTGCCTGAGGAGAAATGTCACGAAACGCGGTGACCAGTTCGTCCTGAAAAACGATATCGGCGGGGATTTCACCGCGAATAATTTTGCTGAAAATTGTCTCTTCGGCCATCTTAACTGTCCTTAACAAAGTAAAAAGCGTTGTACGCAGTATGGGTTAGAATTTCCATTCCTTTCAACCTGATTACGCTTTTTGATGCTTAATTGACGCAGAAAGCGCCAGCCAGCGCCCTGCCAAATCGCAGGCATAAAAAAAGGAGGCCGAAGCCTCCTCTTTCAGAACGGGTCAATACGCACCATTAATGGTTACGCATGTACTCGTCCATATCGGTTTTCAGGTTGTCAGACTTGGTACCGAAAATCGCCTGAACACCAGAACCCGCAACCACCACACCTGCTGCACCCAGTTTTTTCAGGCCAGCCTGATCAACTTTGGACACATCCGCCACGCTGACGCGCAGACGGGTAATACAGGCATCGAGGTTAGTGATGTTTTCTTTACCGCCGAACGCCTGAACCAGAGAAGCAGACATTTCTGAGCCACCCTGTGCTGAGGTTTCGCTGGTCGCGTCTTCACGGCCAGGGGTTTTCAGATCCAGTTTCGCAATCAGGAAACGGAAGATGCTGTAGTAAATGACCGCATACACCGCACCCACGATTGGGAACAACCAGATTTTGCTGCTGTTACCGCTCAGGACGATGAAGTCGATCAGACCGTGCGAGAAGCTGGTACCGTCACGCATACCCAACAGGATACAGATCGGGAAGGCCAGACCGGCCAGGATTGCGTGGATCACATACAGGATCGGCGCAACGAACATGAAGGAGAATTCGATTGGCTCGGTGATACCGGTCAGGAATGCAGTCAGTGCAGCGGAAATCATGATACCGCCGACTTTTGCACGGTTTTCAGGTTTCGCTGAGTGCCAGATGGCCACCGCCGCAGCAGGCAGACCGTACATTTTGAACAGGAAGCCGCCGGACAGTTTACCCGCAGTCGGGTCACCCGCCATATAACGTGGGATATCGCCGTGGAACACCTGACCTGCAGAGTTCACGTACTCACCGATTTGCATCTGGAACGGAACGTTCCAGATATGGTGCAGACCAAACGGCACCAGCGCACGTTCTACCACGCCGTAAATACCAAATGCCACAACCGGGTTCTGATAAGCCGCCCATTGTGAGAAGGTCTGAATACCTGTGCCGATAGGTGGCCAGATGAAGGACAGCACCACACCCAGGATAATCGCAGCCAGACCAGAGATGATCGGAACAAAACGTTTACCGGCGAAGAAGCCCAGATATTCTGGCAGCTTGATGCGGTAGAAACGGTTGAACATGTAGGCCGCAATCGCACCGGAGATAATACCGCCGAGTACGCCGGTATCCGCCAGATGCTTGGCTGCAATTTCTTCAGCCGGCAAATGCAGAACCAGAGGGGCAACCACCGCCATGGTTTTCACCATGATGCCGTAGGCTACAACGGACGCCAGTGCAGAAACACCGTCGTTGTTGGTGAAGCCTAAAGCCACACCGATAGCAAAAATCAGAGGCATGTTAGCGAAGACTGAACCACCGGCTTCGGCCATAACATGGGAAACGATCATTGGCAGCCAGCTAAAGTTTGCAGAACCGACGCCAAGCAGGATACCTGCGATTGGCAGTACGGATACTGGCAGCATTAGCGATTTACCGACCTTTTGAAGGTTTGCAAACGCGTTCTTAAACATAATTGAGTGTGCTCCTGAGTAATGATGCTTTTTGATACTTCATGCGGTGCAGTGTGTTAACTGACCGCTTTGCAAAAGGGTGATGAACCTTTTGCTGTCGGGTGTCTGAGCACCCCTTTTAATTTTTACGAAGGGTAAAATAATTCCCTTTGTTAATGTTTGATGGCAGTCACGTTTTTCTGAAAAATGCAGTAAGTACGTCTTAATAACCGCCATTTATCAACACAAAATCCGAAGAAAGGCAGCCTGACACCGCCAAAAACGGTGCCAAGATACCTCATTCAGAGGATTAATTACGAGGTGAAAAATAAATACAGTGAATATGACCCAGCCTAAGGCTAGATCAGACGGGCGCTGTCGATGTGAAATAATCGTGAAAAGTTTGCTGTTGTGGCTTCGGCGAGTTGCTCCACGCTCACCCCTTTGAGCACCGCCATATAATCGGCCACGTCACGTACATAAGCAGGCTGGTTTTCTTTGCCACGGTGCGGTACCGGCGCCAGATAAGGCGAATCAGTTTCCACCAGCAGCCGGTCCAGCGGCACATAACGCGCCACTTCACGCAATGCTTCCGCGTTGCGGAAGGTCACAATGCCGGAAAACGAGATGCAGAACCCCAGATCCAGCAGATATTTCGCCGTCGGTAAGTCTTCGGTGAAACAGTGCAGAACGCCGCCACACTCCCCTGCCTTTTCTTCGGTCAAAATATCCAGCGTGTCCTGGCGTGCATCGCGGGTATGCACGATGACCGGCTTGTTCAGTTCACGGCCAATGCGGATGTGTTCGCGGAAAGAGTCCTGTTGCAGTTTCAGCTGATGCGCTTCTTTCTGGTAAAAATAATCAAGACCGGTTTCGCCCATCGCCACCACCTTCGGGCTGGCCGCAAGCTGACGCAGTTCGCCGAAATCATACCCTTCGTCGATATTCAGCGGATGGACACCGCAGGAAAAAGCCACATCAGGGCGATCGCCGATCAGTTGCGTCATCGCCTGATATCCCGGCAATGTCGTTGCAACCGCCAGCATGAATTTCACATCACGCTCGCGCGCTTTTTCCAGCACGTTATCTACGCCGGAATGCAGTTCGTCGTAATCAAGGCTGTCGAGATGGCAGTGGGAATCAACTAAAAACATGGTCATTAACTCGTTACGGTCTGTTTAGATAAATCGGTATTCAGCGCGTCAGAGCAGCACTGAAAAATGAAGAGGGTGTCTTGCCCTGCAGGATCTGTTCCCATTCCAGCAACTGTTCGGTCAACAGCAGCTCGCGGTTTACGCCCACGATGGAAAGCAGTTGCTGACGGCAATGCATCCAGGCGGTGACGGACTGTTGCAGCGACGCATTAGATTGCGCACCGGCCAGCATCGCAATCAGCGGCTGCTGATCGTGATTGATGATGAACTGCCCTGCATGTTGCTGCCATTTGATGGCATCCAGCAGGAGCGTCGCCAGCCAGTACAGGCGTTCTGCAGCATCGTCGTGATTCAGTTGCGGTAACAGGGAAAGCATATCGTGTTGCTGGCACTGAACGTAAAGCTGCTGGCAAAGCGCCACGCGTTGCTTCCACCGCTCAGGCTGTAACAGTTCCATCGCAGACAACGGCGCACCGTTGGTCAGGCGCAGTGCGGTTTTAATCGCGATGGGATCGGCGCTCAGCTGCCGGTTGACCCATTGGATCGCCAGCGCCTCATCGGGTACCGGCAGGTGCCAGTAGAAACAACGGCTGCGGATAGTCGCCAGCAAAGACGAAGGTTCACGGCAACCGAGCAGGAAATAGGTACCCGCCGGAGGCTCTTCCAGCGTTTTCAGTAAAGCATTGGCTGCGGCTTCGGTCAGCAATTCAGTCTGCGGGATCCACACGACTTTTGCGCCACCCTGCTGCGAATAGTTGTACAACGTTTCAATCAGCTGACGCACCGGATCGATACCCAGTGAGTTTTTGCCTTTTTCAGGTTGCAGGATATGCCAGTCGGGATGGTTTCCGGCGATCATCAGCTGGCAGCTATGACAGGTGCCGCAACTTTTTTCGCCGTCTTTGTGCTGGCAAAGCAACCAGCGACTCAGACCGTACACCAGTGCCTCATCGCCGATGCCCGCCGCCGCATGCATCAGCACCGCGTGATGACCCCGCCCCGTCTGGTATTGCCCGGTCAGTTGTCTGTACGGGCCGGTGAGCCACGGATACCAGTTCATGATGCGTTGCCTTGCTCGTCGAACCAGTTTTTCAGCGTCAGCTCGATGGACGCAGTGACCTGTTCGATAGATTGTGACGCATCGATAGTCTTGATGCGCGGGTCTTCGGCCGCCAGTTCAAGATAGCGCGCCCGCGTGCGTTCAAAGAAAGGCAACGCTTCCTGTTCGATACGATCCAGTTCACCACGGGCACGGGCGCGTTGCAGGCCAATAGCCGGTGGCAGATCAAGATACAGCGTCAGATCCGGCCGGAAATCGCCGAGCACGGTATCACGCAACGAACTCATCAGACTGGCATCAATCCCGCGGCCACCGCCCTGATAGGCTTGCGAAGAAAGGTCGTGCCGGTCGCCGACAACCCATGCGCCACGCGCCAGTGCAGGCAAAATCACTGTCTCAACCAGCTGCACACGCGCCGCGTAAAGCATCAGCACTTCTGCTTTTACAGTCGGTTTTTCGCCGTCGACGCCACGTTTGAAGAGATCGCGTAATTTCTCGGCCAGCGGCGTGCCGCCCGGTTCACGGGTGAAGACAATGTCTTCCACGCCATGCTCGCGCAGCGCGTTAACGACCACGTCATGTGCGGTGGTTTTCCCTGCCCCTTCGAGGCCTTCAATAACAATGAAGTTACTTTTCATTCTTGTTCTTAAGCGCCTCTATGTACACACGAACCGCCTTGTTATGGTTCTCAAGGTTAGTGCTGAAAGTATGCCCGCCTTTACCGTCGGCGACAAAGTATAGATACGGCGTCTTCGCCGGATGCGCAGCCGCCTGGAGTGACGCCTCACTCGGCATCGCAATAGGGGACGGCGGCAGACCGGTGATCACGTAGGTATTGTACGGCGTTGGCGTTTCTAAATCTTTTTTCGTGATGTTGCCGGTGTATTTCTCGCCCATACCATAAATCACGGTCGGATCGGTTTGCAGGCGCATACCGATGCGCAGACGGTTGATAAACACTGATGCCACTTCCGGGCGCTCATCTTTTACGGCCGTTTCTTTTTCGATGATCGACGCCATGGTGACCATATCAGCAGGCGTTTTATATGGCAGGGCTTCAGCACGACCTTTCCAGATATCCGCGACGGTTTTCTCCATCCGCACATGCGCGCGTTTCAGCAGAGACAGATCCGTCATACCGGCGGTGTAATGATAGGTATCCGGATACAGCCAGCCTTCGACATTTTTGCTGTCGGTGGCTCCCAGCGCGACGGCAATCTCTTCGTCACTTTTGCCGCTGAGTTCATGCTTCAGATACTCTGATTTTTCCAACACTTTCATCCAGTCGCTGAGCTTAAAACCCTCGACAAACCGAATGCTGAATTGTGCCTCTTTGCCGCTTTTCAGCAGTTCGAGCATCTGGCGCACCGTCATGCCTTTCTCAAGGCGATAGGTGCCGGCTTTAAACTCGCTCAGTTCAGGTTCCAGACGCAGCAACCATGGGAACCACGGATTCGGCTTCATCAGTTTTTTATCGATCAGCAGCGTTTCCAGCACCACGCGGCCGGTCCCTGCTGGCAGGGTAAAAATGGTTTCACTGCTGACATTGATCGGACGATCAGCGAAGTGCTTCACTTTCTGGTAGGCAAACGTCGCCAGTCCTAAAAGGATCAGGACAATCAGGGCGAAGATTTTGGTCTTTTTGTTTGTCATTGTTTATTCACTTTTTAACAGCTCTGGAGCAGGAAATCGTACAAACGCCGCGAAGCGTAATGGTGATCATCAACCTGACTGACCGGCAGAACGGGCATCAGGGCGTTGCATAGCAGAATTTCATCCGCATCGGATAGCGTATCCGGCGTTTCACTGACGATGTGGACAACCCAGGGAGAGGTGGCTTCCAGTACGCGCAGGATATGCTGGCGCATAATGCCGTCCACACCGGACTGCGATACATCCGGGGTAAACACCTGATTTCCCTTACGCCAGAATAAATTAGCCGCACAGCATTCCACCAGGCAACCCGAGGTGTCAACCACCAGCGCCTCATTGGCTTCTGTCTGGTCAAGATGCAGGCGGATCATCACCTGTTCCAGACGGTTCAGATGCTTTATCCCCGCCAGCAGCGGGTTTTGACTGAGTCTCACCGGGCTGAGAGTGAGTTTCACGCCCTGTTGACGCCACCCGTGATAATGCGCCGGATAAGCCGACGTCGACACAATTCGGGTCGGCGCGGAGCAACCTGCTGCGCTGTAGCCTCGTCCGCCCTGTCCGCGGGTCACCACCGCTTTCACGACGGCCTCATGCTGCTGTCCGGCAGCCAGAACCATTTCCTGTTCCAGTGCAGCCCAGTCCACATTGTCGATCCGCAGCACCGCGGCCGCGCGTTGCAGCCGCTCAACATGTTGTGGCAGGAAAGCGATCTCACCGTCTTGCACGCAGGCTGTCGTAAAGCAACCGTCGCCAAATTGCACCGAACGGTCGCTTGCGGGCAATATTTCCGCTGCCACACCGTTAATCCACATGGTTACTTCCTCCGGGCTGCATGGTTAAGATCTTCAGACAGCAGAGCCTGCGTGAGCGCGACTGTTGCATCAAGTAGAGCATTCTTACTTTAGGTTCAGACAGCAAAAAGGCCCGATTAACGGGCCTTCACATACAAAGACTTTGCTGAATCAAATCTTACGGAATACCAGCGAACCATTGGTGCCGCCGAAACCGAAGGAGTTACACAGCGAATACTGCATGTCTTTCACCTGGCGTGCTTCGTGAGGCACGAAATCCAGATCACAACCTTCATCCGGATTGTCCAGATTGATGGTCGGCGGTACCGACTGATCGCGTAATGCCAGCAGGGTAAAGATAGACTCTACTGCACCCGCCGCGCCTAACAGATGGCCGGTCATCGACTTGGTCGAACTGACCATGACTTTCTGCGCATCAGCCCCAAAGACAGACTTAACCGCCTGCGTTTCTGCTTTGTCGCCTGCTGACGTCGAGGTGCCATGTGCGTTGATGTAACCAATCTGCGCCGCCGAAACACCGGCGTCACGCAACGCATTTTCCATCGCCAGTGCCGCACCCGCGCCATCTTCCGGCGGTGAGGTCATATGGAAGGCATCACTGCTCATACCAAAACCGACGATTTCAGCATAAATTTTTGCACCGCGTTTACGGGCATGTTCGTACTCTTCCAGCACCATAATGCCTGCGCCGTCACCCAGTACGAAACCATCACGATCTTTATCCCACGGACGGCTTGCCGCCTGAGGATTGTCATTACGCGTCGAAAGCGCGCGCGCGGCACCAAATCCACCCACACCCAGCGGGGTACTGGCTTTTTCTGCGCCGCCTGCCAGCATCACGTCGGCATCGTTATACGCGATGATGCGTGCTGCATGACCAATATTGTGCACACCAGAAGTACAGGCTGTAGCAATAGAAATACTCGGCCCACGCAACCCGAACATGATACTCAGATGACCTGCAATCATGTTGACGATAGTTGAGGGAACGAAGAAAGGACTTATTTTGCGTGGTCCGCCGTTAACCAATGAGGTATGGTTTTCTTCAATCAGACCAAGTCCGCCGATACCGGAACCGATCGCCGCACCAATGCGTGTCGCGTTCTCAGCAGTCACTTCAAGCCCGGAGTCTTGCATCGCCTGAATACCGGCAGTAATACCATACTGAATAAAGGCATCCATCTTGCGGGCATCTTTGCGCGGGATGAAGTCTTCACAGTTAAAATCTTTTACTAAGCCAGCAAAACGCGTTGCGTAGGCACTAGTATCAAAATGGTCGATCAGGCTGATGCCACTCTGACCGGCAAGGAGAGCGTTCCAAGTGGACTCTACAGTATTGCCGACAGGAGACAGCATGCCCAGTCCAGTCACTACAACTCGACGCTTAGACACGTGTGTCCTCCAGGGAGGGAAAAAAGTAGTAATACCGTGGGATAAAAAAAACTTAGGCGGTCAAATGACCGCCTAACTATCTAAACTTAAAGCATGTACGCTTACTGTTGGCTAGCGTTGATAAAATCAATAGCTGCCTGAACAGTAGTGATTTTTTCAGCTTCTTCGTCAGGGATCTCGGTATCAAACTCTTCTTCCAGAGCCATAACCAGCTCAACGGTGTCGAGAGAATCAGCGCCAAGGTCGTCTACGAAAGAGGCAGCATTCACTACTTCTTCCTGTTTAACACCCAGCTGTTCAACGATGATTTTCTTAACGCGTTCTTCGATAGTGCTCATACTCTTAAATTTCCTATCAAAACTCGCTTTCGCGATGGTTTTCGTAGTGTATAAAATGTTGAAAAAGATGCAACTAAATCCAGGCTGGTCAAACCACGAATTTGCTCTATTTTGCGGTTTTTACCGCAAAAAACGCAAATAATTTCGTAATTTTTAAATCATGTACATGCCGCCATTGACATGTAATGTTTCACCCGTGATGTAGCTGGCCTCGTCAGAGGCTAAAAAAGCAACGGCGCTGGCAATTTCTTTGGCATCGCCCAACCGGTTGGCTGGAACTGATGACAAAATGCCTGCGCGTTGATCATCTGTCAACGCCCTTGTCATATCCGTCTCAATAAAGCCGGGAGCGACGACGTTGACAGTAATGCCACGTGAAGCGACTTCACGTGCCAAAGACTTACTAAAACCAATCAAGCCAGCTTTAGCCGCCGCGTAGTTCGCCTGCCCTGCGTTACCCATGGTGCCAACAACGGAACCAATTGTAATAATCCGTCCACACCGTTTCTTCATCATAGCCCGCATGACAGCTTTTGACAGCCGAAACACTGAAGTCAGGTTCGTGTCCAGGATATCCTGCCACTCATCATCCTTCATTCGCATGAGAAGGTTATCACGGGTAATGCCGGCATTATTAACTAAAATATCAATTTCGCCAAATTCAGCTCGAATCGTCGCCAATACTTGCTCAATAGATGCAGAATCAACCACATTGAGCATGATACCTTTGCCATTATCGCCTAAATATTCGCCGATCGCTTCAGCACCTTTCTCGCTGGTCGCGGTGCCGATCACTTTCGCGCCGCCAGCAACCAGTTTCTCTGCGATTGCGCGGCCAATACCACGGCTGGCACCGGTAACCAGTGCAATTTTGCCTTCGAAGCTCATACTCATCCTCTTATTACTGCTCAAGCGCCGCTGCCAGACTTGCCGTGTCGTTCACAGCGGCAGCCGTCAGGGTGTCAACAATACGTTTAGTCAGACCGGTCAGAACTTTGCCCGGCCCCACTTCTAACAGGTGCTCAACGCCTTGTGCTGCCATGAATTCGACAGACTCAGTCCAGCGAACCGGGCTGTACAGCTGACGAACCAGCGCACTGCGGATAGCTTCAGGAGACGTTTCGATTTTCACGTCAACGTTATTCACAACAGAATACTGTGGTGCGCTGAAGGTGACATTTTCGAGTGCCACTGCCATTTTTTCAGCGGCAGGTTTCATCAGTGCGCAGTGTGACGGCACACTGACCGGCAGAGGCAGTGCACGTTTTGCGCCCGCTTCTTTACAGGCAGCGCCCGCACGCTCTACGGCTTCTTTATTACCCGCGATCACAACCTGACCTGGCGAGTTGAAGTTCACCGGAGAAACCACCTGACCTTGTGCAGATTCTTCACAGGCTTTGGCAATCGCATCATTATCCAGACCGATGATCGCATACATTGCGCCAGTGCCCGCCGGAACGGCTTCCTGCATCAGTTTACCGCGCAGTTCAACCAGGGAAATTGCCTGTTTGAAATCCAGTACACCCGCACACACCAGAGCAGAATACTCACCCAGGCTGTGGCCTGCCATCAGAACAGGCTGAGTGCCGTTCTGTTGCTGCCATACGCGCCAGATAGCAACGGAAGCGGCCAGCAATGCAGGCTGCGTCTGCCAGGTTTTATTCAGTTCTTCAGCAGGTCCCTGTTGCACCAGCTGCCATAAATCGTACCCCAGCGCCGAAGAAGCCTCGGCAAATGTTTCTTCAACCACCGGATGCGCAACGGCTAAATCAGCCAGCATACCGAGTGTCTGAGAACCCTGACCAGGGAAAACAACTGCAATTTTTGTCATTTTTATCATCCTGTTAAATCAAAAACGTACCAGCGCCGAGCCCCAGGTAAAGCCACCGCCAAATGCTTCGAGCAACACTAATTGCCCGCGCTGAATTCTGCCATCACGTACCGCTTCGTCAAATGCTGCAGGCACAGAAGCCGCAGAGGTGTTGCCATGACGATCGAGGGTGACCACGACTTTCTCCATCCCCATGCCCAGCTTTTTCGCTGTCGCACTGATGATGCGCAGGTTCGCCTGATGCGGAACCAGCCAGTCCAGTTCGGAACGGTCGAGATTGTTTGCTGTCAGGGTTTCATCAACAATGTGCGCCAGTTCAGTCACAGCGACTTTGAAGACTTCATTCCCAGCCATGGTGACATAGGCAGGTTTTTCCGGCTCTGACTGGCTTGGATAGGCCAGTGTCAGCAGGTTGCCATAATGACCATCGGCATGCATATGTGTGGAGATGATACCTTGCTCTTCAGACGCGCCGAGCAGTACCGCACCCGCACCATCACCAAAGAGGATCACCGTACCGCGATCTTCAGGATCGAGTTTACGGGACAGCACATCAGAACCGATCACCAGTGCGTATTTCACGGCACCGTTTTTAATGTATTGATCGGCAACGCTCAGTGCATAGGTAAAACCTGCACATGCGGCCGCCAGATCGAACGCTGCGGAATCCTTGATGCCCAGCATATTCTGCACCTGGCAGGCTGAACTCGGGAATGCATGTGAAGATGAGGTTGTTGCAACAATGATCAAACCCACGTCGCTTGCGCTGACGCCGGCCATTTCCAGTGCTTTTTCTGCAGCGTGCAGGCCCATTGTGGCCACAGTCTCATCCGGTGCAGCGATACGACGCTCACGAATACCTGTACGCGTGACAATCCACTCGTCGGAGGTATCCACCATTTTTTCTAAGTCGGCATTAGTCCGAACTTGCACGGGCAAATAGCTCCCCGTACCGAGAATCTTTGTATACATGTACGATCAGTCACTCTTGGGTAATACAGCTTCAAGGCGCGCGGCAATCCGCTGAGGGACCTGCCGCTGCACCGCCTGCACAGCCTGTTCGATAGCAACAGCAAACGCACGCTGGTTTGCTCCGCCGTGGCTTTTAATAACGATGCCCCGTAATCCTAACAAACATGCGCCATTATACTGGTCGGGGTTGAGATGGCTAAAACGCTTTAGCAATTTCTTCTGTAAAATCCGACCTAACCATTTCAGCCACCAGGCCTTCTTGCCACCCTCTCCTGAGGATTTTAACAGTGACAAAAACATCCTTATTACGCCTTCCATGGTCTTGAGCGTCACGTTTCCTACAAAACCGTCACATACCATCACATCCGTTTTACCGGTCAGAAGGTCATTGCCTTCAAGATAGCCGATATAGTTGATTAATGCGGTATTTTTTAAAATCGCGGCGGCTTCGCGGATATTATCCAGCCCTTTACTTTCCTCTTCACCGATGTTGAGCAAGGCCACACGGGGGGTCGATATCCCCACCACCTGTTCGGCCATGACAGCGCCCATCACAGCAAACTGGACCAGCATCCTGCTGTCACACTCAACATTGGCACCCAGATCCAGCACCACTGTTTTACTGCGTTGCTGGTTGGGTAATACGCTCATCAACGCTGGCCGTTCTATGCCTTCAAGAGGCCTGACGACCAGTTTGGCTAATCCCATTAACGCGCCGGTATTTCCTGCGCTGACACACGCCTGTGCGTCACCACTTTTGATCAGTTCCAACGCCACACGCATCGAGCTTCCTTTACTGGCTCTTATAGCTTGCGACGCGCGCATGTCGCTGGCTATAACAGATTCAGCAGGAATTATCCGAATTCGTTCTGTTAAAGAAGGATCGGCTTTGGCTAAGAAAGGTGTGATTGCGTCGGGATCGCCGACCAGAAGGAGGTCTAATTCAGAATTAGAGATCAGTGCCTGCAATGAAGCAGGCACTGTGACGGAAGGACCGAAATCCCCGCCCATTACATCTAACGCGATGGTTAGACGAGTCAAGGTATCGCCTTGCCAGCACTTATCACGTGAATAAGTAGCAGGCAAATATCAGCCGATAACCTTGCGACCGCGGTAGAAACCGTCGGCAGTGATGTGGTGACGCAGGTGAGTTTCACCAGAAGTCTTGTCCACAGACAGAGTGGAAGTGGTCAGAGCGTCATGTGAACGACGCATGCCACGTTTAGAACGGGTTGGTTTATTCTGTTGTACGGCCATGGACCTTACTCCTTAAGTACTTTTCTTTAAACTCGCTAATACGGCAAATGGATTTGGTTTCTCCGCCTCTTCAGGCAGTTTGCCGAATACCATGTCCGCTTCGGACACTTCACAGTGTTCAGATTCATGTACCGGAACGACAGGCAGTGAAAGAATAATTTCGTCTTCAATCATTGCCAGCAAATCGACTTCGCCAAAATCATCGACTTCGATCGGCTCGTACGCTTCCGGTAATGCCTCAGCCTGTTCATCATTCTGGACAGGGCTAAAACAATACGTTGTGTGAACCTGATGTTCAAACGTCTTACCGCATCTCTGGCATTCCAGAGTCACAGCAACATCGGAGTGGCCGGTAATCACAGCCAGGCGCTGATTGTCGATATTAAACGACAAAGAGGTTTGTATATCAGAATCCACACTGACCACTGATTGGGCAACACGCGTAACCTGATCGGCAGTATAGACACCTGTATAGTCTAAACGCTTCTGGGCTGTGCGAACCGCATCAAGGGTCAGGGGTAATTTTACTTTTTGCATAGGGCGCGCATATTAACTTTGTAACGACAGAGAGTCAAAGAAAAAGGCCTCAAAACCGCACCTTTCACCAATATTCGCTTCCGCAGCGGCCAACAGTTTAAAATGTGCGATTCAATAACGCTACGCTTTGTGAAAAAAAATTATGTCAGCACACCCTAAAAAACTTCTTCTGGCGTCAACATCGCGCTACCGCAAGGCCCTGCTTGATAAAACGGGTCTGGTATTTTCCTGCGCGGCTCCCGACATTGATGAGTCACCGCAGCCTGATGAACAACCTGATGCGCTGGTAAAACGCCTGGCTTTTGCCAAAGCCAGCGTGCTGGCGGTGGCCTGCCCTGAACATCTGATTATAGGTTCTGATCAGGTCTGTGTTATTAACGGAAAAATAACCGGTAAGCCGCACACATTTGATAACGCCTTTCGCCAGCTTCGTGCTGCCAGCGGCAAAACCGTGACGTTTTATACCGGCCTGAGCCTGTATAACAGCGAGACACAAACCGCACAGACATTATGCGAAACGTTCGACGTATCATTCCGCCCGTTATCTGATGATGAAATAACGGGATATCTGCATCGTGAGCAGCCTTATGACTGCGCAGGAAGTTTTAAATGCGAAGGACTGGGGATCACACTTTTCGACCGCCTGACAGGACGCGACCCGAATACGCTCATCGGGTTGCCGCTGATTGCCCTGCTCTCCTTACTGCGCGAACACGGCATCAATCCGTTGCTTGAAAGTCGTTAAGTGCGAGGCATAAAAAAAGGCGCAACCAGTGCGCCTCTTTATAAGCTGATCTTTTTAACGAGCAGTTGCTTTGCCGCGTAAAATTTTCAGGCAGTTACGAAGTTTGGCATCCATAGGAGCCTCAATGCGCATGGTTTCACCGCTAGCCGGATGTTCAAAACGCAGCGCAGCTGCATGCAGGAAAAGTCGATTCAGCCCGGTTCCGGACAGTTTTGCATCGAAATCACGCTCACCATAACGGTCATCAAACGCAATCGGATGGCCAGCGTGCAACGCATGTACGCGGATCTGATGCGTTCTGCCGGTCACCGGGCTGGCTTTCACCAGCGTGGCAAACTCATAGCGTTCTTCAATTTTAAAGCGCGTTTCAGAAGGTTTACCTTCCGCATTAACCCGAACGACCCGCTCGCCGCTTTGCAAAATATTCTTCAGCAAAGGCGCCTGAATCACTTTGCAGTGCGACGGCCATTCACCACGGACCAGCGCCAGATAATCCTTCTGCATGCTCTTTATCCGCAATTGCTCATGCAGGGAGCGCAGTGCTGAACGCTTTTTAGCGACCAGTAAAACACCGGAAGTATCACGGTCCAGACGGTGTACCAGTTCCAGGAAGCGTGCTTCCGGACGAAGCGCCCGCAGCCCTTCAATGACACCGAAACTTAATCCGCTGCCGCCATGCACAGCGGTGCCGGACGGTTTGTTGAGGATCAGCAAATGATCGTCTTCATATAAGATGCAATCAGCCAGCGCAGCGACTTTATCCAGTTTGGCAGATACCGGTGCTTCATCACGCTCAGCCACGCGAACAGGCGGCACACGCACTTCATCACCGGCCAGTAATTTGTATTCCGGTTTAATTCTTTTCTTATTGACCCGCACTTCACCCTTACGCACGATGCGATAGATCATGCTCTTCGGCACGCCCTTTAGGATTTTTAATAAGAAGTTGTCGATACGCTGACCGGCTTCATCTTCAGAAATGGGGATTAATTGTACAGTTGGATTCTCAGTTTTCATGGCTCGCGATTCTAAATATCCGGCACGGTTCGCGCCACTGATTTTTATGTGCTTAACTCTTACTTTACCAGTAACAGCCGAGGAAAACCTTCCCACACCCCCTGTTTTTTAAGAAAGCTCAGGTTCAGACAATGCGGCACATCTCTCATTGAGGTAAATATCTTACCTGCTTGGGAAAAGTCACCTTGCTATCACAGTGCCTGCAATGGAATAATGAAGTCACTTTCGGCGTTGTTTCTCTTAAGTTAGGGAAAACGCAGGAATTATAGATTTGCCTGATCGCACAAAAACGCAGCAATGGCGTAAGACGTAATGTGAAATCAAGCAATTAGCGGGCTGCGGGTTGCAGCTTGGCCGGCATACGGAATGAGATCTGTTAACGTAAATTCAGAAGCTATTCCCCTAATAAAAGTGCTGCTTTCACAACGCTGGTGCCTTTAATACAGCAAAAGCAGACTTACCGAAATAATGCGCCCCTATGCAAGCGACAGCCGTGAGGTTGACGATTTGCGAGAAGACTCGGGGCCAACGGTTTACCCGGTCATGAGGTCATTTTGCCCGCAGCTCTGTCAATAATGGAATAATAATGAGTAAGTTAAGATGAAAAGAATGTTGATTAACGCGACTCAGCAAGAAGAGTTGCGCGTTGCCCTTGTAGATGGACAGCGGCTGTATGATTTGGATATTGAAAGTCCGGGCCATGAGCAGAAAAAAGCGAACATTTACAAAGGTAAAATCACCCGCATTGAACCCAGTCTGGAAGCGGCATTCGTAGATTACGGCGCGGAACGACATGGTTTCCTCCCTCTGAAAGAAATTTCCCGCGAATATTTCCCTGCCAATTATTCTTCTCATGGCCGCCCGAACATCAAAGATGTCTTGCGCGAAGGTCAGGAAGTCATTGTTCAGGTAGATAAAGAAGAGCGTGGAAATAAAGGCGCAGCACTGACGACGTTTATCAGTCTGGCCGGTAGTTATCTGGTTCTGATGCCAAACAATCCACGCGCTGGGGGAATTTCCCGCCGTATTGAAGGCGACGACCGCACTGAACTGAAAGAAGCATTGTCTTCCCTGCAACTGCCTGACGGCATGGGTCTGATTGTGCGTACTGCCGGTGTCGGCAAATCTGCCGAAGCCCTGCAGTGGGACCTGACTTTCCGCCTCAAACATTGGGATGCGATCAAAAAAGCCGCTGAAGGCCGCCCTGCTCCGTTCCTGATCCACCAGGAAAGTAACGTTATCGTTCGCGCCTTCCGTGACTATCTGCGTCCGGACATCGGCGAAATCCTGATCGATAACCCGAAAATCCTCGACCTGGCAAAAGAACATATCGCCGCGTTGGGCCGTCCTGACTTCAGCAGCAAAATTAAGCCCTACGTCGGCGAAATTCCGCTGTTCAGCCATTACCAGATCGAATCGCAGATTGAATCCGCTTTCCAGCGTGAAGTCCGCCTGCCGTCTGGTGGCTCGATTGTTATCGACAGCACCGAAGCACTGACCGCTATCGACATCAACTCCGCACGCGCCACCCGCGGCGGCGATATCGAAGAAACCGCGTTCAACACCAACCTTGAAGCCGCAGACGAAATTGCCCGTCAGTTACGCCTGCGTGACCTCGGTGGCCTGATTGTTATCGACTTCATCGACATGACCCCCGTTCGCCACCAGCGCGAAGTGGAAAATCGTCTGCGTGATGCCGTTCGCCAGGACCGTGCCCGTATTCAAATCGGTCGCATTTCCCGTTTCGGTTTACTGGAAATGTCCCGTCAGCGCCTCAGCCCGTCACTGGGTGAATCTACGCACCATATCTGCCCGCGTTGTGCAGGTACAGGTACCGTCCGTGACAACGAATCTCTGTCACTGTCGATTCTGCGTCTGATTGAAGAAGAAGCGCTGAAAGAAAACACCAAAGAAGTGCATGCCATCGTTCCGGTGCCTATCGCTTCTTACCTGCTGAACGAAAAACGTGAATCGGTGAATGCCATCGAAAAACGTCAGGGCGGTGTACGTGCAGTGATCGTGCCTAATGATCAGATGCAAACTCCGCACTACCACGTTCTGCGTGTGCGTAAAGGCGAAGAAATCTCTGCACTCAGCTATCTGCTTCCGCAGATCCATGAAGCTGAGATGCTGCAACCTTCTGAAGAATTGCCGGCTGAGCGTCGTCGTCCTGAGCAACCGGCTCTGGCTGCGTTTGCTCTGCAAAGCGAAGCCCCACCGTCAAGCTTTGAAGAACCTGCCGTTACCGACGAGCCAGTGAAAACACGCACCACCACAGTCAATGCTCCGGCAGCCCCTGTGGCAGAGAAATCAGGTTTCGTCAGCCGTCTGCTGAGTGGCCTGAAAAGCTTGTTCGCACCGGAGCCACAGCAGGAAGTGAAACCTGTTGAAGCGCCGAAAGAGACTCAGGAAGCGACAGAAACGGATAACCGTCGTAATAACGAACGCCGTAACCAACGCCGTCAGGGCGGACGTCGTGATCGCAACGGTGAACGTGGCGAACGCAACGATCGCGGCAACCGTGGCGAAGGTCGTGAGAATAATCGTGATAATCGTGGTGAAAGCCGTGATAACCGCGAAAATAATCGCGAACAGCGTGATGATCAGCGTCGTAACCGTCGCAATCAGGAACCTGTTGTGACTGAAACCCGTAGCGAAGAAGTTGAAACTGCCTCTCGTGAAGAGCAGCAGCAACAACCTCGTCGTGAACGTTCACGTCGCCGTTCTGAAGACAAACGTAAACCACAGACTGAAGAGAAGATTCAGGACGTGGCCGTCGTTGAACAAGTGGCAGCGCCAGTTACCGATGAAACGGAACAGGAAGATCGCCAGCCGGCTCAACGCCGTCAGCGCCGTCAGTTATCGCAGAAAATCCGCTTCGAGTCAGAAGAAGTCGATCACGAAGCAGAAGCGGCTGCGCAGTTGCTAATCACCGGCACCCGCCCTGCAGCTGTGGCAGTTGCCATCGCAGAGCAGGAACCGTCTGATGCAGAAGCGGCAAACATTGCCGATAGCGATGAAAACCAGAATGACAACGCCCGTGAAAATGGGATGCCACGTCGTTCACGCCGTTCGCCGCGCCATCTGCGTGTGAGCGGTCAGCGTCGTCGCCGTTATCGTGATGAGCGTTACCCGACACAGTCTCCGATGCCTCTGGCCGGTGCGTTTGTTTCTCCGGAAATGGCATCAGGCAAAGTCTGGATCACCTATCCGGTTGCTCAGTCTTCTGAACAGCAGGTTGCTGAAACTGAGACGGCTGAAGTGCTGACTGAGCAGGTTGATATTGCTCAGGCAAATACGCCGGTAATGGCAGAAATTTCAGAAGTGGCACAACAACCCGCCGCAGAACCTGCGAACGTCGTTGAAGCCGCGCCACAAGAGACGCCAGCAGAAACCGCACCGGTTGATGCAGAGCAGCCTGTAGCCGATGAACCGGTTCTGGTTGAGCCTGAAACCGCTGAGCCTGTTGAAGAAACTCCTGTGGTTCACGTTGCGCCAAAAGCGCACGAGCCTGCAGTGGTGGAACCAACCCCGGTTATCGCTGAACCAGAAGTTCAGGAACCTGCGCCAGTTGTCGCGCCTGAAGTGAACGTTGAACAGCCAGCTGAACCTGTCGCTGAAGTGAAAGCGGCAGAAACTGCGCCGGTCGTGGAAGCGGCACCTGTTGTCGACGCTCCGGCAGTTGTGACTGAAACTGCAGTGGTTGCGCCTCGCTTCAAACATCACGCAACCGCGCCGATGACCAAAGCGCCAGCGCCAGCTTATGTGCAGGAACCTGCGCGTCAAAGTGACTGGATCCGTCCAGACTTCAACTTTGATGGTAAAGGTTCAGCAGGCGGCCATGCAGCCGTTACCACTGCGACAGCACCGGCGACCAAACCTGAGATGCCAGCAGAATAATTGCTGACTCACAGCACTAAAAAACCCGCTTCGGCGGGTTTTTTTATACATGTTATCTCACCAGACGCAGGGTTCAGGCCAGGGTCTTTAAGCGACGAATGGTCAGTTCTTCAAGCTTACCTTCAAGGCTCTTCGCAAAGGTCTGGAAGTGCGTGGTCTTGTTATGCTGATTCAGTGCATCTTCTGAAGCCCAGCGCTCATAGAATACAAAAGTACGGTCGTTATCGAGATCCTGATGCAGCTCATATTGCAGGCAGCCTACTTCCTGTCGGCTGGGTTCAATGACCTCGAGCAACGCTTCTGTCACTTTTGTCTTAAAGTCTGCTTTGGCAACAATAGTGGCAACAACTCTGATTTCCATAATGGTTCTCCTGTTTTTTTGGTCTTGCTTCGGGGCGTACCGGGAAGCACTTCGACTAAAATCTGTTCCCACTATGAACCTTTCGACACATTGATTTCAATACAGACTTTATTTAACAGATGCAACACAACGCTTTTACGCTTATTCTTGTTCCCCGCCGTTAATGCTCCCATTACCGCACCTGATCTCTCTATCTTGTCTCTCAATGCCGGAGTTTTGCCTGATGACCGCCACACCGCAAGTTTTGAAAATCCGCCGCCCAGATGACTGGCATATTCACCTTCGTGACGATGACATGCTCAGTACGGTGTTACCTTTCACCAGTGAAGTCTTCGGTCGCGCGATTGTCATGCCGAACCTGACGCCACCTGTGACCACGGTCGCAGCAGCCCTCGCCTACCGCGAACGCATTATGGCCGCGCTGCCTGCCGGGCATAACTTCACACCGTTGCTGACCTGTTATCTGACGGATTCTCTGGATCCGGATGAAATTGCCCGTGGCTTTGAACAGGGCGTATTTACGGCAGCAAAGCTGTATCCGGCGAATGCGACCACTAACTCGCAGCATGGCGTTTCCGATGTCAAAACGATTTATCCGGTGCTTGAGCGCATGCAGAAAATCGGTATGCCTTTGCTGATCCACGGTGAAGTCACACACAGCCATGTTGATATTTTTGATCGTGAAGCCCGTTTCATTGATGAAGTGATGGATCCGGTCCGTCGCCAGTTCCCGGAACTCAAAGTGGTCTTCGAACACATCACCACGAAAGAAGCCGCGCAGTATGTGCTTTCCGGCAATCAATATCTCGGCGCAACCATCACACCCCAGCACCTGATGTTCAACCGCAACCACATGCTGGTGGGCGGTGTGCGTCCGCATCTGTTCTGCCTGCCGATCCTGAAAAGAAACATACATCAGGAAGCGTTGCGTGATGTTATCGCCAGCGGCGCAGATCGTTTCTTCCTCGGTACCGATTCCGCCCCGCATACCAAAGGCCGTAAGGAATCCAGCTGTGGCTGTGCGGGTTGTTTTAATGCGCCCCTGGCGCTGTCGGCCTATGCGACGGTATTTGAAGAGATGAATGCCCTGCAGCATTTCGAAGCCTTCTGTTCCCTGAATGGCCCGCGTTTCTATGGATTGCCGCTGAACGAGGATTTCATTGAACTGACCCGCACACCAGTGACACAGCCTGAAGAAATTGCCCTTGGCGACGAGTCAGTGGTGCCCTTCCTCGCCGGTCAGACGCTGAACTGGAAAGTGACATCGATGTAAATTCGATTTCTCTTCATCTGCTTATTGCGCCCGACATGATTTGACTGTATAAATATACAGTCAAATCTATTCAGGAGGTCCTATGCGTGTTGAAGTCACAATCGATAAAACCAAGCCTCTGCCTGCCGGCGCACTCGACGCGTTATCGGGTGAATTGAGTAAAAGAATTAACAAACAGTTTTCCGACCGTGAAAATAAAATTCAGGTCCGCTATGCCGGGGCAAATAGCTTGTCGGTACTGGGCGGTGCAAAAACGGATCGCGACCTTATTGAAGAAATTCTCCAGGAAACCTGGGAAAGCGCAGATGACTGGTTTTCGAATCAGAATGATGAATAACTCTATGAAATTTCTGAAAAGCTATTCATTTACTTCACCCTATTTATAATAATCAGGTTTATTAAAACCACGCCGCAAGGCTATTTCTGTATTTCACCGGGCGTCGCAGTCCGGTTTTTTATTCCTCATTACTGCATAAAAAACAGCCATCATAAAAATAAAATTTCGCTTAATCTTAGGATTATTCTGGCGGATAAATAACCGCTACAAATTATTTACAATTAAATACCCTCAAACCCCTCCCTAAAATGATTTAACTGTTTATACTGAAAAAGCTCACCTGATAATGAGCCGCATTGATCCTCAGATAGTCACTCACGACAGTCACTACAATATAAGGGGTCTATATGGACAGAAATGATGAAGTTATTCAGACACACCCGCTTGTTGGTTGGGATATCAGTACCGTCGACTCTTATGACGCCATGATGATACGTCTTCATTACCTGTCTTCAAAAGACCAGACACCCGAGGATGCTCAGGTAGACAGAACCTTATGGTTAACTACCGACGTTGCGCGGCAACTGATTAACATTCTTGAGGCCGGCATCGAAAAGATCGAATCGAATGAGTACGAATACAGTGATCACCGAAAACACTAATCTTTACCTCCCTGCCTGAGGCACCAGCGATCTCATCCTGGTGCCTTTTTCTTTGCTTCTGCCCTGCTTGCCTTCCCCGCCTGAAACTCTCTATCATGCCCGTAGCCAGTTTGTTAAAAATCTCACCACAGGAACGTTTGAATTATGGATTACGATCTCATTATCGTAGGCAGCGGTTCGGTCGGGTCAGCGGCAGGCTACTACGCCACCCGCGCCGGATTAAAAGTATTGATGATAGACAGCGCAATGCCACCGCATCAGTCAGGCAGCCATCATGGTGAAACCCGTCTTATCCGCCACGCCTACGGCGAAGGTGCGCGCTATGTGCCGATGCTGTTAAGGGCGCAAACCCTCTGGAATGAGCTGGCAGAATTAAGTGGCGATAAGATATTTCATCGCAGCGGCGTGCTCAATATCGGCCCTGAACATTCTGAATTCATTGGCAATGTGAAACACAGTGCAGAAACTTACCAGCTGAATACGCAATCGCTCAGCGCGGCGGAAATCCGAGAAAAATGGCCGCTGTTTACGGTGCCGGACGGTTACTGTGGGGTTTACGAGCCGGAATCAGGCTATCTGCAAAGTGAAATAGCGATCACTGCCTATATCCGTCTGGCACGCGAAGCGGGTTGTGCGCAATTGTTTAATTGCCCGGTTGAAAGCATCAGCTGGCCGGAGGGCGGCGTTGAAGTATCAACCCTCGACGGCGTTTACCGTGCAGCTAAGCTGGTTGTCACCGCTGGCACCTGGGTAACCAAACTCCTGCCTGAGTTGCCGGTCAGACCGTTACGTAAAGTCTTTGCCTGGTTCCATGCCGATGGCCGCTACAGTGAAGAAAACCACTTTCCCGCTTTTACACTGGAAACTCAGCAGGGCGATCAGTACTACGGTTTCCCCTCAGTGAAGGATGAATTAAAGCTCGGAAAACATAATGGCGGCCAATGGATAACGGAACCCGAACAGCGTAAACCTTTTGCCAGTGTCGCTCAGGATGGCACCGAGTCCTTTAATTTCTTCCGTCATTTCCTGCCGGGCGTGGGGGTGAGTTTACGCGGTGCATCATGCACTTATGATATGACATCCGACGAGGATTTCATTATTGATACCCTGCCGCAGCGGGAAAATACGCTGGTCATTTCAGGATTAAGCGGGCATGGTTTTAAATTTGCCAGCGTATTAGGTGAAATCGTTACTCACTTCGGTAACAATCATCCTATTCCCTTCGATCTTAAACCTTTCGCTCTTTCCCGCTTCAGTTAATGTAAGAATGTTTCAGCCCTCGTGAATATTTAACGAGGGTTGTCATTATATTTCAGAGAGGGCAATTTTCTAATTTCACTTTGAACAAGATCAATAGACTGGTTTTTCCGAATTGACAGCATTATAGAAAAAAAATATGCTAGACGCAGAAATCACAGGAGTGGTTTCCATCGCGTAATGATACGCATGACAAGGACGTGATATGAAACTTTGTATAATCGAACCCTGTGGTTTTACCCGTCTCGGAATGTTCTCTTATCTTGTTGAGAATAATAGCATTGATCTGATTGATACTGTGAATATTTCTCAATCACTGAATATTATTCCTGAGTTCCAACCAGATATCATTCTAGTGAATATGACAACGCATTGTCATAATGCGGAATTATCTGAAGAGTTAAAAGCATTCTTTGAGTTCCGCCATAATGCGCGGATATATTGTTATATTGATGCTAATTATCCTGATTGCGATACACCGATTTCTGTCACCCGCGAAGTTTTTATTCTTAACAAACAATCACTGACGGCATTATTGCAAGAGATAGCATTAGACCCCGAATCGTTTACACCGATAAATAACTTTTCCATCCCGAAAACGGTATTCAGTGATCAGGAAATTCTGGTGATGTGTTACTGGATGTCGGAAATGCCGAACTACCGCATCGCCCGAAAATTGAATATCAGCAGCCGTACGGTGTATGTACATAAGCGTCATCTGGCGCAAAAAATCAAAGTCCGTAATCGTCTGGAATTCTGTTTTATTTACAACCTGATCAAGTACATGTTCTGGCCGATTGATGATATTTCTGCCACGCCGATCAGCCGTCAGATCAAAGACGATTTACAGCAGATAT
The DNA here is from genome assembly GCF_004364755.1 of Rahnella sp. BIGb0236. NCBI lineage: Bacteria > Pseudomonadati > Pseudomonadota > Gammaproteobacteria > Enterobacterales > Yersiniaceae > Rahnella > Rahnella sp. BIGb0236. The sequence continues at coordinate 189,786 of NZ_SOAO01000002.1, forward strand.
ACAAATCCTTTAGCTGATACTTCACTGAATATGCCCTGCTTAGCGGGGCATTTTTTCAGCGCGGGTTGCACTATGATCTCAGAGGCCTACAATAGCGTTGAGCTTAGCAGACTTATCTTGAGCAACCTCATAAAATGACGACACCTACATCAGCACATGCCACCCCCGCAGAAATCACCGAAACATTGCTTTCCGTGATCCGCTTAATGAGAAAACAAGTCGATGCCGCTATGTCGGCGCAAGGGCTGTCGCTGGCGCGCGAAAAGCTGCTGACGGCCATTGCCCACGAAGGCACCTGCCGCCCGGCGGAACTGGCTATCGCGCTGCAACAATCGCCGCGAACCATTACCGATGCCATTGATGCGATGGACAGAGACGGGCTGTTGCTGCGCAAGCGCCATCCGACGGATCGGCGTTCACAACTGCTGGAACTGACCGATGCCGGGAAACAGGCTTTGCAGCAGGTGAGGAAACCGAAACAGGAAGCCATTGACCGCCTGTTTGATGGTCTGGATTTACCGGCGCGTCAGCAACTGATGACCGCCTTGCAAAGTATCGAATCGCTGGCCCAGCGTATTGAAGATCAACCGTCACGCTAGCGTTTCGGGGGGCCGTCCCCCAGCAGCACCGCAATTTTGTGTCCGGCAGCGGTCGGTTCAAGGGCGATTTTAAGCACGATGGTCAGCGGGACCGAAAGCAGCATCCCTACCGGCCCCATCAGCCATCCCCAGAAAATCAACGACATAAACACCACCAGCGTCGACAACCCGAGACCACGTCCGAGAATGCGGGGATCAATGATGCTGCCAAACACCAGATTAATCAGGATATACCCCCCCGTCAGAATCAACCCCTCGCTGACACCGTTGAACAAAAATGCCTGGATAATCGGCGGGATAGCGGCCAGAAAAGAACCAATGTTGGGGATGTAATTCAGCGCAAACGCCAGCATCCCCCACAGGAACGCAAAGCGGATCCCCATCACGGCGAGCAGTGCCCACACCGCCAACCCGGTCACCACGCTGATCAGCGTTTTGATCACCAGATAACGCGTCACGCTGTCCAGCGCCCGCTGAATATTCGCCATCCCCTTCCCCGGATCATCCGACATCTGTTCCACTTTATAGGGCAGTTGCGGCACTTCAAGCAGCATAAATGCGACGGTCATCAGCAGTAAGAACAACCCCGCCATCGCATTCGACAAATAGCTGATCAGCTTACTCACCAGATTCAAAGTTGCGGCCGGATCAATATGGCTGGCGAGTTGTTCTGGCGATAACGTCAGCTCGCCTTGCGGAAACCAGGCTTCAATGTCACTCAGTTTCTCAACAATCAGCCCGCGGTATTGCGGCAAGGTACGGGCAAATTCATTGAGCGTTACCAGCAACTTGCTGGTCAGGAAGACCATCATGCAGATCACCAGCGTCGCCACCAGTAAAACAGCGAGCGCACGGGGCACCCGCCATTTTTCCAGCAGAACAATCAGCGGATTGAGCACAAAGGCCAGAAACAGCGCAAGAATAAAGGGCACGATGATGTCAGCTGCCGATTTGATGCCCGCGAAAATCACCACCAGCATGGCCATCATGACCACCATTTTCAGGCCCTGAGTCGTTACGATCGTTTTGCGCAAACCTTTCTCCTGATGTTGCGGATCCTCAGCGGGATTTCACCCATTCACGTAAACGCTGGATATGCACATACAACGCCGGGATAAACAGGATCCCTGCTGTCGTGGACAGCAACATGCCGCTGAATACAGTGACACCAATAATATGACGGCTCATCGCCCCCGCGCCTGTCGCCATCACCAGCGGTAACACCCCGAGAATGAAGGAGATCGCGGTCATCATTACCGCGCGGAAACGCTGTTTTGCGCCATCCTGTGCCGCTTCGCGAACCGACGCCCCTTCTTCCCTTCTGGCTTTTGAGAACTCGACGATCAGAATGGCATTTTTCGCTGCCAGCCCGATAAGGAGCACCATACCAATCTGAGCATATACGTCGTTGCTCAGCCCTGCCATGTGCAGACCGCCGATTGCGCCAAACACCGCAAAAATCACTGAAATCATGACCACCAGAGGGATACTCCAGCTTTCGTATTGCGCCACCAGGAACAGATAGGCAAACAGCAAGGCGGCGGCATAAATCAGGATCGCCTGACCGCCTGCCTGAATTTCCTGCAACGACATGCCGGTCCACTCGTAGCCGTAGCCCGCCGGAAGTTTCTCGCTGAGAATGGCCTCCATCTGCGCCATGGCTTCACCGGAACTCACGCCAGGCGCCGCTGAACCGCTGATCGCCAGTGACGGAAACTGGTTGTATTGGGTAATAAATGGCGCACCAAGAGATGGCGTCAGTTCGACCATTTTCCCCATACTGACCAGCGAGCCGTTATCACTGCGTACCGTCAGCGTGGCAATCTGGTCGGCGCGCTGACGATCTTCCATTTCATTTTGCATCTGCACATTGAACAGACGGTTATTGATAATGAAATCGCTGACGTTGACGCCGCCAAGTGATGTCTGCAATGTGCCGAAAATCCGGCTGACCGGCACCTGCAACAACGCGGCGCGGTCGCGATCCACGCTTAATGCAATTTCAGGCACGGACGCACTGAAGGTGGTAAACACACGGCTCAGTTGCGGATCCTGATTAGCGGCCTGAATCAGCGCCTGTCCGGTTGCGGCCAGTTCCTGCGGCGATTGTCCCTGCAATGCCTGCAGGCGTAAATCCAGTCCGGAGGCAGTCCCCAGCCCGGAAATGGCGGGCGGATTGATCGCCATGATCATCGCCGACGGAATGCCCGCCATTGCCGGTTGCAGACGTCCGATCACCTGATCCACGCTGCTGCGCTCGCCCCAGGGTTTCAGCAACACAATGCCAAAAGCGGCATTTGGCGAACTGCCGCCGCTCAGCAGGCTGAAGCCGCTGATGGCAATCACATCCTCCACCGCCGGATCTTTTTGCAGAATTTGCTGCATGTCGCCAAGCACGGCGTCGGTGCGGTTCAGCGACGCACCATCAGGCAACTGCACATTCACAAAGAAGTAGCCCTGATCTTCATCGGGCAGGAAAGATTTTGGCAGGCTGCTGTAACCCCATACGCAAGCGCCGGCAATCACCAGCACCGCAACCACGCTGGTCAGCACATGCTTGCTGATATGTCGCGTGGCCTGCACATAGACATTACGCGCCCTGTCCAGTCCCTGATTGAAAAGACGGAACACCCGCGCCGGTTTTTCAGGACGCGGCTGGAGAAGAGTTGCACATAACGCAGGCGTCAGCGTCAGCGCGTTGATACTTGAGAGGACAACAGCCGCCGACAGTGTGACCGCAAACTGTCGATACAGCGCGCCGGTAATGCCCGGCAGCACCGCGATGGGCACAAACACCGCCAGCAAAACGACCGTCGTCGCGATAACCGGCCCGGCAATCTGTTTCAGCGCCTTACGGGTGGCCGCCACGCGCCCGAGCGACGGATCTTCCATCATCAGGCGCTCGACGTTTTCGACCACCACGATGGCATCATCGACCACCACCGTCAGCGCCAGAATAATGGCGAACAAACTCAGTGTATTGGCGGAATAGCCAAAGGCGTAGAGCACGGCAAAGGTGCCCAGTAAAGAGACCGGAATGGTCAATGCGACAATAAAGGTTGCCCGGGCGCTTTGCAGGAACAGATAAACAATCGACAGCACGACGATAAAAGTGAGCACCAGCGACACCGCAATCTCATCCAGTGTGGCGCTGACGAACTGCGTCGAGTCGAATTTGATTTCATAGGTCAGATCGTCCGGGAAATTACGCGCCTGACGCGACATCTCTTCGCGTACGGCCTCAGCTACATTCAGCGCATTGGCGCCCGGCGCGGGATAGACCGACAGGAAAGCCGACGGCGTCTGATTCAGCGTCGCATTGACCTGATAATCCTGCGCGCCCAGTTCAATGCGGGCGACATCGCGTAAGCGAACTGACCCGCCGTGGGCATTTTTCCGCACAATAATATTGCCAAACTCTTCCGGCGAACTCAGACGCCCTGCGCCGCTGATGGTCAGGGTTTGCTGCTGCATCAAAGGGCTTGGCGATGCACCAATCTGCCCGGCGGCGGCCTGTACGTTCTGGTCCCGGATGGCTGCGCTGATTTCCATGCTGCTGACATCCAGCGCTTCCATTTTGCGCGGATCCAGCCAGATGCGCATGCTGTAGTCACGCGAACCGAACACCCGCACATCGCCGACACCGTCCACACGCGCCAGCGCATCACGCAGCTGAATACTGGCAAAGTTGCTGATAAACAACATGTCATGTGTATTTTCAGGAGAAAGCAGGCTGATCCCCATCAGGATATTCGATGCCTGTTTACGCACCGAGACGCCGGTGCTCAGCACTTCCGGCGGAAGCCGCGAGCTGACCTGCGAAATACGGTTCTGCACTTCAACGGCGGCAGTGTCCGGATCGGTGCCGCTGGCAAACGTAATGGTCAGCGAGTAACTGCCGTTATTGCCGCTGTTGGACGACATATACAACATGTTGCTGACGCCATTGACCTGCGCTTCAATGGGCGCGGCGACAGATTCCGCCACGTCCCGCGCACTGGCGCCGGGATAAACCGCACTGACAGACACCACCGGTGGCGTGATATCAGGGTATTGCTCCACCGGAATAACCTTGAGCGCAACCGCCCCGATCAGCGCGGTCACCACCGCAATCACCACCGCGAAGCGGGGCCTTTTAATAAATTGCTGAAGCATTGTTATTCCTTAACGTTTCTGCGCCGTGGCGTTTGAGGCGTCTGTTTCGCCCCGTACATTGACCTTCATGCCGGGCTGGATCCATTGCAGGCCGTCGGTCACCACCCTTTCACCCCCCTGCAAACCGTCCGTCACGAAATACCCCTGACCGGTCTGCGCACCGAGGCGCACCGGTCTTGCCTCCACGCGCTGTTCAGCATCCACCAGCAGGACAAAATGCCCCTGCGCGTTTTGCTGCAGCGCCTGCGCCGGTAGCACCGGCAGCTTATGCGCGGAATTGGGTTCTGCCGCCACATTCACCGTGCCTCCCGGCAACAGACGGTGGTCAGGATTGGCCACCGTCAGCCTGACCGGCAATGTGCCCGTCTGGGCATCGATACGGTTGCCTAAAGATTCCAGTACCGGCGCATTCATGTACGGCGAACCGTCGGATAAGCGCAAAGAGAGCGTCATATTGCTGGCAGAAAAAGCGTCTTCCAGCGTGCCGCTGCTGTGGCTGGCACTCAGCACATCGCGCTCATTCACCGAAATCACCACGCGCACCGGATCAAGCTGGACGATTTCCGTGAGTGCGCCGCTGGCCGGATTCACCAGACTGCCGGTGTGAAAATGGCTCACGCCGATACGGCCGGAAATCGGGGCGGTAATGCGGGTATAGCTCAGCTGTAATTCCTGGGTTTTCAGCGCGGCCTGCGCCTGTGCGACGGCGGCGCGGGCGGTATCACGGGCGGCCAGCGCGGTATCGACGTCAGACTGGCTGACGGTACGCGCATCGCCCAGACGCTGTATGCGGTTCAGATGGGTCTGCGCGTGCCGCGCGGTAGCATTGGCGCTGTCCAGTTGTGCTTTGGCCTGTGCGACGGCAGCCTGATGCAGCGCGGGTTCGATTTCATACAGCACATCCCCGGCATTCACAAACTGCCCTTCTTCAAAGGCACGGCGGGCGATAAAGCCTTCGGTACGACTGGTGATATTCACCGCCTGAACGGCCTCGAGGCGGCCGAGATATGTCCGGCTGACGCCGTCCGGTTGGGTCTGAATGGTCGTGGTCGCAACCGTGGGCAAAGGCTGTGCAGCCACCACGGCCAGAGGGGAAAGAAATAATGCCATCAGTGCTGGTATAGCGATAAAGCGATGAATTGCAGGAAACATAATGTCACTCTCCATGTGATGTCGGATGCCGCGCTTCTGATTTCATTAAAAACGCATGCACCGGCAAACATCAAATATTAATCTATAAAGAAAATCCTAATACGATTTTAAAAGGATTATAAATAGCACTGGCCGTCATAAACTGATCTCGATCAGATGAATGACTAACCTGTCATTTCTTTACGCTTTATTTAATAAATATTGATATTCAACGCGTAATATTTTCAGCACATCCCAAAACACCCAATATTATTAATCACGCCTGTGATTGTTATTTTTACTCAAATTTTTAGTTCTAAGAATAACTTTACCGACAGTGACAAAACCTTACAAACCCGCATTCTGCCTGAGCATCAGATAATTCCCTGCCTTATCCTTAAACAAAAACGAAACCATTGAATAAAACAACGCAATTAGCATCAAAAATAATGAAAGAGTTAACTTAATTGCTCAAATTGAAAATAAATGTTTGCAAGGATGTTTCCAAATGTTTACTTTCCAGAAATATTAATTCTGAAGAGAATGTCACCCTATGCTGTGGAAAAATACCCCGGCCCGGTTTGGTTCTATTTCCATCATCATCCACTGGATGGTGGCGTTGGCCGTGTATGGCTTATTTGCGCTGGGTTTATGGATGGTCGGACTGGGTTATTACGATACCTGGTACCACCGGGCGCCGGAATTACATAAAAGTATCGGCATCCTGATTTTTGCGGCGATGGTATTTCGTCTTGCCTGGCGGTTTATTTCCCCGCCACCGAAATCACTGGACAGTTACAGCGCGAAAACCCGCATCGGCGCCTGGCTGGCGCATGTGCTGTTGTTTGTTGGCCTGTTTGGCATCCTGATCAGCGGCTATCTGATCTCCACTGCGGAAGGCCAGGCGGTCAGTGTTTTCGGCTGGTTTGAAATCCCCGCCACCCTGTCCGGCCTCGACCAACAGGCTGATATCGCCGGCACGCTGCATTTATGGATGGCGTGGGGCATTGTGATTGTTTCAGGTTTCCATGCCCTTGCCGCCCTTAAACACCATTTCATCGATCGCGACAGCACCCTGACGCGCATGCTGGGGCGCTGAACCGGCTCTTTACTTTTGCAGTTCACATTATGGATAAACGGAGAATAACCATGTTGAAAAAGACCACTCTGGGTTTAACACTGGCGTCGCTGTTACTGGCCGCCGGTACCGCGTCAGCAGCGAACTACAAGATTGACAAAGAAGGTCAGCACGCCTTTATTGAATTTCGTATCAAACACTTAGGTTATAGCTGGCTTTACGGCAGCTTTAACGATTTCGATGGCGGATTCACCTTTGATGAGAAAGATCCCACGGCGGATAAAGTGAATGTGACCATCAACACCACCAGCGTCTTTACCAACCATGCCGAGCGTGACAAGCATCTGCGCAGCGCGGATTTCCTGAATGTTGGCAAACATCCGCAAGCCACGTTCAAATCAACATCGGTGACAAAGGAAGGTGAAAATCTGGCCGTGACCGGCGACTTTACGCTGAACGGTGTGACTAAGCCACTGACACTTCAGGCGAAATTGCTCGGTCAGGGCAAGGATCCGTGGGGCGGATACCGTGCAGGTTTTGAAGCGTCAGGCACCCTCGCACTGAAGGATTACGGCATCACGACCGATCTCGGTCCGGCATCGCAGAATGTTGAGCTGATCATTTCTGTCGAAGGCGTACAGGAGAAGTAATTCACTGCGCCCACAAAAAAGCCCTGAACGGCCATTGCTGTTCAGGGCTTTTTGTTATGCCGGTGCTGGTCAGTCGTTTTCCGGTGCCGGAATATGCATGGTGGTTTGCAGCAGGCCTTTGGATTTATTGAAAATCTTAATCCCGTTTTCACGACCGGCGCGCAAGGCTCGTTGCTCTTCAACCGGCAGCTTCAGCTCGGTCATACAGATTTCGCTGCAACAACCGTCAAATTTTGCTGCACAGGTCGGACACTGAATAAACAGCAGATGACAACCGTCGTTTTTGCAGTTGGTATGGCTATCGCAGGCCGCGCCGCACTGATGGCAATGTGAGATCACATCATCCGAGATACGCTCGCCCATACGTTCATCAAAGACAAAATTTTTCCCTTTGAATTTGACCGGCAAGCCCTGCTCTTTGGCACGGCGCGCATATTCGATGATGCCGCCTTCCACGTGATACACGTTTTTAAAACCGTTATGCAGCATGTAGGCGCTGGCTTTTTCACAGCGGATCCCGCCGGTGCAGTACATCACGATTTTCTTGTCTTTGTCTTCTTTGAGCATATCAACGGCCATCGGCAGCTGATCGCGGAAGGTGTCAGACGGCACTTCTATCGCGTTGTCAAAATGGCCCACTTCGTATTCATAGTGGTTACGCATATCAACAAACAACGTGTCCGGGTCGTCGATCATGGCGTTAACCTGCTCGGCTTTGAGGTACTCACCGATGTTCGACGGATCAAATGATGCATCCTCAATCCCGTCCGCCACAATGCGGTCACGCACTTTAAGACGCAGCACCCAGAAGGATTTGCCGTCATCTTCCAGCGCGACGTTCAGACGGATATTGTCCAGCGCCGGATGGCTGGAAAACAGCTCAGCTTTAAACGCCTCAAACTGACTTTGCGGTACGCTGATTTGCGCGTTAATGCCTTCTTTTGCCACATAAATACGACCAAACACGTTAAGGCGTGTCAGGCTGATGTACAGGGCATCACGGAAGGCTTTCGGATCTTCGATCTGGAAATACTTATAAAAAGAAACCGTGGTGCGCGGCTCAGTTTCAGCCAACATGCGCGCACGGAGTTCCTCATTAGAAATACGGTTATGTAACACTGGCATGGTGTACGTTCCTGTCTTTCAGGGGAATTTAACTATTGGGTACCGAATAGCTACTTTTGAAGCGGCAAGATTATACATTAAAGCAACAATGAGGACATCTCCCGTTGCAAATTCGTCTGAAGAAAAACACCTGCTGATCATTGTCCTTTTTTGAAATGCGATAACCTATTCTTAGGTGTTATCCATTTTTGCAATCCATTCACCACGCTGAATTTTAAGGGGCATGAAACATGAGTAAGCTTTTTGAACCTATTACGTTAGGGGAACTGACGCTCGCTAACCGCATTGTGATTGCGCCAATGTGCCAGTATTCCTCCGACGAAGGGAAAGCCACGTCCTGGCATCACGCACACCTCGGGCAACTCTCCTTTTCCGGTGCCGGTTTACTGATCCTCGAAGCGACCGCGGTAGAAGCCGTCGGGCGTATTTCTGCTGAGGATTTAGGCTTATGGGATGATGTCACCGAAGCCGCGATGAACGAGTTAGTGACCGGCCTGCGCGAAAACAGCGATATGCCCCTCGGCCTGCAACTCGGACATGCCGGGCGTAAAGCCTCCTGCGCGGCACCGTGGAACGGCGGCGCGCAAATCCCGTCATCCGCTGGCGGCTGGCAGGCGGTTGCACCCTCAGCACTGGCCTTCGCGGAAGGCACTGAAGCCCCGCAGGCGATGTCAGCGGAGCGTATCGCTGAACTGAAAAAAGCCTATGTGGACACCGCACGTCGCGCCGACCGTCTGGGCTTTGATCTGCTGGAGTTGCACGGCGCGCATGGTTATCTGCTGCATCAGTTCCTGTCTCCTCTCTCTAACCAGCGTACCGACCAGTACGGCGGGTCACTGGAAAACCGCATGCGCCTGCTGCTGGAAATTTTCCAGGAAATCCGCGCGGTATTTCCGGCAGAAAAACCCATCGGTGTGCGTATTTCCGCCACCGACTGGGTCGACGGTGGCTGGGATCTGGAACAATCCATTGAACTCGCCAAAGCCCTGGATGAGCTGGGTTGCAGCTATATTCACGTGTCCAGCGGTGGCCTCAGTCCGCATCAGAAAATTACCGTCGGCCCGAATTATCAGGTGCCGTTTGCGGACGGCATTAAACGCTATGTCAGGATGCCGGTGATTGCCGTTGGTCTGATCACTGAACCGGAGCAGGCGGAAGCGATTATCGGTACCGGACAGGCGGACATGATCGCACTGGCACGCGGCATTTTGTATAACCCGCGCTGGCCGTGGCATGCGGCGGCGAAACTGGGTGCGAAAGTCGCGGCACCGAAACAATACTGGCGCAGCGAACCGCACAGTGTGAAAGGCCTGTTCCTGCCGAAATAATCCCCGCATCACAAGGGCTGCCTTCAGGGCTGCCCTTTCATTGACAAACAGGGCTTCTCTGCTGATATTTGAGCGGTGAGCCGTAGAAAAATGAATGCCTGCTCATAAAGAAACCACATTGTTTTCCATTCAGACAATCCATAAGTAAAATGAGGTATTAGTGCCGTGAATTTTCACCTCATTCAAAAAAAGTGCCACAATGTGTCACTTTGCTGCAAAAGATATCGGACAATGCGCATTTCGTATTGAAATGTGGCCGTATTTCTGTGGCAGGCTGCTGCACTAGACAGAGCTTATAAACTTTCTACTTCGATACATTGACGCAGAGAATCTATGACTCAGGTACCTACCTTTAACTGTTCGTTACTGCACCCACGCTACTGGCTCACCTGGATGGGTCTGGGGCTGCTGTACGCAATGGTATTACTGCCTTATCCGGTGATTTATCGCATCGGTACCGGACTGGGTCGCTTCTCCATGCGCTTCCTGAAACGCCGTTACAAAATCGCTCAACGCAATATCGAATTGTGTTTCCCCGACATGCACCCGGAACAGCGGGAAGACATGGTGGTGAAAAACTTCGAGTCCGTGGGGATGGGATTATTTGAGACCGGCATGGCGTGGTTCTGGCCTGACTGGCGCATCGAGCGTTGGTTTAAAGTCAGCGGTCTGGAGCATATTCAGCGCGCACGCGACAACAAACAGGGCGTGCTGCTGATTGGTGTCCACTTCCTGACGCTGGAACTGGGCGCACGCATTTTCGGCATCCATAATCCTGGCGTCGGGGTGTATCGTCCGCACGATAATAAGCTGATGGACTGGATCCAGACCAAAGGCCGCATGCGTTCGAATAAAGGCATGCTGGATCGTAAAGATCTCAAAGGGATGATCCGCAGCCTCAAACAAGGCGACATTATCTGGTATGCGCCGGATCATGACTACGGTCCGCGCGCCAGCGTCTTCGTGCCGTTCTTTGCCGTCGACAAAGCGGCAACCACCACCGGGACTTATCTGCTGGCGCGGATGGGCAAACCCGCCATCATCCCTTTCACTCCGCGTCGCCTCGCCAATGGCAAAGGCTACGAGATGATCATTCACCCTCAGGTGGCTGACTTCCCGCTGGATGATGAAGTGGTCGCTGCCGCCTACATGAACAAAGTGGTTGAGGATGAAATTCGTCAGGCACCGGAACAGTACATGTGGCTGCACCGCCGGTTCAAAACGCGTCCGCAGGGTGAACCTTCACTCTATAAAGCCCTCAGCGATTAATCCCCGAAAACCGGTCCTTTCCCGACGGGTCCGGTTTTTTGATTTGCTTCATCAATTTTTTTCACAGACTTCTTCAAACTTATCAGATTTTATCCCGCCCCGTTTAGGCCAATACTCTCTGCATAATTTCTCCACGTGATTACTCCGCTGAATTTGGAGCCGCGTGACCCCTCGCCTCTGCGAAGGCATGTTACCTTTAAAAGGAACGTATTATGTTGGCTAAACTGAATTCCGCTTTTACCCGTGCAGTTGATCATCAGAACTTCGGTAAGCTTCTGTTACGCCTGACTTTCGGTATTCTGGTGTTATTTCATGGCGTGGCAAAAATGGAAAATGGCGTGGGCTGGATAGCCCAAATGTTACAGGCGGACGGCTTGCCGGGCTTTATTGCCTACGGTGCGTACATCGGTGAAGTTATTGCGCCGGTACTGATTATTCTGGGCATCTTTACCCGCCCTGCGGCGCTGGTTCTGGCATTCAACATTTTAGTGGCAGTTTTCCTGGTGGTCGGCGGTAAATTCTTCACCGTCACCGAAGTCGGTGCATGGGGACTGGAAGGCGAAGCCCTGTACTTCTTCGGCGGTCTGGTGATCATGTTCCTGGGCAGCGGCCGTTACTCTGTAATGAAAAATGAAGCCCTGCGCTGATACCCGTTTTATCTGTTGAGTCTGACTCTTTGGTTGTTTTTTAATTCTGTGTCTGTCGCGGCCAGCCTTATCGCTGGCCGTTTTTTTTTGCGTTTTCGCCCGCTCTGTTGATCTTCTTCATCCCGCCCGCACGCGTTAACCTGTATCTTATTTAACCTGTTACACTTCGTTAACATCATTGAAGTGAATGATAATTAGGCGCATAATTATCATGCCAATTGATTGTTACTTGTGCTCTGCCTTGTTTCTGTCTGTCATTCCAGAGCGAATCTGACCTCTTTTTTCGGTATTTTATGACTTCGGCCTCTGAACCTGAAACTGCTCCAGAACCCATAAACTGGAAACGTAATCTGTATGTCGCCTGGATTGGCTGCTTCCTGACCGGTGCCGCATTCAGTTTGATCATGCCTTTCCTGCCCCTTTATGTAGAAACCCTCGGCGTCACCGGCCATGAATCCCTGAATATGTGGTCGGGACTGGTGTTCAGTATCACCTTCCTGTTTTCAGCCATCGCATCACCTTTCTGGGGCGGACTCGCCGACCGTAAAGGCCGTAAAATCATGCTGCTGCGTTCCGCACTCGGCATGGCCATCGTCATGGCGCTGATGGGCGTGGCGCAAAACATCTGGCAGTTCCTGATCCTGCGCGCATTGCTCGGTTTACTCGGCGGATTTGTGCCCAATGCCAATGCCCTGATCGCCACCCAGATCCCGCGAAACAAAAGCGGCTGGGCGCTGGGCACACTGTCAACCGGTGCGGTGAGCGGCGCACTGATCGGCCCGCTGGTCGGTGGTCTGCTGGCCGACAGCTACGGTTTACGTCCGGTATTCTTCATCACGGCGCTGGTGCTTTTCCTGTGTTTCCTGATGACGCTGTATTTCATTCGCGAGCAGTTTGTGCCGGTGAACAAAAAAGACATGCTGAACCGCAGGCAAGTGTTTGCCTCACTGAAAAATCCCAAGCTGGTGCTGTGTCTGTTCGTGACCACGCTGATTATTCAGGTGGCGACGGGGTCGATCGCCCCGATCTTGACGTTATACGTCCGGGAACTGGCGGGTGATACCCAGAATCTGGCATTTATCAGCGGGATGATTGCGTCCGTGCCCGGCGTCGCCGCCCTGATGAGTGCGCCCCGTTTGGGCAAACTCGGCGACCGGATCGGGCCGGAACGCATTCTGGTGGCCATGCTGGCGATATCGGTGCTGCTGCTGATCCCGATGGCCTTTGTGCAAACGCCGCTGCAACTGGGAATTTTGCGATTTATGCTGGGTGCCTGCGATGGCGCACTGCTCCCCGCCGTACAGACCCTGCTGATTTATAACTGCACCAATCAGGTGGCCGGGCGCGTATTCAGTTATAACCAGTCGTTTCGTGATGTGGGCAACGTCACCGGCCCGCTGCTGGGTGCGGCGGTTTCGGCCAGTTACGGATTCCGTACCGTGTTTTGCGTGACGGCGCTGGTGGTGTTGTTCAATGCAGTGTATTCGTACTGGTGTCTGCAACGCCGGCCGCGTCAGGCGATGGTCGATTAAATCCCGACCGGCGTCACAGGGAGAGGTTTACTTAGCTTTTTCAGGCTGCGGTGGCATTGCCATATGATCAGGTACTTCGACCACGGCCAGGCGCACTTCGTAATGTTTGCCTGCGGTGGTCGCAGGCAACACTGATGTCAGTTTCTGAATGGTTTCCGTCGGGTTTTCGCTGGCAACACTGGCACAGAATAACTGCCCCGGATGGCAAAAGCCCATCATCATCGGTGGCGGAGGAAGCATCCCCTCGCCATGGAAAGGCGGCATACCGTGCGGCTGTTCCACCGGCGGCTGAGGATGCACATTTTCAGCGGCAGTGCTTGCTACGCTGAATAACACGCCAAGGCCGCACAGCGGCATGAGTAAAGCGCGGGAAAGTGTTGTCATAGCATTAACCTTATCTTGAGAATTCAGGGTCACTTTATGCCTCAAACTCTTCCCGTGTAGCCGGTTTGCTAAACTTTTACCCTCTCCTCCCACAGCCTTTGCAAAGCTGAAATTCTGCTGACATTTGTGGTTATGCCGCCCAGTCTCTTAACGCAAGCACCACGCGATAGCCGTCAATATCCTCAAAGGTTTTCCCGCACTGATCCCAGTAGGGATTAAACGAAGGCACCATGATAAAACCCGCCTGCAGCATCTGTTCACAGTGCGTCTGCCACGCCTGATTATCCGGGATGTAGAACACCAGAAGGTTGTCTTCGGTGGGCGCACGCCCCACCTGGGAACCGTGATGATGGGTAAACTCAAGGTGATAATGATGTTGCGGATGCCCGACCAGCACGCCATCAAACCCCTGATGATCGTTAAAACTGCCGATTATTTCAAAACCCAACCCCTGCGAATACATGCGGGCTATCTTTTCAAGATTATCCGTCGGGCGCGCGACCCGTAATACTGCTTGTCGTGAAACCATCTCCACTTCCCTTTTTTAAAACCGCCGCAACATCGCAAGCAAGAAACTGAGGATAGCAGAAAAAAATGGTCTGTTTTTCATCTGAAAACTTGCATCCTGCCAGTTATCGACAACACTCATTTAATCAGGTTTTTCACTGTCAGATGGCCGTTACTTGTTCATTAATAACGCTATTTGCTGCACATCTGTTCCTTTCACCTCAGGAGACAACAATGAGCATGTACGCAACGCTTGAAGAAGCTATTGATGCCGCCCGCGAAGAATTTCTCGAAGCCGCACAGGACAGAATTCACGGCGATGAAGAGCCGGTGCCGGATCAGTTCAATCTGCAAAAATACATCATGCAGGATGGCGATGTGATGTGGCAGGCGGAATTCCTCAGTGGTGAAGGGGATTCCATCGAGGCGCTGACCTTCCGCAGCGGTGCCGCGGCGCAGGCGATCTTTGACGAAGATTATGACCAGATAGAACTGGAAGAGGAATGGCAGGAAGAAGCCACGCTGTTTGAATGGGATGAAGGTGAGTTTCAGCATGAGCCGCCGCTGGATACCGAGGAAGGCGAAGCGGCCGCAGAAGAATGGGACGACGAAGACGATTATCCGGGACGTGATATCGACTAAACCGGTTTATTCGTAAGGCCCGTGGCGGGCGTCAACCGGCAGCATGAAGGTGTCGACAATCATCGACAGCGGGACATCGATGACAGTGACGTAACGCCACGGGCTGTCCCGTAAATCCCACTGTACGCCGGGATAATACTGGTTGCCATGTCCCTGCCCCGGCACAGTACGGCTGATAATACTGCCGCATCCGGTCAGCGTTGCCACAGCAAATGCCACTATACATCCCCGAAAAATAACCCGTTTAATCACTCACCCAACCTGTCGATTCAATTCAAAAGAAATGCTTTATGGAGCGCTGAATAGCGCGGCCAGCTTAGCACGCATACCGTCCCGCTTTTGTTAAGAGGAGGTAAATATTCCTGCGCCACCCGCTAAAGAGTAACCTGTCTTTCACCACAAAGAAAACGGGCAGCATGTTTGCACATGCTGCCCGTTTTTATTCACTCAATGTCATTCAGGCCGGTTTCACTTCCAGCGTCTGGGTGACAGGGAATGCCTGAACATTGCGCGGCAGTTGCGCGTAGTGAGCACTCCACGCCTGCTGATCAGGTTGCGTCCACACCGCCGAGTGTAAACGCGCCATCAGCACCGGATCGCTCAGCAGGATCAGACGATCTGCTTTGCCCAGATCCTTAGGACCGGTTTTCAGCGCATGCTCCAGATGAGCACGACGGCCGTTTTCTACCGTCTCACGCAACAGGTGACGGGAGGTTGCCATCGCCGTCGCCAGTGCGTTGAAGCCCGGATCAAAGACCGCGTGCATAAAGCCATTTTGCAGCTTACGCGAACGGTTCAGCGTCAGGTATTCTTCGGTAGCCACCAGTTCACGCGGCGGATCGTACTCTTCCGGAATCAGGAACAGTTTGGCTTTCTTACTCTTGATCCCCAGTGTCGCACGGCTCGACAGAACAGAGACGATAGGTGACAGGATCAGAGAGAAGACGATGGGTGCCAGCCACCACAGGAAACGCAAGTCCAGCCACGCCATACCGGCAGCCCAGACCGCACCCAGCAACAGCTGAGATCCGTGACGCTTAAAGGCTTCGCCCCACGGGGTGTCGTCATCGTCACGCTGCGGTGAATTCCAGACCACTTCCCAGCCCAGGAACGCGCTGACCACGAACACGGTGTGGAACAACATACGCACCGGCGCCAGCAATACTGAGAACAGCATTTCCAGGAACATCGAAACCAGCAGGCGGAATGCGCCACCGAATTGTTTCGCGCCCTTCGCCCAGATCAGCACGATACTCAGCAGTTTTGGCAGGAACAGCAACACCATGGTGGTCGAGAACAAGGCGATTGCCAGCTCAGGACGCCATTGCGGCCACACCGGGAACAACTGACGCGGTTGCAGGAAGTACTGCGGTTCCATCAGCGTATGCACCACCTGCAACGCGGTAGACAGCGCCAGGAAGGTAAACCACAGCGGTGCCGACAGATAAGACATGACACCGGTCAGGAATACCGCACGGTGAACCGGGTGCATCCCTTTGACCAGGAACAGACGGAAGTTCATCAGGTTACCGTGACACCAGCGACGGTCGCGTTTCAGCTCGTCAAGCAGGTTCGGTGGCAACTCTTCGTAACTGCCCGGCAGATCATAAGCAATCCACACGCCCCAGCCTGCACGGCGCATCAGCGCAGCTTCCACAAAGTCATGAGACATGATGGAACCGGCAAATGAACCTTCACCCGGCAATGGCGCCAGCGCACAGTGCTCGATGAACGGCTTCACGCGGATAATCGCGTTGTGGCCCCAGTAGTGGGATTCACCCAATTGCCAGAAATGCAGACCGGCGGTAAACAGCGGGCCGTACACACGGGTCGCAAACTGCTGGCAACGCGCATACAGCGTATCCATGCCTGACGCTTTTGGCGCAGACTGGATAATACCGGCGTTCGGGTTGGCATCCATCAGGCGCGCAAGACCGGTCAGACATTCACCGCTCATGACGCTGTCGGCATCGAGGATCACCATATAGGCATATTCCCCGCCCCAGCGACGGCACCAGTCATCAATGTTGCCACTTTTACGTTTCACACGGCGGCGGCGACGGCGATAGAAAATGCGACCATGACCTTCGACGTCACGACACACTTCCATCCAGGCTTTTTGTTCCGCTACGCAGATATCGGGATCGTAACTGTCACTCAGTACGTAGATATCAAACTGATCCAGATCGCCCGTGGCTTTCACTGATTCATACGTTGCGCGAAGACCCGCGAAAACGCGCTCCACGTCTTCGTTACAAATCGGCATGATCAGCGCAGTACGGTTGTTCGGATTAAGCGGTTCATTGCCTTTGGTCGACGCGGTAATGCTGTATTTGTCGCGGCCGATAAGCAATTGCAAAAAGCCCATCAGTGCGGTCCAGAAACCGGCCGATACCCAGCAGAACAGAATGGCGAACAACACCAGAATCCCGGTCTGCAACACGTAAGGCAGCAGTTGCAGAACCGACTGTTGCCAGTCCTGATTCAGCATATCGCTCGGGTCGATCAGCGCCCAGCCCTGATAAGGCAGAATGGTTTTCATGTACCAGGTGGCGATGGCCGTCTGAACCAGCATCAGCACCAGCAGGATGTAACGGCGCACGGAACCGGCATGACGCCAGCGTTTTTCCGACTCTGGCATATGTGAAGTGGTGTGGCGGGAAGCCGCACTGCGCCCCATCAGGTTATCCCAGAAACGGCCCACCGGGTTGGTGCGCCAGACATCAGGGAACATGCTGGAACGTTTCACCGGCGGCATCGCACTGGCAATGGTACGCCCTTCGTTATCGACTTCATCCAGCGTGCCCTTTTCCAGGGCATCCGGCCAGCTTGCGCCAACACGGGCTTTCACTGATACCAGAGGCGCATCAGGATCGGCCGCGTTAACAGAGGCAGTCACATCACCGCCTAAGCGGTGATGTACGGTAGCAAAAGCCTGCTCTTCCGCAGCGGGAAGCTGCTGAGTGAGCACCGCTTTCTGTTCATCAGTAAGCGGCAAAGCTTCTACATAATCATGAGTAGAGTGCGTTGACTTATTCATTTGCAGGCAGCTGATAGCTCCAGGTTTCACTCAGAGTTTTGTCGCCATTGGCCAGAGAAGCGCGCATTTCAATCGCTTTCTTCGGATCTTTCACTTTCAGGCGCAGCGTCAGACGCCAGCCCTTGGTTACCGGATTATAGCGGACGGAGTTTTCAACCAGATCGCCGTTGTCACCTACGCTGACCTGAGACGCCACCGGAGTGTCGCTCTTCAGGGCTTTCAGATTTGGACCGACAAAATCGACCAGGAAAGCCACGCTACCGTCAGGCTCACGGATCAGGTTCGACTGTTTCACATCGCCGGTAGAACGCATGGTACGTTCAACCCACGCCAGATCCGGAGAGTGCAATTTCTCTTCTTCACGGGTGAAGTGTAAACGATAGTTCAGACTCAGCGGTTTGCCTGCATCAGGCAGCTGATCCGGTGTCCAGAAGGCCACGATGTTATCGTTGGTTTCGTCGGCAGTAGGAATTTCCACCAGCTCGACTTTACCTTTACCCCAATCGCCCTGCGTCTCAACCCAGCCACTTGGGCGCAGGTCGTAACGGTCATCCAGATCTTCAAAGTTAGAGAAGCTACGGCCACGTTGCAGCAGACCGAAGCCTTTCGGGTTCTCCATGGAGAACTGGCTGACAGCAAGGTGTTTTGGATTATTCAGCGGACGCCAGATCCATTCACCGTTACCGGCGTGGATAGACAGACCGTTGGAATCATGCAGCGCCGGACGGTAGTTCAGCACAGGCGAAGGCTGGTTTGCGCCAAACAGGAACATACTGGTCAACGGTGCCACACCCAGTTTGCCCACTTTGTCACGCAGATAAACCTGAGACTGCACGTCAACCGTGGCTTCTTTACCCGGATACACATCCAGACGGTAAGCGCCGGTCGCACGCGGTGAGTCCAGCAATGCATAAATGACTAAATGTTTTTCATCCGGGTTTGGACGTTCGATCCAGAATTCACGAAAACGCGGGAATTCTTCGCCGGAAGCCAGCGCGGTGTCGATCGCCAGACCACGGGCAGACAAGCCATAAACCTGGCCTTTACCGATGACGCGGAAGTAGCTGGCACCCAGCACACTCATAATTTCGTCATCTTTGTCGGCTTTATTAATCGGATAAAGCACTTTGAAACCGGCAAAGCCAAGGTTTTTCACTGAGTCAGCGTCATGCTTAACGTTGCCAAAGTTGAAATAATCCGGGCTGTATTTGATTTCTTTGACAGAGTTAGCCGTCACTTCGTTGATTTTCACCGGCGTGTCGAAGTACATGCCCTGATGGTAGAACTCAAGCTTGAAAGGCGTATTCAGGTTTTTCCAGTACGCTTTGTCATGATTGAATTGAATCTGTTGGTAGTCTGCGAATTTGAGATCGCGGAACTGAGACGGAAGATTGCTTTTCGGCGCTTCGTAACCTTTATCGGCTAATGCCTTCGCTTGTTTGGCAACATCATCTATAGAAAAAGCCCAGGCAGATGAGGTGAACATGGTCATCAACACTGCGGCACTTAGCAAACGGACTTTGATCATACGTGACCCTATGGAAAAATTTTTATCCGACACCTTGTCTCCTTTACGTGCGCTTAACTCATTCACTGTAACTATTTTAAGGGAAGTGTCAGGTTTCCGACAACTTGAGCAGTCGATGGTTCAGCCATTGATGAACCGTTTAAGCGCAACAGGGTACAAGGATATCAATTCGTTGAAACTCCGGCTATGGAAACTTGTCCTATAACAAGGCATGTTTTAAGGTTAGAAACTAAACTAATGTCAACGATGGTCATTTTTGCTTACGTCGCAAATTACCCCTAAAGACAAATTACGCTCTAAAATTAGGATGAGCTACATACAACGGATACGTAATGAAACCACAGAAACCACAACGTGAGTTTTTCTTAGACTCCATCCGCGCATATTTGATGCTGCTGGGTATTCCTTTCCATATATCATTGATTTACTCCAGCCATATCTGGGCAGTAAACAGTGCAATACCTTCGCACGGCCTGACGATATTCAATGACGTGATCCACGCCTTCCGGATGCAGGTGTTTTTTGTTATTTCCGGTTACTTCTCTTATATGCTGTATGAGCGCTACAACCCGCAGCAGTGGCTGAAGGTGCGTCTGGAGCGGGTCGCCATCCCGCTGGCGGCGGCCTTCCCGCTCATCACGCTTCCGCAACTCTATTTCCTGATGAAGTACACCAGCAAATTCTCAGACTGGGATGCGATGGATTTCTATCAGAAAATTAATGTCACCGTCTGGGAACTGGTCTCCCATTTATGGTTCCTTTTAACATTAGTTATTCTGACCAGTATTTGTTTTTACCTGTTCAAATTTATTAAAGAAATTAAGAGCAGTCGCATTGAATTAATAAAACGGCATACAAACAGTTTAGGAAAACTCTCAATTCTGTTTTTATTTATCGGTTTAATTTACGCGACGTTCAACCGGGGCTTGTATCTTTTTGCGCCAGGTTTGCTTTCGAACGGTGCGTTTAATTTCATCGTGATGCAGACATTGTTTTATCTGCCATTTTTTGTCATCGGCGCGTTTGCTTATAAATTCTCCTGGTTGAAAGAACTGTTTCTGAAACCGTCGGCGACAGCGGGCGTGGCGAGCATCTTCCTGTTCGCGGCTTACATGTTCAATCAACATGTGAATACCCCGCAGCTGTATTCGATGGAAATCGACGCCATCATCACTACCCTGCTGGGGATCCTGATGGTAAATGTCGTGTTCTCCTTCAGCCATTACCTGCTAAATTTCCAGGCGCCGTGGATCACCTATCTGGTGAATTCGTCGCTGTTTATCTATCTGATCCACCACCCTTTAACGCTGATTTATGGCGCGTTCATTACGCCAAAAATTCACAGCGACTGGCTGGGATTCTGGCTGGGACTGGTGTTTGTCTTCGGGATTGCCTTCCTGCTTTACGAAGTCCATAAGCGCATCCCGATCCTGCGCTTCCTGTTCTCAGGCAAGCCCCAGCATCCGGCGAAAAAAGCGCCTTCAGATGCCAATCCGCCACAAAATCAGACATCCTGAACCTGATTAAGCACGCATAAAAAAGGCGACCCGGCATCAACAGGGTCGCCTTTTTGTTGCAAAATGCGTCGGTCAGCGTGTCGTTGTGTGGATTGTAGGGATCACTGACATGCCGACTTTCAGACGTTTCGCCTCAGGCTGTTCGCCATCGAGCACGATTTTAACCGCCAGACGCTGCACCACTTTGGTGTAATTCCCGGTGGCATTGTCAGGAGAGATCGGCGAAAACGTCACGCCGGTCGCCGGAGAAATGCTGTCCACCTTGCCTTTCAGTACCACTCCCGGCAAGGCATCGACTTTGATATCCACCGGCTGCTGCGGCTGCACATCGCCCAGCTGGGTTTCCAAATAATTCGCCACGATGTAAGCACTTTTCAACGGCACGACAGCCAGAACGCGCGTGCCGGCGGCCACATATCCGCCAATACGCAGCGAACGCTGGCCGACGACGCCATCCACCGGCGCCGTGATTTCGGTGTAGGAAAGATTCAGTCTGGCCTGTGCCAGCGCCGTTGTGGCGGAATCGATAGCCGCTTTCGCTTGCGCCTGTTCAGCCTTCAGCACGTCCACCTGTTTTTCTGCTCCCAGCGCCGCAGCGATGTCGCTTTGCTGTGATGCCAGCTTCGAACGCAAATTGGCATCAGACTCATCACGCGCATCTGCCGTGCCCGAGCCGTTTTGCAGCAGACGTTTGTAACGGTCGGCGCTCTGACGCGCGTAAGCAATGCTGGCCGCATCCGCGCTGACCAAAGCCTGCGCCTGCAAAATCGTTTGCTGTTGTTTCGCCAGCTGCGCGGTCAGGCTGAGCATCTGCGCATTCGCCGTTTCAAGACTGGCTTGCGCCGTCAGCACCGCATTGCGGTAATCACGGTCGTCAATGCGTGCCAGCACCTCCCCCGCTTTTACCGTCTGGTTATCCTGCACATAAACATCGGCAAGGGTGCCGGAAATGCGTGGCGCGACAAGCGTGGAATCCGCCGAAACAAAGGCATCGTCGGTCACCGGTCTGCTATCCCCGCTGAGTATCCAAAAGGCCATCACAACCAGAAAAATCACCACCACGATGGCGAACAGCCAGCTCAGGCGGACAGGTGAGGTTTTTATCATGATTCTTTTCTCTCGTGCTTTTTTATTAGTGGAATACATTTTTCAGGCGATGCGTCACTCACGGGCGTTGCACCAGAGACTGAGGCGGATAGGTGCGTTTGGGCAAAACAGCGGCCAGCAGGATCAGGAACAACGCCAGCCCGATGATGACCCTGTAGGTATCCGCCAGCCCCAGCACCAGCGCCTGCTGTTTCACGCCCTGAGAAAACCGGGACAGGATTTCGGTCGAAATGGCCGCGCCGCTGCCGTTGAGAGGCGCGAGGAAACTGCTGTCGCCGGCATAAGGCTGGGAGAGCAGATAGCTCACGCTGCCCGCATGATTGAGCAAAATATTGGAATGGAACTGCTCCCGATGGCTGACAAACACCGCCAGCAACGACGCGCCCATCACGCTGCCCAGCCCGCGGGTGGTATTGAACATTGCTGAAGCAAAAGGTCCTTCCTGCGGCTGCACCACGCTGGTCGCACTCATCAGGATGGGGAGCACCGCCATCGGCTGGCCGAAAGCCTGCATTATCTGGATCACATAGAAGTTATCGCGCGCCCAGACGCCGGTCAGATGCGTCCCCCAGTAGCAGGAAAGCCCCACCAGACCCAGCCCGCAGGCCAGCACCCAACGGCTGTCAACCCGGCGCAGGGTCAGTACAAAAGCGACTAACGGCGCCAGCAATAATTGCGGTAAGCCAATGGTCAGCGCCAGCGGCCCGACCTGCACGGCGCGGAATCCGCCCACCTGCTCCATATAGCTTGAAGGTAACGCTGAGCCGGATAAAAACAGGAACATCAGCGCAAACAGCGTAATTAAGCCATGCGCCAGATTATGCCGTCTGAGCATTTGCAGTTTGAAAAGAGGCAACGGGTGATGCCATTCATTAACCAGAAAAATGGTCAGTAACCCGAGGGCGGCAAAAAACATCATCGTGATCAGGGGCGAATGAAACCAGTCCAGACGTTCACCCTGTTGCAGGGCCAGCACCAGCAGGGAAATGCCGCCCGGCCCGGCGACCATACCCACCACATCCATCTGTTTAAAACGTTCAAAACGCAACGGGTCCTGCGGCAGACCATATGTGATCATGGCGGTTGCCAGCAGGCACGGCGGGATCACCTGCCAGAACACCCACTCCCAGCCGACGTAATCGGTCCACATCGCCGCCAGCGAGGTCGCCATATTAGGCCCGAATGTGGCGGTCAGGGCATACGCACTCAGTCCGTATAATTTGTATTGCGGCGGCATAAAACGCAGGGCGGCGGTCATCAGCAAAGGCGGCAGTGCACCGCCGAAAATACCCTGTACCGCGCGCAGGGCGATGAACAGCGGCAGATTCGGGGCGTAGGGCAACACCGCCGCCAGCAGGACAAATCCCAGCGTGATAAAAATGGTGAAACGGCGCAGTGAAAATGTCATGGCGAACCAGGGTGCCAGCATCATTGCCGACACTTCCGCTGCCTGATACACACCAATCAGCCAGGATCCCTGATCGGTACTGATACTCAGCGCGCCACGCACATCCGCCAGAGCGATGTCGGTGACGCGGTCATTTAGGCCTGAACACAACGAGGCGAACAACACGCCCAACAGCCCGATCACCAGCCTGAGGTTAAAAGGCGGTGGCACAGGCATCGCAGCGGCAGGCGCCGTCGTGATTGACTGATTCATAGTTAACTCCACCGCTTATGGATGCGGCGATAGTGAGAAGGCAGGTTTGGTGTCATGGGATAGCAAAGACGATCGACATCACGTAAATTTCGATGCATTGCACCACATTGCGATACACGGCAAAATACTATAATACGGTGCACTGTATTGCAATGTGATTAAAAATTGTTTTTCCCCGGTTGAGCCATTACATTGACCCTTCAGGGTCTTGGTATGGATCACGCGACGCGAATAAAGGAGAAATGATGGCTCAGGACATTCCGGCAGACGAAGAACGCAGCGGTGGGATCCAGGTGATCTCGCGGGCAGCAACCATCCTCAATGCGCTGGGGAAACACCCGCAAGGCATGAGTCTCGGGGCAATTGCCAATGACGTGGATTTGCCGCGGTCAACCGTGCAGCGGATCGTGGCGGCGCTGGCTGAAGAAGGTCTGGTGCGCTCCGAAGGCAGCGGCGGTGTACGACTTGGCCCGACGCTGCTGAAACTGGTGTCTACCGTGCATACCGATGTGATCGCCATCGCCTCGCCTTTCCTGCGTCAACTTTGCGATATCACCTGCGAAACGGTGTCCCTCGGGCGCGCGAGCGGACGGCAGATTGCCAATATCCACAGCATTGTGGCAGAAAGAGAACTGCGCGTGGTGCCCCGCGTCGGCCTGAATTTGCCGATTTACAGTACATCCGGTGGCCGCGCATTGCTGTCGCTGAAAACAGATGAAGAGATCCGCATTATTGTCGGTGATGTGCTGGAACCCGCCACCGAGAATACCGTCCGCACCCTTGATTCCCTGCTGGAAAAAGTGGCGATGGTGCGGGCAAGCGGTATCGCGCTGGAAGAAGGCGAAACCGTCAGTGGCGTCACCACATTGGCGGTGGCGATAGATACCATTCTGGGACGTTATTCTGTGTCGGTGCTGTTCCCTACCGCCCGCCGCGCCGCGCAGGAAGCGCAAATCCGCGAAGCGTTACTGGAATGCAAAACTGCCCTGATTGGCGAAATCGGCAAGTTGGGTGAAAACAAATAATGGGCCGTAAATAAAGGAGTTGCCGTGTTTGATGTCATTTTGCTCGCCGTAGACGGTTCGAAGCAGTCCCCTTTTGTGGTTGATCTCGCCTGCCAGTTGGCAAAAGATCGCGCATCGACCGTGTTTGTCACCTGCTGTATTGATGAATCTTATGCGCTGGAAAACAACGGCGATATCCCCGGCGAAATCGTCGATTATCCCCCGGCGGAACAGGAACAACATACTGCGCGCGCGGTGGTGGGCCGTGCACTGGACACGCTGGCTCAGGCCGGTATCAGCGCCAGAGGGAATCTGATTGTCGGTGCGGCGGGAGAAGCCCTGGTGGCCGAGGCGGCGAAAAGAAAGGCTTCCGTCATTGTCATCGGTCACCGACAGCTTTCAGCCTTTGGCCGTATGATGAAAGGATCGGTGAGTGCGGAAGTGATCGCCGGTTCGCCCTGCCCGGTATTGGTTGAAGTTCGCGGTAATTAATCACGTTGATTTTCATGTAAAAAAGCGCCCTGAGGCGCTTTTTTTAATTGAGGCAATAACGGTTATTTAGTATTTATCAGGCCCATCGACGCGGCCCATTCGCTAATATGATTTCGGTAAAAGAAAGTAATATCTAATTCGAGCGAGCATTCTTTCGATGGCGTCACATTACCTAAACACGGGTATTCACGTGGCCGGAACTCAAAAAGGAAATCGTCCATTTCCTCATCAGTCAGCAACTTATCGCCTTCAATTTTATCCTGATAGAAATAAGTATCCAGCATCCAGGTGCGGTATTCGAAATCGTTTTTAATCAATTGCATAGGGATATTCTCGGTAAATGACAGGGTGCATACCTGACTGACACTATCCCTGAATGACTGCCTGTCTCAGCAAGTACGCATCGCGTTCGAGCCATCCGTTGCCGTTCCGATAACAAGAAATTAACATACTAAGGCATATAAGCAAGCAGCAATTTGTCTTAAAAAGCCCTGCTTCGCATTTTCCCTTTTATTAATTAAAAAACAGGACATTAAATATATTTAATGTGAATGAATTAATTATTTAATATTCAGGGGGTGATTATTAAAAGAGAAGGATTATCAATAACGGGGGGGGGAACGTAAAAGGAACAGAACTGACATTGGGGATGCTTTTGCATCGCCACTGCCAACCCTGTTCCCAAAATCTGTTTTTATGCCTGTACTGCAATAATTCAGGTTCTGCTACCAGCGACCCGGCGGCGGACCTTCACGCCAGTGTCCCGGAGGGCCGTCATGCCAGTAACCCGGCGGCGGGCCTTCGTGCCAGTGCTCATGATGCCAGTGCGGCGGTGGTGGCGGAGCCGGTTCGTAATACACCCAGTGACCCCGTCCTTCATCACGATAATGATGATCCCACCAGCCTGGCGGACGCCAGTCACCACCATCCCAGTAATACCCGCGGTCATCACGGTCACCGATATGCAGTGACAGCCCCGGCATATTAACGCCAAGCTCGACGTCTGCCTGTGCGATAGCTGGCAAAGTTAGCAAAACGGCGAGAACAAGAATCAGTTTTTTCATTGTGAACCTCACGACCTGCTTATCAGGTGGTGACAAAGTACCGCCAGCTATCTTCCTGTTCTATAGGAATTTATCCCAAAAAAAATGCCCTGACGGTATCCTTACATTTGCGACAGAACGGCGTTCTGCACAGGCCATTGCAACGCTATGGCGGCAAAGGAAATTCAGTGAAATACCGGTTCTGAAGAATAAATAACAGATACAAAAAAACCGCCGAAGCGGTTTTCTGTTTGCTGCTTTGTTGTGCAAAATCAGATTTTACAGCCTTCGCAGTCACTTTCATCCTGAACGGCTTCAGGCACTTCTGCTGCTTTTTCCGCCGCTTTGACTTCAGCGGTTTCCAGTGCAGCATCAATGTCAAAATCAAAAATATCGTCGCTCATTCTCATCACCTTAATTGTTCAAAATCGCGTTCAGTATAAACGACAGGCCGTGTCCGGTGCCGGTTTTTTTGTGCCCTGCCAGCGCCGGATTTGCATAAACGCCGTCGGGAAACCATAGTTATAGTGAATACGTTGGTGTCACGGAGACACCTTCCGAACACAATACGAGGAGAACCGGATGACGACGTCAAACATCAAAGCCTGGGCCAATACCCGTGAAACCTCTCACGAAATCGCAGAAGCTATTTTCGAGCTGGCGAAGAACGACGAGAAACTGGCACAGAAAATCTGGGAAGAAGGCAACGATGAAGTCCTGCCTATCGCTTTCGCAAAAACTAAAGACGATTATTTATTCTGGGGCGAAGAGAAAATCGATCGCAAGAACGTCTGACGACGGGATGTGAGCCTGCGGGGCCGAACCCTGAGTCACGCTCAGGGTTCCTGCATGACGGTTAGCTGTCGAAGCCAAACCCCATTTTATGTGCCCACTCAAAGATCTGCTCTTTGTAGAAGAAACGTGGCTCGCACACCCCCGGCTCGCCCGGTGTCTGGATCATCACGGCCACACAAGGATAGGCAACCGGGCGGGCATCAAAGATAAAATCATCCACTTCCTGATCGGCAAACTCAGAGGTTTCGCCTACCGCGCTCGCCTGGAATATTTCATCCATTATCCACTGACGGTATTCAAATTCGTTGTTGATAAATTTCATCATTCACCTCTGTTCGGCTTTTACTCTACATGCGGTCCGGACCGGATTAATTCAACCGTGTAAGGCATCACCGCCGCAGCAAGGGCACACTTCAGCGCGTGACACGGACATTTCCGCGCAGCCATCGCTGTCCCATTCCACTCTCAACGGTTGGCCATTGTCATTTTCAGCGCGAATGAACCGATCAAAATGCACGGCCTGTCCGGTCATGGTTTCAGTAAGCAGCAGCGTATCGCCAGCATAAATGCGTGCGGTGGCCTGCGCATCTTGTTTTTCACCGGAAGTGATTTTGTGCAGATGATGAATAGTCAGTTTGATTCGTTCCACTGTCGCTCCTGTAACGGCATCACACCCTTTTCGTGTTGGGGATCCATTCACAAAAATGATGTTCAACCGTTATTTTATCAGAGCACGCAGGGTAACGTCATGGCCTGTTGCCATGTTTACGGGCGGTATGAGTGAGCTAACTGTGCGGTTCCTGCATTATCCGGCTGCTGACGTTCCAGACGCGCCAGATCATACACATCATAGAAGTCGACAAAACCTTTATGGCGGACAATCGATTCAATGCGATTTTTCACCTGCGCACTGACACCGGGGGCAGCAAGGATGGTCTGTACGGCATCAGCGGGCAGTTCACGGCTGAAATACCATTCCCCGTTGTAACACACCCGCAAATCCAGTACGCCGATATCTTCATAACGGTAAACCGGTTTAATTTCCAGCAACAACATGGCGGACATAAAGATCAGGAAAGCGGTAAAGCCGATAAACCAGCCGATGCCCATATAAGGAGAAACGTACATCACGATACCCACTGCGATGTACCCGACCAGCATCGCCAGACACAGCCACGGGTGGTTAACGAAGAACTCAGCGTTGATCCGCGCCTTACCATCGCGCCCTTCCTGACGGTTGATGCGATCAATTTCACTGTTTAATACGTTTTTGATTACGTCCATCTCATAACCTCATTGCGTCGCGACTATAATGCAATCTGATTACATAATTTTATCATGACAACTGTTATAGCGCGTAGAGCAGTTACCGTGAGTAAAGCGGCTAACTGTTATAGTTTGGCATTTGCTTAACGCTCAACAGGGAACCCACTCAATGCATGTCAGATAAAAGGAGATCATCGTGGCATTATTAATCGTAGAAAGACCAGCGAAAAAAGTGGTGAGTTATCGGGTGACCGGCCCTTATCAGGAGTCCATCCACAGCGGCTTTCAGCAATTGATGAAATGGGCTGCCCGACATCATCAGCCACAAAATGAATGGCTGACGTGGTTTCATGACAATCCTGATACCACGCCCGCAGAGGAGTTGCGCGCCGATCCGTCGGTGTGTGTGGCGGACAACTTTATTCTTGATGATGCGGAGGGGCTGACGTTGCAAACATTGCCGGGAGGCACCTATGCGGCGTATCACACCACCATTACTGATGGTAATTTTGAGAAAGCCTGGCGTGAATTTTACGCCCAGTTGCTGGCCAGCAGCAGCTATCGCCCTGACGGGAAAACCTGCTTTGAGCATTATCTCAGTGATGGCTCAAAAAATGGCATTTGGGAAGTGGTCTTTTATCAGTCAGTCGAAAAGATCCCGGCCATACGCTGAGGGCCTTAAACCCGCAGCGTGATGTCATACTGACCGCAAAAATCCCGATATTCCTGTGGTGGTTCAGCGTCGCTGACCACCACATTAAAACGCGCCAGCGGAGCAATCGCCGCCGGACGAACCTGATCAAACTTACTGCTGTCCACCACCAGAATACTTTGCGCAGAGCGCGCCATCGCCTGGTGTTTCATCAGCAGTTCATCAAAATTAAAACAGGTCACTCCGTGTTCAAGACTGACGCCCGCCGCTGAAATAAAAGCTTTCGCCGGACGGATAAAGTCCAGTTCGCTGCTGCGTCCGATGGGGGTAAAAATGCTGTTGCTGGCTTTAAAGGCGCCGCCACATAAGATGACATCGCAGTGCGGTTTTTCCTGCAGCGCCAGAAAGGTATTCAGCGAATAACAGATGGCGGTAAACACCCGGTCTTCTGGTATTTTTTCAATCACATACGGCATGGTGGTGCCGCAATCAAAAAATACCGTATCGTTATTCTGAATCAGGCTCGCAGCATGGGAAGCAAGGCGTTTTTTCTCGGCGACCTGACGGGTTTTCTGTTCACTGACAAAATAATGCGTTGCCGGGGTATTGCCGGGATCCATCACAATATAACCGCCCAGCAGGATCACCGGCGCGGGTGCAGAACTGAGGTCACGGCGGATCGTCATTTCAGAAACATTAAGCAGTAAAGACGCTTCTTTCAGGTGAATTTTATCTGTCTTTTTTAAGGCCAGCAGCAGACGCTGGATCCTGTCTTCACGCTTATTTTCCATGATGTTATCTCATGCCTTCCCGGTTCGCAGCCGCTCACTATACCGTTGCCCGTCAGTCACCGCAAACACGCAAAAGACCGGAGGTCATTGCAGCTGTTTCAGCGTCAGATATCCCCCAAAGACGGCACCGGTATCAATGTAAAACTGATTGGCAAATTGCATCGCGTGTTCCACCGGGGTGTGGCCGAAATAAAAGGCATCCGCACCGGTGATCGGCAGATAACGTCCCGCGAGAGCCGCATTCACCCGATCGCGATTCCAGATCACCTCATACCCTTCCATTGGTTTATTGAAAATATATTCATCTGAAAGATAATCGGCATGGGCCACCACGATACGCTCTCCTTTACGCGTGGTCAGCTCAAGGATATGCGGCAAGGCGTCGGCCTGTAAAATCAACGCTTTTGCCTGCTCCTGCGCCTCTTCGTCCAGCGCGTAGAACCAGTCGCCGCCATTGCGCAGCTAGCGGGGAATATTTTCTTCATTCACCGCATCAATGGCCATCTGCTCGTGATTCCCTCTGACGCAGACAAACCACGGCTCATTCAGCAGTTGCAGACACCCGACGCTGTCCGGGCCGCGATCGGCGAGATCCCCCACCGAAAGCAATAAATCGCGGCTGGGGTCGAAAGCAATTTTCGCCAGTTGCTCTTCAAGCAGGCTCAGGCAACCGTGCAGATCGCCAACGATGTAAATCTGTCGGTAAACGGAGCCATCAATACGCTGGTACAAAGCAGAAGACATACAGAATCAGAATCCATGACAAGAATGAATTCTTTAAGTGTAACGCAAGAATGTGCGGAGGAAAGTCCGGGGAAAACAGCAGAAGACTTTGTGCGGCGCATCAGCGGTTTTTACGCCCTCTACACTGAGTTGACGCTGAAATCCACTGATAATTAAATTACCGTTAAGCAACTGACGCCTTTTTGTGCTAGACTACTGCCCGCTCTAAGTAAAACCGGAGGTTTTATGAGTTCCACAGTATTAAGCGCTCAAGATGAGTGTCCGTTATGTCAAAGCACGAATAAGACGTCGGTCAATATGTCGGCGAAAATTGTTACTGTGACCTGCACTTCTTGTGGCCGTTACAGTATCTTCCGCAAAACCATGGAAGAGATCTCAATCGACAGGAAGAAACGTGTTGCTCTGCAGGCGTTCTTCACCAGCCAGCCAAACTACCACCTGCCTTTATCCATCAGGGCGCTGAGCAATACAGATTCATCGGGTGAATTCTGACCCTAAAAACGCCCCTCGGGGCTGTTTTAATTCCTCTTTCGCAATCCTTCTCCCCGCAGAGATGTTTCTTCTGACGGATGCTATTGCTGCAAAAGAATGAAGGCCACTCGTGAGTGGCCTTTTTTATCAACTGAACATTCATATTGCCATTCAGAGCGTCACGCGTTCCCGACGTTTCACAGACAGATGATGCAGTAATGCCATGGCAATCGCGCCCATCAACCCAAGGACCGTGAAAATCACCAGGATGATCATTCTCTTCGGTTCATCTTTTTTCGAAGGCACTTCTGGTTTCTGCAGATACTTGAACGGCTTGAACTCAACATTATCAATCTTCACATTCTTCAGAAGGTCGATTCTCATTTTGCTGTTACGCAGATCAACGCTCATGGTAAGTGGGTCGGTAATAGACTCTTCCACTTTCAATTTTTGACTCAGGGCATCTGCGCCCAGCGAGATAGCATAATCCGGATCGTCAACGATAACCGCACCGTTGGAATATACCGGTTTCTTCAGTCCGGCAGCATCTGCAATAGAGAGTGCATATTTTAATTTTTTAATCCGCACATCACGGGCATTTTGCACCTTCTGCATTTCTAAATCGAACAATTGCTGTTCTGTTTGCAGTTTTAAGGTTGTGGCGCGTTTAATTTTGAAAATAATATCAGCCCGGACCGCTTGTTCGACGTAATCAATATAACCCTGCAACAGATTTTTTGCCGCCTCAGGGGTTTTCGCAGAAAAGTTCAGGCGATAATAGGTATAGGCTTTCTTTGCCCCTTTATCATCAGCACTGCTGAACGTCGTAATATTATTGGTGTTGATCGCGTCCAGCAAACGGCGCTTCTGCAACTGATCTTCCGGGTTTTCCTGCATCAGTGCTTTGAAGTATTCAGAGTGCTGTAAATAGTTGTCACGAAGGATCCGTGAATCAAAATAACGCATATACGTCGAGAGGAGATAATTTGAATCAATTCCGGTATCAACACCGGCCACTTTTAATTCATCAATTAAATCATCAAGTCCCATGAATTCATCAGAGGCAGGGGCAATGATCACAGAGCTGCTGGTCCATTTTTGCGGCAAGATTGCGCCCACCACCAGTCCGGCGATAACAAAAGCAACCGTGACTAAAACAATAAACTTCCTGGCTTTAACTATTACCGAGAAAATTTCAAACAGGTCAATTTCATCATGCTTTACAAAAGGACTGTTCAGAACAGGGAGAGGCGTAACTTGGTCTTGCGGTAACGTATTATGACTGCTCATTTGAATGTTCCATTATTCAACTACGTACTGACGTAATTATGACCCAATAATATATCTGGCACTCCCCGTCATAGTGTCAGGCCTGCATAAAAACCTATGCAAAAATGCACACGAACAGACGGGGTAATGTCGCGAAAATATCGTCACTAACAAAAGCGCTTTGAGATTATTCTTAGAACATCCTAACGTAAATTCCTCACTGCTTACAGTTATATACAAACTTTTTTTGAATAATAGGCACTTTATGCCTCAAATTAATAAGCAAGCTAATATAATAATAAATGGACGAAATTAATTGCTTTAGCGACAGAAAAAGAGAGAAACAAAGAAAATTGAGTTAACACCGAAGAAGGGGCGAATTTCAGGCATAAAAAAACCACCCGAAGGTGGCTATAACGACATTACTACTTTATTGCTTTTGATTATTCTGTAAATTTTCCCATGGTACCCGGGACGAGACTTGAACTCGTACAGCCATAAGCCGAGGGATTTTAAATCCCTTGTGTCTACCGATTCCACCACCCGGGCTCCGGGAAAATTGGAGGCGCGTTCCGGAGTCGAACCGGACTAGGCGGATTTGCAATCCGCTACATAACCGCTTTGTTAACGCGCCTTAAATCTTACTACTTGTCTTGCACTTAAACCAATTATTGAATCAGTTTAAGAAAATTTGGAGCGGGAAACGAGACTCGAACTCGCGACCCCGACCTTGGCAAGGTCGTGCTCTACCAACTGAGCTATTCCCGCTTTAATCAGAAACTACTGATTTTTTTAGCTAATCTTCTGGCATAACACTGTCTGCCTTCCGATGCGTTGCATTCTACTGACCTGACGGTTTGAGTCAATAAAATTATCAGCTTCATGCGATCGTTTGACGGTTTTTACGTCAGTTTGATCAGGGTTCCAGCAAATCGTGGCGCGCAGCGTTCAGATATTGGAACATTGACCAGAAAGTCAGCACCGCCGCAATATAAAGTGCAACGATACCCACGCCGATCACGATGTCATCAGGACGCCATAACAGCGCGACCAGCGACAGCATCTGTGCAGTCGTTTTCACTTTGCCGATCCAGGATACCGCCACACTGCTGCGTTTACCAATTTCGGCCATCCACTCACGCAAGGCTGAAATGATAATTTCGCGGGCGATCATGGTCGCGGCAGGCAACGTAATCCACCAGGAGTGGAAATGCTCAGCCACTAATACCAGCGCAACGGCCACCATGACTTTATCGGCCACTGGATCAAGGAATGCCCCGAAACGCGTTGTTTGCTTCCAGCGACGGGCGAGATAGCCATCAAACCAGTCAGTGACCGCAGCGAAAACGAAAATCAGCGCACAGGCCAGCGGTGCCCACGGATAATGCAGGTAGAAGGCCAGCACGAAGAACGGTATCAGTACAACGCGGAACAGGGTAAGGCACGTAGGTATATTAAATTGCATAGCGAAGGTAACTGTTTGTCCGGTGTGGATATTATGAGTATGTTGCTACATTGCCTTTAGTGTTTCAACGCATTATGAATCTTTTCTGCCAATGCGATTGAAATACCCGGTACCTGTGCAATTTCCTCTACGCTGGCATTCAGTAAAGGTTGAATGCCTCCCATGTATTTCAGTAAAACCTGACGCCGTTTTGGCCCGACGCCTTCAATCTCTTCCAGTGCACTGGTGGTACGCACTTTAGCGCGCTTCTGACGATGCCCGGTAATGGCGTGGTTATGCGAATCATCACGAATATGCTGGATGACATGCAATGCCGGGGAATCCGCCGGTAAGGCAATCCCCTCCCCTTCAGGAACGAAGAACAGTGTTTCCAGCCCGGCTTTACGATCGGCGCCTTTGGCAATACCGATCAGCAGCGGTTTGGATTTATCCCATTCAACATTCAGCGAATGGAACACATCCAGCGCCATGCCGAGCTGCCCTTTACCGCCATCAATAAAGATGACATCAGGGATTTTGTTCTCTTCCAGCGCCTTGCCATAACGACGCTGCAACACCTGCGCCATCGCAGCATAATCATCGCCTGGCGTGATGCCGGTAATATTGTAACGCCGGTATTCGGAGCGCACCGGGCCATTACCATCAAATACCACGCAGGAGGCCACCGTCTGCTCGCCCATAGTATGGCTGATGTCGAAGCATTCCATGCGGTTAATTTCCGCAAGATGCAGGGTTTTTGCCAGTTCCGCCAGCCGCTGATGGATGGTGGACTGCTGCGCCAGTTTGGTCGTCAGCGCGGCAGATGCATTGGTCCGCGCCAGTTTCAGATAACGGGCACGGTCGCCACGCGGCTTACTTTGGATTTGCACCTTGCGCCCGGCTATTTCGCTCAGCGAGTCCGCCAGCAGATCTTTTTCCGCCAGATTGAAATCCAGCAGAATTTCGCCGGGAAGGGTGCGTTGCTGACTGCCCTGCAAATAGAATTGTCCGACGAAAGTTTGCACCACTTCACCAAGATCGGTACCGCCCGGCACTTTCGGATAGTAACTGCGGCTGCCCAGCACTTTGCCCTGACGGATAAACAGAACATGCAGACAGGCCATGCCTGACTCAAAGGCCACGCCGATGACGTCCAGATCTTCGCTGTTGCCGGAAACGAACTGCCGCTCCGTCACGCGACGCACGGCCTGAATCTGATCGCGGATCCGGCCTGCGTCTTCGAAACGCAGCGCCTGACTGGCCTCTTCCATGCGGTTCACCAGCTGGGTGACCACCTGCTGATCTTTGCCTGACAGAAACAGACGGACGTAATCCACCTGATCTTTATAATCTTCGTCGCTGACCAGTCCTTTGACGCACGGCCCGAGGCAGCGGCCAATCTGATATTGCAGACAAGGGCGCGAACGGTTGCTGTAAACGCTGTTTTCACACTGACGGATCGGGAAAAGTTTTTGCAATAACGCTAACGTCTCACGCACGGCATAGGAGTTAGGGAAAGGCCCGAAATACTCGCCTTTGGCGTGTTTTGCCCCACGGTGTACCGAAATTCGCGGATGGTTATCCGCACTGAGAAAAATCAGCGGGTACGATTTATCATCGCGCAGCAAAACGTTATAGCGTGGCTGATACAGCTTGATGTAGTTATGTTCGAGCAGCAGCGCTTCGGTTTCGGTGTGCGTGACAGTGACATCGATTTGCGCAATATTTTTGACCAGTGTTTCCGTCTTGCGGCTGGAAACCTGAACACGAAAATAGCTCGAAAGACGTTTTTTAAGGTCTTTGGCTTTACCTACATAGATTACGGTGCCACTGGCGTCGTACATCCTGTAGACGCCCGGCTGGCTGGTGACCGTTTTCAGAAAGGCTTTAGGGTCGAAACGCTCATCACTCACTGCCTGATAAAGTCTCCGTATTGAACAAACCATGTCGGATAGCCAGATGGGTTAACTCAACATCGCCGCTAATATTTAATTTACTAAACATCCGGTAACGATAACTGTTAACCGTCTTCGGGCTCAAGTTCAGTTGTTCTGAAATTTCATTCACCTTCTGCCCCTTGGTAATCATCAGCATGATCTGAAGTTCACGCTCGGATAAGGAGTCAAAAGGCGTTTCTGACTGAGGTTCGATCTGGCTCAGCGCCATTTGCTGCGCAATGTCAGACGCAATGTAGCGCTGACCCGAATCCACCAGACGGATAGCATTCACCACTTCCTGTGGTGCTGCCCCTTTACTCAGATAACCGGAAGCCCCCGCTTGCATGACCTTAGCGGGCAACGGGTTTTCAGTATAAATCGTTAACATGATGATCTTGATATCTGGGGAGAAACGGACGATTTTCTTGGTCGCTTCAAGCCCGCCGATACCCGGCATGTTCATATCCATCAGGACAATATCAACGTCATTAGTCCGGCACCATTTGACGGCATCTTCACCGCATTGCGCCTCACCAACCACTTTGATGCCTTTGATATCTTCAAGAATGCGTCGGATCCCTGCGCGCACCAGTTCATGGTCATCAACAAGAAGAACGCTAATCAAAGAGAATTCTCCAAAAAATAAGGGCGACACACCGTCAGGTTCTTCAAGCCTGTCTTACGTTCTGAACAAAATAGGTGTTCTCAGACAGCTTATAAAATGAAGAGAAGGTGGCAATAAGAGGCCAGCATCAACAAACTTGCCCCACTGCCGCACATCGGCAGTGTTTTTAAATCAGGAAGACACAGTTATTTATTATAGCCCGCGTATTTTACTCTATCCCGCCTTCCTGACCAAGGAATGTCTGCAAAAAACTAGTTTGCTGAATGTAAATGAGAAGTGCCATCAGCTGTATTAATAAATTATAAAAAAACCCAGCCGAATCAATCAACAAGCCCCATCCGCTACGTTTTCTTTCAGGCAGTAAAAAAATAAGCACAGGCTTTTTTACTGCACTAAAACAACCACAATGCGGCACTGGCTATTTAACCGCCAACGCGTACCCTGCATATATCTATGATATAACCGATTATTATTTATGATCGCACGAATTGCCGATGGCTTATATGAATAAGTTTGCACATAAACATGAGAAAGGCTCATTGAGCCATTATGTTTAGTATTCTTTACCGCGCGTTCTGTCGGGCTTATATGACTCTCTTGTTGCACGATTTTCAGCCTGCCGGCGATGCTGCACTAAAACGTGCCAACTATGCTAAAATGCGGCCACTTTTCTACTGTCCGGAATTCGGAGCACGGCCCCCGCAGCCTGCCTGAGGAGATAAACATAATGAGTAATTGCGATTTTACGACTGAAGCAAACGTTGAAACACTGGCAACGGAAGTCGCCTGCCTGAAAGCCACCCTGACCCTGATCCTCAAAGCGATCGGCCAGGCTGATGCCGGCAAAGTGATGCTGAACATGGAGCGTTTTGTCGCTCAGATGGAAGATGAGCAACAGGCAGAAGTGTTCAAAAACTCCCTGCAACAGATCAAATTCGCTTACCGTCAGTAAATGCCTTCCGGAGTCTGTCGCCAGACAGACTCTGTTTCCCCTCAGCCCCTCCCCTGAACTTCTGCTACAATCATACCCTGACCCCCTTCCCTGAGGACAACCGCATGAGTGACGGAAACAATAAAGAAAACAAAAGCAAAGCTGACGATGTTCATATCAGTGACGGGCTGGGTGAGCTGATCCAGGTTTCAGAACAACTGACCGAAGAAGAAATCGAAAGAGCGGCCGAAGAGGCGAAACAAGCCGTCGAAGATGCCAAAAAACAGAACCATCATTGATCCATGCATCGCCATTTCCTTGCCCCTCATCAGGCCATTGCGCCTCTGGCCATTGATTACCAACATGGCGACAGCGAACCCGCTCACAGCCACAGTTGCTCGCAGCTTATTCATACTTTGTCCGGCATTGTTGAAGTGCATACCTCGCTTGGCACCTGGATGGTGCCGCCCGGGCGCGGTGTCTGGCTGCCGGCAAATGTCGTGCACAGTCTGCGGTTTATCGGCGGCGTAAAAGCCCGGACGCTGTTTGTCGATCCGCTGGCACGGGCTGATTTGCCCGCCCAATGCCAGGTGGTACAGATTTCTCCCCTGCTGCGCGAACTGATCCTGTCATCGCTAACCATTCCGGCAGATTATCTCTCCGGCGGGCGTGATGAGCGCATTATGGAATTATTGCTGGATGAACTCCGCCTCCTGCCGACGCTGCCGCTGCATCTGCCGGAACCGAAAGAGCCGGAACTGCTCAGCCTGTGCCAGCAGATCCGCGCAGATTTGTGTGCTTCATGGGAACTGGAAGATGTCGCCCAGCGACTGGAGATCAGCAGCCGGACGCTATCGCGCCGCTTTCAGCGTGAAACCGGATTGCGTTTCAGTGACTGGGTTCGTCAGGCCAAATTGCTCGAAGCCCTGAACCAGCTGGCGGCCGGTGTGTCGGTCATAGATGTGGCACTGGCACTCGGTTATGAAAGCCCGAGTGCCTTTAGCGCGATGTTCCGCCGTTCACTGGGCGTATCACCCAGTGAATATTTTAGTCAGCCATAACCGCACTGGCGGCATTGAACAGCGCCTGCAACGAGGCGCCGGAGACATCACTGTCGATGCCCACGCCATAGCAGTTTTCCCCCAACCGCCCCTGACAACTCAGATAGGCCACCGCGCGGCTGTGGCTCTGATGTCCCAGCGTATGCTCATGATAATCGCCGATTTCCAGCTGCACGTCGTAACTGCGGCGCAGCGCATCTGCCGCCCCGGACAACAAACCGTTGCCGCTGCCGGTAATATGCTGTTCTTCATTGCGATAACGGATCCGCGCACTGAAATGGCATACGTTCTGTTCATCACTGCGGATATCGTAACTCAGCAATTTCAACACCGGCTGATCGGTTAACCCGTAACGCTGACGGAACAGCCGCCAGATATCGCTGGTGCTCATCTCCTTGCCGTGGGTATCCGTTTCGCGCTGCACTGCTTTACTGAAATCGATTTGCAAACCACGCGGCAATTTCAGCCCGTGATTTTGCTCCAGCAGCCAGGCCGCCCCGCTTTTCCCCGACTGACTGTTGACGCGGATCACCGCTTCATAACTGCATCCGACGTCCGCCGGATCTAACGGCAGATAAGGCACGCGCCAGACAGGATTGTCTGACACGTTCTGCACCGCGAACCCTTTTTTGATCGCATCCTGATGCGAGCCGGAAAACGCGGTAAACACCAGTTCACCGGCATACGGATGGCGCGGATGCACCGGCAACTGGTTACATTCTTCCACCGCTTCGACTATTGCCTGCAAATTACTGAAATCCAGTTGCGGCGCAACGCCCTGAGTATAAAGATTCAGCGCCAGCGTCACGAGATCAACATTCCCGGTACGCTCGCCGTTACCGAACAGACAGCCTTCCACACGGTCGGCACCGGCCAGCATCGCCAGTTCGGCGCAGGCTACGCCGGTTCCGCGATCATTATGCGGATGCACGCTGATGGAAACCTGCTGACGGCGGCTGAAATGGCGGCAGAACCATTCAATCTGATCGGCATAAATATTCGGTGTGCTGACTTCCACGGTCGCCGGTAAATTGATGATCATCGGACGCGTATTGCCCGGCTCCCAGACATTGGCGACGGCCTCACACACTTCCAGCGCAAACTCCAGTTCGGTAAAACAGAAGGTTTCCGGCGAATACTCAAATGTCCATTCAGTCTGTGAATATTGTTCGCATAACTGACGGATTTGCTGAGCGCCGCGCACAGCCAGATCGCGGGTTGCCGCCTGATCCTGATTGAACACCACTTCACGGAATACCGGCGCGGTGGCGTTATATAAATGCACGATGGCGCGCGGCACATCTTTCAACGCCTCAAACGTGCGGGCAATCAGATCCGGCCGTGAAGGCGTCAGCACCTGGATCACCACATCGTCCGGGATCACCTTGTCTTCAATCAGGCCGCGCACGAAATCAAAATCAGTCTGAGACGCGGAGGGGAACGCCACCTCAATGTGTTTAAAACCACAGCGCACCAGCAAATCAAAAAACTGACGTTTGCGGGCATTGTCCATGGGTTCGGCCAGCGCCTGATTACCGTCACGCAGATCACTGGAGCACCACTGCGGCGCTTTATCGAGCACATTTCCCGGCCACTGACGGTCGGGTAAATTCACCTGCGGAAAGGGACGGTACTTTTGCGACGGGTCGTTTAACATGCGGTTTTCCTTATGATGTCGGTTCAGCGGTAAAGCTCTGTTAAACCCATAGTACGCAAACGATAACTTCGTGCGCCTGACTAACTGACAGCAACCCTCGCAAAACGGACAAAAAGAAAATGATAAATGAATCAGACTCACGCTATAGTGCATAACTAAACGCGTCCAGTCCGGCGATCAGAGGTCGTACAGAATGAAAAGGGTTCTGAATTCAAATGAAAAGAAACGGCTTGCGGCGCTGCAAAAATTAAAGATTGCAGACGGCAATCCGGATGAAGTTCTTGATCTGATTACCCGTCTTACCCAGCAAATTTTTGATATTCCTATTTGCATCATTACTCTGGTTGACCAGCATCGACAGTGGTTTAAATCCAAAACCAACACGGCGTTGCGTTATACGGCGCGGGATATCGCGTTTTGCGATTACACTATCCGTTCCTCGTCAGTGATGGTGGTTAATGACGCCCTGCTGGATGCGCGTTTTTGCGAAAACCCGCTGGTCACCGCCGAAGAAGGCATGCGTTTCTACGCCGGCGCGCCGCTGATCACCCGTGACGGGTTCGCGGTCGGCAGCCTATGTCTGGCGGATAAACATCCTCGCGATTTTTCGGCGCAGGAAATCGACATGCTGTCGGACCTGGCGGCGATTGTCATCGATATCATCGAATCGCGCAGTACCATGAGTTTTGTGGATATTGTGACGCGGTTACCCAACCGCCAGCGTCTGATGGAAGATATCTCGCATCTGATCAAAGCACCGGACAATACCCCCTGTTTACTGATCCTGATCGATACCCTCGACACCCTCTACGCCTACGACATCGGACGCGCCATCGGCATTCCGAAAGTCGAAAACATTCTTAAAGATATCGGTTCCTTCCTGCGTAGCGAACTGAATGAGAATGACAAAGTGTACAGCCTGATGCTGGGCCGCTTTGCGCTGATTAAGCGTCTGGACGAACAGGAAGAAATTTTTAATCAGCTGGAAATCGCCGCAGCCAAAATCCAGCAAAGCATTACCAGTGACATCCCGATCAATGTACGGTTGCACGCGGGCTATACCGTGTTCTCGTCCACCTCGCCTTGCGCTGAAAACATCATGCGCCAGGGGATGTCCTCCCTGCACGAAGCCATCAGCAATAACCAGCTCATCATGCCTTATCAGCAGGAGTCGGACGTTATCCAGCGTCGCGCGTTTAACCTGCTCAATGATCTGATGGCTACCGTGGCGTCCTGCGAAGATTTTCATCTGGTTTATCAGCCGAAAATCCGTCTGGCCGACAAAAAATTTCAGGGCGTTGAGGCGCTGATCCGCTGGCAACACCCGACGCTGGGCATCATCTCGCCGTCTGAATTTATCCCGCTGGCGGAAAAAACGCCGCTGATTACCCCGCTCACCAACTGGGTGATCACGCAGGCCGTGATGCAAATTGCAGAATGGCAAAAGCGCGGCGCGCAGATTCAGGTCTCCATTAACCTGACCGCTAATAATCTGGTGGAACAGGATCTGGTTCAGCGCATTCATACCGCCCTGATCCTGCATCAGGTATCACCGTCGATGCTGGAAATCGAGTGTCTGGAGACGCAGACGCTGGCCAACAATCCGCATGCCGTGGCGTCGCTGGACGCCTTGCGTCAGATGGGGATCAGCATTGCGCTGGATGATTTTGGTGCCGGCTACAGCAACCTGAATTACCTGCAAAAAATTCCGGCGGACACACTGAAACTGGATCAATCGCTGATTCAGGGCATCAGTAATGACAGTAAGAGCAAAGTGATTGTGAAATCGATGATTGAGATGGCGCACGCGCTGAGCTATCAGGTGGTGGCAGAAGGCGTGGAAGATAACGACACCTTGCTGTGTCTGGAGGAACTTCACTGTGATTCTGTGCAGGGTTTCTATTTTTCGCGTCCGCTGCAACACGACCAGATCCTTGAATGGTCGAAGCCCTATATCTGATCCCCGGTTCATCTTCAGCAGACGTAAAAAAACCCGCTTTCAGCGGGTTTTTCATTTTAACTAGTTGCTGCTGCCTTCGGGGCGGATGTTGTAAGTACCGAAGAAGCTGCGATCTGTTTCCAGGCTGATACTCTTGCCACTGGCATCAACGGTGATGGAACCCGTCGTTTTCGTCAGCGCACAGGCAATCCGGACATCAATGGTGCGCATCCCGTTTGGCACGTTCAGATCCACGTACTGATTAAAGTGCAGGGAAGCGACAGTCTGCCCGTCTAAAAAGACCATCAGCGGACAGGTTTTTTCGAACGGCACCAGCGACCACTGTTCCAGACGATGCAGGCGGATATGGGTCTGTCCTTCCGGCGGTGTCGCGCTGGCATTTGCGAAAGATGACTTGACCTGAAGCGTCGGTTCGTAAGGGTTACCCGCGCATCCGGCTAAAAATAAAGCAGCCAAAGCCACCAGTGTTTTTTTCATCGTTATCTCCCTGAGTTTATGAACGAATGATAGCAGTGTGCGCGCTGCGGGCAACAAAAAACCGGTAGCCTCCGTCCGCCAACCGGCCATAACCGCAAAAAGTCCGCTAAATCTGTGACATTCGTACAAAAATCGACCACCCGAATTGCTAACCGCTTCGTGCTGGTATTTGATACTCTTATTAAGATTTATCCGATCAGCCGTTCAACTCAGCGTCAGGAATTATTATGTACAGCTACACACTCATCGCACCCGCAGGGATCGTTCAGCATTACGAAGACGAATTCCGTCAGATAGGGATTGAGCTACTGGTTGCCAAACAGAACCGTTCAGAAACGGTCGTCTTACGCAGCAGCCAGTTCAGCGAAGAAAGAACCTTTATCACGCACGTACATCTGCTGATTTTCAGCCTGTGCATGCGGGTACAGAAACAACTTAAAAATGGCAATGCACCGAATACCACGATTATGTATTGATGCATTACCCCGCAGCTACCTGTTCCGGCCTCAATCAGGGGCCTGACTTATTTCAATGCCCTTCCCTCCCTTCCGCCTTTTCTGTGTTGTAAAAAGACTCCCTGCCCGTTGGTTAATTTAAATACGACACGCCTGTGCTTATTTCCTGCGTAGGGGAAATATTAATTTAAGAGGGATGTTGATGACCATGACAGGCCACTGAGTGAGTCATCACAAAAGCAGGATTTAAAACGACGGGATGTAACAGGCTGATCTGAAAGGATGTTGGTGGGTCGTGGCGGGTTCGAACCGCCGACCAATTGATTAAGAGTCAACTGCTCTACCGACTGAGCTAACGACCCAACGCACAGGATTATTCTCCTGTCGTCTGAGGATGTCAAACGCTTATCCCCACTTTATTTGCCGTTATTCTCAGAGATATTTGTGAAGCTCATCACGGGCAAAAAAGGTATTATTCCCGCCTTCGTCACTGACATTTGATTAATTAACACTCAATTATCCGCGATGTAAAAAATACGATACATTTTTTTCTTCGGCATTTTTCATGCCAGTTATAATAAATGCGCACTTAACATTACTATTACACCATCCGCAGCAACTGTCGTTCCAGTTGTGGTGATAAAAGAGCCGTTCAGAGCTCAAAAGACTGACGTAAATGAATGCGATATGGCGGAGTTCATACGCAAAAAGCAAAAAACAGGAATCAATACAACATGCAAGAAGAGTCAAAAATCCTCGTCCAGCCGGAGGAAGAGAACGCTGAAGGTTTGCGGCGAAATCTCTCCAACCGCCATATCCAGCTTATTGCCATCGGTGGCGCTATCGGTACCGGCCTGTTTATGGGCTCCGGTAAAACCATCAGCCTCGCCGGTCCGTCCATTATTTTCGTCTACATGATCATCGGCTTTATGCTGTTTTTCGTCATGCGTGCGATGGGCGAACTGTTACTGTCCAATCTCGAATACAAATCCTTCAGCGACTTTGCCGCAGACCTGCTGGGGCCGTGGGCCGGATATTTCACCGGCTGGACCTACTGGTTCTGCTGGGTGGTCACCGGCATTGCTGATGTCGTCGCCATCACGGCCTACGCACAGTTCTGGTTCCCCGGACTGTCGCAATGGGTCGCATCCCTGCTCTGCGTGCTGGTGCTGCTGAGCCTCAATCTCGCCACCGTGAAAATGTTCGGTGAGATGGAGTTCTGGTTTGCGATGATTAAAATCGTTGCTATTGTCGGGCTGATTATCGCCGGGCTGGTGATGGTACTGACGCACTTCCAGACGCCGACCGGCACCGTTGCCTCATTCAGCAACCTGTGGAATGACGGCGGATTCTTCCCGAAAGGCGTCAGCGGCTTCTTTGCTGGTTTCCAGATCGCGGT
The DNA here is from genome assembly GCF_004364755.1 of Rahnella sp. BIGb0236. Lineage (NCBI taxonomy): Bacteria > Pseudomonadati > Pseudomonadota > Gammaproteobacteria > Enterobacterales > Yersiniaceae > Rahnella > Rahnella sp. BIGb0236. The sequence goes on from NZ_SOAO01000002.1 coordinate 234,158, forward strand.
GTTCGCGTTCGTCGGTATCGAACTGGTCGGCACGACCGCCGCCGAAACCAAAGATCCGCAGAAATCCCTGCCGCGCGCCATCAACGCCATTCCGCTGCGTATCATCATGTTCTACGTCTTCTCGCTGATCATGATTATGTCCGTGACACCGTGGAGCCACGTGGTGGCGGATAAAAGCCCGTTTGTTGAGTTGTTCGTTCTGGCCGGTCTTCCGGCGGCGGCGAGCATCATTAACTTCGTGGTGCTGACGTCTGCGGCATCCTCCGCCAACAGCGGGGTGTTCTCCACCAGCCGCATGTTGTTTGGTCTGGCTCAGGAAGGCAACGCACCGAAAGCCTTCGGTAAGCTCTCCTCCCGCGCGGTCCCGTCAAACGGCCTGACCTTCTCCTGCATCTGCCTGCTTGGCGGTGTGGTGCTGATTTACCTGATCCCGAACGTAGTGACGGTCTTCACGCTGGTCACCACCGTTTCTGCGATCCTGTTTATGTTCGTCTGGACCATCATCCTTTGCTCGTATCTGGTCTATCGTCGTCAGCGCCCGCAGTTGCATGAAGCATCCATCTACAAAATGCCTCTCGGCAAACTGATGTGCTGGGTGTGTATGGCGTTCTTCGCCTTCGTTCTGGTTCTGCTGACCTTGCAGGATGACACCCGACAGGCGCTGATGATCACGCCGCTGTGGTTTGTGATCCTTGGGATTGGGTATGGGTTACGCAGGCGCAGCCGTAAAGCCTGAGTGATAAACTCATGAGAAGAAGAGGAGCCATCTGGCTCCTTTTTACGTTTTGGCGGATCACTCCACCTCCAGCGCCTGCCTGAACTGTGCCCACATTTTCGCCGCTGTGGGTCTGACGGAGGCCACTTTCACCGGCAGTTCCGGTGGCGCGCCGGGTTTCATTTCACCGAGATCAAACACAAAGGTGTAATCCGGTTCCTGCCCCATACGTATATCGCTGACCAGAATATGGCCGCCCTGTTCTTTCACGCTGTAAAAACCATGGCTGAACCAGGCGACGCGCGCCAGAAACGCATTGTCTTTATGCGCTGCATATAAGGCTTCGCCACGCGGATAGAAGCGGAAACGGATCGGGGAATCCGGGTGCAGCAGCGAGGTAAACCCTTCACCGTAGCTGTCATGGCGCATCACCACCACCCGCCACACCAGCGAATTGAGCGGTGTCGGCGTGACCAGCACCTGCGTGCTTTCGATGTTCTGGCGTTGCAGTTCTTCGCCGACGTGCCGCGTCACCTGATGCTGTTCAACTACGGTACACACCAGATACAGGCAACTGATGCCCAGCAGCACGTTGTTCCACATGATGCCGCGCTGTTGTTCGCGATACAGCGCCAGCCCGACGCCGATGATCAGCGGTAAGGTATAAAGCGGATCGATAATAAAAACGCTGCCGACCGCAAACGGATAATTTGTGAATGGCAATCCGAGTTGCGTGCCGTAAACGGTCATTAAATCCAGCAGCGGATGGGTGATCAGCGCCAGCCAGACCGCGCCCCACCAGTGGCGGAAATGTTGTCCGCCGCTGAACAGTTTTGCCATCAGCCAGGCCAGCAGCGGTGAAATCAGCGTCAGATAAAACAACGCATGGCTTTCGGTACGGTGCATCGTCATATTGCTGATGGCGTCACCGTGATCGTAAAACACGTCCAGATCGGGCAGCGTGCCGCACACCGCCCCGGCCAGTGCGGATTTCCACACCGGCGTGCGTTTGCCCATCACCGCAATACCGATGGCCGCCCCTAACACTAACTGCGAAACCGAATCCATTCTGACCCCTTAATCCCGACGCTGGATGCCTTCGGTGATAATGCGCTGCACGTTGCTCACCGTTTGCTCAAAGTAGTCAGGATCGCTGAGCGTTTTGCCGGTGATGGCTTCGACCTGTACACCAAAATCGGCGTAATGTTGCGTGGTGGCCCACAGCATAAAAATCAGCTGCATCGGGTCAACCGGGGCGATCAGCTCCTCTTTAATCCAGCCGCGGATCACATCCGATTTATCTTCCACCAGCGTTTTCAGGCTGCCGCCCAGTTCCTGTTTCAGCAGCGGCGCGCCCTGCACCATCTCCAGACAAAACAACCGCGACGCCTGCGGGTGATCGCGGGAGACACAGAGTTTCAGGCGGATATATTCGCGGATCGCTTCCAGCGGATGCTGATCCGGCTGCAAGGCTTTCAGCGGCGCCAGCCAGATATCCAGCAGCCCTTTCAGCACGGCGATATACAAATCTTCTTTCGACGGGAAGTAATACAGCAGGTTGGTTTTCGACACGTCGGCGCGTTCCGCCACCTGATCCAGGCTGGTGCCGTGGAGACCGTACAACGAGAAAAATTCCAGTGCTGCGGCCATGATGGTGCCGCGTTTGGCCGCGACCGCCCGCGAACGTCGCGTCGGTGCTTTCGCCGCCGCTTTGCGGGGTTTTGTTTCCCCGGCGGCAGACTGCGGAGGTTCAACCAATGGCTTCACAACGTCTCCCTGAGACAAACAGCAAGGCTCAAAGCATAACAAATGGGAATAAAAGCGACTATCGCTAACCGCCGCATAAATGAAAGCAACAAAATAATAACCACAATAATTGTGTTATTTAACAAAATTGCACCATTTACGTTCAACCCTGCCTGATTTATGTGCAGTTATTTTTGACCAAATGGTCTGAAACAGACCGTTTGCTCCACCAAAAATGAAAACATATTTTCAACACACTGATAACCAAAGAGATTAAAAAACTGGCATCCGGCTTGCAATAGCGATCCTGAATTCCTTCATTCGCGTTGCATCATGAGGTGAGCTATGAAAATCGGTGTCTTTATTCCTATCGGCAACAACGGCTGGTTAATTTCAGAAACTGCGCCGCAGTACAAACCGACCTTCGAACTGAACAAAACCATTGTGCAGAAAGCGGAGCATTACCATTTTGATTTCGCGCTCTCGATGATCAAACTGCGCGGCTTCGGCGGCAAAACCGAATTCTGGGAACACAACATGGAGTCGTTCACGCTGATGGCGGGCCTCGCTGCCGTGACCTCCCGCATCCAGCTTTACGCCACGGCCGCCACGCTGGTTATGCCTCCGGCGATTGTGGCACGCATGGCCGCCACCATTGATTCCATCTCCAATGGCCGTTTCGGCGTCAACGTCGTCACCGGCTGGCAGAAACCGGAATACGAACAGATGGGCATGTGGCCGGGCGATGATTATTTCACCCGCCGCTACGACTATCTGACCGAGTACGTTAGCGTGCTGCGTGACCTGTGGGGCACCGGCCACTGCACGCTGGACGGCGAATTCTTCAAAATGGACGACTGCCGCGTCAGTCCGCGTCCGCAAAGCGAGATGAAAGTCATCTGCGCCGGACAAAGTGATGCCGGCATGGCGTTCTCCGCTAAACACGCCGACTTCAACTTCTGCTTCGGCAAAGGCGTGAACACCCCGACCGCGTTTGCGCCGACCGCCGCACGCATGAAAACTGCGGCCGAAGCCGAAGGACGCGACGTCTCTTCTTACGTGCTGTTTATGGTGATTGCCGACGAAACCGATGCCGCCGCCCGCGCCAAATGGGATCTGTATAAAGCCGGTGCTGACGCCGAAGCACTCGCCTGGCTGACCGACCAGAGCAGCAAAGACACCAAATCCGGAGCCGACACCAACGTCCGCCAGATGGCTGACCCGACCTCCGCCGTCAATATCAACATGGGCACGCTGGTCGGTTCTTACGCCAGCGTCGCCAGAATGCTCGATGAAATCGACACCGTGCCCGGCGCAGGCGGCGTACTGCTGACCTTTGACGATTTCGTACAAGGCATCGAAAACTTCGGTCGTTACATCCAGCCATTAATGAAAACCCGCCAGCACATCGGCACTGAGCAGAAAGAGGTCGCATGATGAACGTTGTTGAGAATCAAACTGTGGTCCGCCGCGAACCCCAAAATACCGGCGAGGAAACGATCCTCACAGCACGTCCTGAAGCCATTGCCTTTACGCCGCAACAAACGGCGCTGATCGTGGTGGATATGCAAAACGCCTACGCCTCACAAGGCGGTTATCTGGATCTGGCGGGTTTTGACGTTTCAGCCACCGCGCCGGTGATTGCCAATATCAAAGTGGCGATTGCCGCCGCCCGCGCCGCCGGGATTAAAGTGATTTTCTTCCAGAACGGCTGGGACAATCAGTATGTCGAAGCCGGAGGTGCCGGTTCGCCGAACTTCCACAAATCCAATGCGCTGAAAACCATGCGCAAGCGCCCGGAACTGATGGGTAAACTGCTGGCAAAAGGCGACTGGGATTATGACCTGGTCGATGAACTTCAGCCGCAGCCGGGCGACATTGTGTTGCCAAAACCGCGTTACAGCGGCTTCTTCAATACCCAGCTCGACAGCCTGCTGCGCAGTTACGGTATTCATCATCTGGTCTTCACCGGCATCGCCACCAACGTGTGCGTCGAATCCACGCTGCGCGACGGGTTCTTTCTGGAATATTTCGGCGTAGTGCTGGAAGACGCCACCCATCAGGCCGGACCGGAATTCGCGCAAAAAGCGGCGATTTATAACATCGAAACCTTCTTTGGCTGGGTCTCCAGCGTGCGCAATTTCTGCGACGCCGTGGGTTACAAAACTGAACAAAACGCGGCCTGACCGCTTTCTCAAAAGGACGAATAACCATGCCTAAAAGCGCCATTATTCCGGCGGGCAGCGGCGTTCCGCTGGCTCCGTTTGTTCCGGGCACCCTCGCCGATGGCGTGTTGTACGTTTCCGGCACCCTGCCGTTTGATAAAGACAACAACGTGGTGCATGTCGGCGACGCCGCCGCGCAAACCCGTCATGTGCTGGAGATCATCAAAAGCGTGATCGAAACCGCAGGCGGCACGATGGACGACGTCACCATGAACTCGATTTTTATCACCGACTGGGCGAACTACGGCGCAGTGAATCAGGTGTACGCCGAATACTTCCCCGGTGAAAAACCGGCACGCTTCTGCATTCAGTGCGGGCTGGTGAAACCGGATGCGCTGATTGAAATCGCGTCAGTTGCCCATATCGGCAAGTAAATCGTTTTTAAACCCTGTCCTGAGCACCTTGAGGAAACAACATGTATTACAAGGTATTGGGTAAGAAAAATGCGGATGCAGAAACCGTCGTACTCTCTTCGGGACTGGGCGGTTCGGGCGGCTTCTGGCAACCCCAACTGGCGATGCTCGCGGAGCATTTTCGCGTCGTGGTCTATGACCAGCACGGCACCGGTGTCAGTCAGGGCACGGTGCCTGCGGGTTACCGCATGGAAGACATGGCCGACGAACTGGCGGGGATGCTCAACGGGCTGGATATCAGCCGCTGCCATCTGGTCGGCCACGCACTCGGCGGCATCATCGGCCTGCACCTTGCCCTGCGTTATCCGGCGCTGTTGCAAAGTCTGGTGGTGATTAACGGCTGGACGAAGCTCGACAGCCAGACGCGGCGCTGTTTTGAAGTGCGGCAAAATCTGCTGCTCAACAGCGGCGTGGATGCCTATGTGCAGGCGCAGCCGCTGTTTCTGTATCCGGGGGACTGGCTTTCTGAACATGAGGCGTTATTGCAGGAAGAGCGCCAGCATCAGGTGGCACATTTTCAGGGGATGGAAAACCTGCTGCACCGTTTACAGGCGCTAATGGATTCAGACCTGACGGAAAGCCTCGGTCAGGTGATTACGCCGACGCTGGCGTTCAGCTGTAAAGATGATCTGCTGGTGCCGTGGTCGCGTTCGGTGGATCTCGCATCCCGCCTGCCCCACGGCGAACACACCCAAATGCTGTACGGCGGTCATGCCATGAGCGTGACCGCCCCGGAAACCTTTAACCCGATTTTACTGGACTGGCTGCTGCGGCATTCATCGCAAGCTTCTGCCGCACCTGCCGGTCGTCTGCCCACGGAGACATCATGGCCGAAGCATTAACCGCCAGCGCGCTGGCAACCTTATTCACCGACGCCCGCACCCACAACGGCTGGCTGGATAAGCCGGTGACCGGCGCACAGCTGAAAACGATTTACGATCTGGCTCGCATGGGGCCGACCTCGGCCAACTGCAGCCCGCTGCGTATCGTGTTTATTCAGAGTCAGGAAGCAAAAGAAAAACTGGCTCCGGCGCTTTCCGGCGGCAATCTGAAGAAAACCATGACCGCACCGGTCACGGCGATCATTGCCTGGGATCCGGAATTCTACGAACTGCTGCCCGAGCTGTATCCGTCCGGCGATGCCCGTTCGTGGTTCACCTCCAGCCCGCAACTGGCGCAGGATACGGCGTTCCGCAACAGCAGTTTGCAGGCCGCGTATCTGATCATGGCCTGCCGCTCGCTGGGTCTGGACACCGGCGCGATGTCAGGTTTTGATAACGCGAAGGTCGATGACACCTTTCTGGCGCAGGAAGGCTGGAAATCCAATTTCCTGATCAACATCGGTTACGGCGACAGCAGCAAAGTGTATCCGCGCGCGCCCCGCCTTGATTTCGACCGCGCATGCCGCGTGCTGTAAGCATCACTGATTAAACTCTGAGGACACGACCATGCCATCCACCCTGAACGCCACATTGCCCGCTACCGATATGCCTGCCGTTGAAAAACAAGCCGCCGTTGAAAAACAGGAGTACCGCGATGCGATGGCGCGTCTCGGTTCTGCCGTCAACATCATTACCACCGACGGCCCCGGCGGGCGGGCAGGTTTCACCGCGTCAGCCGTGTGCAGCGTCACCGATACGCCGCCGACATTGCTGGTCTGCCTGAACCGTTCCGCCTCGGTGCATCCGGCGTTTACGCAAAATCAGGTGCTGTGCGTGAACACGCTGGCCGATTGCCATGAGTCGCTGTCCAATTTATTTGGCGGCAAAACGCCGATGGAGCAACGCTTCGACGCCGCCGAGTGGGCGCGTCTTGCCACCGGTTCGCCGATCCTCACCGACGCGCTGGTGTCGTTTGACTGCAAGGTCACGCAAATCACCCGCGTCGGCACCCACGACATTTTATTTTGTGAAGCCGTTGCATTACGACGCAACGACGACAGCCACGGACTGGTGTATTTCGACCGGCGCTATCACCCGCTGATGCGTCAGATAGCCTGTTAACTCAATCCTCTCAACTTAGTAAGGGTCGTGCATGGCGAATACCTGGTTTCCACAATGGCGTAAAAGAGAAGGCAATCTGGATGGCGCGGTGATCGCGCCGGATGAGCGACTGCCGTTCGGATCGACGGTGATCATGGGGCTGCAACACACGGTGGCGATGTTTGGTGCCACGGTGTTAATGCCTTTGCTGATGGGTTTTGACGCCAACATGGCGATCCTGATGTCGGGCATCGGCACCCTGCTGTTCTTCCTGGTGGTGGGCGGACGTGTGCCCAGTTATCTCGGATCCAGCGCCGCGTTTGTCGGGCTGGTGATCGCGGTGACCGGCTACAGCGGCCACGGCGCCAACCCGAATATCGGCGTGGCGCTGGGCGGTATTATTGCCTGCGGCGTGGTCTATACGCTGATCGGTTTTGTGGTGATGGCGGTCGGCACGCGCTGGATTGAACGCCTGATGCCGCCGGTCGTCACCGGTGCGGTGGTGATGGCGATCGGCCTGAACCTCGCGCCGATTGCCATTAATAGCGTATCGGCTTCTTCATTCGACAGCTGGATGGCGGTGATGACCGTGCTGTGTATCGGCTCAGTGGCGGTGTTCACCCGCGGTCTGGTGCAGCGTCTTTTGCTGCTGCTCGGGCTGGTGGCGGCATATCTGATTTACATGGTGATCACTAACGGACTCGGGCTCGGTACTCCGGTAGATTTCAGCGCCGTAGCCCAAGCGCCATGGTTTGGCGTGCCGGCCATCACCACGCCGGTATTCAGCTCTCACGCCATGCTGATGATTGCACCGGTAGCGGTGATTCTGGTGGCGGAAAACCTCGGCCACATTAAAGCGGTGGCTGGCATGACCGGCAAAAACCTGGATCCGTACATGGGTCGTGCGTTTGTCGGTGACGGTCTGGCGACCTTACTTTCCGCCTCGGCGGGCGGTACCGGCGTCACCACCTACGCAGAAAACATCGGCGTGATGGCCGTGACTAAAATCTACTCCACGCTGATTTTTGTCGCCGCCGCCCTCGTTGCCATCGTGTTGGGCTTCTCGCCCAAATTTGGTGCACTGATCCACACCATTCCGGGGCCGGTACTCGGTGGCGCATCGATTGTGGTGTTCGGATTGATTGCCGTGGCCGGTGCCCGCATCTGGGTACAAAATCAGGTGGATCTGGGACTTAACGGAAATCTGATCATGGTGGCGGTCACGCTGGTACTGGGCGCAGGCAACTTTACCCTGAGTCTGGGCGGCTTCAGCATGGGCGGCATCGGCACGGCAACCTTTGGCGCGATTTTGCTGAATGCCTTCCTCAGCCGCAGCAAACAGCTTAAAACGCAGCCTGAAATAAAAACTGGCACAGAAGCTGCATTAAAAGATCACTGACGACCTCAGTTTCTCCTTAGCTCATCATTTTTGATGATCGCCAGCGGTTAGCCGGTCCACCCGTCCGGATTAGCCGCTGGTTTTTTTCTTTCTGCCTCCCGCCCGTTTTCCCTAATGCCGTTTCCAGCTAACGATTGCAAAATTCCTTCGTTCACCTGCCCTTTAAATTGGTTTGTTATGGGTTCAGCACTTTGGTTCTAAGAAGCCAGAGTCATCACCTGCCACCATGACCAATAAGAAAAAGGGTTTAACGATGAAGAACATTCGCCGGATTAACGCGGTGACCCGCGCACTGGCTTTAGGGGCACTTCTCACCAGCACGTTTTCTGTTCTCGCCGCTGACGGCACACCGGTACAGGGCGGCACCCTGATTTATCTGGAACAACAGGCGCACACCAACCTGTATCCGCCCGCTGGCGGCTTCTACCCGAACGGCGGCATCCTGAATCAGATCACCGACAAACTGACCTATCAGAATCCGAAGACGCTGGAAATAGAACCCTGGATCGCCGAATCCTGGTCGTTCAATGCCGACAAAACCGAGTACACCTTCAAACTGCGGCCGGGCGTGACCTTCTCTGACGGCACGCCGCTGGATGCCAGCGCGGTGGCCAAAAACTTTGATACTTACGGTCTGGGCAATAAAGCGCATCACCTGCCGGTCTCCGAAGTCATCAACAATTATGACCACAGCGAAGTGGTCGATCCGCTGACCGTGAAGTTCTATTTCAAAAAATCCTCGCCGGGCTTCCTGCAGGGCACCGCGACCATTGGCTCCGGTCTGGTATCGCTGAGCACGCTGGATCGCAACTTTGATGCGCTGGGCGACGCCACGCACATCATCGGTTCCGGCCCGTTCGTGGTCAGCAAAGAAACGCTGGGTCGCGAAGTCGATCTGACCGCGCGTAAGGATTACCACTGGGGGCCGAAAAACCTCAAACAGCAAGGTCGCGCCAATCTTGACGGCATCAAAGTGATCGTCACCGGCGAAGACAGCGTGCGTATCGGCGCGCTGCTGGCGGGTCAGGCAGATTTCATCCGTCAGGTTCAGGCGTATGACGAGAAACAGGCCAAAGACCAGAACTTCCCGATTTATGCCGCGCCGACCAAAGGTGTCAACGACAGCATTTCGTTCCGGCCGGACAACGCGCTGGTATCCGATCTGAAAGTGCGTCAGGCGCTGCTGCACGCCACCAACAGCAAACAGGTGGTCGATACGCTGTTCTCGCCGAACTATCCGCAGGCCACCTCTGTGATTGCCAAAACAGCGGCCGGTTATGTCGATCTGAGCAACAAGCTGACCTACGACCCGACGCTGTCCAAAAAGCTGCTGGATGAAGCGGGCTGGAAACCGGGTCCGAACGGCATCCGCCAGAAAGACGGCAAAACGCTGTCGCTGACCATTTATGAATCCCTGCCACAGCCGCAGAACAAAGAGGTGTTGCAGCTGGTGTCCCAGCAATGGAGTCAGGTCGGCGCGAAGCTGAATATTCTGGCGGGCGATGCGGGCAGCCGCGTGGCGGATAACCTTGATCCGCAGAAAACCCCGGCCAACGTGGTGGAAGTCGGACGCGCCGATCCGGACGTGATCAAAAGCTCCTTCTACCCGACCAACCGCGATGCGCTGCTGCAAAAAGGCGGCCTGAGCAGCAAGGTGAAAAGCTTCCGCGACGACAAACTTAACGACCTGCTGACCGCCATTTCAGCCGAAGTCGATCCGAAAAAACGTCTGGCACTGACCGGCGACGTGCAGAACTACCTGCTGGATCAGGCGTATGTCATTCCGATTTTCGAAGAGCCGCAGGTGTTTGCCGGTGCGCCGTATTTCAAAGGCGTCAGCTTTGAAGCGGTCGGGCGTCCGAGCTTCTACGGCGCATGGCTGGAAAAGCATTAACAGACGGGGGTAAATCATGAGCCGATACGTGAGCGGTCGATTCGGGCAGGCATTACTGGTGTTGTGGGCGGCGTTTACCGTCTCCTTCATCCTGTTGCAGGTGCTGCCCGGCGACGCGATCCTGATTAAATTCCAGAACCCGGACATGGGATTAAGCCCGGCGCAAATCGCCGATATGCGTGCCGCCTACGGCGCGGATGTGCCGGTCTGGCAACAATATCTGCATACGCTGGGCAATTTCCTGCGCGGGGATCTGGGCTATTCGATTCAGGCTGGCGTCCCGGTGACTGAATTACTCAGCAGCAACTTCCCGCCGACGTTGCGTCTGGCGCTGACTGGCTTCGCACTGGCCGCCGTGGTGGCCTTTGCACTGGCGTTTCTCTCCAGCCTGCTGCATTTCGGCTGGCTGAAAAATGCCTTACAGGCCGTGCCGTCGCTGTTTATTTCCATCCCAACCTTCTGGCTGGGTATCGCGCTGATTCAGTTTTTCTCATTCCATCTGCGCTGGATACCGGTGATCAATCCGGGTGAATGGGTCGGGCTGATTTTGCCGATTATCACGCTGGCGGTGCCGATTTCCGCGCCGCTGGCGCAGATCCTCATCCGCAGCATTGATCAGGTGCAAACCCAGCCGTTCGTTGCCGTCGCCCGCGCCAAAGGCGCCAGCCGCAGCGGCGTGTTGTGGCGTCATGTGGCGCGCAACGCCCTGCTTCCGGCGCTGACCATTGCCGGTTTGCTGTTTGGCGAACTGATCGCCGGCGCCCTGATCACCGAAACCGTCTTCGGCCTTAACGGACTCGGACAACTCACGCAGCAGGCGGTGAATAATCAGGATGTCGCGGTATTGCAGGCGATTGTGGTGATTTCCGCTGCCGCCTTTGTCGGCATCAATTTGCTGGTCGATTTGCTGTATCCGTTGCTCGATCCGCGCCTCAAGGCCTCTGCGTCTAAAAACTCACGGGGAGCCACCGCATGAGCAGCTTACCGCTTGGCAAAAACACGCTTTCATTACCGCTCACCCAGCGCCGCCGCTGGAAACCCGCCCGCCTGCAACCGGGCTTAATCCTCGCGTGGCTGGTGATGGCGACCGTTATTTTGTGGGCGATTGCCCCCGGCTTATTTACCGGTTACAGCGGCACCGAAGGGATTGCCGGTGCGCAGCGTCTGGCCCCGCAGGCCGGACACTGGCTGGGCACGGATCAGCTTGGCCGCGATGTCTATGCGCGCATTGTCTACGGCGCATCACATTCGCTTTCCGGGGCGCTGGTCGCCGTGGCACTCGGGCTGGTGTTCGGCACCGCGCTCGGGCTGGCGGCCGGTGCCAGCGGCGGTCTGGTGGATGCCATCGTCATGCGCATCAACGACGTGTTGCTGTCCATTCCTGGTCTGTTGCTGTCGCTGAGTGTGATTATTTTGCTCGGTTTCGGCACGGTTCACGCGGCGATTGCTGTCGGTGTCACGTCGGTTGCCAACTTCGCCCGTCTGGCGCGCGCCGAAGTGGTGCTGGTGCGTCACAGCGATTACGTCGAAGCGGCGTATGGCAGCGGCGGTTCCTTCCTGTCGGTTCTGTGGCGGCACATTTTGCCCAACTCACTGACCTCGGTGATCGCCTTCTCGGCCCTGCAGTTCGGCAGCGCGATCCTGGCGATTTCCACCCTGAGTTTTCTCGGTTACGGCACTCCGCCACCGACGCCGGAATGGGGTTTACTGATCGCCGAAGGCCGTAACTACATCTCGACTGCCTGGTGGCTGACCACCTTCCCCGGCGTGGTCGTGGTGTTAGTGGTGCTTTCCGCCAACCGCATCAGCCAGTCATTACGCAGGAGAACGCGATGAACGCACAAACGCATCCGGTACTCGAACTGGACAATCTTTCCATCGCCTACGACGGCAAACCGGTGGTGCATAACGTGTCGTTTACGATTAACGCCGGTGAAGTGCTGGCGCTGGTCGGCGAATCCGGCTCCGGCAAAACCACTACCGCACAGGCGATCATCGGTCTGCTGGCGGAGAACGGCCATATCGAACAGGGTGAAATTCGCCTTAACGGCACCGACATCAGCCAGTGGTCGCAGCGCCGCCTTGATGCCCTGCGCGGCGCACGCATCAGCCTGATACCGCAGGATCCCACCAGTTCGCTGGATCCGGTAAAAACCATCGGCTCGCAGGTGGCGGAAATTCTCGATATCCATCAGCGCCTGCCACGTCAGCAGCGCGACGCCCGCGTGGTGGAACTGCTTTCCCGCGTCGGGCTGTCGCACCCTGAACAGCGGGCGAAACAGTATCCGCACGAACTTTCCGGTGGCATGAAGCAGCGCGTACTGATCGCCATTGCGATTGCGCTGCAACCGGCGCTGATCATCGCCGATGAGCCGACCAGCGCGCTGGACGTCACGGTGCAAAAACGCATTCTGGATTTGATCGACGAACTGCGCCGCGAGTCCGGCACCGCCGTGTTGCTGGTTACGCATGATCTGGCGATAGCCGCCGAACGTGCCGACCGCTTGCTGGTGTTCCGTCACGGCAAAGTGCAGGAACAGGGCGTGACCGCAGAGGTGCTGAGCGCCCCGAAAAGCGATTACACCCGCCAGCTTTTCGCCGATGTCCCTGCCCTTTCCGGCCGCCACCGCGCACACCTGCGCACGGCGGAAGATCCGGTGCTGGTGGTGGAAAACATCACCCACGATTTCACCCTCGGCGGCAAAAATCAGGCGGCATTCCGCGCCGTGGATCACGTCTCTTTCAGCATTCCGCGCGGCACCACGCATTCGCTGGTCGGTGAATCCGGCTCCGGTAAAACCACGCTGGCGCGCATTCTGCTCGGTTTTCAGAAACCGGACAGCGGGCGCGTGCTGATTGACGGCGAAGACATCACGCGCCTGAAAGGCGAAGCCCTGCGTCAGTTGCGCAGAAAAATCCAGCTGGTGTATCAGAATCCGTTCGCCTCGCTGGATCCGTCGCAAACGCTGTTCAGCGTGATCGAAGAACCGCTGCTGAATTTCGAAAAAATCCCCGCCGCCGTTCGCCGTGAACGGGTGCTGGATATCGCCCGCCGCGTGGCGCTGCCGGAAGAATTACTCAGCCGCAAACCGCGTGAACTGTCCGGCGGACAGCGCCAGCGGGTGGCGATTGCGCGCGCGTTAATTTTAGAGCCGAAAGTGCTGATCCTCGATGAAGCGACGTCGGCGCTGGATGTCACCGTGCAGGCGCAAATCCTGACGTTGCTGCAACAGTTACAGGATTCACTCGGCCTGACCTATTTGTTTATCTCGCACGATCTGGCGACCGTCCGGCAAATCTCCCACAGCGTCTCGGTGCTGAACCGCGGGCAGCAGGTGGATTCCGGCAATGTGGAAGACGTTTTCGCCCTGCCTTCCAGCGATTACACCCGCCAGCTGATTGACGCCATACCCGGCCGCCATCGCGCCGCCTGAACCGCACACGACATAAAGAGGGACATTATGAGCAGTAAACGTCTTGGATTTTTTACCCGTCTTCTGGACAACACCAGCGCGCAGGAGCGTTACCGGCTGGCGACCGAGCAGATCATTCACGCCGAACAATTGGGATTTGATTCCGCGTGGGTCGCGCAGCACCATTTTCACGAGGCCGAAGGCGGCCTGCCTGCGCCGCTGGTTTTCCTCGCGCAGGTGGCGGCGCATACCCGCTTTATCCGTCTCGGCACCGGCGTGATCACCCTGCCGATGGAGAATGCGTTGCGCGTCGCCGAAGACACTGCCGTGCTGGATTTACTCTCCGGCGGACGGCTTGAAATCGGTTTAGGCTCGGGCGGCACGCCGACATCATTCCCGCCGTTCGGGCTGGAAAGCAGTGAGCGCGGCACGGCGTTTGGCAACAACCTGCAAACCCTGCTCACCGCCTGGCGCGGCGAACCGCTGGCGGGCACCGATAACCGCTTATATCCGGCGGCACCGCAACTGGCGAACCGCGTGTGGCAGGCGACGTTCTCGGTGGACGGCGGCGCGCGTGCCGGTAAATCCGGCGACGGGCTGATGCTTTCGCGCACCCAGCCGCGTCCGCATGATGCACCGGATTTACGTCTCGACGAGCTGCAAAATCCGATCATTGATGCCTATCTGGATGCACTGCCGGAAGGCGTAGCGCCGCGCATCATGGGATCGCGTACCGCGTTCGTCACCGAAAACGGCGATGAAGCGCGGGAACTGGCGCAAAAAGGTTTACGCCGTCAGGCCGACAATCACCGCGCCAGCGGGCAGATTGTGCAGGGCGACACGCTGGACGATTACATCCGCGCCTTCGACGTGCATCTCGGCACGCCCGCGCAGGTGACGGCCAGTTTGCAGGCCGACAGCGCGCTGGCCCGCGTCACCGATCTGGCGTTTCAGGTGCATTCCATCGACCCGCCGCATCCGTACATTTTACGTTCCATCGAACTGATTGCCCGTCACGTTGCGCCCGCGCTCGGCTGGGTTCGCCGCACGCCGCAGCGCCGTGTTTCCACCTCTTCCGCCGATCCCTCATTATCAAGAGAAACCCTATGACGACTTATCAGACCGACCTGCTGGAAAAACTGGCTGACATCGCCCCCGGCTCAGCCCTCAAACAGGCACGCGACACCCGAGACGCCGCCACCCGTCACGCGCAGGGCAGCTACGACGCGCTGTTTACTGAACAGGATGGCGTGGATTTTTCGCTGGCTGAACGCCTGCGTTTAGCGCAAAACGTCGCGCGCTGGCATGGCGATTCGCAGCTGACTCAGCACTATTCCGAGCGTTTACAGGATTTGCCGGATATCGACGAAACTGCCCGCCTCGATGCCGCGCTGACGCACGGTGAACGCCTGAGTTTCAAACCGGCCAGCGCCACGCCCGCGCATTTGCAGGCACTGAAAAAAGCCGGCTGGTCGGCGGATGCGATTGTCACGTTGTCGCAACTGATCGCGTTCGTCAGCTTCCAGAGCCGCGTGCTGCGCAGCTACCGGCTGATCGGCGGCAAACCGGTGGAAAACGGCAGCAATAAACCGGCCGGCGCAGCGTTCTGGCGGACTGAACCCAATACCCACAGCGGACGCGACGCACCGCAGGCGTTTACCCAGGAAGAACTCGGCTGGGAACCGTGGATCCCGGCGAAAAAACTTGAAGAGTTTGATGATGCGCAGCAGGCGATTCTGGCGAAATTCGGCCATACGGATTCCGACTACTTCCGCCTGTTAGGCCGCAATCTGCCGGTGCTCGAACAACGCACGCTGACCGACAAAGGGATTTTCTACACTTCCGGCGGGCTGCCGCGCAAAGAGCGCGAACTGGCCGCCACGGTCGCCAGCAAAATCAACGGCTGTATTTATTGCGCCTCGGTGCATTCGCGCAAAGCCAGCCAGCTTTCCAAACAGACGCAAGACGTCCAGCGCCTGATCGACACCCCGCCGGGCGGCATTCTCAGCAAAGAACAATCTCCCCGCTGGCAGGCCGAAATTGATTTCGCCGCCGCGCTTTCCGCCACGCCTCCGGTCGCGACGGAGCAGCACATTGCGGCACTGCGCGAACAGGGTCTGGACGAACTGGAGATTGTCGATCTGGCGCAGTCTGCGGCGTTCTTCGCCTGGGCAAACCGTCTGATGTTAACGCTGGGAGAACCGTTTAATGACTGACATCATCCGACCGCAACTCGATCATGCGGTCATCAACGTCGCCGAACAGCTGAATCTGGCCGGGCAGCAGTTCCGCCGTCTGGGATTTCATCTCACGCCGCGCGGCCATCACTCGCTGGGATCCAGTAACCATCTGGCGATTTTCGGCGAAAACTATCTCGAACTGCTCGGCTATGAGCCGGGCAACGCCCACACCCGTACCGACCTGTGGCAGGCACCGCTGGGTCTGTCCGGTCTGGTGTGGAAAACGCAGGATGCGTCAGCGGTGTATGACCATCTGCAACAGCAAAACATTGCCGGTTCCGCACCGGCGGAGTTCTTTCGCCCGGTGGAACTGAACGATGGCACCTCGCCGAATGCGCGTTTTCGCACCGTACCGCTGGCCGCCAGCCGCGTGCCAAATGGCCGCAGTTTCTTTTGCCAGCATCTGACGCCGGAACTGGTATGGCGCAATGAATGGCAAAACCACCCGAACGGCGTGGCCGATATCACCGGATTTGTGATTTCTGCGGCACATCCGCAGGAGGCCGCAAAAGTGTACGGCGAATTGTTTGGCGCGCATGTCTTGCAGACGCAATCACAGGAAGTGACCCTGCGCGCAGGCCGCGCCACCATTCGTTTTATCACACCGGCACAGGCCGCCCCGGAGTTCGGCATTGTGCCTGAAGGCGAAAACGGCAGCGCCCGGATGATCGGTCTGGAATTTGCCACACGATCGCTGGATGCGGTGCGCAATAGCCTGCGGGTGGGTGAAATCGCATTTGAAGATAACGCCTCGCAGATCACCGTGCGCGCAGCGGATGCCTCAGGCGTGGCGATTAAATTCCGGGAAGAGTGATCAGTGTTGCACCTCCCCTTCGCAGGGGAGGAGTTATTGATTTAGCTCTGTCACTCCTTTCTCATTTACCAAGCCTTGATGCACAACAAAGCGCCGTACCCGTTCCCCTCTCTATAATCAGACCCGTTTGTCTTCCCACTGGTAAATCACATGGCGTATGAACTCAATCTGGACTGGCCGGAATTTTTAGAGAAATACTGGCAAAAACAACCTGTTGTTATCAAAAAAGCATTTTCCAATTTTGTCGATCCTATTTCGCCTGATGAATTAGCGGGCCTTGCGATGGAACCTGAAGTGGACAGCCGCCTGGTGAGCCACAAAAACGGGGAATGGCAGGCGAGCAACGGGCCTTTTGAACATTTTGACGGGCTGGGTGAAACCGGCTGGTCATTACTGGCGCAGGCCGTGAATCACTGGCATCTGCCCGCCGCTGAACTGGTGAAACCTTTCCGCGTATTGCCGGACTGGCGTTTAGATGACCTGATGATTTCCTATTCCGTGCCGGGCGGCGGTGTCGGCCCGCATATTGATCAGTACGACGTGTTTATCATTCAGGGGATGGGCAGCCGCCGCTGGCGTGTGGGCGATGCCTTGCCGATGCGTCAGTTCTGTCCGCATCCGGCTTTACTGCATGTCGATCCCTTCACGCCAATCATTGATGAAGATCTTGAGCCGGGTGACATTCTGTATATTCCACCGGGCTTCCCGCATGACGGCTTTACCCATGAAACCGCCCTCAACTATTCCGTCGGTTTCCGTGGCCCTAACAGCCGTGATTTCATCAGCAGTTTTGCGGACTATGCGCTGGAAAACGATCTGGGCGGCAATCATTACAGCGACCCGGATTTAACCCTTCGCGACCACGTCGGCAAAGTGGAAGAGTATGAACTGGAACGTGTGCGCCAGATGATGGTTGAGATGATCAGCCAGCCGGAAGATTTCAAACAGTGGTTCGGTCGTTTCGCCACCACGCCGCGCCATGAACTGGATATCGCGCCCGTTGAACCGGCCTATGAAGCACATGAAATTGTCGATGCCCTGATGCAGGGCGATACCCTGATCCGTCTGAGCGGTCTGCGTGTGCTGAACGTCGGTGACCGTTTCTTCGTGAACAGCGAAGCACTGGAAACCACCCAACATGCCGCCGCCGATGCACTTTGCCGTTACATAAGCATCAGCAAGAAAGAGCTGGGTGCCGCGTTGCAGGATCCTGAATTTGTCGCCGTGTTAACGGATTTAGTGAACCAGGGTTACTGGTATTTCGACGAGTAATCCTTCGAAAATCAAATGACAAAAGGCGGCTTCCCTGCGGAGGCCGCCTTTTTATTTATCTTATTTACGGACGGTACAGTTCGACCGGCGGCTTCATTTTCCGCTCTTCCGGCACGAACAAATCAATCTCTTCACCCAGAATATATTTGGCGCGCAGCATCGATGAGATTTTATCCATGGTCATCACGATAGCCACCAGAATCAGCGTGATAAACATCACCACATCCCAGTTCCACAGACGCATGTTTTCCGCGTACACCAGACCGATGCCCCCCGCGCCAACAAAGCCAAGCACGGCGGCGGAACGGGTATTGGATTCAATCTGATACAACGAAAGTGCCAGAAATGTCGGGAAGGATTGAGTGAAAATCCCGAAACGGTGCGTCTGTAACGGGGAAGCGCCGAGCGCCCGCAAACCGCGGCTTGGTGAGCGTTCCACCGCTTCATGCCCTTCAGCATAAAGTTTGCCGAGCAGCCCCAGATCCTGCATGACAATCGCCAGCACACCGGCCAGCGGTCCCATGCCGACAGCACGCACGAAAATCAGCCCCCAGATTGCCATATCCAGCCCGCGCAGCACGTCAAGAAGGCGGCGGATAACCATTGAGACCGGCCTGAGCACTGGCGTCGACATCACATTTCGCGCCGCCAGAAAAGAAAGCGGTAACGCGAGAAAAGACGCGGTGATGGTACCGGCGAACACAATTGCCAGCGTGATGGCAATTTGCGAGAAGTAATACGTGAACGGCCATTCGGAAACGTTGTGCCAGACAAACATCCGCAGGAAATAACGGCCGACTTCCCGGGTACCGCGTACCACTTCACTCCACGGAATGCCGAAATAACTGAAGAAATAGACGTAATACAGCGTAATCGCCACAGCCAGTATCGCGAGATAGCGCAGATAGCGGCGTTGCGCGGCAAACAAATGCCCGTGCTGCTGCTTCAGGCCGCTGACCACATGAGGTTCGAGCGCATCAGTTAACATCAGAAAGCGCCCTCCACGACGCGTTTACGCAATTTGCCGGAAAGATAATCCATCGCCGAGACCACCAGAATAATCAGCAGTAAGGTCATGCTGACCTGGTCATAGCGATCCAGTTTGATCGAGGTCATCAGCTCCTGCCCGATACCGCCCGCGCCGACCAGTCCGAGAATGGTTGACTGGCGGAAGTTGATTTCCAGACGCATAAAGCTGTAGGACAAGAAGATCGGTTTGACCTGAGGCCACATGGCGAAGCGCATACGTTGCAGACGCCCGGCGCCGCAGGCCCGCAGACCGCGCACCGGTTTATCCGATGCGGTTTCGATGGATTCATAGAACAGTTTTGTCAGGCTGCCGACAGTGTGTAAGGTCAGTGCGATAAAGCCGGGGATAGCGCCGACGCCAAAAGCCATCACACACATCACCGCCCAGGCCAGTTCCGGCATGGTACGCAGGAAAGCCACAAAAGTGCGGATACTGAATTTCACCCATTTTGGCGAATCCGTATTACCCGCGGCGAGAAACGCCAGAATAACCGCCAGCGCGGTCGATAATATCGTCGAGGATAACGCCAGCTGAATAGTTTCCCAGATCAGTGGCAACTGAATATTAAGACGATATCCCCAATACGCCAGTGAACCTTCTGTATGACCGTCAGAAAATAACAATGACCAGTGTAATACCGGCACCGTCTGGCCAATATAATCAAAAAAACTCGGTGCGGAAACAAAAATCGTTTTTAAATTAAGCTCGGAAACATTGCCTGACCACAGATATAACAACAGCATCAGCCCTGACCAGATCAGCGCCTCCCGCTTTTGTTTACCGCGTATCTGCTGGTAATAACGATTGAAGTCTTTGTTCAAAATAATATTTCCGATTTGCAAGAGATAATCATTATTCCTCCCCCTGCGAAGGGGGAGGCCAGGAGGGGGTATTAAAAACAACAATAACGGTAAACGCTTTCGCTTTCTGAGTTGCCATTAATACCCCACCCCAACCCTCCCCTTCGCAGGGGAGGGAGCTACGGGTTAGCGACTGCCTTTGGTCAGCTCACGCTTCATATCAATAATCTGCTGATATTCAGCCAGTGATGTTTCGCCGATATGTTGTTTGCCGCCAACGGCTTTTACGAAGCAGGCGTGGTCATCTTTATCCAGTTTCTTAATGGCCGAAACCAGCTTGGCTTTAAATGCCGGTGGCAAATCGCTGCGCACTAAAATCGGGCCGTTAGGGATTAACGGAGATTCCCAGATGATACGAATTTTCTTCATCAGATCCGGATGGTCCATGCGGATCATACGGTTGAATGCGCCGGAGGTATAACCGGTTTCGCGGTCGCCGATCATCGAGGCCCAGGTCACTGCGCCTTCGAACTGGCCGTTCAGCACACCCAAAATATCCTGCTCGTGACCGCCGGAGAAGGTGACGCTGGAGAAGAAGTTGTTGTATTTGTTATCCGTGGTACCGCCAAACTCTTTTTTGAAGGTCTGGTTCGGGATCAGGTAGCCGGAGGTGGAATCCGGGTCGGCGAAACCGAATGACTTCCCTTTCAGGTCTGACAATTTCTGGTACGGGCTGTCGGCTTTTACCACTACCACCGAATGATAGCCACGGGATTTGTCGGTATCGTCAATCACAATACCCACCAGATCCACGGCTTTCGGATTATTAATATAGACTGAGGCGAAAGATGACGGTGACATGCTCAATACCATATCGACTTTCTTGCCTAATAAACCCTGAATAACCCCTGAATAATCAGATGAATTACGCAGTTTAGTATCGACATTTAATTCTTTATCGAAGAAATCTTTTACACACTGATTATCACCGATTTGCTGAGTGGCATTCTGTCCGCCCAGAATACCTAAATTTAATTCTTTAGGGGCATCTTCTGCCATGCTGTGCATCGCGGTAAAAGAACCTGCTACGAAAACTGCCAGACGTAATAACTTCTTCATGTAATGATGACCTTGTGTAGATTGAGAGAAAGTAGAAATAAGCACTGCAAAAATAATTAACGTTATTGTTTAACTGTTTATTGCTTCGTGTTCTTCGCCATATAACTGATGCAAAATGCCCTCGGTTAACTGCTCCGGATGACCGTCAAAAATAATCTGCCCTTTGGCAATGCCGATCACCCTCGTGCAGTAATCTTTTACCAGTTCCACCGAGTGCAGGTTGACCATCACGGCGATATTCTCTTCACTGACTTTTTTCAGTGCATTCATGATGCGCAGGGTATTTTTCGGATCCAGCGACGCAACCGGCTCATCAGCCAGCAAAATTTTCGGGTTTTGCATCAGTGCGCGACAAATCGCCACGCGTTGCATCTGTCCGCCGGACAGGTTTTCAGCACGCTGCAAGGCATGCGGCAACATATGTAACCATTCGAGCAGAGAGATGGCACGGGCGCGGTCTTCATCGTCGAACTGGTTAAAGAAAGATTTGAACGTGGAAGTATGGCTGAGGCGGCCGAGCAGCACATTAGTCAGCACATCCAGACGCGGCACCAGACAAAAATCCTGAAAAATCATGCCACAACCGGAACGCCAGCGACGCAGCGCTTTGCCCGTCAGGCCAGCCAGTTGCTGCTGTTCACCGTTTTCGTAATGACACACCACGCTGCCATCCGTTAACGGAATGGTGCCATTAAGCACATGCAGCAGCGTCGATTTACCGGCACCGGAACGACCAATCACCGCCACGAACTCGCCAGCGTGGAGGTCGAAGTTGATGTCATCCAGAACCCGCTGACCCGATTTATAGGATTTCACCAGGCCTTTCACGTCCAGCACTTTGTTCAGATGTTGTGGCCCGGTCTGAGGATATTCAGCCTGTGCCAGCTTAAGTTGAGCTTGCGCCATGATGCTGTCTCTCGGTTGCTTTCATTATCTGGCGTTCATTAAGCGCGAGTTTTATGACACATCAATGACGATTTAATGGACAGCGCATGACAAAAATGCAACAGATTAAGTGAAATTACCTAACGGATATCCCGAATGGCGTTTAACTTAATACCTGTCATTTAAGTCTATGATCAGAAGGCATCACATCAAAAAAGGAAGATGAAATGGATAATCAGTCACTCATCACCACGCTGAAAGAGATCGCCGGCAGCCGTCACGTATTAACCGGCGACAGCAACACCGAACGCTACCGTAAAGGATTCCGCTCCGGTGGCGGCAAGGCGCTGGCCGTGGTCTTTCCGCAGACCTTGTTGCAGCAATGGCAGTTGCTCAAAGTCTGCATCGCCGCCGACAAGATTGTCATTATGCAGGCGGCCAATACCGGCCTGACGGAAGGCTCAACGCCCAGCGGTGACGACTATGATCGCGACATTGTCATTTTCAGTACGCTGAAGCTGGACAAAATCCAACTGCTCGACGGCGGCCATCAGGTGATCGGTTTCCCCGGCAGCACGCTCTATAAGCTGGAAAAAATCCTCAAGCCTTATAACCGCGAACCCCACTCAGTGATTGGCTCGTCGTGCATTGGCGCGTCGGTGGTCGGCGGGATTTGCAACAACTCCGGCGGCTCGCTGGTGAAGCGCGGTCCGGCATATACCGAAATGGCGCTGTATGCACAAATTGATGCGCAGGGCGAACTACGGCTGATTAACCATCTGGGGATAAATCTTGGTGAAACGCCGGAAGAAATCCTGACGCGTCTGGAAAAAGGCGATTATCTGGAAACCGATATCCAGCATGACCAGCGTCTGGCGTCGGATCATGATTATGCCTCTCGCGTTCGTGAAGTGGATGCTGATACGCCTTCACGTTTTAATGCCGATGAACGACGCTTATTTGAAGCCTCGGGCTGCGCGGGCAAGCTGGCGGTTTTCGCTGTGCGTCTGGATACTTTTCCGGCAGAAACCCAGCAGCAGGTTTTCTATATCGGCACCAACGATACCGCCGTGCTGACCGAATTGCGCCGTCAGATCCTGCGTGATTTCGCTAACCTGCCGGTGGCCGGTGAATATATGCATCGCGATATTTTCGATATCACCGAAGTCTACGGCAAAGACACGTTCCTGATGATCGACAAACTTGGCACCGACAAAATGCCGGATATGTTTACCGCCAAAGGCAAGTTCGATGCGCACGCCAGTAAAGTCCCGTTCCTGCCGAAAAACTTCAGCGACCGTGTGATGCAGTGTCTGAGCAAAGCGCTGCCTAATCATCTTCCGCCACGGATGAAACAGTATCGTGACAAATTCGAACACCATTTACTGCTGAAAATGTCCGGCCCCGGCATTGATGAGGCCCGCACCTTTTTGACGCGATTTTTCAGCGACGGTCAGGGCGATTTCTTTATCTGTTCCGCCGACGAAGGTAAGAAAGCCTTCCTGCACCGTTTCGCCGCAGCAGGTGCCGCCGTGCGGTATCACGCGGTACATGAGAAAGAAGTGGAAGATATTCTGGCGCTGGACATCGCATTGCGTCGCAATGACCGGGACTGGTTTGAAACTTTACCGGAAGATATCGACAATCAGCTGGTGGCAAAACTGTATTACGGCCATTTCATGTGCCACGTTTTCCATCAGGATTACATTGTCAAAAAAGGGGCAAACAGCAAGGCACTTAAACACCGGATGTTAGAACTTCTCGATGCCAAAGGGGCGGAATACCCGGCCGAGCATAACGTCGGGCATTTGTATCTGGCAAAACCGCATCTGAAAGAATTCTACCGGCAGGCTGACCCGACCAACAGCTTCAATCCGGGGATCGGGAAAACCAGTAAGTTGAAAAACTGGCAGGATTGAAATAGCTCATCTCGTCCACTGCGAAGGGGTTTAATACCCCACCCCAACCCTCCCCTTCGCAGGGGAGGGAGCGAAACAACCTCATCTCACAAGTCATTAAAATAACTGTGTTCCGTAACCCCACATGATCACCGTCAGAGCCAGAAGTAGCTCTAAGACCAGAACGCCCATTGCCAGTGTGGAACTGGAAAACAGGAACCCTTCGCGACGGTCGATATTGAGGAAATTCGGAATGCCGAGATACAACAGATATCCGCTGTAACACAGACCGATCAGCCCGACGAACAGGCATAACCAGACCATCGGATAAAGCGCAACGATCCCGCTGAGGAACATCGGTGTGGCAACATAACCGGCAAACACAATACAGCTGTTGAGTGTCGGACGGCTGTCATAACGACGTGCCATCGAGTAGATAATCCGCCCCATCAGTGCCACGGCGGCGAGCATCAGAACATAGAAAATAACAGCGATATAGGATGCGGTGAACATGGAAACCATTAGCTTCTCGTCGTCACCGAAATTCCAGCCAAGTTGTGTCGTACCGATAAAGGAACAGACAACCGGAATAAGCGCCATTAAAAGAACATGGTGGGAATACATATGTGAAACGGTTTCCCGTTCACGCTGGATTTGCAGCAGTTCGGAATCCGGATGGGATATCAGTCCCCAAACATGATTTGCCATGATACACCCCCTTGTACGCCGAAAGCCGCCAGCGGCGTGCAGTGATAAACCTTCGGGGATGCCCGTCAGATCAGGGCACAAGGAAGGTGGCGACCTGTTTATATTATAGTCGTTTTTGATTATTTTGCTGTTGCGGGCCGCTCATCGAAATCAGCGACAGCCCGCAACAGGACGCCCTTAGTGGATAAAGCGGGCCGCCGTAAACGTCACGCCTACCAAGACCAGCATCATGCTGATAATCCAGCGGGTCTGCTGGATCATGAGGTTATAAAACATCGCCTGCATGGCGCTTAGTGAGGCTTCAATCTTCACAAAGCGTGCATCCACTTGTTCAAACCGTTTATCGATTTGTTCGAACCGTTTATCAATATGCGTCAGTCGATCGTCAATCCTGAGCAGATGCCCGTCAATGCGGGAGATGTTCTGTTCGGTTTTGCTGACCCGCACTCCGATATCGGTCACCGCATCAGTGAGTGTTACCATCTGATGTTCCAGTTTGCCGACACGGAGATTGGTCTCCGTGGCCACTTCTGTCAGGTGAGTGATCTGCTGCTCCACCTTCCCGACCCGCAGATTCAGCCCGGCAATTTCCTCGCCGTTTTTGATCCCCTGTTTTTCAATATTGTTGATCTGATTTTGCATGTGTTTTTCCATTTGCGATTTTCCTTTGTATTCTTCCGGCCAGACTGACGCGCCCGGAAAATAGAGCATCGGATTGACGGGTGAGATATCCAGTGTGCGGAGCTGAAACATGGTTGTTGTCCCTCACGTGAGCTTTCCCTGTTTAGAAATCCTTAATTCGCAGGCATTCTGCACTGGATAAATAACCACCTCAAATCAATTTCCTTCTCGATAAACACGCGATCATTTATGTATCTATACATGCCATCGTTGCATTGTTTGGATGAATAAATACCAATGAAAAGAGCCTCTTACGAGGCTCTTTAACGGTTTAACTTTAGTGTCTGACGGTAGTGTCAGGGATTGTGCAACGCAGCTGCCCCCCCCTGTCCTTGACGTGCTTTCGCGACTTCCTGTTTGCTGACAGCCGGTGCCTGATTTCCCCAGGCGTTACGGATGTAGGTACTCACATCGGCCATCTGCTGATCGGTCAGCTTCCAGCCAAATTCCGGCATATCGGCGCTGGTCGGATTGCTGGCCGTTGCCGCCCCCTGCGCACCGTTCATCAGCACATGCAGAATGTTGGTCGGCTGAGTAGCCTGAACACCGTTATTACCTTTCAGCGCAGGCACCATGTTGCGCACCCCTTCCCCTGAATTCTGATGACAGGCCGCGCAGTTATCGGCATACAGTGCCTTGCCGTTCGCCATGGCGGACGTAGCCGCTAAAGGCGCGGAACCGTCTTTACTGCCCGGCAAACTTTTCAGGTACACCGCAATGGCGTGCAGGTCAGCATCTGACAGGTGTTGCAGCGAGTTGGTGACGGCTTCCGCCATCGGACCTGCGGCCACGGTACGTGAATTCGCTCCGGTTTTCAGGTACTGAACTACCTCGTCATTACGCCAGTCGCCGATGCCCTGACGGCGGTTCCCGGTGATTTCCGGAGCGTACCAGCCCTGCAACTCTCCACCCTGCAAATGCACGCCAAAGTTATCGCCGCCCAGCGGGTTTTTCGCCGTATGGCAGGAGGTACAGTGCCCCAGACCTTCCACCAGATAAGCCCCGCGGTTCCATTCAGCTGACTGCGACGGATCCGCTTTAAACGGTGCCGTATCCAGGAACAACAAATTCCAGCCAAACATCATCAGACGGATGTTATACGGGAACGGCAGGTCAGTTTTCGGGCCGTCGTAATGCACGGCAGGCACGGTATTCAGGTAGGCTTTAATGTCTTTCAGATCCTGATCGCTGACCTTGGCGTAGACGTTATAAGGCATCGCCGGATACAGATTCTCGCCGTTGATCCCTTTGCCGTTACGCACCGCATTAATGAACTGCTGATCGGTCCAGCCACCGATACCGGTTTGTTTATCCGGCGTAATGTTAGTGGCGTAGATCGTGCCGAACGGTGTGTTCAGCCCGTAGCCACCGGCAAAAGGTTTACCGCCGCCCGGCGCCGTGTGACAGGCTACGCAGTCTCCCGCCAGCGCCAGATATTTGCCGCGCTCGATGGCGGTTTTGCCGGTCATCGCTGCTGAAGGCGGTGCCTGAAACTCGCCCGACTGGCTGGCGTTGTGCCAGGTTTTAAAACCAACAAAGCCCAGGCCGCCAATGACCACTACGCCCGCGATAATTGCTAATGTCTTTTTCACGCTCATGCTCAGGCCCTCACCAGCGGACCAGGCGCTTTAAGATATTGGGTTCTGATGGCTTCGGCTGCCCATAAGGTCAGCGCACCCACGGTCCCGGTCGGGTTATATCCGCCGTTGTTGGCAAAAGCAGAAGCTCCGCACACAAAGACGTTATGGACATCCCAGCTTTGCAGATAACGGTTTACCGCACTGGTTTTCGGATCGTCACCCATACAGGCGCCGCCGGTGGTGTGCGAGGAAAGGTTATCCATCGGTGAGAACGGTTTGGTGGTCGGTTCCTGCCGCACAACGGTTTTTGCCCCCATAGCGTGCGCGATTTCAACCGAGCGGTCGGCCATAAATTTCGCTGACCGTTTATCGTTTTCGATCCAGTCGAACGTGACACGCAGCAGCGGCTGGCCGTGGCGGTCTTTATATTCAGGATCGAGATCGAGGAACACATCGCGGTGCGGGTAGCTGTTACCCATGCAGTAGATGTTGTTGTAGTTCTGATAGCTGTGTTTGACCGCTTTTTTCCAGTCTGCGCCCCAGCGCGGCGTACCCGGCGGAACGTTATTGGAATAGCCAATCGGACGGCCATTGGTGGAGTGCACCAGCGCCACACCGCCGCCGATGAAATCGTGATCGGTATGATCGAAGTTGTCGCCGTTGAAATCGTCAATGGCCTGCGACAGCGCACCGGCGCCGATAAACGGATTCATCATTTCATCTTCAAAGAAGAAGCCTGCACCGGACACGGTCTGATAAGCATAGTTACGGCCCACCACACCTTCGCCGGTTTTATGATCGTACGGTTTGCCGATTCCGGAAAGCAGCATCAGACGCACGTTATCCATCTGGTAGGCAGAAATCACCACGATATCTGCCGGTTGCTCCCACACCACACCGTCGCTGCCGATAAAAGTCACGCCGGTGGCGGTTTTGCCGTCGGCGGCTTTATTCACACGCAAGACTTCCGATTCGGTGATCACCGTGAAATTCGGGCGCTGCATTACCGCAGGCAGGATACAGGCATTCGGACTGCTTTTTGACCAGTTGCCGCAGCCAAAGAATTCGCAATATCCGCAGTAAGTGCAAGGCGCCATATTGATGCCGAGCGGATTGGTATAGGCGTCTGACGTGTTGCCAGCGGGTACGGCAAACGGGTGATAGCCCATTTCGCGGGTGGCTTTATCGAAAATCATCGACAACTGGGTGCGCTTGAGTGGTGGCAATGGATAATCGCGGCTGCGCGGCCCTTCGAAGACGTTTCCGCCTTCGATTTTTTCGCCTTTGATGTTGCCCGCTTTCCCGGAAGTCCCGGCGTAGCGTTCGAATTTATCGTAGAAAGGTTCGACGTCAGCAAAGGTAACGCCCCAGTCCTGAACCTGCATACCGTCGAGGAATTTATTCTTACCGTAACGCTCAACCGTCTGGCTGTAACTCTGAAAATCGTACGGCAGGAAGCGCCAGGTCATGCCATTCCAGTGGGTGCCCGCCCCGCCGACATTCATGCCAAACTGATAGGTGTTAAATTCACGCAGCGGCAACGCCTGCTGGATCGGGTTGTTACGGAATGTCAGGGTTTCCACCGCCGTCGGCTGCATGATGGCGCGGCGGCTGACGAAACGCAGTTCGTCGGTATCGATGGTGGTCGGGAAATCATTACTGGTATCGCGCCATGAACCGCGCTCAATCGCCACCACATTCAGTCCGGCCAGCGTCAGTTCATTCGCCATCAGCGAACCGGCCCATCCGAGGCCGACGATGACCGCATCGACCTTCTCACGTTGATTACTCATACGACATGTACTCCTGCAAAAATCAATTCAATCAATGACCGTTCGTGGGCGGTTTTATGATTTTTCGTATCGGGTCAGCATGCTGACGGGTTCGATATGTAAGTCTTCCCCACGGCGGTCGATGACATCACGGAAGTCATAACGCGCGCCGGGGAACCCGAGCATTTTCCAGCTCGCCATATCTTTGTTGCCGCCGTAGAGCGGATCGGAGAAGAACCCTTCGCGCATGTTCTGCACCAGCATGTTGAAGAAAAGCGGGCCGTTGACACCTGCCAGCGGGATTTCGCCGGATTCCACGCGGCGCAGTAAATCGTCCTGCTGTTCGCCGGTGAGTTCAGTGAAGTTTTTCCCGCCATTGCGGGCTTTCGCCACCGTATTCAGCGCGGCCAGCCCCAGCCTGTAACGTTCGGCGGGCGTATCTTTGTATTGCGGCCCTGCCTGCGGTAAGCCATCCTGAATCACCGGCCCGAGGCGGTAAGTGGTCACGGCCTTGCCGTAATCGCCGCTCAGCTGGCGATCCAGAAACACCGCGCAGCCTGCTTCTTTACCGCCGATGCTCAGTTCGTCTGGCGGAATAATGCGGTCGGCCAGTGTTTCGACCAGACTGACTTCTTCGGGAGTGAAAAATGTCCACTCGCCCGCTACCACTGGCTCCGGCGGACGAACCGAATGGATAATCCACGGCATACCGCCCGAGAAAATTTTGGCTTTAACCTTCAGCGCGGTGCTGAATAACAACACCGCCATCGAGGTCAGAAAATGTCTGCGTTTCACGTATTTTCTCCTGCTCACGCGCCCTGAAAGGAATGTACCCACAACAGCAATGGGCTTTCATTTTGTGACGGAGATTATACGAAGATGTTAGGTGAAAGTAAGATATTTTGAACCAAGTGGTTCATACTTTAGTTATTTTAAATCAACAGGTTATTTATTTTGAATTGAGTGAGTACACTAACTAACACATTTTTACAGGCGAAAACGCCCTCCCGGCGGTTAAAAAACCGTCAATTTTGAGGCAAACATTCTGCAGGAGAGATTCATGCGCATTACGTGTTTACATACGGCGGACAGCAATATTGCGGTATTTGAAACCACCGCGCAGGCTCTCGGGCTGGGTCAGCATCAGTTTCTGCACATTTCCCGCCCTGACTTGCTGGCCGCTGCCGAACAGGCAGGCGGCCTGACCGATGAAATCCGTCAGCAAACGGCGGATGTCTTGCTGGCCCTGAGTGAAAATGCTGACCGCGTGTTACTCACCTGCTCGACACTGGGGCCTGCGGCCACGCTTGCCAGCGAAAGTACCGCTGTGCCGGTTTTACGGGTCGATCAGGCGCTGGCAGAACAGGCCATGAAAACACCCGGTCAGGTGGTGGCGCTCTGTGCGGTGGAAACCACGCTGGAGCCAACACGTCAGTTATTTATGCTGGTGGAAAACCACCCGCTGGCACAGCTTGAAATGCGGCTTGTGCCCGGCGCATGGGAAAAGTTTAAGCAGGGGGATCTGGCGGGGTATTTGCAGACCATCGCGGCGGCGGCCGACGCGGAATACAGGAAAGGAGCGGCCTGCGTGGTGCTGGCGCAGGCATCAATGACCGGTGCGGCGCAGCTGACCCAAACGGGCACGCCGCTCACCAGTCCGGCCTGCGGTTTACGCGCGGCGCTGGCCTGAGTACGGCAGTCAGCAAGCAAAAAGGCAGGCAGAGACTATACTGATAAGGAATATCATTGGCTTAGCCGGATCGCCGATGACGACTGAAGAGTGTGTTAAGGAGATAACATGAAAATTATTCTGTGGATCATCGCCATCATCTTTATCGTCGGCTTACTGACCCTCACAGGGGTATTTAAACTGATTTTCTGATCATCCGTTCATTCCCTGCAAACAAAAAGTCCGGCACATGGCCGGACTTTTTCATTTTCATTAATAGCCTAAATAATTCGAGTCGCAGAAAGGCGGCAAGTAAAGAAGTCCCGATGAGCTGACATCAAGTCAGTGATTCGGGCGCCTGAGCGCAGCCAACGCATCTGCGGCTTGAAGTATGACGGGTATTTTAGTCGTCGGCTTCTTCGACGGAAGGCTGCGTCTTCTGCTGCTCTTTCTGTTTGCGGTAGTTCTTAGCAATCTGCGGGACAGGCACGGTTTTGCCGGTTTCCATCCAGGTGCGCAGACGGTTGGCGTCCGCGAAAGCCGTGAATTTCCCGAAGGCATCCATGACGACCAGCGTCACCGGTTTGCCATTAATGGTGGTGCGCATGGCCAGGCAATGACCGGCTTCGTCGGTATAGCCGGTTTTCGTCAGCTGGATATTCCAGGACGGATTCATGATCAGATGATTGGTATTGCGGAATGGCAGCGCATACGCCGGATGGCTGAAGACGGCCGTTTTCTCTGCGGTGGTGCTCAGCTGGCCGATCAGCGGATAACGCTGTGAAGCCAGCAGCAGCCGCGTTAAATCGCGCGCGGTGGAGACGTTGCGTGGCGATAAACCGGTCGGTTCAACGTAATGCGTGTGAGTCATGCCCAGCGATTTGGCTTTCGCATTCATCGCGTTGATGAATGCGGCATAACCGCCCGGATAATGCGCGGCGAGGCTGGCTGCCGCACGGTTTTCCGAGGACATCAGCGCGAGCTGGATCATCTGGCGGCGGGTGATTTCACTGTTGAGTTTCACACGGGAGAACACACCGCGCATCTCAGGGGTATTGCTGATATCGACGTTGATGACTTCATCAAGCGGCAGATTCGCATCCAGCGTCACCATCGCGGTCATCAGTTTGGTCAGGGAGGCAATCGGCCTCACCTCATCCGGGTTACGGGAATAAATCACTTCGTGGCTTTTCAGATCCACCACCATGGCGCTGCCGGAAGCAATTTGAACAATCGGGGCGACGGCCTGCTCGTGCTTTGCAGCGATCGCAGCAGGTGCAGACAACATGCCTGTATTTAAGGCTAATAAGCTCAGAACCAGAAGACGGATTTTCACATGCATTGCTCTGTATTTAGAAAGTTGTCATAAAGTTATGTCGAAACAGCGGGCTGAATTATAAGTGAGGCGAATAGTCTTAGCACCCGCAATTTTCACTTCTATTTGTCACAAAGTCTGTCATCACCACCCGCAGTCCGTGGAATGGCGAGTAAGTGAACACTTGCGTAAGATTAGCCTGAAATGAAAAAGGGACGCTTAAAAGCGTCCCTCCAAATTCTGTCATCTCTCTGCCCGTGGAAAGACATCATGGCATCACCGGTTGATGCGTCCGGCAATTTCCTTCGACGTCTTCAGCACACGCACTTCAGTAAATAACTCAGTCGCCTCTTCATACTCTTTACGCAAATAGCTCAGCCACTGTTTAATACGCGCCACGTGATACAAACCGGTATCGCCCTGCTTTTCCAGACGGGTGTATTTCTGTAATAACGTCATCACGTCCGGCCACGGCATACGCGGTTCGTTATATTTCACCACGCGGCTGAGATTCGGGATATTCAGCGCACCGCGTCCGAGCATCACTGCGTCGCAACCGGTGGTTTGCATACAGGCTTGTCCGCTGGCGTAATCCCAGATTTCGCCGTTGGCGATCACCGGAATGGTCAGCCGCTGGCGGATTTCAGCAATCGCCTGCCAGTTAATGCGCTCGGGTTTATAACCGTCTTCTTTGGTACGTCCGTGAACCGTCAGTTCGGTGGCACCGGCCTGTTGTACCGCATCGGCAATTTCAATACTGCGCGCAAGGGAATCCCAGCCGAGACGCACTTTGACCGTCACCGGCAAGTGCGCGGGAACGGCGGCGCGCATGGCCTTCGCGCCCTGATAAATCAGTTCCGGATCTTTAAGCAGTGTCGCCCCGCCGCCACTGCCGTTCACCAGCTTTGACGGACAACCGCAATTGAGATCGACACCGTAAGATCCCAGTTCCACGGCGCGGGCGGCATTTTCAGCCAGCCACTGCGGATACTGACCGAGCAACTGCACGCGCACCAGAGTGCCGGACGGCGTGCGGCTGGCGTGATGTAATTCCGGGCACAGGCGATAAAAGGATTTCGCGGGCAGGAGCTGATCGACCACGCGCAAAAACTCAGTGATGCACAAATCGTAGTCGTTCACTTCAGTGAGAAGTTCACGAACCAGAGGATCAAGCACACCTTCCATCGGAGCCAGTAATACGCGCATCGGGTTTCAACCTTTAAAAATGACGCGCAAGATTACCGCAAGGCCCGCCGCCGGGCAATTATCCCTGAGACAAATCGCCGTTTAATGATGTTTTCGCCCCGCCGTGCAGACGCCTGACCCGCACGGAGCGCCAGGCAATCCACACAGCCAGTAACGCAGGGAGGGCAAACAGCAGGAACATCCAGAATGCCGCGCGGGCTGCGCCGCTGTCGCCCTGATCCACACCGGCAAAGTTAGCCACCGTACCGGCTAATGCCGCGCCGAGTGCCGCCGCAAAAGACTGCACGACGGTGATCGACGCACCGGCTTTTTCGCGATCGTCTTCCGGTGCCTGTTGCAGCACGCGGGTCAGCAGATGCGGCCAGCCGAGACCAATACCGAAACCGGCCAGCGTCAGCCCCAGTACCACGCCGCTGATGTTCAGCCACGCCAGACCAAACGCCACCGGCACGGTGAACAGCAATAAAAGCAGACCGGCGGCCAGGATCAGTGGTCCGAAAATAATCGCGCCATCGGCACGGCGGCCGGTCCAGCCGGAACTCGCCACTTCACTTAATGTCCAGCCCGCGGCAGCGGCAGCCGTGATATATCCGGCCGCCAGCGGCGTCTGACCGTGTAAATGTTGCAGCAGATACGGCACAAACAGCTCGCAGCCAAGTCCGATAATCAGCAGCGTCATCACCAGATACAAACCGTAAAGCGGTGAGGAACGGCGTAATGCGTTGCGCGGCAGCAGCCGGACATCGGCGGTAAATTCGCGGTGACGCAGAATCAAAATCATCACCACCGCGATCACAAATCCGAGCAGGTTAATCAGCCCGGAGGAAGACAGACTGCCCGCCGACACCACCAGCACCGCGCCGGTCAGCAAGGCCAGCTGCAACAGCGGCAGCGGTTCTGCCGGTTGTGTGTCGCGCTGTGATTTCGGCAGGATCCGCCACACCCACAGCCCGAACAACGAGGTGACCGGCAGCAGCAAACCGAATGCCCAGCGCCAGGCGTGCAGTTCCGCGAAAATACCGCCCACCGCAGGGCCGACCAGCGTCGCGATACCCCACATGGCGGAAATCAGCGCCATCGCCCGCGGCCAGAGCGATTCTCTGAACAGCAGATTGATCATCGCGTAGGACAGCGCAAACAGGAATCCCCCGCCCAGCCCCTGCAATGCCCTGCCGAGCAGCAACACCGGCATGTTCGGCGCGGCAGTACAAATCGCGGCACCGGCAATAAAAATACCGGTTGCCATCAGATAACTGCCGCGTGGACCGGCGCTGCGCATCAGCCGTGCTGACAGCGCCGAGCCGAGAATGGAGCAGACGACATACAGCGTGGTGTTCCACGCATACCAGGCCAGCCCGCCGATATCCTGCACCACGGAAGGTAAAATCGTGATCACGATGTAGCTGTTGGTGGCGTAAAGCGCGACGCCCGCACTCAGGGTGATGGCGCTGCCCCGGTTTTCTGCGCTGAATAAATCCGCCCATCCGTTCTGACTTGCCGACATTTCTGTGCATCCCTTTGGTTTATGCTTTCCACACATTGAAGCGCGTAGTGGTTGTGGTATTATTAAAACAAGAAATAACTTGGAATATGTTTTGGGTAATCTAGAACCCGGCGAGGCAATATGTCAAGCAGTGACCTGGAAAATAAAAATGACGTCAGACAAAGTGTGGCAGAACGCCTGCTGACGTTGCTGAAAACCCGTGGGGAATTACAGGCCAGTGATGCCGGTCACCTTTTGGGCACCACCGGCGAGGCGGCACGCCAGCAGTTTGTGAAGCTGGCAAAAGAAGGTCTGGTGGAGGCCAAAGCCGTCTCGCAGGGTGTCGGCCGCCCGGCGCAGTTCTGGCAACTGACCGCCGCAGGCCATGCGCGTTTCCCCGATGCTCACGCCGATCTTACCGTACAACTTTTGCAGCTGATCCGTACCTCGCTGGG
This sequence comes from Rahnella sp. BIGb0236, assembly GCF_004364755.1. Lineage (NCBI taxonomy): Bacteria > Pseudomonadati > Pseudomonadota > Gammaproteobacteria > Enterobacterales > Yersiniaceae > Rahnella > Rahnella sp. BIGb0236. The sequence goes on from NZ_SOAO01000002.1 coordinate 268,872, forward strand.
CGATTCCGCCCTGGATCAGCTGATCACCTCGCGGGAAAGTCAGACGCTGGAGAATTACCGGCAGGCGATGTCGGGGGCGCAATCACTGGAAGAAAAGCTGCAAAGACTGACAGCCATCCGCACGCGGGAAGGTTATATGGCGGACTGGAAAATGCAGGAAGACGGCAGCTATCTGTTTGTCGAAAATCACTGCCCGATTTGCGCTGCCGCCACAACCTGTCAGGGGTTTTGCCGGGCCGAGCGGGATGTGTTCAGCGAGGTGCTGGAAGCCAGCGTCGAGCGCACCGAGCATATTTTGCAGGGCGCACGCCGTTGTGCCTATGTGATCAGGTAAATCAGATCAGGCAGAACGCAGGCGAAAAAAAACCGCCGGTGAAGGCGGTTTGATAGCAAGTCAGCTGGAACTTATTTGTTGCCGCTGCCCGCATTGCCGGTGCGACGTTGGCCTGCGTGTGCAGGACGCGAACGTGCCGGACGGTTCTCAGCTGAACCGCGGTTTTCTGAACCACGGTTTTCAGAGGTACCGCTGCGCTGACCATTCCCGCCCTGACGCGGAGCGCCTGAACGTGGAGCACCGGAGCGCGGTGCGCCCGGACGCTGGCCCTGACGTGGCGCGCCACGACCGCCGCCGCCGCTGCCCTGACGACCATTAATGATCGGCTCAGCTTTGATGCTCGGGTCTGGCTCGTAGCCTTCCAGCGCGATGCGCGGAATTTCACGTTTCAGCAGACGTTCGATATCACGCAGCAGTTTGTGTTCATCGACACACACCAGAGAAATCGCTTCACCGGTGGCTTCCGCACGACCGGTACGGCCGATACGGTGAACGTAATCTTCCGGCACGTTTGGCAGTTCATAGTTCACCACGTGCGGCAACTGGTCGATATCCAGACCACGCGCAGCGATGTCGGTCGCTACCAGAACACGGATCGAACCGGCTTTGAAATCAGCCAGTGCGCGGGTACGTGCGCCCTGACTTTTGTTGCCGTGAATAGCAGCGGCAGTGATGCCGTCTTTATTCAGCTGTTCAGCCAGATGGTTTGCGCCATGCTTGGTACGGTTGAACACCAGCACCTGTTTCCAGTCGCCTTCGCCGATCATCTGAGACAGCAGTTCTCTCTTACGCTTCTTATCAACAAAGTGAACGCTTTGTTCAATTTGCGCTGACGCGGTGTTGCGACGCGCGACTTCCACGGAAGCCGGGTTGGTCAGCAACTTGCTCGCCAGACCTTTAATCTCATCAGAGAAGGTCGCGGAGAACAGCAGGTTCTGACGTTTGGCAGGCAGTTTCGCCAGCACGCGACGGATGTCATGAATGAAGCCCATGTCCAGCATGCGGTCGGCTTCATCCAGCACCAGAATTTCAACCTGAGATAAATCAACAGCACGCTGATGTTCCAGATCCAGCAAACGGCCAGGCGTTGCGATCAGCACATCCACACCACCGCGCAGTTTCATCATCTGCGGGTTGATGCTCACACCACCAAATACCACCAGCGAACGCAGGGTCAGGTATTTGCTGTAAGCCTGTACGTTTTCACCAATCTGCGCCGCCAGCTCACGGGTTGGGGTCAGGATCAGCGCACGAACCGGGCGACGTCCTTTGAATTGCGCGTTGGTATGGCTGAGCATATTGAGCAGCGGCAGGGTAAAACCAGCGGTTTTACCGGTACCGGTCTGCGCACTCGCCATCAGGTCACGACCTTCCAGCACGACAGGAATAGCCTGACGCTGAATAGGCGTAGGTTCGCGATAGCCCTGTTCTTCAACAGCACGCAAAATTTCGGCACTTAAGCCGAGGGAATCAAATGACATATAAGGAAAAGCTCCAGTCCACTCTAACCCGAACGGGGTTCGGTGCAGTTTCAAGAGTGGATGATCAGACGAGGCAAATGAGGCATTACCACGAGGATTCGGCACAAACTGCAGTGCGCCAGTTGTGGGGATACTAGCACAGAACGCCGCCCCGCGTGAAGTTATCTGCCTTTCGCCTGTAACTGAAGGTGACAACGGTAATCTCTGCTTGCGATTTCGGGCGGCATAATCTGCCGTCATAATCCGAAACTTTGATACAGGATAATCAATTATAAACCTGATGAATGGGTTCCCACTTTTTGCGTCCCACTTCACAGATTTGATTGCTATGCTTCGGTTCTCACACTCCTCTGTCCATAAGGCTACCTCGCTGCAACATGGAAACCTGGAAAGTAAATTTAATCTCCGTCTGGCTGGGCTGTTTTTTTACCGGCATGGCGATGAGTCAGATCCTGCCTTTTCTACCGCTCTACATCGAACAGCTTGGTGTGACGTCGCATGAATCCCTGAGTTTGTGGTCAGGGCTGGTGTTCAGCGGCACGTTTCTGGTTTCCGCTATTGTTGCGCCGCTGTGGGGGAGTCTTGCGGACCGTAAGGGTCGTAAACTGATGTTGCTGCGTGCCGCACTGGGCATGGCCATTGTCATGATGTTGCAGGGATTCGCCACCAACGTCTGGCAGCTTTTTATCCTGCGTACGCTGATGGGGCTGACCTCCGGTTACATTCCGAATGCCATGGCGCTGGTCGCCTCGCAGGTGCCGCGTGATAAAAGCGGCTGGGCGCTCGGTACGCTGTCTACCGGTCAGGTGTCGGGCGTGATTATCGGCCCGCTGCTCGGCGGTTTTATGGCTGACCACCTCGGCCTGCGCACGGTGTTTTTCGTCACCAGCGGCATGTTGTTTATCAGCTTCCTGATCACCTTATTTCTGATCAAAGAGCGCGTGGTGCCGGTGACCAAAGCCAACCGGCTGAGCGGTAAAGCGGTATTCACCACGCTGCCTTATCCGTGGCTGATTGTCAGTCTGTTCGTCACCACCATGATGATTCAGCTGGCGAATGGTTCTATCAGCCCGATCCTGACACTTTTTATCCGTGAACTGTCATCGGACACCAGCAATATCGCCTTTATCAGCGGGGTGATCGCCGCCGTGCCGGGGGTTTCCGCGCTGATGGCTGCGCCCAAACTCGGCAAACTCGGCGACCGCATTGGCGCGCACCGTATTCTTATCGCCGCGCTGGTGTTTTGCTTCATTCTGTTCTGTCTGATGGCGCTGATTAATACGCCGACCCAGCTGGGTATCCTGCGTTTCATGCTCGGTTTCGGCGATGGGGCGCTGATGCCTGCGGTTCAGGCGTTACTGGTGAAATACAGCAGCGATCAGGTCACCGGCCGGATATTCGGGTACAACCAGTCATTTATGTATCTCGGGAATGTGGTCGGGCCGCTGATTGGCTCCAGTGCCTCCGCCCTGCTCGGCTTCAGATGGGTATTTATCGTCACGGCGGTGCTGGTGTTATTTAACACCGTACAGGTGTGGTGGAGTTTCCGGCGGGTGCCGACGGGGAGAGTGCGGATACCGTAAGCCGCAGTAGCCGGGCTGTCATGGCCATTTGGAAATGGCGGAAACTTTTTGACTTAAAAATTGATCGAGAAAATTTCGGTTTCTCAATGACGTCGTTCATTTAACTTGCTGCGCCGAAACCGACCAGAGGGGAAAGGCTTTTCCCCTCTGAACTCCCCTCGCTTTTTTACTGCGCGCTATCGCAGGCTCGATGGACATATCCTGTCGCATCACCGGGTGGCGCAAAATGTCATCGCTGCGCGATTCCCTCATTTCAGGCTTCGAGCCCTACGTCTCGAACCATTCATTCGGTGCCATTTTTGATCACGCCAATCCACTTTTCTAAAGATGATAAACAGTCTGCCTTCGAATTTAAGATCGTGCGGGCGATTCAGAAATCTTGCTGAACAGAGCGGCTTCGAGACCTTTGGCTCGAAGACCGAGAGAAGGGACCGCGCAGCGGCAAGATTTCCAGCCTGTCTCTGCGGCAACTGAAACATAGCCAGCGAGCGGTAGCGGGCAGTTCAAGACGTGGAGATTCCAAAGAGGGCTCGTCATAGCCCTCTTTGGTCGGTTTCGGCACAGTGAGTTATGCGATCATCGCACGTGAAAAACCGAAACTTTCTCAATCCTTTTTTAAAAGCCGCCCTTTGCCGCGGCACCGGCATAAAAAAAGGGGCACTTCTCAGTGCCCCTCTCTCATATTTGCAATCAAAAACCCTTAACGGCGGTTGCCGAAAATCCGCAGCAACATCAGGAACAGGTTGATGAAATCGAGATACAACGTCAGTGCGCCGACAATGGAGTATTTACGGAAGTTATCGCGATCATCTGCGGACAACTGCGCACCCATATTTTTCAGCTTCTGCGTGTCGTACGCGGTCAGGCCGACGAAGATCAGCACACCGGCATAGGAAATGATGTTCGCAAGGCCGGAGCTTTTCAGCCACATGTTCACCAGTGACGCCAGCACCAGGCCGATCAGCGCCATGAACAGCATGCTGCCGATACCGGTTAGATCCCGTTTGGTCACGTAACCGTAAACACTCATCGCACCGAACATCCCGGCGGCAACGATGAAAGTCCCGAAGATGGAATCACCGGTGTAGACCAGGAAAATACTGGAAAGCGTCAGGCCGGTCAGTGCGGAATACAGCATAAACAGACCGGTAGCGACGGTGCCGCTCAGACGGTTCACCATGCCGGAAATCACGAACACCAGCGCCAGTTGCGCGATGATCAAACCGAAGAAAGTAATCTGGCTGGAGAAAACAAAGCTCATGATTTTTTCAGAGCCGGAAGCGTACCAGGCCACAAATGCGGTCAGCAGCAGACCACAGAACATCCAGCCATACACTTGCGCCATGTACGCCTGAATGCCGGTGTTCGCGCGTTCAACAATTGAACCGTTACTGCGTGGATATCGATCCATGATGATTACCCTTTTGCATGGAGGATGAAAAATGAGGCCGGAATGGCCTCCCGATTTTTAAAGCGTATCACAGATAGAGAGAAAAGCATGGGAGGTCTGCGTGCGGTTGAGCCGCTATTTACCAGCGCGCAGCGGCCTGTTTGTCGCTGTCGCGGGCATCAACCCAGCGGTCGCCCTCTTCCGTGGCTTCCCGTTTCCAGAACGGTGCACGGGTTTTCAGATGATCCATAATGAATTCATTGGCGTCGAATGCCATGCCACGGTGCGCACTGGTCACGCCGACAAACACGATTTCATCCCCCGGATACATCGGCCCGACGCGGTGATACACCGAGACACGTTGCAGCGGCCAGCGGGCGCGCGCTTCGGCAACAATTTCTGCCAGCGCTTTTTCGGTCATGCCCGGATAATGTTCCAGCGTTAACGCGCTGACGTGACTGCCCAGATTGTGATTGCGCACTTTACCGGTAAAAGTCACCACCGCGCCGTCGGCGTCAGATTGCGCCAGCCAGTTGTACTCGTCACCGACGCTGAACGGCGCGGCATCGACAATAATTTTCGTCTGATCCATCTCAGCCTCCGGTAACCGGCGGGAAGAACGCCACTTCATCACCCGCCGTCAGCGGATGCGCCATTGTGGTCAGCGTCTGGTTAACCGCCACCAGCAATTTGCCGGATTCCAGCGCCAGCGCCCAGCGGTCGCCGCGTGTGATCAGCGAGTTGCGTAATGCTTCCACCGTCGGGAATTCAGACGGCAGTTGCAGGCTGGCGGTGCCGGTCAGTTCACGCACCTGAGCGAAGAATAAAATGTCGATCATACTTTCACCTTACTTTCGGCTTTGGCTTCTGCGTTAAAGTCTCCGGATTTACCGCCGGTTTTTTCCAGCAGACGGATCGGGCCGATCACCATGTCTTTCTGTACCGCTTTGCACATGTCATAGATGGTCAGCGCCGCGACGGAAGCCGCGGTCAGGGCTTCCATTTCCACGCCGGTTTTACCGCTCAGGCGACAACGTGATTCGATGCGCACGCGGTTATGCTCCGGCTGGGCTTCAAGTTTCACTTCTACTTTTGTCAGCAGCAACGGATGACACAGCGGGATCAGATCCCAGGTCTTTTTCGCCGCCTGAATACCGGCGATACGCGCCGTGGCGAACACATCACCTTTATGGTGATTGCCGTTGATGATCATCGCCAGCGTGTCAGCGGCCATTTCAACAAAGGCTTCGGCACGGGCTTCGCGGACGGTTTCCGCTTTGCCGGAAACATCCACCATGTGGGCGTCACCGGACGCATTAATGTGGGTCAGTTCAGACATACTTATTTCTTCAAATGTGGAGTGAAATTGCACGGCCCCTGACGGGCGTCGAGCTGCGCTTCAATGATGTTTTCCCAGGCGGTCTGGCAGGCACGGGTGGAACCGGGCATGGCGAAAATCACCGTCTGGTTGGCAATACCGCCGATGGCACGCGACTGGATAGTCGAGGTGCCGATATCTTCGAACGACACCATGCGGAACAACTCGCCGAAGCCTTCGATTTCGCGGTCAAACAGGGGCTTCAGTGCCTCCGGCGTATTGTTACCGGCATTAAAACCGGTACCGCCGTTGATCAAAATCGCCTGAATTTTTTCATCGGCAATCCACGCGGAAACCACGGCGCGGATGCTGTAAATGTTCTCTTTAACGATTTGCTGCGCGACAACGTGATGACCGCCGTCCGTCACCGCCTCTTTCAGGTAATGCCCGGAGGTGTCTTCCGCGTCGGTGCGGCGGTCGGAAACCGTCATGATCGCGACAGATAAAGGCAAAAACTCTTTACTGGCTTTGCTCATCAGTTTGCTCCTTAAACGATTGATCCCGGACTCAGCCGCCGATAAACGACAGGTTCTGAGTGATACCGGTATTGCCTTCATGCAGGAAGTGAGTTTGTTTTTTACGGCTGAGGCCGCCCTGAATGCGGTCCATCAGGTCTTCCTGCTGCATGTCGTCGGCTAATAAATCGCGCAGAGGAATGCCCTGCTCGCCGAAAAGACACAAATGCAGATTGCCGATGGCAGACACGCGCAGACGGTTACAGCTGGCGCAGAAGTCTTTTTCGTACGGCATGATCAGACCGATTTCCCCGAGGTAATCCGGATGGCTGAAGACCTGCGCCGGGCCATCGCTGCGGGCGCGAATCTGCAACTGCCAGCCCTGACGCACCAGTTGCTCGCGCAGCACTTCGCCGGATACATGGTGTTTACGGAACAGGTCGCCGCCGTCGCCGGTTTCCATCAGTTCGATGAAACGCAGCTGGATCGGACGGGTTTTGATCCAGTCAAGGAAGGTGTTCAGGCTGGCGTGATTCACATCGCGCATCAGCACGGTGTTGACTTTCACCTTGCTGAAACCGGCGTCAAAAGCGGCGTCGATACCGGCCATGACCTCATGGAATTTATTCTGCCCGGTGATGGCATGAAACTGGCGGGCATCCAGACTGTCCACGCTGACGTTGATGTTGGTCAGCCCGGCATCGCGCCATTGCGCAATATCACGCGCCATACGGTAGCCGTTGGTGGTCACGGCCAGGGTTTTGATGGAAGGATTTTCGCGCACGGCGGCAATGATTTCGCAGAAGTCGCGACGCAGCGACGGTTCGCCACCGGTCAGGCGCACTTTTTCCGTCCCTAAGTTAGCGAACGCGCGGCTGACCCGACGGATTTCATCGAGCGAGAGAAAACTTTTATTGCTGTGTCCGTGCGGCTTATAGCCATCCGGCAGACAATAGGTGCAACGAAAATTGCACACATCAGTGATCGACAGCCGCAAGTAATAAAACTTGCGGGCAAAAGCATCAGTTAGTTGAAGCACCTTAACACCTTTCCAAATACGGGAGATGCGGGCATTTCTGCCGTGCACCCTGGTGACTTTCGTCACGGCCAGGGCTCCATATTGTTTCTGTGGGAACATCGTCAGAAAGGCAACTTAGGAACCAGGGCTAGGAGTTGATTCATCCCGTCCATAGCGGAGCGATGATGAATACGGGGGTAACGGCCTGTATTCTAACGCCGCAAAGTCCGGATCGCCAAGATGGTTTTTCGTTATGCATTTTGATATATAACGATTTTTCGCGACAAAAGGCTGCATTTTCAATGCGAAAACCGCTTGTTTTTGAATGCGCTGAGAATGCTGCGAAGTGATAACATCTTGTTGCAAAATTAGGTAAAATCCGCCGCAAGAAACCCGTCCCCTCCCCCGATTCAGAAGGTAATTATGCGTAACCGAACATTGGCAGATCTCGACCGGGTGGTGGCATTAGGCGGAGGCCACGGGCTGGGCCGTGTGATGTCCTCCCTTTCCGCACTGGGTCCGCGTCTGACCGGCATTGTGACCACCACCGATAATGGCGGATCCACCGGCCGCATCCGCCGCTCGGTCGGCGGCATCGCCTGGGGCGACATGCGTAACTGCCTCAATCAGCTGATTACCGAGCCAAGTCTGGCGTCCGCCATGTTTGAATACCGTTTCAGCGGTCAGGGCGAACTGGACGGCCATAATCTCGGCAACCTGATGCTGCGCGCGCTGGATCATCTGACCGTGCGCCCGCTCGAGGCGATCAATCTGGTACGCAGCCTGCTGAAAGTGGATGCCGAGCTGATCCCGATGTCAGAACAACCGGTCGATCTGGCGGCGATTGATGCGCATGGTGAGCGCGTTCACGGCGAGGTGAATGTCGACAAGCTGACGCAAATCCCGCGCGAACTGCTGCTGGAACCTCAGGTGCCCGCCACCCGCGAGGCGCTACAGGCGATCGCCGAGGCCAATCTGATCCTGATTGGTCCGGGAAGTTTCTTTACCAGCCTGATGCCATTGCTGCTGATGAGCGATCTGACCAGCGCCCTGCGCCGCAGCCGCGCGCACATCGTGTATATCGGAAATCTGGGGAAAGAACTGAGCGTCGCCGCCGCCTCGCTGACGCTGGACGATAAGCTGGATATGATCGAGAAACGTATTGGCCGCCGTGCCGATGCCGCGATTGTCGGGCCGAAAGTGAAAATCGGTAAAAGTGCCGGTGAGCATTTGATTATTCAAAGCCCGCTGGAAGCCAGCGACATTCCCTACCGTCATGACCGCGATATGTTGCGGATGGCGGTGGAAGAAGCGCTGCAAAAAATGCACTGATGTCTGACGAACAGAAACACGAAAGGCCGCGCAATGCGGCCTTTTTTACGCAGACGAAACGGGGATTATTGCCAGTCTGCCAGAATGTCAGCGGTGGTTTTCACCGTCACCGGATTGCCCGGCACCGACAGCTCACGCCACACTTCGTTATGTTGCCCGATCAGTTGCTGCGCCGTGGCGTGTGTGCGGTCGCCGGTGGTATGCGCGTCTGACGCGACCGTCACGGCATAGCCTTTGCTCGCAGCCACTTTGATGGTGGTATCGACACAATAATCCGTTGCACAGCCACAAATCGTAAAACGGCTGGCGTTGAGTTCCTGCAAGACAGTTTCAAGCGTGGTGCGATAGAAAGCATCACAGGCGGTTTTGGTGACAGAAATGGCCCCTTCCGGCTGATGTAACTCAGGTATCACCTGCCAGAATTCACTGCCTTCGGTCATCTCCCCTTCAGCATGCTGAATGAAAATCACGCGCCCTGCCCGGTCGATCAGCTGGTTAATGCGCTCACTCCGCCCGCTGCGGTCATAACGCGGGGCAGCCAACACCCCGTTTTGCATATCCACCACAATAAGAACCTGTTGCTCTGCCACGATCCTTCCCCTTTAAGAAAACAATCTGAATTACTTCTTCACCAGCGGATGGTTATTCCACGGGCTGTCAGCCGCCGGTTTGGCCGTGCTGACTTTTGGCTTTTGCGGTGCCTGCGCCGACAACGGCGTGCGGCGCTTGCTGCGGGTCATATCCGGGCGCAGATGGCCTTCGATGAAATCCAGATACAGCGTTTCGACTTCCTTGCGCGCCCACGGCGTACGACGCAGGAATTTCAGGCTGGATTTCACGCTCGGGTCGCTTTTAAAGCAGTTGATATTGACCTGCGACGCCAGCGCGGGCCAGCCAAAGTTATCCACCAGCGTTGTCAGCAGTTTTTCCAGCGTGACGCCGTGCAGCGGGTCTTTCGCTGCGCCAGGATGTTGTGGTGTATCTGTCATTGGCTCGCTCTTCGTTAAAATGTCTGGGTCATGATTTTTAAGCCGCGCAGTCTACCACCCTTCCCGTTATGAAATCGCAATAAACTGCTCGCGCAAGGCATGCAACTCGTCGCGGGTGTTGGCCGCTTCTTCGAACTCCAGATTCTGCGCGTGCGCATACATCTTGCTTTCCAGCTCTTTGATGCGCTGCTCCAGTGCTTTCGGCGTAAGCGATTTGAAGGTCTGCGCCGCTTCGGCATCGCGTTTGTCTTTGTTCTTTTTGGTCTTCGGCTGACCAAGTTGCAGGATGTCGGAAATCTTCTTGTTCAGCCCCATCGGCGTGATGCCGTTTTCGAGGTTATAGGCTTCCTGTTTGGCGCGACGACGCTCGGTTTCTTCGATGGCGCGGGCCATCGAATTGGTAATTTTATCGCCGTACAGAATCGCTTTACCGTTGAGGTTACGCGCCGCACGGCCAATGGTCTGGATCAGCGACCGTTCTGAACGCAGGAAGCCCTCTTTGTCGGCATCGAGGATCGCCACCAGCGACACTTCCGGCATATCCAGCCCTTCACGCAGCAAGTTGATGCCGACCAGCACGTCGAATTCGCCGAGACGCAAATCGCGGATGATCTCCACACGCTCGACGGTATCGATGTCAGAGTGCAGGTAACGCACCTTCTCGCCGTGTTCTTCCAGATACTCGGTCAAATCCTCGGCCATGCGTTTGGTCAGCGTGGTGACCAGCACACGCTCGTTAATTGCCACGCGTTTGCGGATTTCAGACAGCAGATCATCGACCTGTGTACTCACCGGCCGGACTTCGATCAGCGGATCCAGCAGACCGGTCGGACGCACCACCTGATCAACCACATCGTCACCGGATTTCTCCAGCTCGTATTTCCCCGGCGTGGCCGAGACGTAAATACTTTGCGGTGCCAGCGCTTCGAATTCCTCAAAGCGCATCGGACGGTTATCCAGCGCCGAAGGCAGACGGAATCCATATTCCACCAGTGTTTCTTTACGCGAGCGGTCGCCTTTGTACATGCCGCCGATTTGGGGAATGGTCACGTGCGATTCGTCGACAATCAGCAGGCCGTCGGCAGGCAGATAATCAAACAGGGTCGGTGGCGGCTCGCCCGGCCCACGGCCGGACAGATAGCGCGAGTAGTTTTCGATACCGGAGCAATACCCCAGCTCGTTCATCATCTCGAGATCAAACTGCGTACGCTGGCTGATGCGCTGCTCTTCCAGCAGTTTATTATTCGCCAGCAGCACCTTGCGGCGGTCGGCCAGTTCAACTTTGATCTCTTCCATCGCCTGCACGATACGTTCGCGTGGCGTGACGTAGTGCGTTTTCGGGTAGATGGTGAAACGCGGCACTTCATGCTGTACCTGACCGGTCAGCGGATCAAACAGTGACAGGCGTTCGACTTCCTGATCGAATAACTCGATGCGCAGCGCCAGATCGTCGGATTCGGCCGGGAAGACGTCAATGACTTCGCCACGCACGCGGAAGGTACTGCGCTGAAACGCCTGATCGTTACGGGCATATTGCAGCTCTGCCAGACGGCGCAGGATGGAACGCTGATCAATAATCATCCCTTTGGTCAGGTGCAGCATCATTTTCAGATACAGGTCCGGATCGCCCAGACCGTAGATGGCAGAAACCGACGCCACCACGATGACATCGCGGCGTTCCAGCAGGGCTTTAGTGGCAGAAAGACGCATCTGTTCGATATGTTCGTTCACAGACGCATCTTTTTCGATAAAGGTATCTGAGCTCGGGACATATGCCTCGGGCTGATAATAATCGTAGTAAGAGACAAAATACTCGACGGCGTTTTCCGGGAAGAACTCTTTCATCTCGCCGTATAGCTGTGCCGCCAGCGTTTTATTTGGCGCAAGAACCATCGTCGGACGGTTGAGGTCTGCAATGACATTCGCCACCGTAAAGGTCTTGCCTGACCCGGTTACCCCCAGCAGTGTCTGGTGCGCCAGTCCGTTCTCCAGCCCTTCTTCCAGACGGCGTATCGCCTCAGGCTGATCACCTGATGGTTTAAATTCGGAATGCAGTTTGAACTCTTTACTCATGACGGGCTACCTGACTGAAGTGGGAACGTATAAGGCCGTGCGCGCTGAATGTGTGAACAGTTTGCGGAAAAACAGTATGAAAGACTTCGCGATTTTTGCCAGCCTTGATTTAACGCCGACTATAATACTGTATATAAAACCAGCTTCCAATGAATAAAAACGGCGGCGCATTTAACCGGTTGCTGCAACTGCACTTTTTTAGTGTGAATAAGAATACGCATTCTCACCATCAGCGCCCATTTTTGCCCGGATTTTTCCTTTCACTCACTTTCTGACCACAGCTTGACGAAGTTTGACACAACGATGACGAACGAATTACCCCTGTATTGCTTTTAACTAACTCATTGATTAAAAACAACATCATCAAAAAGCTGCGAATACGGGCAAACTGAGCGCAACCCGCATGCTGACTCGTCTGTAGCAACTTTTCTTACTCTCATGCACAAGGTTATCCACAGGAATAGTGGATAAGTCTCAGCACGCCCCGCGCTGCGGGAGTTGGTAAAAAAGCGCATTTTGCTTCTTCCGGGGCTGAGAGGGCTTTTTTAGTTATTTTTTATCTTTTTTATCTCCTTATTTATGCCTATTTTGCCTAGATTTCCGGGCTGATGTTTCTTGCAAAACCCAAAAGTGCATCTCAGCAGGATTTTTCAGCTTCCTGAATGCCCAAACCTTGCACCAAAATCAGCGAGTCCGGCACTGCCGAAGTGCAGTTTTGTTTTTACCTGGATTTCCGTGAATCACAAAATCCTGACAATACTCATGAATAATCCTAAATCATCCCTGCGCCGCCTGTTAACAGCTCTGTAACCTCGTTTTTTATCACCGTCTGGTAAAACTTGGCCTGAGAGTTGCAAATTCACTCTTTGAAGAGATTTGGTGAAGGATTCCCCTGTAGATCGCGCGTACAGCGGAACATAAATGTCAGAAACATGACAGTGGCCGTCAAAATGTTGTCCGGTGAAAAGCTCCATGAGGGAGGTATGCCTGATGTTAAGTGTAAAATCCGTTAATCAGTACTATGGGCAAAAACATATTCTGTGGGATATCAATCTCGAACTGTATCGCGGTCAGTGTACGTGCCTGATCGGCCGTAACGGCGTGGGAAAAACCACGCTGGTTAACTGCATCATGGGGCATCTGCCGGTGAAAAGCGGCGCGATCTCCTGGCAGTCACGGGATGAAGAGCCGCAAAGCCTGCTGAACCTGCCGGTGGAAAGTCGTGCGCAAATTGGCATTGGCTATGTGCCACAGGGGCGGCAGATTTTTTCGCAGATGAGTGTGGATGAAAACCTGCAAATCGCCATGATGGCCAGCCGGAATAAAACCCGTCGCGTGCCGGAAGAGGTGTATGACCTGTTTCCGACATTAAAGGAGATGGGGGCGCGTAAAGCGGGGGAACTGGATGAAAGCCAGCAGCAGCAACTGGCGATCAGCCGGGCGCTGGTTCAGGAGCCGGAACTGCTGATTCTGGATGAACCGACCGAGCACACCAGCGCGTCGATGGCGGCGAACATGGGCAATATCATTCACCGCCTGAACCGGGATCTCGGCCTGACCTTATTGCTGGTGGGTCATAAATTGCCGTTTATCCGCAGCGTCGCCGACCGGTTTTGTCTGGTCGATGGCGGACGCAACATCGCGCAGGGCACGCTGGCACAGCTCGACGACACGTTAGTCAAAAATTATCTGACCGTCTGACGTCTCACGCGGTGAGACGTTCGAGATCCAGATACTGACCGAGATTAACGTCCGTTCCGGCGTTCAGGTACGGGATCTCGCCCAGCAGCGGCGCGGGCAGCATGCGCGTGAGCGTCGCCATGTATGCCTGATGATGCTTCCCCGTTTCCTGCACGTCGTTGGCGATCCAGCCTGCTAACGTCAGCCCGCTATTTGCGATGGCCTGCGCCGTCAGCACCGCGTGGTTGATACAACCGAGGCGCATCCCGACCACCAGCACCACCGGTAACTGCTCGGCGATAACCCAGTCGGCAAAGGTGTAATCTGCCGTCAGCGGCGTATACCAGCCCCCGGCGCCTTCCACCACCACCCAGTCCGCCAGCGGTTCCAGATGGCGTAATCCGGCGGATAACACCTGCGGGTCGATGGGCCGTTTTTCCAGTTCGCTGACGATATGCGGCGAGGTGGGTTCGATAAAGGTGCACGGGTTCACTTCGTCATAACGCAGTCCCACCGTGCTGTAGGCCTGCAAGGCCAGCGCATCGCTGTTGCGCGGCCCTTCGCCGGTCATTTCACTGCCGGAAGCCACCGGTTTATAGCCTGCTGTTTTGTGTCCGGCACGGGCGGCGGCCTGCAAAAATGCGGTAGTCGCCACAGTTTTCCCGACTTCGGTATCGGTGCCGGTAATAAAGTATTTTTGTTTCATGAAAAGCCTGGTGTTGGTTGGCTCCCTCCCCGCATTGAAATCGGTTTTTGCTCCTCCCCCTGCGAAGGGGGAGGGAGCAGACCGCGCCGGTTTCAAACCGGGGAGGAGTAATTTATCTTGGGATCAGTTCTTCGACCTGCAAAATGCCGTAGACCAGCCGGTAGTTGAGCGGCAGGATGCCGTCGCGGCGGACGTAGTGTTTTTCCAGCAATTGCAGACGCTCCCTGCCCCCCAGACCGCCGAGGCGGCCATTTTTAATGTGCGTCGCGCCGATGCCTTTCAGGGAGCGCATCAGGGACATCACATCGGGGAATTCAGCGACGTGATCGCTGAACGTCACTTCATGGCGATACGGCGCGCAGGCTTCGGCGATTTTGTCCGGCGTCAGGAACTGATTCACATGACGACGGCCATCGACTTTCATCCATGCAGCCGCCAGTTCATTAAGCGAACCCTCGGCCAGCGTGGAAAACAGCACCAGCCCGCCGTTGCGGGTGACGCGGTGCATCTCTTCCAGCGCGCGCGGCAGTGCGTTGCACCACTGCACGGCCAGATTGCTGAAACAAATGTCGACAGAATTGTCGGCGAACGGCAAACGTTCGATGTCGCCCGGCACGTACTCATCAGCGGAATCCAGCTCGCGGGCACGGTTTAACATGCCTTCCGAGAGATCTAAGGCGATGACATTTTTGCCCTGCGCCCGCCAGTGACGGCTAAAATACCCGGTGCCGCAACCCGCATCGACCACGATTTTGCCCGCGTCTTGCAGATACGGCGCGGCCAGTGCCAGCAATTCCTCACCCACGTCACGCTGCAATTGTGCGGCGTTTTCATAACTGATGGCGGCGCGACTGAACGCGTCGGCCACCGCTTGTTTGTTCACTAATTCAGTGACTGCACCCATCAAGGGACTCCAGCAAAAAATCGATATCTTCCGGCTCATGCGCCGCCGTCAGGGTAATACGCAGCCGCGCACTGCCCGGAGGCACCGTCGGTGGACGGATGGCGCTGACCCATAATCCGCGTCCGCGCAAGGCGGAGGCCAGATCCAGCGCAGGCTGATTTTCACCGACAATCAGCGGCTGGATCGCCGTTTGCGAACCGGTCAGCGGATAAGGCAAACCGGCGGCACCCGCGCGAAAACGGGCAATATTGGCCGCCAGTTTATCACGCAAGCCGTCATCCTGCCGGATTCGTGCCAGCGCAGCCTGCAAGGCACACACCTGCGCGGCGGGCATCGCCGTGCTGTAAATCAGGTGGCGGGCGAACTGCAACAGGTAACCGGCGGTCGCATCATCACACAACACCGCCGCGCCGCTGCAACCGAAAGCTTTACCGAATGTGACCACCAGCAGCTCCGGCCGGATGCCCTGTTGCCAGCAACTGCCGCGCCCTTCTTCACCGGTGACGCCCACACCGTGCGCGTCATCCACCATCAGCCAGCCGCCGTGGGCTGCCGTCAGTTTATGCAGGTCAGCCAGCGGCGCGGTATCGCCATCCATACTGAACACGCCTTCGGTGACCACCAGCGTTTCGCCGCTGACCGGTTTTTCCAGCAGACGTTGCAGGGAATCCGGCTGATTGTGGTGAAAACGCCGCAGTTGCGAAGGCGCATGGGCTGCAGCTTCCAGTAAAGAGGCATGGCTGAGTTTGTCCGCCAGCACGCGGTCTTGCGCCTGCATCAGCGCCGCGAGAATGGCCTGATTGGCGGCAAAACCGGAGATAAACAGCAAAGCTCGCGGATAGCCCTGCCAGTCCGCCAGTTGCTGTTCAAACTGCGCATGTGCTTCGCTGTAGCCGGTGACATGCCCGGAGCCGCCGCTGCCGACGCCGTATTTTTCTGCGCCCTGCTGCCACGCGGCGATCACATCGCGGTCCTGACTCAGACCGAGATAATCGTTACCGGAAAAGTTCAGATAACGCCGGTCGTCCTGCGTCAGAAACCGCGCGCTGCCGCCACGGTTTGGCTGACGCACACGAAAGGCCGCCGCCTGTTTACGCGCCGCGACCGCGTCGTTAATCCGCGTTTGCCAGCTCATCCGTTATACGGCGGCGTTGTAGAACTGGTCGGTATCGGCGTGAACCAGCTGTTCGGCCAGCGCCGCCTGCTGCTGGTTATCGCCCATTTCGGTTTCAAATGACTGCGGGTTCAGCCCCAGTTTGCCGAACAGAATTAAGTCTTTGTCTTCCGCCGGGTTCGGCGTGGTCAGCAGTTTGCAGCCGTAGAAAATCGAGTTGGCACCGGCCATAAAGCACATCGCCTGCGTCTGTTCGCTCATCTGTTCGCGACCCGCGGAAAGGCGCACGTAAGATTGCGGCATCATGATGCGCGCCACGGCAATGGTACGGATAAAATCGAACGGATCGACATCGTCGTTATCGGCCAGCGGCGTGCCTTTGACTTTCACCAGCATGTTGATCGGCACACTTTCCGGCGGAACCGGCAGGTTCGCCAGCTGCATCAGCAAACCGGCGCGGTCTTTGACGGTTTCACCCAACCCGACAATGCCGCCGGAACAGACTTTAATGCCCGCGCCGCGCACTTCCGCCAGCGTATCCAGACGTTCCTGATAGCTGCGGGTGGTGATGATGCTGCCGTAAAATTCCGGCGAGGTGTCGAGGTTATGGTTGTAGAAATCCAGCCCGGCGTGCGCCAGACGCTGCGCCTGGGTGGTGTTCAGCGTGCCGAGCGTCATGCAGGTTTCCATGCCCATTTCCTTCACGCCCTGCACCATCTGCTCCAGATACGGCATGTCACGGTCGTGCGGGTTTTTCCACGCCGCCCCCATACAGAAACGGGTCGAACCGGCGGCTTTCGCCTGACGGGCGGATTCCAGCACCTGCTCAACCTGCATCAGACGTTCTGATTCCAGCCCGGTTTTGTAGCGGGAACTCTGCGGGCAATATTTACAGTCTTCCGGACAGGCACCGGTTTTGATCGACAGCAGGGTGCTGACCTGAACCTGACGCGGGTCGAAATGCTGACGGTGAATTTGTTGTGCTTCGAACATCAGCTCTAAAAAAGGCTTATCGAACAGGGCCTGAGTTTTTTCCAGCGTCCAGTGGGTGCGGGCAGTCATTGCGACTCCTTTAAAAAGTGTTCAGTTATATTTTTTTCATAATCCGTAAACCATTTTTAATTTGTTTTGGTTTACCGTCAACGTTAAAATTATTTTTTGGTTTACAACTTTGCCCCCGCAGGACTTTCTATGACACCCGCCGACATTGAATTCGATCAGCGCCACATCTGGCATCCGTACACTTCCATGACCAAACCGCTGCCCGCGTATCCGGTGGAGTCGGCCTCCGGCGTGATGCTGCAACTGGCTGACGGACGCCAGCTGGTTGACGGCATGTCGTCGTGGTGGGCGGCGATCCACGGTTACAATCACCCGCAACTGAATCAGGCGGCAGTCGAACAAATCGGCAAAATGTCCCATGTGATGTTTGGCGGGATCACCCATCCTTCCGCCATTGCGCTGTCACGCCGTCTGGTTGACATGACACCCGCCGGTCTGGAATGCGTGTTTCTGGCGGATTCCGGCTCGGTGGCGGTGGAAGTGGCGCTGAAAATGGCAATGCAATACTGGCAGGCGCGCGGCGAAAAGCGCCAGACGCTGCTGACCCTGCGCCACGGCTATCACGGCGACACCTTTGGCGCGATGTCGGTTTGCGACCCGCAAAACTCGATGCACAGTTTGTATCAGGGATATCTGCCGGAGCATCTGTTTGCGGACGCGCCGCAGAGCCGTTTCGACGGTGAATGGAATGAGGCGGATATCGCGCCGTTTGCGCGCCTGCTCGACGAGAATCACCACAAAATCGCGGCCGTGATTTTAGAGCCGGTGGTACAGGGCGCGGGCGGGATGCGGATTTATCACCCGCTGTATCTTAAAGGCGTGCGCAGGTTATGCGACGAATACGGCGTGCTGCTGATTGCCGATGAAATCGCCACCGGTTTTGGCCGCACCGGCAAGCTGTTTGCCTGCGATCACGCCGGGATTTCGCCGGATATTTTGTGTCTCGGCAAGGCGCTGACCGGCGGCTATATGACCCTTTCCGCCACGCTGACCACGCGCCATGTCGCGGAAGTGATCAGCAACAGCGAAGCCGGATGTTTCATGCATGGCCCGACGTTTATGGGCAATCCGCTGGCCTGTGCGGTCGCCAATGCCAGCCTGCGTTTACTGGCGGAAAACCGCTGGCAGGCGCAGGTGTTCAGTATTGAGCATCAACTGAAAGCGCAGTTACAGCCACTGGCGGAGCGCCCTGCGGTGGCGGATGTGCGCGTGCTGGGCGCAATCGGCGTGGTGGAGATGCGCCAGCCGGTAGACATGGCGCAGTTGCAGAAACATTTTGTTGCGCAGGGCGTGTGGATCCGCCCGTTCGGCAAACTGATTTACCTGATGCCGCCGTACATCATTTCCCCGCAGGAACTGGCGAAACTGACCGGCGCGATTGCCAGCGCACTGGCGGCACTTTACTGATCAGTTGGCACTGACTAACCGGTGCGACGTGGATAACAGCGCGCTCAGTTTTTCCCGGCTGAGCCGCGCTTCCTCATTAAGAAAATCAATCGCCACTTTCAGCGCAGGCGTCGGATTTTCCGGATATAACAGCGTGTAAGATGCGCCACTCGCCACGCATAACGGGAACGGCGCAATCACCCTGCCCGCCTGCAAATCGTCTTCAATTAACGTCAGATCGCCAATCGCCACACCGTAACCCTGTAAGGCCGAATTGATCGCCAGATCCAGCGTATCGAAATGCTGAGATTTTGCCGACGGCAATCCCTGCACCCCTTCTTCCCGCAGCCACAGCAACCAGTCGCGACGGTCGCGTGTCGGATGCAGTAAGGTTTTATCGGCCAGATCGGCCACTTCCGTTTTTCCCTTACGGCGCGGCAGGAAATCCGGCGTGCAGACCGGCGTCAGCACTTCATCAAACAGATGATGCGCGCGGCGCTGCGATTCCGGCGGACGGCCAAACACCACGGCGGCATCAAAATGTTCGTTGCTGAAATCCACCCCGTGCGCGATGGACGCCGTCAGTTCAATCTGCATATCCGGCCGGTCGTTTTGCAGCTGGATCACACGCGGCAGCAGCCAGCGCATCGAACACGTCGGGCATTTAATGCGCAGGGTATCCGGATGCGAACCGACCCGTTTCAGGGCTTCGCCCATCAGCGCCAGCGCCTGTTCCACCGGCGGCAGTAACTGCGCACCGCGCGGGGTCAGCGTCAGCCCGCGAGCCTGACGTAAAAACAACGGATAACCGAGCGACACTTCCAGCCCGGTGATCTGCCGGCTGACCGCGCCCTGCGTGATGTGCAGCAGGGTGGCGGCATGCGTCAGATTCAGGGTCTGCGCCACCACCGCAAAGGTTTTCAGCACATTGAGCGAGGGCAGATTCAGCGCATTCAGGTACGACAGTTCAGGGGAAAGGGTCACAGTTACCTCAGAAAAATGATTACTCAGCCATGATCGGAGATCATAGTGAGTATGACAAATTTTCTATTGTCGGCACAGGGGAACTGTTGCTTAATCATTCAACAGCTAAATAATCAGCGCCTTGTCTCCGGAGCCACACACACCATGAAAAGCGCCCTGTCACCGCAGTCAAAATTACCTGATGTCGGCACCAATATTTTCACCGTCATCGGCCAGCTCAGCGCCGAGCACAACGCCCTGAATTTATCTCAGGGGGCACCGAATTTCTCATGTCAGCCTGCCCTGATCGACAGCGTGGCCAAAGCCATGCGCGACGGTCATAACCAGTACGCGCCAATGAGCGGTGTGACCGCCTTGCGTCATGCCCTTACTGCCAAAGTCGAAGCACTTTATGGCTGCAAATATGACGCTGACAGCGAAGTGACGGTGATTGCCAGCGCCAGCGAAGGGCTGTATTCCGCCATCAGCGCCCTGGTGCATCCGGGCGATGAAGTGATTTATTTCGAGCCGTCATTTGACAGTTATTCGCCGATTGTCCGTTTACAGGGTGCGACGCCGGTTGCCATCAGCCTGTCGATGGATGATTTCAGCATCGACTGGGATCAGGTAGCCAGCGCCATCAACAGCCGCACGCGGATGATCATCATTAACAGCCCGCATAATCCGACCGGTGCGATTTTCACGGATTTCGATATCGAGCGCCTGACCGCGCTGACCAAAGACACCGATATCGTGATCCTGTCCGATGAAGTGTACGAACATGTGGTGTTCGACGGTGAGCGCCACGAGAGCATGGCCTGCCATCCGCAACTGGCTGAGCGCAGCGTGATTGTCTCCTCTTTCGGCAAAACCTATCACGTCACCGGCTGGCGGGTGGGCTACTGTCTGGCACCGGCGGAACTGATGGAAGAAATCCGCAAAGTGCATCAGTTCATGGTGTTCTCCGCCGATACGCCGATGCAGGTCGCGTTCACCGAAGCGTTAGCCGATCCGCAAAGCTATCTCGGTCTGGCGGATTTTTATCAGCAGAAGCGCGATCTGCTGGCCGAAGCCCTCAGCGAATCCCGCTTTGAATTACTGCCGAGCCGTGGCAGTTTCTTTATGCTGGCGCGTTTTAGTCATTTCAGCCCGCTCTCCGACGACGACTTTGTGCTGAACCTGATCCGTGAACATCAGGTCGCGAGCATTCCGCTGTCGGCGTTTTACAGCAATAACAAACCTACCGGGCTTATCCGCCTGAGTTTCGCCAAAGATAACGACACGCTGTACGAAGGCGCGCGCCGCCTGTGTCGCGTCTGAGCCTTTTATCTGCCTGAATAACGCTGGGAATTGTGAATAATGAAAAAATTGAAAATCGCATTGCTGTTAGGTTGTGCCGCCGCGTCTTTCTCCGCGCTGGCTGACGGTTCCACGCTGAAATTTGGTCTGGAAGCACAATATCCGCCGTTCGAATCGAAAAGCGCGACCGGCGAATTGCAGGGTTTTGATATCGATCTGGGCAACGCCGTGTGCGCCGCCGCCAGCGTGAAATGCGACTGGTACGACACCTCGTTTGACGGCCTGATTGCGGCCCTGCAGGCGCGTAAATTTGATGCGATTAACTCGGCGATGAACGTCACGGAGAAACGTCGTCAGGCGATTGATTTCACCAACGTGATTTACCGTGTCCCGACCAAACTGATTGCCAGGAAAGATTCCGGCCTGCTGCCGACCACTGAGTCGCTGAAAGGCAAGCATATCGGCGTGTTGCAGGGTTCGATTCAGGAAAGCTACGCGCAGGCACACTGGGCACCAAAAGGCGTGGATATCGTCTCTTATCAGGATCAGAACCAGGTGTATCTGGACCTGTCATCCGGTCGCCTTGATGGCACCTTAGTGCTGGCCCCGGCCGGTCAGAGCGGTTTCCTGTCACGTCCCGACGGTAAAGACTATGGCTTCGTCGGCGACGCCGTGCGCGATGACAAAATCCTCGGCAGCGGCATCGCGTTTGGTCTGCGTAAAGGCGATACCCAGCTGAAAGAGAAGCTGGACGCGGCGATCGCGAAAGTGCAAAAAGAAGGCGTGGTCAAATCGCTGTCGAAGAAATACTTCGGTGATATTGATGTGAGCGTGAAGTAAAGAAGCTTGTGGCTGCCCGGCTTTGCTCCTCCCCCTGATTCGCGATTAATACCCCCCCCCCCAACCCTCCCCTCGCAGGGGAGGGAGCAGAACGGTGTGCTCAATACTCAGAATTCACAATCACTTCTTCGCCAAACACACCGGCCTGCGGCAATGGTTTATAGCTGGAGTTTGAGGCGCGCAGAACGCGAATCCCCCTCGCGCTGACGGCCTGAGCGGCAGTGATGTCGTTATCCGAATCGCCGTAAAACATTTTAATCTGCTTATCTTTCAGCCACTGGACTTTAGTGTTTTGCCCGGCTTTGTCACCGGCAAAAATCACCGGATTCACTTTGTCCTGCGGGATCTGGAAATCGTTCTGCAAGGTTTTAGTCACGGTCTCAGTTTTGGTTTCACTGCGTCCCGTCACGAAGTAAACGCTGTCGCCACGCTTAAGGTGCATAGCAATCAGGCTCTTCGCCACCTCTTTTGGCATGCTGAAATTATCCCAGCCGTTGTTCATTTTCTCCCAAAACTGCGGGTTCTTCAGATAATCCTGTTTCCCCGGAGAAAACTCCACCTGACCGCGGTAAAAGCCCGGCGAGGAGAACAGCACCGTGTCATCAATATCAAAACCTACCGCCATCGGCGGGCGGCCATTGAGGCTGTTTTCAATCTGAGCGACCGACACCCAGTGAACCGGAGCTTGCTGCGCGAGTTGCGCGACATTCACACCGGGATAAAGCGGTGCAGGCGTGGCGTCTTTAGCCATAGCAGACTGATTCAGGCTAAGCAGCAGGAAGATGGCACTCAGTGCCAGAGGAGTTTTACGCATCAGGATCCCTTTTTTATGCTTATTTATCTTGCAGGTAAAGTGGAGCAACTGGTCAAAAATCTTAACGACCATACCTGCGCAACTTCCAGATTTAAAGGAATTTTCCGGTGGATATCATAGGAAAAGATGATGGTCACATTTCCATGTAAAACCGTCTGAATTATTCAAACATGGCATAAACCGCTTCGTTCCAAAACTGTTTAGCGTCCTATACTTATTTCCAAATACATTGGCTTTTATCTTTCTTATAAGAAAACGAAAAGGAATGACCATGCCTCAGTTACAGTCTGAAAACCGCCGCATCGTGCTGGCGTCACGTCCGCACGGTAAACCTGTCGATGAAAATTTCCGTCTGGAAAAATCCCCGTTGCCGCAAGCGAAAGACGGCCAGTTGTTGCTGCGCACCGTCTGGCTCTCACTCGACCCGTACATGCGTGGCCGCATGAGCGACGCGCCTTCTTACGCCGCGCCGGTGCAAATCGGGGAAGTGATGACCGGCGGTGCGGTGTCCCGCGTAGTGGAATCGAAAAGCCCGGATTTCAAAACCGGTGATCTAGTGGTCGGCAGCACCGGCTGGCAGGATTATGCCGTGGCCGATGCCAATACCGTGAAAAAACTGGAAGGTGCCGCGCTGAAACAGCCTTCCCTGGCGCTCGGTGTATTGGGCATGCCGGGCTTCACCGCGTTTATGGGGCTGCTGGATATCGGCGAGCCGAAAGCAGGGGAAACGCTGGTCGTTGCCGCAGCGACCGGACCGGTGGGTTCGCTGGTCGGGCAGATTGGGAAAATCAAAGGCTGCCGCGTGGTGGGCATCGCGGGCGGCGAAGAGAAATGCCGCTATGCGGTTGAGCATTTCGGCTTTGATGAGTGTCTCGATCACCGTGCGCCGGATCTGGATACACGCCTGAAAGCGGCCTGCCCGGACGGCATTGATGTCTATTTCGAAAACGTCGGCGGCGCGGTATTCGACGCGGTGCTGCCGCTGCTCAATACCAAAGCGCGTATTCCGCTTTGCGGGCTGGTGTCGCAATACAACGCGACCGGCCTGAAAGAGGGACAAGATCGTCTGTCGCTGCTGACCGGCACCATCCTGAAAAAACGGATGCGTATGCAGGGCTTTATTATTTTTGATGATTACGGCCACCGCTACCCTGAATTTGCAAAACAGATGAGCGAATGGTTTGAAGCCGGGAAAGTGAAATTCCGCGAAGATGTCGTGGAAGGATTAGAGAACGCACCGCAGGCGTTCTTTGGTCTGCTTGAGGGTAAAAACTTTGGCAAACTGGTCGTTCGTGTCGGTCAGGACTGATCTGTTTCACGTCAGCTGACGGCGTCCACAGGAGGTAACATGAAATTACTGATTGTATTGACATCACACGATAAGCTTGGCGAAACCGGCAAGAAAACCGGTTTCTGGCTGGAAGAATTCACCGCGCCCTACTACGAATTTCTCGATGCAGGCGCTGAACTGACACTGGCCTCGCCGAAAGGCGGACAGCCGCCGCTCGATCCGAAAAGCGATGAGCCGGACGCGCAGACCGAAACCACGGAGCGTTTCCGCAAGGATACAGACGCACAGCACGCCCTGGCCTCGACGGTCAAACTCAGTGAAGTCAGCGCGGAGGATTTCGATGCGATTTTCTATCCGGGCGGTCACGGGCCGTTGTGGGATCTGGCCGAAGACCCGCATTCCGTTGCGCTGATCCAGGCTTTCTGGGCAGCGGGCAAGCCGGTTTCTGCGGTATGTCACGCACCGGGCGTGCTGCGCGGGGTTCTGGTGGAAGACGGCACGCCGCTGGTGAAAGACAAGCGCGTGACAGGCTTCAGTAACAGCGAAGAAGACGCGGTCGGGCTGACGGATATCGTGCCTTTCCTGGTCGAAGACGAGCTGAAAAAACATGGCGGCGATTACAGTAAAGCAGCGGACTGGCGGCCTTATGCGGTCACCGACGGCAAGCTGATCACCGGCCAGAATCCGGCCTCTTCCAGAGCCGTCGCGCAGGCGTTGCTGAAAATGCTGGGCGGCGGCGAGATCGGCAAGTAATCTGACCGTTAACATTTCACCATCTGAAGAGGGTTTTATGGCTTTTACACTGACCAGTAATGATTTGCGCGACGGCGAAAAAATGCCGGAAACGCAGGTTTTTAACGGCATGGGCTACAACGGTGACAACCTGTCGCCGCATCTGGCCTGGTCCGGTGCGCCTGAAGGCACCAAAAGTTTTGTGATAACGGTGTACGATCCGGATGCACCGACCGGCTCCGGCTGGTGGCACTGGGGTGTGGCCAATATTCCGGCTGACGTCACCGAACTGCCGCAAGGCGCAGGCTCCGGCAAAGGCGGTTTACCCGCTGGCGCGGTTCAGACCCGTACCGACTTTGGTAAAGCCGGTTATGGCGGCGCAGCGCCTCCGCAAGGCGAACACCATCACTATCACTTCACCGTCTACGCCATCGATACTGAAACGCTGGAAGTCGATGAGAACGCCAGCGGCGCGTATCTCGGCTTCAACGTTCACTTCCATACTCTCGGCAAAGCATCACTGACAGTGATATACAGCTGATTCCTGTGGTATAAAAGACGCAGAAAAGGTGGTCAGTTTTTACTGGCCACCGTTTTTTTATTGCGGCTCTGGCCGCGACATTGAAAAAAAAGAATAACCTTCTTCATCAAGGAGTCAGTCCAAGTGAAAATTTCCACCCTGTCGCGCGCGTGCGCTATCTTGTCGGCCAGCCTGATCCTGGCGGCATGTAGCAGCAGCCATGAAGGCTTATCCAGCCAGGTTGCGCCGGGCACCGCGTCACTGCCCGTGTTATCAGCGGACGAAGCGGCCAATTTTACAACGAAAAATTATCTGGCCTTTGGCGGCCCTTCTTTGCAGGTTCAGCAGCAGGGCTGGTTCCCTAAACTGGCAAGCACTGACGGCGTGAAAACCAACTTCGTGGTCGGCCCGCAGTTAGGCACCGACGGCGCAGAATATTCCAGCGTTCAGATGGCGGTAAACGCCGCGCTGGCGGTACGTAACCACGGCGAGCGTATCTTCATTAAAATCCTGCCGGGTACCTACAACGGCGCAGTTTACATTCCGGCTGGCGCACCGCCAGTGACCTTATTCGGTGCAGGCAACAGCTCTGCGGATGTGACCCTCGCACAGGGTCTGGAAGCCTCAGTAGCGCCAGCAACTTACCGTTCTACTGTCAGCCCTAACGGTCAGTTCCTGCCGGGCGATCGCGCATTCTATATGTTCCAGAATTGCGCTACTCAGACCACCGACACCATCGGTACCGGTTGCAGCGCGACTGTCTGGTCACAAAGCAACGGTCTTCAGGTGCAGAACCTGACCATCGGCAACTCCCTGCTCGATACCGTGGATGCGGGCGATCACTCCGCCGTGGCATTGCGTACCGACGGCGACAATGTGATTCTGGATAACGTGCGCCTGATTGGCCGCCAGAACACCCTGATGGTTAACACCGCCAATATCCACAACCAGATCAACAACAGCCGTTACAGCCGTGCTTACGTGCATAACAGCCTGATCGTGGGTGATGTGGATTACGTGATTGGCCGTGCAAGCGCGGTATTCGACCATGTGGAATTCCACACCGTCAGCAGCCGTGGCGTGAAACAGGCATCCATCTTTGCACCGAACACCCCGGCTATCGCGCCTTATGGTTTCCTGGTGATCGACAGTAACCTGACCGGTGACCGTGGCTTCGAGCAGGCAGCGAAAGCGAAAATGGGCCGTGCGTGGGATGCCAGTGATGCCAACAGCCAGCTGGTGATCCGCGACAGCAGCTTCGACAACAGCTATGACCAGATGAACCCGTGGGGCGCTTCCGTCTTCTCCGGCCAGCCGTTTGTCGGCAATGTGCCGAAAGATGATAAACAACAGCGCAACGTGAATGACACCAGCTTCAACCGCCTGTGGCAGTACAACAACGTGCTGACTCAGCCTGCGAAGTAATTCAGTCTGATGTTGTGAAAAAACCGCCGGGGTTGCCTCCGGCGGTTTTTTTTCATCACAAGGAAATGTTATCGCGCTTCGTTACCGAGGCGGAACACCGACACGGTACGTTCCAGATTGACCGCCTGTTCATCGAGCGACGCCGCCGCGATGGCAGACTGCTGAACCAGCGCCGAGTTTTGCTGCGTCACGGTATCCATTTCCGCCACCGCCAGCGCAATCTGGCTGATGCCACGACTTTGCTCGTCCGACGCTGAGGCAATCTCATGAATAATTTGTGTCACATGACGGACCGAGCCGACAATCTCTTCCATAGTGTCACCGGCTTTCCCGACCAGCACCGAACCGTTGTTGACGTTAATCACCGATTTGTCGATCAGCCCTTCGATCTCTTTCGCTGCCTGCCCGCTGCGCTGCGCAAGATTGCGCACTTCGCTGGCGACCACCGCAAAACCACGCCCCTGCTCGCCTGCACGTGCCGCTTCCACCGCCGCGTTCAGCGCCAGAATATTGGTCTGAAAAGCGATGCTGTTGATCACCGTGGTGATTTCTGAAATCTGCTTCGAGCTGACGGTGATTTCTTTCATCACGCCCACCACATCGGCCACCAGTTTACCGCCACGCGCCGCCGTATCCGCCGCATCCGAGGCCAGCTGACTGGCCTGACTGGCATTGTCGGCGTTCTGTTTCACCGTCGAGGTCAGCTGCTCCATACTCGCCGCCGTTTGCCCGAGCGCCGCCGCCTGCTCTTCAGTACGGGCCGACAGATCGATGTTGCCCGCCGCAATCTCACCCGAGGCGCGCGTCACCTGCGTCACGCCCTGACGGATATCGCCGATGATGCCGTGCAGGTTCTGGTTCATGGTTTCGATCGCCCGGCTCAGTTGCCCCACTTCGTCAAAACTGTGACTGGCTGAATGCGTGGAAAGATCCCCGGCGGCGATGCGTTCTGCGGTTTGCAGCGTACGGCGCAACGGCAGCGTCAGCTGACGGGTCATCCGCCACGAAATCAGCACACCGGCAATCACGGTCGCCACGATGATCACCAGCATTTCCTGAATGGTGCGTGTCACTTCGTTGTGCAGGTTATTCATCTCGTGATCGAGCAGTGTGTTCGACGCTGAGGTCAGCGCCAGCCCGGCGGCAGCCAGTTTTGCGGTAATGTCCTTGGCATCGCTGCCCGCCGGAGGATTCAGCGTTTGCTGCCAGTTTTCACGGTAATGACGGATATTTTCCGGCATGGCATCCACCAGCGGCTGATCCCGCGGATCCCATGAATAGGCTGCCACCTCGGTCTGCCGGGTTTCCAGCTTATCCAGTGCCTGTCGGTTTTCTTCAACAAATTTGGGGTCTTTGCTGGCCATGTATGACAGCCGGGTGAATTTCGCATCGCTCAGTAAATCGTTGACGGTTTTGAGCAAGGTGGCTTTTTCTGCGCGTTGGTTGATGCTGGTCAGATGGGTGATACCGGACACAGCGACAAAGGATCCCAGCAGCAACACCAGCGCAAATCCTGCGCCGAGTTTGTTAGCGATTGTGGCATGGCGAACCCGGCCAGCGATCCCTGAAAGTACATTCATTTTCTTCTCCCTGATAAACAAAAGGACTGACTCTGAAGTGGCAACGCCACCGAAGAATGAGTGAATAACGGGAGAGTTATCGACCAGTGATGTTCAACATTTAGAGGGACGTTAAAATATTTCTTATCAATAGCACGTCCGGCACAGGCAATAAAAAAGCCCCTTATTACAGGGGCTTGATCATTATTTCACAGCGGTATTATTGGTCAGTTAAAAATAAAACATTAACTAAACTCATCAGTAACCCTGTGTGATTAATGAATTTCCAGAATGCTTACCCACATCGGACCTTTACCCACGGCGTACGTTTTCAGGGTGGTCAGCTGACCGTTTTGCGGATCAATCTTCGCCACTTCGATGGCATCGGATTTCTGACCGGCAGTGATCACATACTGGCCGGTATGATCGATATTGAAACCGCGTGGCTGCGTCTGGGTGGCATGATGGCCGACCAGCTCCAGCTCGCTGCCGTCTGCTGAAACGCTCAGCACGGAAATCAGGCTGGCGGTACGATCGGAGGCATACAGGAATTTGCCGTCCGGCGTGATGTGTAAATCCGCCGCCCAGCAGGTGCCGGTGAAATCCGCAGGCATAATGCCGAGGGTCTGCACCTGACGGTATTCGCCGCTTGTCACGTCTTTCTGGTACACGTCCACGCTGCTGTTCAGCTCATTTACACAGTAGGCAAAATGATGATTCGGGTGGAATGCCATATGGCGCGGACCGGCACCGGCGACGGTTTTCAGCTCCGGCGCGTCATGCGGCGTCGCTTCGCCGTTCACACTGAAGTCGAACTGACGGATGCGGTCTTCTTTCAGTGCCGGGATCATCAGCACCTGATTCGTCGGGTCAATATTGGCAGAGTGCGGCGCCTGGATGTTTTCCAGTACCTGAGTCGGCGCCAGCGCGAGACCTTTTTCATCCAGCGGATGAATGCTGACGTTGTTAAAACTGTAGGACGCGGAGAACACAAAACGCCCCTGAAGATCGATACCCAGATGAGTCGGGCTGCCCGGCAGCGGAGCCATCGCAGCTTCTTCCAGCTGACCTTCGTGGTCGATGCGGTAAGTCAGCACGCCGAATTCCGGACGCACGCCGACATACAAACGGTGGCCATCAGGATGAATCACCATCGGCTGAACCTGTCCCGGAACCTCAACGGTTTGCAGCAGGCTCAGTTCACCATTATCTGCCAGACGAAAAGCATGGATTTGCTGGCTCTCAGGGCTGGCAACATAGACGATTTGCTTCATCACATCTCCTTATTAAATCTCAATGGACAGTTATGTTTTGTAAAAGCGTAGCTCAGGTTAGCACGATAACCCAGCTCACCGGCGGCACCTTTAGTGCCGGATACGCGGTTTAATTAGCAGGCTAAAAAAGGTAACATGGCGATAATTTCCCCGATCCACCTACACTTACGATGGACTGCTCATGACTTATCGCATTATTGCGCTCGATCTCGACGGGACGCTGCTTGACCGCCAGAAACGTATCCTTCCAGAATCCCTCGCCGCACTGGCCGATGCCCGCGCGCAGGGTATCAAAGTGGTCGTCGTGACCGGACGCCATCATGTGGCGATCCATCCGTTTTATCAGGCATTGCAACTCGATACACCTGCTATCTGCTGTAACGGGACGTATTTGTATGATTATCAGGCGCGTAAGGTCTTAACCTCCGATCCGCTGGATCCGGTTAAGGCGAAGAAAGTCGTGGATTTGCTGGAGTATCACGGTATTCACGGTCTGCTGTATGTGGATGACGCGATGCTGTTTCAGCAGCCAAGCGGTCATGTGAGCCGTTCTATCGCCTGGGGACAAACCCTGCCGGAACATCAGCGTCCGACGATTACTCAGGTTAACAGCCTGCGGGACGCTGCAGACGCCGCGCAGTCCATTTGGAAATTTGCCACCTCGCATCAGGATCTTGACGCGCTGCATACCTTTGCGGCACAGGTGGAAAACGAGCTGGGTCTGGCCTGCGAATGGTCATGGCACGATCAGGTGGATGTCGCGAAAGGCGGCAACAGCAAAGGCCGTCGTTTGCAGGAATGGGTTGAATCTCAGGGCATGAGCATGCAGGACGTGGTGGCGTTTGGTGATAACTATAACGACCTGAGCATGTTAGAAAATGTCGGTCTGGGCGTGGCGATGGGCAATGCCGCCGATGCGATCAAAGAACGCGCCGCGCTGGTCATCGGCGACCACGAAACGCCGGGGATTGCCGACGTGATCCGCAGCAAAGTCCTCAGCTAACCCCCCTCTTTATCCGCCTTCCCCTGTTAAACGGGGAAGGCGACACGTCTTTGTGGATATCACTCCGTTTTCACTGCGGCTTTTTTTCTCGGCGCAATGATATTCCGGCGTATTAACCTGCACTCTTCGTCAAAATACCGGCTCGGCCAGATCACCCACGGATGAACGCCCAGGGCGCGGGCGATCAGCATTTCCCCTTTCGGCCACGGACGTGCCAGCGCATTGGCCAGTGTCGAGGATCCTAAACCCGCTCTGCGTGAAACTTCTGCCAGCGTGGTTCTTTTTTTGCGCAGCCCGGCGATGATATCCGCCTGATGCCAGTCTTTTAATGTTCCCTTTTCCATCACTCTTCCTTTGTTGTGCCTGCAGCCAACAGAAAGCTCGACTACACTTTCCGATAACGATGTCCAGTAACTCTAAACAACAATTATGTTAAGTGATGCTAAACATAACGTCAATACAGTTTCTATGGTTATTGATGATGATCCCACACCGACTTAAATCAGCCCGCAAGAAAGCCAAACTGACGCAGGAAAAATTAGGGGTTTTAGCGGGAATTGATGAGAGCACTGCGCGTTCGCGGGTGTCGCAATATGAAAGCGGCACATACAGCCCGAACTTTGACACCATGTGTCATTTCGCCCGCGTACTGAATGTGCCGGAATGCTATTTTTATATCATTGACGATGCGTTTGCCGAAGACGTTGTGGTGCTTTACGAGGCTTTTAAAGCCGCGAAGAGCTAACGATTTACCGAGACACTTTTGATCTGCGCATACAGCCACTGGCCTGCGCGGATCATCAGCTCATCCCGCGCCCACGGCGTGATACGCGCCCAGATAATGTGATCCGCCATCGCCAGTTTCACTTCCACCTGATTGCCGATATCCAGACATTCCAGCACCTTAGCGGGCAGGATATTACGGATACTGCTGTTGTTGGCCGTCGGTTGCAACACCAGTGAAACGTCCGTGGAGTTCACACGAATACGCAGTGGTGTGCCGGGTTCTTCCTCTACTTTGCTTATCCACAACCGCTGATCCCCCACCGCCAGCGCCGTCATCTCATAGCGCGGATGATGTTCGAGCACGCTGACGTTGAGCACACTGCTTTGCTCTTCTTTCGGCAGCCAAGGACGCATGACATTGCTCGCCCAGACCTCTTCCAGCGGGCCCATCGCCAGCACTTTGCCAGCATCCAGAACCAGCACCTTTTCCGCCAGCCGCAAAATCTCATCCAGACTGTGCGTGACATACAAAATGGGGATGCTGACTTCCTGCGCCAGCCGCTCCAGATACGGCATCAGCTCGCGTTTACGCGGGATATCCAGCGCGGCCAGGGGTTCATCCATCAGCAGGATTTCCGGCGCGGTCAGCAGCGCACGGCCAATCGCCACACGCTGTTTTTCGCCGCCGGACAGGGTGAGCGGAAAGCGATCCAGCAGCGCGCCGATCCCCAGCAAACGCACAATGCTGTCGAACTGACCGCGCATCGACGGCGCCATGCCGTATTGCAGATTGCCCTTCACCCGGTAATGCGGAAACAGGCGCGCATCCTGAAAAACATAGCCGACACGACGTTTTTCAGGCGGCAGGAAAATGCCGTTTTGCACATCCGATAAAATGCGGCCATTGAGCGTGATATGGCCGGTGTCCGGCATGGTCAGCCCGCCGATGGCATTGATCAGCGAGGTTTTGCCCGCACCGGAAAGACCAAAAATGGCGGTGATCCCCTGCGCCGGTAAGGTCTGCGTGACCTGTAATTCCAGGCTGCCCAGCGTCTGGCTGAAATCGAGTTCAAGCATGTCAGCCTCCCAGCCGGATACGGCTGCGTTTTGCCAGCCAGTCAGAAACCAGTAACGCCGCCAGTGACAGCAGGATCGCCAGCACGCAAAGCCGCGCGGCGGCTCCTTCCGCGCCCGGCGTTTCAATCAGGGTGTACATCGCCAGCGGAATGGTGCGGGTTTCGCCCGGAATATTCGACACAAAGGTAATGGTCGCGCCAAACTCACCGAGCGAACGGGCAAACGCCAGCACCACGCCGACAATCACTCCCGGCACGGAAAGCGGCAACGTGATGGTGAAAAACACCCGCCACGGCGATGCGCCCAGCGTACGCGCCGCGAGTTCCAGTTTCGGGTCGACGGCCTCGAGCGACTGGCGGATAGCCCGGACCATCAGCGGAAACGCCACCACCGCCGAGGCCAGCACGGCACCGTGCCAGCTAAAACTGAAACTGAAGCCAAACCAGTCGTAGAGCCGCTCGCCGATAAACCCGCGACGCCCCATCACCACCAGCAGCAAATAGCCAATCACCACCGGCGGTAACACCAGCGGCAGATGGATAATGCTGTCGAGCAGGGATTTGCCGGGAAAGCGGCAGCGGACCAGGATCCACGCCATCAGAATACCAAGCGGCAGACTGCAAACAACGGCCAGGCTCGATACTTTCAGACTGAGAAGTACCGCCTGCCACTCATATTCACTCAACATCATGTCGGTTTCTTAATCCTGAATTTATGTGTCGCAGAGATAAAATATCGGCAAAAATTTCGAAGGCTTTAGTTCCCGTCGCAGTATAGAGAATCACAGAGGGGGAAAGAAACACAGAGATGGCGCAGCTCAGGTCCGGGTAACCCGCAAGACCTGAGCTGTTTTCAGCAAAAGCGATGAATTAACCGCGTGGCGTGAAACCGTATTTTTTGAAGATTTCCGCCGCAGCAGGGGTTTTCAGGTACTCATAGAAACCGCTGACTATGGCGTTTTGATGGCCTTTGACAATCGCCATCGGGTATTCCACCGGCTTGTGGCTGGACGCCGGGAAGATACCGACCACTTTCACTTTTTTGCTGGCGACCGCGTCAGAACCGTACACAATCCCGACCGGCGCTTCTTCACGCTCAACCAGTGCCATGGCGGCACGCACGTCACTGGCGCGCGCCAGTTTAGGTTCCAGCGTGGTCCAGGCACCGAGTTTTTGCAGCGCTTCTTTGGCATAAATCCCGGCCGGAACGTGGTCAGGGTCGCCCACCGCCAGACGGCTGTCGCCAATCAGTTGGGTCCACTCGGTTTTCTCTGAGATATCCACTTTGTCGATTTTGCTGCCAGCCGCAGAAATCAGCACCAGCTCGTTGCCCAGCAAGGTGTAGCGGGTGTTATCCACCATCTGCTGTTTGCTGATGGCGTAATCCATCCATTGCTGATCGGCAGAAATAAACATATCTGCCGGTGCGCCCTGCTCAATCTGGCGCGCCAGCGTGGAGGAAGAGGCGAAGGAAGACACGACCTGCACGCCCTTTTCTTTCTGATACTGTGTCGCGATATCCTGCAACGCATTGGTCAGTGACGCCGCTGCAAATACGGTGATTTTGTCTGCCGCCTGCGCCTGTACACCCAGCCCTGCCACCAGAACGGTCGCGGTGAATACTTTGCCCCATTGAACTGTCATCGGTTTCCTTCGCCTTATGAAGAGATGTTACGTTATGTAAGCATTAATATAGCGTGGCAGAAAATGATGTCATCCGTTTTTATGTATCAGGGCGGGAGAATGTGCAGTTTGTTGATCTGAACTAAAAAAAGAAAACCCGGCACAAAGGCCGGGTTCTGTGAATTTGCGTTTTCAGTGGAAACGACTCATTTAGTAATGAGGTTTCTCGCGGGATTCTTTTGAGTGCCCCACGTGGGAGATAAGGTTGAACACTTCGCCCAGTCCCCAGATCAGGCCCAGGATCACCGCGATGAATACCGGTACCATGATGGCAGCGAAAATCAAACTTTCTAATAGTTCTAACATGATAGCCTCACTCGACTGGCTGAATCGCCCGAAGGGCGATGTAGGACTTCCTGTATGAAGTCAAAACGAAAAATCAAACTGTTGCGGATAATAACAGCACGGGACTGTAATTACTTTAGCATTTAGCCAACTTGCCTGCCTGCAGGTTTAGCGGCGACAATAAGGCATGATTCTAATAAGGAAGCTACAATGCAAGCCGAAATTCTGTTAACCCTTAAACTTCAGCAACGTTTGTTTGCCGATCCGCGCCGTATCGAATTGCTGCGGCAGGTGCGCCATACCGGTTCGATCAGTCAGGGCGCAAAGCTCGCCAACATCAGCTATAAAAGCGCCTGGGATGCCATCAATGAAATGAACCAGCTCGCCGATCAGACGCTGGTGGAACGCAGTACCGGGGGCAAAGGCGGCGGCGGCGCGGTACTGACCCCTTACGGCGAACGCCTGATCCAGCTGTATGAGTTACTGGCGCAGATCCAGCAAAAAGCCTTTGATGTGCTGAAAGAAGATTCCCTGCCCCTCGACAGTCTGCTGGCGGCCATTTCCCGCTTCTCCCTGCAAACCAGCGCCCGTAATCAGTTTTTCGGCACCGTGGTGGAACGCGGTCACGGCATTGTGCAGCAGCATATCGATATCCTGCTGGCCGACGGCAAAACGCAAATCCGTGCGGCGATTACTGAGCAAAGCGCCGACCGTCTGGCCCTGACGCCGGGCAAAGAGGTGCTGGTACTGATCAAAGCGCCGTGGATCACCCTCGGCTTTACCGCCGAAAATCCGCATAACGCCTTGCAGGGCAATGTGACCAGCATCCAGCGCGGTGAAAACAGCAGCGAAGTGTTGATCAAGCTGCCGAGCAGCGAAACATTGTGTGCGACCGTGGCGAACAACAACATCGACAAGCTGGCACTGAAAAGCGGTCAGACCGTTTTTGCCCAGTTTGATGATGACAAAGTGATCATCGCCACGTTGTGCTAAAAAAATATTCAGAATCAGGATCTTGCAAAATCAGCGTTTTCATTTTGCAGATTTGTCAATTGACTTGCAGAGGTGCAGCGCATATCCCTTATTTTATAATCATTTCAAAATGAGAGATAAAAAATGTCGTCGTTGCATATTACGCAAGGTGTTTTCCGCCTCAGCGATACCCGAACCCTCACACTTTCTGATCTGAACATTGAACAGGCCGACAGCTGGGCGTTTGTCGGCTCGAATGGCAGCGGGAAATCCGCGCTGGCTCGCGCGCTGGCAGGCGATCTGACGTTACTGAAAGGCCGCCGCGAGAACAGTTTCTCTCATATCGTGCGCCTCTCATTCGAACAGTTGCAGAAGCTGGTCGCCGATGAATGGCAGCGCAACAACACCGATTTGCTGAGCGAAGGCGAAGACGATACCGGCCGCACCACCGCTGAAATCATTCAGGATGACGTGCGGGATCCGGCGCGCTGTGCCGCCCTTGCGGCGCAGTTTGGTATTGAGAAATTGCTCGACCGCCGCTTCAAATATTTATCCACCGGCGAAACCCGCAAAACCTTGCTGTGTCAGGTGCTGATGCAAAAACCTGATTTGCTGGTGCTGGATGAGCCGTTTGACGGGCTGGACGTCAATGCCCGTGCGCAACTGGCGCAACTGCTGGAAACACTCTCCGGCGAAGGCCAGACGATGGTGCTGGTGCTCAACCGCTTCGACGACATTCCTGCGTTTGTGAAGAATGTCGGCGTGCTGGCCGATTGCACGCTGGCGTCGGTCGGCCCGCGGGAACAGGTGATGGCCGACGCACTGGTCGCGCAACTGGCGCACAGCGAAAGCCTGAATGGCATGGCGGTGCCGGAAGCGGAAGATCCCACTGCGCGCGTCAGCCCGCCCTCCGGCAGCCCGCTGATCGTACTGCGTGACGGTGTGGTGCAATATAACGATAAACCGATCCTGCATCATCTCAGCTGGCAGGTTGATCAGGGCCAGCACTGGCAGATCACCGGTCAGAACGGCGCGGGGAAATCCACCCTGCTGAGCCTGATCACCGGCGATCATGCACAGGGTTACAGTAATGATCTGACGCTGTTTGGCCGCCGTCGCGGCAGCGGGGAAACCATCTGGGATATCAAACGCCATATCGGCTACGTCAGCAGCAGCCTGCATCTTGATTACCGCGTCAGCACCAGCGTGCGCAATGTCATCACTTCCGGCTTCTTCGATTCCATCGGCATTTATCAGGCGGTGTCTGATCGCCAGAGGTTGCTGACTTCGCAGTGGCTGACACTGCTCGGTCTGGGCGGCGATGCCGGGGAATCGCCGTTCCACAGCCTGTCCTGGGGGCAACAGCGTCTGGCGCTGATTGCCCGCGCGCTGGTCAAACATCCGGCGCTGTTGATTCTTGATGAACCCTTGCAGGGGCTGGATCCGATCAACCGCCAGCTGGTGCGCCGTTTTGTCGATATCCTGATTGGCGAAGGTGACACGCAGTTGCTGTTCGTCTCACACCACGCAGAAGATGCGCCGCAGTGCATTACCCATCGTCTGAGCTTTATTCCTGACGGGGAAATCTACCGTTATCAGATCGACGCGCTGTAATCCCTTTCCGGCCTTCCGTCTGCGCAAGGCCGGCTTCATTCCTGCGCCATCAGCGCGGTGACCACGCCCTTTCCCCATCATCTTCCCGGTGCAAATGACTCTCTGGTGACCACGCCGGAGAAAAAAGACCGGCCAGATATCGTGACCCTGCGCCGCTGGCTGCTCAGCGATCTGTCGCCCGACACCGGGTTGTAGTCTGAAAAATTACCGAAAATCCGGAACCGTATAACGCATCGCCTTCCGTGTAAGCGATTACACAAGCCGGTCATTCCGGCTTCACCGCCGTTGCCGCTGGCTTTCTGAACCGCGCGTGCCCTCTGTCTGGTCGGGTTGAAAGGTGATAAACTGTTTGTGTAAGCGATTCCATTTTATTGGGGATGGATCACCTTTTTCAGCCTTGCAGCGTGATATCGTTGCATCAAGATAATCATCGGGGAGCTATTATGTACGTCTTAGTCACAGGTGGTAGCGGTTACATCGGCAGTCATACTTGCGTGCAATTGATTGATGCAGGCTATACACCCATCATTCTGGATAATCTTCACAACAGTAAAGTCAGCGTGCTGGAACGCATCAATACCCTGACCGGCAAAACGCCGCTGTTCTATGAAGGCGACATCCGCGACCGTGTGCTTCTCGATAAAATTTTCAGCGAACACCACATTCATTCCGTTATTCATTTCGCAGGCTGGAAAGCGGTCGGCGAATCCGTGGCGAAACCGCTGGCTTATTACGACAACAATGTCACCGGCACGCTGGTGCTGATCGAAGCGATGCGCGCGGCGGGCGTGAAAAACCTGATTTTCAGCTCCTCCGCCACGGTATATGGCGATCAGCCCAAAACCCCTTACGTCGAAGATTTCCCGACCGGCAACCCTTCCAGCCCGTACGGCCGCAGCAAACTGATGGTCGAACAAATTCTGGAAGATGTTCAGCGCGCTGAGCCTGAGTGGAGCATCACCTTACTGCGTTACTTCAACCCGGTCGGTGCCCATCCGTCTGGCCTGATGGGTGAAGACCCGCAGGGCGTGCCGAATAACCTGATGCCGTTTATCGCGCAGGTCGCGGTAGGCCGCCGTGAGTCTCTGGCTATTTTTGGCAATGACTACCCGACGCCGGACGGTACCGGTGTGCGCGACTATATCCATGTGGTTGACCTCGCTGACGGCCATCTGGCCGCGATGAAAACCCTGCACAATAAAGCGGGCGTGCATATCTACAACCTGGGCGCGGGCTTCGGTCACAGCGTGCTGGAAGTGGTGAATGCCTTCAGCAAAGCCTGCGGTAAACCGGTGAATTACAAATTTGCGCCACGCCGCGACGGCGATTTACCGGCGTACTGGGCGGATCCGACCAAAGCGGCGAAAGAGCTGAACTGGAAAGTCACCCGCACGCTGGAAGACATGGCCAATGACACCTGGCTGTGGCAGTCGAAAAACCCGCAAGGCTACCCGGACTAAGGCGCACTAAGGAAAGTTTATGACCACGTTTAACCCGATTGATCACCCACATCGCCGTTACAATCCGCTGACCGATCAGTGGATTTTAGTCAGCCCGCACCGGGCCAAACGCCCGTGGCAGGGCCAGCAGGAAGCGGTTTCTCAGGAAATCCTGCCTGCGCATGACCCGGACTGTTTCCTGTGTCCGGGCAATACGCGCGTGACCGGCGATGTGAACCCGAAATACACCGGCACCTTCGTGTTTACCAATGATTATGCGGCACTGATGCCGGATACGCCGTTTGCGCCGGAAAGCGACGATCCGCTGATGCGTGTGCAGAGCGCACGTGGCACCAGCCGCGTGATCTGCTTCTCGCCGGATCACAGCAAAACCCTGCCGCAACTGTCGGTTGAGGCGCTGACGGAAATTGTCAGAACCTGGCAGGAGCAAAGCGCGGATCTGGCAAAAACTTATCCGTGGGTACAGGTTTTCGAGAATAAAGGCGCGGCGATGGGATGCTCTAACCCGCATCCGCACGGGCAGATCTGGGCCAACAGTTTCCTGCCAAACGAAGCCGAACGGGAAGACCGTCTGCAACGCGCGTATCTGCAACAACAGGGTTCGCCGATGCTGGTTGACTATGTGCAGCGCGAACTGGCTGACGGCAGCCGTACGGTGGTGGAAACCGAACACTGGCTGGCCGTGGTCCCTTACTGGGCGGCATGGCCGTTCGAAACCCTGCTGCTGCCGAAAGTGCATGTTAAACGCATCACTGAGCTTTCTGATGAACAGCGCGGTGATCTGGCGCTGGCGCTGAAAAAACTGACCAGCCGCTACGACAATCTGTTCCAGTGCTCCTTCCCGTATTCCATGGGCTGGCACGGCGCGCCATTTACTGAAGGCGACAACGAACACTGGCAGTTGCATGCCCATTTCTATCCCCCGTTGCTGCGTTCAGCCACGGTACGCAAATTCATGGTCGGCTACGAAATGCTGGCTGAGACGCAACGCGACCTGACGGCGGAACAAGCCGCTGAACGTCTGCGGGCGGTAAGTGATGTCCATTATCGTGAGGCCGGAGAAAAATAATGAAACTGAAAACCAAAACCCTGGAAATCTTCGCCGATAAATTCGGCTACCCTGCGACCATTACCATCAAAGCGCCGGGTCGCGTGAACCTGATTGGCGAACATACCGATTATAACGACGGTTTTGTGCTGCCCTG
This sequence comes from Rahnella sp. BIGb0236, assembly GCF_004364755.1. Lineage (NCBI taxonomy): Bacteria > Pseudomonadati > Pseudomonadota > Gammaproteobacteria > Enterobacterales > Yersiniaceae > Rahnella > Rahnella sp. BIGb0236. The sequence continues at coordinate 308,498 of NZ_SOAO01000002.1, forward strand.
CGCCATCGATTATGAAACGGTGATCGCCTGCGCCCAGCGTAATGACCGCACGATCCGCGTGATCGCCGCCGATTACGACAACGACGAAGACAGCTTCTCGCTCGACGAACCGATCCTGCACAGCGATGCGCACCCGTGGGCCAACTATGTGCGCGGCGTGGTAAAGCATCTGATGCTGCGCAACAAAGATTTCTCCGGCGCTGATATGTTGATCAGCGGCAACGTGCCGCAGGGCGCGGGTCTGAGCTCTTCTGCCTCGCTGGAAGTGGCCGTCGGTCAGGCATTGAAATCCTTATACGATCTGCCGCTGGATGGCGTGGCGCTGGCGCTGAACGGTCAGGAAGCAGAGAACCAGTTTGTCGGCTGTAACTGCGGCATCATGGATCAGCTGATTTCCGCGCTCGGTAAGGAAAATCACTCCCTGCTGATCGACTGCCGTTCACTGGAAACCCGCGCGGTCTCTATGCCGACAAACGCGGCGGTGGTGATCATCAACTCCAACGTGAAACGCGGTCTGGTGGACAGCGAATACAACGCCCGTCGCGAACAGTGCGAAGTGGCGGCCCGTTTCTTCGGCGTGAAAGCGCTGCGTGACGTCGATCCTGCCCTGTTCTTCTCCATTCAGGATGAACTGGATCCGGTGGTTGCCCGCCGTGCGCGTCACGTGATCACTGAAAACGACCGTACGCTGGCAGCAGCAGATTCCCTGGCCAGCGGTGACCTGAAACGCATGGGCGAACTGATGGCGGAATCTCACGCGTCAATGCGTGATGATTTTGAAATCACCGTGCCGCAAATCGACAAGCTGGTTGAAATCGTCAAAGAAGTGATTGGCGATAAAGGCGGCGTGCGCATGACCGGCGGCGGCTTCGGCGGTTGCATCGTGGCGCTGGTACCGGAAGACATGGTGGATAAAGTCCGTCATGCGGTGGAACAGCAATATCAGGCGCACAGCGGCCTGAAAGAAACCTTCTACGTTTGCACCGCTTCACAAGGAGCAGGCATATGTTAAAACCTGAAAACACACAGCTGGCGCCCGATGGCCAGCCGTTTGAACAGGTGACGCTACAGAATGCGGCGGGTGCCACCGCCACATTCATGGACTGGGGCGCGACCTGGTTATCCTTCACCCTGCCGCTGGCGGATGGCACGACGCGCGAGTTGCTGCTCGGGTGTCAGTCCCCGCAGGAATACATGAACCAGAGCGCGTATCTCGGCGCGACCGTGGGACGTTACGCCAACCGTATCGCCCGCGCGCAGTTTGATATCGACGGCAAACCGCATCTGGTGGTCGCGAATCAGGGCGTTCATCAGCTTCATGGCGGGCCGGAAGGTTTCCATGCGCGCCGCTGGACGATCCTGGAACAGACCGCGCAGAAGCTGACGTTCCAGCTGTTTTCGGCCGACGGCGATCAGGGTTATCCGGGCAATATGACCGCGAAGGTGCATTACCAGCTGACGGACGATAACCGTCTGGAAATCCGTTACGAAGCCACCGTGGATAAGCTGTGTCCGGTCAATCTGACCAATCACGCCTATTTCAATCTCGACGGCGAAGGCACCGATGCGCGCCAGCACAAGCTGCAACTGTTCGCTGACCGCTTCCTGCCGGTCGACAGTGACGGCATTCCCTGTGCGGATCCGACCCCGGTTGAAAACACCGGCATGAATTTCAACGCGGCAAAAACGCTGGCGAAGGATTTCCTCAAGGATCGCGATCAGCAGCGGGTGAAAGGCTATGATCACGCCTACCTGCTGAACCGCACCTGCAATACCGGCACGAATCCGGCGGCGCATTTGTGGTCCGCTGACGGCAAAGTCAAAATGACCATGTTCACCTCCGCGCCCGCCGTACAGCTCTATAGCGGCAATTTCCTCGGCGGCACACCGAACCGCAGCGGCGGCGAATATGCCAGCTACAGCGGCGTGGCGCTGGAAAGTGAATTCCTGCCAGACAGCCCGAACCACGCGACCTGGCCACAGCCAAGCTGCTGGATAAAACCGGGACAGGCGTATAAATCCGCCACCACCTATCAGTTCTTCGCGCTGTAATTTGCTCAGGACAGGGTCGCCCGGCCCTGTCTTCCTCTGTTCCGACTTGTGCGAATTTGTGACTCACGGCGCATCTGACCCGGCACATTTTCAGCTAAAGGCATTTCCCGCATCTACGCTTAGAGAGTGTCCTGCGTAAAAGGACGTTTAATAAGGAGTTCGTTATGCGTTTACCTGTTGTGTTATCCCTGCTGGCCACATTGTGCGCGGCGGGTTCCGCGCTGGCGGCCGACCCGGTGAAAGTCCCTTCCCCTGCTCAGACTGAGCAACGCCAAAAGATGACCGACTGTAATCAGCAGGCCACCACGCAGTCGCTGAAAGGCGATGAGCGAAAAAAATTCATGAGCAACTGCCTGAAAGCAGAGGCAAAAACGGACGATAAACTGAATCCGCAACAGCAGAAGATGAAAACCTGTAACGCAGACGCGGCGAAACAAGATCTGAAGGGCGATGCCCGTAAAACCTTCATGAGCACCTGCCTGAAAAAAGCCAGCTGATCTCCCGGTCTGGTGGATAAAACGCGCTGTCCGGCGAACGGTCTGCGCGTTTTGTTTTACATCGCCGCAGCAAATTCGTTATGTTTAATACAAACGGACTCCCGCGAAGCCTTTCTGACGTAGTTTCAGATTGCTGAGTGGGACGCCCAGACCCTATAATGATAACTGTTATCATTGAAAATTCAGTTAACTGAGGAGTTTAGCTATGGCTGTAACCAAGCTGGTGCTGGTAAGACACGGTGAAAGTGAGTGGAACAAAGAAAACCGTTTTACCGGTTGGCATGATGTTGACTTGTCCGAGAAAGGCCGCACTGAAGCAAAAGCTGCGGGTCAGCTGCTGAAAGACGAAGGCTTCCAATTTGATTTCGCTTACACCTCCGTGCTGAAACGCGCCATCCATACTCTGTGGAACGTTTTGGACGAACTGAACCAGCCATGGCTGCCGGTTGAGAAATCCTGGAAACTGAATGAACGTCACTACGGTGCGTTACAGGGTCTGGATAAAGCTGAAACCGCACAGAAATACGGTGACGAGCAAGTTAAACAATGGCGTCGTGGTTTTGCTGTGACACCACCAGAACTGGATCGCGCTGACGAACGTTTCCCGGGCCACGATCCGCGTTACGCTAAACTGACGGCTGCAGAACTGCCAACGACAGAAAGCCTGGCGCTGACCATTGACCGCGTTATCCCTTACTGGACTGACGTGATCAAACCACGCATCGCCAGCGGCGAGCGCGTCATCATCGCGGCACACGGTAACTCCCTGCGTGCACTGGTTAAATATCTTGATAACCTGAGCGAAGAAGAAATTCTGGAACTGAACATCCCTACCGGTGTTCCGCTGGTTTACGAATTCGACGAAAACTACAAACCCCTTAAACGTTACTATCTGGGTAATGCCGACGAAATCGCAGCGAAAGCCGCGGCCGTGGCAAACCAGGGTAAAGCGAAGTAATTTCGCGTTTTCTGCGTGAAGCAGAAAGAGTTGAAGTTGAATAGGCACGCGAAAGCGTGCCTTTTTTGTCTCTGGACCAGAGGAGAAACCGATGCCCGTCAGACTCGCGTCGCCAGATGAAGCGGAAATACTTTGGGAAATAAGAAATCAGGCTATCCGCCACGGATGTAAAAATACCTATGGCGCTGAAATTGTGATGGCCTGGACACCAAATAAGATGCCTGCCGGTTACCGTAAAGCCATTGCGGAGAATCCTTTTTTTGTCGCACAGGTGCATGGGCTGGACACACCCGTGGCAACAGGATTTCTGGATCTGAAAAATGGCAGTGTGGAAGCGATTTTTACGCTGCCAGAATACGAAGGGAAAGGTCTTGCCACCCAAATTCTTGCTGCCATAAAAGCAGAAGCGAAGTCGAGAGGATTCACAGCACTTACTCTGGCGTCTACGCCGAATGCCTTTGAGTTTTATAAGAAGAATGGATTCTGTCTGGTTAAAGAGAGTCTTTATCGCTCTGAGATGGCGAATGCTGATTTGCGTTGTATGGATATGCGCTGCGAACTGTGAGTCATTTTGCCCTTTTTCACCAAAGAAAAAGCCCCGCATAAACGGGGCTTCTGTACGCAGGGGAATGCGAAACTATTTAACCGCGGCGTGCTTTTACCGCACCTGCCAGGCTGCGCAGCAGCACTTCGGTATCTTCCCAGCCGATGCAGGCATCGGTCACGCTCTGGCCGTAAACCAGCGGCTCGCCGCTGTCGAGGCTCTGATTACCTTCCACCAGATGGCTTTCCACCATCACGCCCATGATGGATTGTTCGCCGCCAGCAACCTGACCGCAGACATCTTCACACACTTCCATCTGCTTTTTGAATTGCTTGCTGCTGTTGGCATGGCTGAAATCGATCATGATACGGGCTGGCAGGCCGCCTTTCTTCAGGCCTTCTTTCACTTCCTGCACATCCTGAGCACTGTAGTTTGGCTTTTTACCGCCACGCAGAATGATATGGCAGTCGTTGTTCCCGCTGGTGTTCACGATCGCGGAGTGACCCCATTTGGTGACAGACAGGAAGCAGTGCGGTGCGCCTGCGGCGTTGATGGCGTCGATAGCCACTTTAATGGTGCCGTCAGTGCCGTTTTTGAAACCCACCGGACAGGACAAACCGGAAGACAGCTCACGGTGGACCTGAGATTCTGTGGTACGCGCGCCGATTGCGCCCCAGCTCATTAAATCCGCCAGATATTGTGGTGTGATCATGTCCAGGAACTCGCCTGCAGCAGGCAAACCAGTGTCATTAATATCCAGTAACAGTTTGCGGGCAATGCGTAAACCGTCGTTAATCTGGTAGCTGTTGTTCATGTGCGGGTCATTGATCAGCCCCTTCCAGCCCACCGTGGTACGCGGTTTTTCAAAGTAAACGCGCATAACCACTTCCAGCTCGCCCTGCAATTCTTCACGCATTTTCAGCAGACGGGCGGCGTATTCTTTCGCGGCTTTCGGATCGTTAATAGAACAAGGGCCAATAATAACCAGCAGACGATCATCGTTTCCTTTCAGTATCTTATGGATAGCATTACGCGCCTGAGAGACTGTTTTTGCCGCTTTGTCAGTGGCGGGGAATTTTTCCAGAAGGGCAACCGGCGGTAATAGTTCTTTAATTTCTTTGATGCGCAAATCGTCGTTTTGATAATTCATAACTGTTCCATTCGGGTGTTCATAAGAGACAAAGCGAAACGCTGACCGCGTTCAATCTAGCCGTATTGCATGACGGTGTAAACCTGCTTTTACACTTCCGAATAGTCTCAATTTGATTTAGCACATGAATTGTTTAGCTAGGCTTTTATCAGACACATGAAAAACGACCACGGACCTTTCTGCAACAATGGAGATGACATTATGAAAAAGCTCGCAATCATGTTACTGACCGCAACCATGGCACTGACCACCGGTGCTGCTTTCGCTGCCGGTGAAACATCTGCCTCCGATAACAACGGCCAGGCGAATCAGTCGAATTCCCCGGGTTCAATTCAGAAAATTGCACCTAAAAACGTGGATAACGACCAGATTAATAACACCAATAAACCTGCCGATGAGGTGAATACCCAGACGGATACCACCAAACATCATATGAGCAAAACGCAGGAACATGAGAAAACCATGTGCAAAGACGGACGCTGTCCAAACCAGACGCCGGGGACTTCCGAGTCTAAAGCCACCGGTAACTAAGCCCGTCATAAACTGCTCATTCAGGAGGAACTTCGGTTCCTCCTTCACGTTTACGCCCCTTCTTGCAACCCCTCCTGATTACGCTATTGTGATCTTCTCTGTTCATCATTCTTGTGAATATAACTATGTCTTCTACCCTGTTACCGCAGGATAAAAACAGCCGCCGGCTGCTGCTGGCCTTCCTTGTGACGGTCATTTTTATGATTGCGGAAGTAATTGGCGGGCTGATCTCCGGCTCGCTCGCCCTGCTGGCCGATGCCGGGCATATGCTCACCGACGCCGCAGCGTTGCTGGTTGCGCTGCTGGCGGTGCGTTTCGCGAAACGTAAACCCAACTCTCGGCATACCTTTGGTTATCTGCGTCTGACCACCCTGGCGGCATTTGTTAACGCCGCGGCATTGCTGGTCATCGTGGTGCTGATTGTCTGGGAAGCCATCGCCCGTTTCGTCAATCCGCAGCCCGTCATGGGCACCACCATGCTGGTGATCGCCATCGCCGGTCTGTTTGCCAATATTCTGGCGTTCTGGCTGCTGCATCAGGGTGAAGAAAAAGCCAATATCAACGTGCGCGCCGCCGCCTTACATGTGCTTGGCGATTTGCTGGGTTCGATCGGTGCCGTCGCTGCCGCGCTGATTATCATGAACACCGGCTGGACACCCATCGACCCGATTTTGTCGGTACTGGTTTCCTGTCTCGTCCTGACCAACGCCTGGCGGTTGCTGCGGGAGAGCTTCCACGAGTTGCTGGAAGGCACGCCGGAGGAAATTGATATCGACAAACTGCGCCGCGATTTATCCATGAGCATTCCGGAGGTGCGCAACGTACATCATGTTCATGTCTGGCAGATTGGCGAACAACGGTTGATGACCCTGCATGTGCAGGTGATACCGCCTCACGATCACGACGCGCTGCTGGAACGCATCCGGCATCATCTGCTGGAGAAATGCCGTATCGGGCACGCGACTATTCAGATGGAATATGGCAGGTGTGAAGCGCCGGATTGCGGCATCAATGACACGCCCGTCGTCAGCGCAGGTCATGATCATCACGGTCACAGCCACGCGCACCATCATCACTGATCGCGCCGCCAGCGGCAGAATGCAAAACGCCTCCGTCACGGAGGCGTTTTTGTCAGCGCAGCATCACACTGTTTGTAGCGGCCGCGAGCCATTTTGCTTCGCGCTTTTGATCCACAGCCAGGAGCCGTTCAGCGCAATCAGCGTCAGCAGGACATATTCCAGCGCCATTGCATAAACGCCCTGATAGGCAAAGATCGCCACACTGATCACATCGATGATGACCCACAACAGCCAGTTCTCGACATATTTACGGGTCATCAGCAGCATGGCGACAATCGACAGCACCATCATTGAGGAATCCCAGAACGGGAAAGCATCAGGCTGAAGTGCCGGCATCTGCACAGACAGGCCAAGCGCCTGCATCAGATTGACTGCTAGCAGCGTCAGCGCGGCAAAAACGCGGTCAATGTTAAATGTCATCAGCAGAATGCCCGCGATACACACCACGCCCCATATCAGCGCTTTCGTGCGCGGTAACCAGCGGATTTGCAACTCAGCCTGCTGATCGGCCGTCTGTCGGCTCCATGCGTACCAGCCATAAATATTGGCGGCAAAGAAAAAGACCTGCAGCAGCAAACTGGCGTAAAGCTGGATCTGGAAAAAGATAACCGCAAACAGCGTGACGTTGATCAGACCGAAAGGATAGTTGATCAGTTTCTCTTTGCTGGCGAACCAGATACACAGCAAGCCAAATATCGTGCCGACGGCTTCAATCCATGACAGATCGTATCCGCCTTTTCCAATCGGAATATGAACCAGAATGTTGCCGGTACTGAAAAAATCCATCATCACATGCGTTCCTTTTTGTCAGTCACAAAACCTTGCCGGTCATAAAAGAGGGGCTTACAGCGCCTTCGGTTGCGTACGCAATGTTAACTGCGCCGCGAAATCCAGCATACGGTTCAGCGGGATCAGCGATTTCACGCGTAACGCTTCATCCACCTCAATCGCATGTTCCGCTCCGCCATGTTCCAGTCCTTCCGCAATGGCTTTCAGGCCGTTCATCGCCATCCACGGACAATGCGCACAGGTGCGGCAACTTGCGCCCTCGCCTGCCGTCGGCGCTTCGAACAATTCTTTGTCCGGGCACGCCTGCTGCATTTTGTAGAAAATGCCGCGGTCAGTCGCCACAATCAGTTGCTGGTGCGGCAGGGTTTTCGCCGCCTGAATCAGCTGACTGGTGGAACCCACGGCATCCGCCATATCCACGATCGCCTGAGGAGACTCAGGATGCACCAGAACAGCGGCGTTCGGGTACAAACCTTTCATTCGGGTCAGGGCCTGCGTTTTAAACTCGTCATGGACGATACAGGCGCCCTGCCAGCACAATACATCCGCCCCCGTCTGCTTACGGACGTAATTCCCAAGGTGGCGGTCCGGCGCCCAGATGATTTTTTCCCCCAGACTATCAAGGTGTTCAATCAGCTGCACCGCGATACTGGATGTCACTACCCAATCGGCTCTGGCTTTTACGGCCGCGGAGGTATTAGCGTAGACCACAACGGTGCGGTCGGGGTGCTGATCACAAAAATCTGAGAACGCCTGTTCAGGACAGCCCAGATCCAGTGAGCATTCCGCATTCAGGGTCGGCATCAGCACGGTTTTTTCCGGGCTGAGAATTTTGGCTGTTTCGCCCATGAACCGCACGCCCGCAACCAGCAAGGTCGAGGCAGGATGCTGACTGCCAAAACGCGCCATCTCGAGGGAATCCGCCACAATGCCCCCGGTTTCTTCGGCAAGCGCCTGAATCTCAGGATCGGTGTAGTAATGCGCCACCATCACAGCATCACGTTCCTTCAGCAGTTTTTTAATCTTCTCTTTATAGAAAGATTTTTCATCTGCATTCAGAACGGCGGGTTTCGGAGGGAAAGGATAAACCGCCGCATTCAGATCCAATGTTTCGCTCATACTCGTCATCTCATTCAGTCAGGCAGCATGCCCGGAAGGCCAGAAGCCACAACAAATTCCATCCGGAAATCTGTTGGTTTTGTATGCTAAACAAAATACCGCAAAATGTTGGGAAAGTCGTCCAGATATTAGCCATAAGGCTTAAAATGTTTACTGCACTTAAAAGAGATGAGATTGCGCCGGATTGTGAGGAAGGATTTTATCGCTGCGGGGATATTTTGGGGTTCAGATGCGAAAAAAGCGCCAAAAGGCGCTTTTCTCTGAATTCTGCAATTTAGATGGCTTCATAATAATGTGCGGAGCGTGCTGGATTAACTCGGTTTGACCTCGCCCTGCGGGCAACGCTTGCGCGTTGTCGTCTCGCTTCGCTCGGCTCGAACCCCTGGTTCTCATCCTGCACTGCTTCACTACATTTTCCACTTTAAAAGTGGTGGGCCGTGCTGGATTCGAACCAGCGACCAATTGATTAAAAGTCAACTGCTCTACCAACTGAGCTAACGGCCCATCTAAATGCTGGGTACTTCTGGCTTCACTAATTATTCAGGGCGTATCACTTTAAAAGTGGTGGGCCGTGCTGGATTGACTCGGTTTCACCTCGCCCTGCGGGCAACGCTTGCGCGTTGTCGTCTCGCTTCGCTCGGCTCGAACCCCTGGTTCTCATCCTGCACTGCTTCACTTCATTTTCCACTTTAAAAGTGGTGGGCCGTGCTGGATTCGAACCAGCGACCAATTGATTAAAAGTCAACTGCTCTACCAACTGAGCTAACGGCCCCGCCTGAATACTTCTTCTGCCTGCGTGTCTTGCAGTTGGTGTGCAAGCCACATGCAATAAATGATTTAGATTTGGTGGGCCGTGCTGGATTCGAACCAGCGACCAATTGATTAAAAGTCAACTGCTCTACCAACTGAGCTAACGGCCCTTCTAAACCTACTGCATATTGCCTAAATCTCTGACAGCGTTAGCCGTTTGGAGTTGTCTGGGCAACGGCGGCATATATTACTTATTTAACTTTTCAGTGCAACTTTAATTTTCAGAAAGAGTGCTAACTGATGGCGTTTCACACACTCAAGCCCAGAAAATGCACGATATGTACATTTTCCAGACCTGAATGAAGAACTACTTTGCAGATAAACGTTTTTGAGCTTGTTTTGCCGCATCGGTATTTGGGTACTGTTTTACGACCTGCGAGAAGACGGCTTTGGCTTTATCAGCCTGACCTTTCTCCTGCATGATCACCCCAACCTTGTACATCGCGTCAGAACTTTTTGGGGACTTAGGATAATTTTTCACCACAACTGCAAAATAATACGCAGCGTCGTCTTTTTTACCCTTGTTGTAATACAACTGTCCTAACCAGTAGTTGGCGTTAGGCTGATACGTTGAATCTGGATATTTTTTAACGAAACTCTGAAAAGCCGCAATGGCTTCATCATACTGTTTCTTTTCCAGCGCCAGTGAAACAGCAGCGTTGTAGTCGCTGTTCACATCGCCTGTGCTCGCAGGGGCTTGTGCAGCACCCGCATCAGGCGTTGTCGCAGCATCACCACCAGACGCATCACCGGTTGCTGCGGCAGCGCCCGTACTGGCGGCTCCGGCGGCACCCTGGCTAAGGCTGTCCATCTGGTTAAAGATCTGCTTCTGACGATCAGCAAGCTGACCCAACTGATACTGGTTCTCCTGGATTTGACCACGAAGCGTATCCATATCACGTTGGGAATCAGAAAGTTGCTGCTGAAGTTGAGTTAATAGCTGGCTGTGAGCGTTAGAAATACGCTCCAGAGAGGTGACCCGATCTTCAATCGAGCCTGAGCCGACATCACTGATTGGCGCTTGGGCAGTAGCGGCCCATGGGACCGCTACGCCAACCAGTAACGACAGACTCAACAGGTGAGTTCTGAAGTTACTGCTCATACTATTCTCTTAGTATACCAGTACGGCACGACGGTTTTTAGCGTAAGCCGCTTCGTCATGGCCCAGTACAGCTGGTTTTTCTTTACCGTAAGAAACGATAGAGATTTGGTCAGCAGAAACGCCTTTGCCTTGCAGGTACATTTTAACAGCAGTAGCACGACGTTCGCCCAGGGCGATGTTGTACTCTGGCGTACCACGTTCGTCAGCATGACCTTCTACAGTCACTTTGTAAGACGGGTTGCTACGCAGGAATGCAGCGTGCGCGTCTAACATCTGAGCGAATTCAGAAGACACATCGTATTTGTCCAGGCCAAAGTAAACGATGTTGTTTTTCTGCAGTTCTTGCATCTGCAGGCGAGCTTGCTCTTCTGAAGACATGTTAGCGTTTTCAGTGCCTGCGCCAGAGTTCAGACCCATACCAGACTGGTCGTTGTCTGCGTTCTTGTGAGAACTACAAGCAGCTACTGCCAGTACAGGCAATGCCAGCATCAGCCCTTTCAGCACTTTGTTCAGTTGCATCTATTCGATCCTTTTATAATTTTTTGCCATACATAGTTTTTCTATGCATTACAGATACGGCGACCAGGCAGGAAATTTGACCTGTCCATCAGTTGCCGGAAGACGCGCTTTGAAGCGCCCATCAGTCGATACCAACTGCAACACGGAACCCAGTCCCTGAGAGGAGCTGTAAATTACCATTGTGCCATTTGGTGCGAGGCTAGGCGTTTCATCCAGGAACGTGTCCGTCAATGTTTGAACGGCTCCCGTTGCCAGATCTTGTTTAGCGATGTGCTGTGTACCGCTGGCGCTGCTCACCATCACCAGGAACTTGCCGTCAGTGCTGACGTCAGAGTCCTGATTTTGCGAGCCTTCCCAGGTCAGACGCTGAGGCGCACCGCCATTAATATTGACTTTATAAACCTGTGGACGACCGCCCTGATCCGACGTGAAGGCCAGATTCTGGCTGTCCGGGTACCAGGTTGGTTCGGTGTTGTTGCTGCGTCCGTTTGTCACCTGACTGATCTGACCGGAAGCCAGATTCATCACGTACAGGTTCAGGCTGCCGTCTTTAGACAAGGCGAAGGCCAGTTTGCTGCCATCAGGTGAGAATGCCGGGGCACCGTTGTGACGCGGGAAAGAGGCAATCTGTTTGATTGCGCCGTTTGCCAGCGTCTGCACAACCAATGCTGAACGACCGCTTTCAAAGGTGACGTAAGCCAGTTTGCTGCCATCCGGAGACCAGGCTGGAGACATCAGCGGCTCAGGGGAACGGTGAACCACGAACTGGTTATAACCGTCGTAATCCGCTACGCGCAGTTCATACGGGAATTTGCCGCCGTTGGTCTGCACGATATACGCGATACGGGTGCGGAATGCGCCTTTAATACCGGTCAGTTTTTCGAAGACTTCGTCACTGGCGGTATGGGCGGAATAACGCAACCATTGTTTGGTCACTTTATACTGGTTTTGTGCCAGTACGGTGCCCGGCGCGCCAGAGGTGTCTACCAGTTGGTAAGAGACCACATAACTGCCATCGGCGGCAGGCTGAACCTGGCCGATCACAACGGCATCGATACCCAGCGCGGTCCAGGCTGCAGGAGTGACTTCTGCGGCTGAGGTTGGCTGCTGAGGCATACGGGATGCATCAATAGGATTGAATTTACCGCTGTTACGTAAGTCAGCAGCAACGATACCACCTACATCTTCAGGTGGTGTACCCGGGCCAGCCCATTTGAATGGCACAACGCCAATCGGGCGAGCTGTGTCTACCCCTTGGGTAATTTCAATGCGAACTTCTGCATGTACTACAGATGCCCACATCATCAAAAGGCCGAACGCTACTCGAAATGCCTGCTTCATTGTATCTCCCTTATCTGGACGTATCTGCCCGCGATAATTTAGCAGAATTTTAACAAACCAACGCACACAAAACTAGAATTACACCCTGCAAACCATCGTAAAAATCTGAAAAGTTATCATTTTCATCTTTTATTGAGGTTTGAAATCTATCGGAGCATTTTTAAACACTTCATAGACTGCTTCAGAAGGCGGTTTCGGGAACTTCGCCTGTCGGGCGGCGGCAAGCGCAGCCTGACAAAGTGCAGAATCCCCACCTTCAGCCGACGCACTGATTAATGAGCCGTCAGGGTTCATTTTAATGCGCAACGAACAGGTTTTACCTGCATAAGATGACGCGTCATAGAATCTGCTCTCGATGGCAGCCTGAATCTGGCTACCATAGTTCGCAATATCAGCACCGGATGCGCCCGCCTTTTTCTGAGTCCCCTTCCCTGACGGAGCAGAAGCGCCTCCACCTGTTGAGCCTTTCGGCGCATTTTTGGAGTCGGCCAGGCCATCAAATAAATTGTTCGCATCCGCCGCTTCCTTGGCAGCCGCAGCGGCGGCAGCCTTTTTATCGGCAGCGGCTTTCTTCGCGGCAGCAGCAGCTTCGGCTTTCTTCTCAGCAGCAGCGGCAGCTTTCGCATCAGCGGCGGCTTTCGCATCGGCATCAGCCTGGGCCTTCGCGTCAGCGGCGGCCTGAGCCTTCGCGTCAGCAGCAGCCTGCTTTTTAGCTTCTGCTGCCGCTTCTTTCTTAGCGTCAGCTTCTGCTTGTTTCTTCGCTGCGGCCGCAGCGGCAGCCGCTTCAGCCTCGGCTTGTTTTTTAGCATCCGCAGCGGCTTTTTTCTGTGCATCAGCCTGCGCTTTTGCAGCTTCTTTTGCCGCATCCGCCTTGGCCTGGGCCGCTGCTTTTGCCGCTTCCGCCCTGGCCTGCGCCGCGGCAGCTTCGGCCTGTTTCTGCTGTTCTTTCGCCTGTTCGGCAGCCTGTTCAGCTTGTTTCTGCTGCTGGGCCTGTTCCTGAGCCTGCTGCTTCGCATCTTCCTGCGCTTGCAGACGCTCTTTCTCAAGTTCTTTCAGGCGCTGCTGTTCTGCGGCCTGTTTCTGTTGCAACTCTTCAGCCTGTTGCTCTGATTTTTTCTGACGCGCTGCGGCAGCACGTTGGGAATCAGCCTGTTGCTGTTGCTGACGGTTGTACTGATCGACCACCGCACTGGGATCAACCATTACGGCAGAGATATCGCTACCGCCACCGCCGCCACTCATGCTGGTATCTTCGTCCAGCGATCCCCAAATCAACAGGGCTATAATGATGATATGCAGAACGACCGAAACAATAACGGCGCGTTTGAGCTTATCGTTTTGTTCAGTTGCAGTTGCCTTTACCAAAATAGATTTCCCAAGACAGGATTACTAAAAACCCGGTTTCCTGCAGCCCTGTAGTACTCTTTTAGCAAGCCAGAAAATGCCGGGTTTCAAATAAGTGTTACAAATTACCTATCCTCAGATAGGTTGTGTCATCAATCCGACCGACTTCACGCCAGCCTGATGCAGCATGTTCAGCGCCTTAATGATTTCATCATAAGGCACATCTTTCGCGCCGCCGATCAGGAATACCGTCTTCGGATTGGCCTGAATACGGCTGGTCGCTTCTGCGATAACCTGCTGTTCAGGCAGCTGTTCCATACGCTGATGATCCACCACAATGGTGTATTGACCGACGCCAGACACTTCAACAATCACTGGCGGGTTATCATCGCTGGATACCGTTTTAGAATCCGTTGCGTCAGGCAGATCGACTTCCACACTCTGGGTAATAATGGGTGCTGTTGCCATAAAAATCAGTAACAGAACCAGCAATACGTCCAGCAGCGGAACGATGTTGATCTCAGACTTACCTTCGCGACGGTTACGACGACCTCGTGAACGAGCCATACTCTCCCCCTTTAGTTACTGCTGGTTTCGCGAGAGAAAGCCTGACGGTGCAGGATAGCCGTGAATTCTTCCATGAAGTTATCGTAGTTTTGCTCAAGCTTGTTCACACGCTGATTCAGGCGGTTGTACGCCATAACAGCAGGGATTGCGGCAAACAGACCGATCGCGGTGGCGATCAGTGCTTCTGCGATACCCGGAGCAACCATTTGCAGCGTTGCCTGTTTCACAGAACCTAAACCGATAAAGGCGTGCATGATCCCCCAGACTGTCCCGAACAGACCGATATACGGGCTGATAGAGCCGACAGTGCCAAGGAACGGAATGTGTGTTTCCAGTGATTCGAGTTCACGGTTAAAAGAGATACGCATCGCACGCGAAGACCCTTCAATCACGGCTTCAGGCGCATGGCTGTTAGCACGATGAAGACGGGCAAACTCTTTAAAACCGGAATGGAAAATTTGCTCTGCCCCGCTCAGGGTTTCGCGGCGGCCCTGGCTTTCCTGATACAGACGGGAAAGCTCAATACCGGACCAGAATTTATCTTCGAACGCTTCTGCCTCGCGGGTGGCGGCATTCAGCACCTTCGTGCGTTGAATGATGATCGCCCAGGACGCGATAGAGAAGCACACCAGGACAAGCATAATCAGCTTGACCAGGATGCTGGCCTTCAAAAATAAATCAAGAATGTTCATGTCAGTCACTGCTTAAACTCCGCGACAATAGACTTAGGAAGCGCTCGGGGCTTCATTTGGTGTGGATCAATGCATGCGATCAACACTTCTGCAGAACTCAGAAGGTTTCCATGCGAATCAAGAATTCGTTGTGCAAAAGTAAGAGAAGCTCCGCGAATGGACGTAATCTCACTCTGAACATCCAGCAGGTCATCTAAGCGAGCTGGTGCAAAGTATTCGACCGTCATGCGGCGGACAGCAAAAGCGACATGTTCTCCCAGCAACTGCTGCTGGTGAAAATTGCGTTGGCGCAACATCTCTGTGCGAGCCCTTTCAAAAAAGGCGACGTATCGGGCATGGTAGACCACGCCTCCCGCGTCTGTGTCTTCGTAGTAGACACGAACCGGCCATCGGAACAACGAATTACTCACTGTACATCCCGTAATGCAATTTGACGGCACTACTATACGCAAGAGAATTGGGGTTGGGAATGGGTAGCATTGCTGGAATGAAAATAATTATGGGCCGCAGCGGCCCATAAGAAAATTACTGTAAATCTGTGTCTTTATTCAGCTAAAAAAGTACAGAAGACCCGCAGCCAGCGCAATCATTGCAAGCAAAGGTGAAAAGAATGCCTTCCAGATTGTGCGCTGTGGGCGAAATCCGAGACCGTGGATCACGCCGCTGCAGACGGCCCAAATCAGAATGATCCCATGCCAGACTTCCAGCTGACTGGTCGATGAAGCAAACATGCCCGGTTTCCAGAACACGCAGCCCGCCATGACCAGTGACATCACAAGGGAAAGGGCCCGCAAGGGGCCCTTGTCTGTGATGGCGTAAAGTTTATCCGCGATCACACTCATTATTACTTCTCTTCTTTCGCCGCTTTATTGGCTTCGCTGTGTTCAAACGCCAGCGCGGTAATGATACCGAATGAGCAAGCCAGTAAGGTGCCGAGGATCCAGGCAAAATACCACATGGTGTTCTCCTTAATACAACGAATGCTTGTTGTTCTCGATGTAGTGTTTATCGAGGCGCCCGAACATCTTGTAATACGCCCATGAGGTGTAAATCAGGATGATTGGCACAAAGATGCAGGCTACAACGGTCATCACTCTCAGCGTCAGCAGTGTGGATGTCGCATCCCACATGGTGAGGCTGGCATTCGGTTCAGTGATGGAAGGCATCACGAACGGGAACATTGTGATACCAGCCGTCAGGATCACACAGGCGATAGTCAGTGAGTTACTGATAAACGCCAGTGCCGCTTTATTCATGCGTGAGAACAGAATGGTCAGCAGCGGCAGGATCACGCCCAGTGCAGGGATTGCCCACAGACCCGGCATCTTATTGTAGTTAGCCAGCCATGCACCGGCTTCATGAGACACCGTTTTGCGCAGCGGGTTAGACGGGCCAGCGTGATCCATCACGGAGGTCACGGTGAAACCATCAATCCCTTTCACTAACCAGATACCTGCCAGCAGGAAGCACACCATCATCACCAGCGCAGAAATCTGCGACGCGGTGCGGGTACGCAGGTGCAGTTCACCCACAGTACGCATTTGCAGATAGGTCGCGCCCTGAGTAATCAGCATGGTCAGGCTGACCAGACCGGCCAGAATGCCGTACGGGTTCAGCAGGCCAAACAGGTTGCCGGTGTAGAACAGACGCAGGTCACCGTCGATATGGAACGGTACACCCAGCAGCAGGTTACCGAAGGCCACACCGAAGACCAGAGCCGGTACGAAGCTACCGATGAAAATGCCCCAGTCCCACATGCCACGCCAGCGCGCGCTTTCCAGTTTAGAACGGTAGTCAAAGCCCAACGGACGGAAGAACAAGGCGCACAGCACCAGCACCATCGCGGCATAGAAGCCAGAGAATGCCGCCGCGTAAACCATCGGCCAGGCAGCGAACAAGGCGCCACCGGCGGTGATCAGCCAGACCTGGTTACCGTCCCAGTGCGGGGCGATGGCGTTGATCATCACACGGCGGTCAGTATCGGTTTTCCCGATAATGCGCACCAGAATGCCCACGCCCATATCAAATCCATCGGTGACCGCGAAGCCGATAAACAGCACGCCAATCAGCACCCACCAGATGAACCGTAAAACTTCATAATCAAACATAAGTGGACTCCCTATTACCGAGCTTGCTCAAGTGGCGCTGAAGTTTGTTCATAATGATAACGACCCGTTTTCAGGCTGCTTGGCCCCAGGCGCGCATATTTGAACATCAGGAACATTTCAGCGACCAGGAACAGGGTATACAGGCCGCAGATGAGGATCATCGACGACAGTACATCACCCACTGTCAGTGAAGAGTGCGCAACCGCAGTCGGTAACACTTCACCAATCGCCCAGGGCTGACGACCATATTCGGCCACGAACCAGCCCGCTTCGACAGCAATCCACGGCAATGGCAGGCCGATGAATACCGCACGGTGCAGCCAGCGTTTCTGACCAATCTTGCCGCGCAGCACGGTGTAGAAGGACAACGCGATCAGAACGAACATCAGGATGCCGCAGGCCACCATGATACGGAAGGCGAAGTACAGCGGCAGAACGCGCGGGATAGAATCTTTGGTGGCTTTCTGAATCTGTGCGTCAGTCGCACCCGCCGGGTTGTCGGTATAGCGTTTAAGCAACATACCGTAGCCCAGATCCTGTTTGCTGTTTTCGAAATCACTGCGGACTTTCGGGTCAGTGTTGCCCGAACGCAGTTCTTCCAGCAGGGTGTAGGCTTTCATACCGTTACGGATACGGACTTCGTGTTGCGCCATCAGGTCTTTCAGACCGGTCACCGGCGTATCCACAGAACGGGTCGCAATCAGACCCAGCAGGTAAGGAATTTGAATCGAGTATTCATTTTCCATTTTGTCCTGATTTGGCATGCCGAACAGCGTGAAGCTGGCAGGCGCCGGTTGGGTATCCCACTCGGCTTCGATGGCAGCCAGTTTGGTTTTCTGCACGTCACCCATTTCGTAACCGGATTCATCACCCAGAACGATAACGGAGAGCACCGCAGCCAGACCAAAGCTTGCTGCGATAGCAAATGAACGCTTGGCAAAGCCAACGTCACGACCTTTGAGCAGGTAGTAAGAGCTGATAGCCAGAATGAACATCGCGCCAGTCACATAACCGGACGCTACGGTGTGAACGAATTTAACCTGCGCAACCGGGTTCAGAACCAGCTCGGAGAAGCTGACCATTTCCATACGCATGGTTTCGTAGTTGAAGGTCGATGCAATCGGGTTTTGCATCCAGCCGTTCGCCACCAGGATCCACAATGCTGACAGGTTTGAGCCAAGGGCCACAAACCAGGTCACCGTCATGTGCTGAACTTTAGACAGGCGGTCCCAGCCAAAGAAGAACAGACCGACTAACGTGGATTCCAGGAAGAACGCCATCAAACCTTCGATCGCCAGCGGCGCACCGAAGATGTCTCCCACGTAATGTGAGAAATATGACCAGTTAGTCCCGAACTGGAATTCCATGGTTAAACCGGTAGCAACACCCAGCGCAAAGTTAATTGCGAAGAGTTTGCCCCAGAATTTGGTCATATCTTTATAGATTTGTTTGCCGGAAAGCACATAAACCGTTTCCATAATTGCCAGTAAAAACGCCATACCCAGCGTTAATGGGACAAATAGGAAATGGTACATGGCTGTTAAAGCAAACTGTAAACGCGACAGTTCAACGATATCAAACATCTTGACCCCTTGCTCCTCGGAGGAAGACCCCAAATTGCGATCTTTGACGAACCGGTTGCCGGAACGCCTCATGACTACCAGTATTCAAATGTGTGTAGAACAGAAATGTCAGCGTTCAGTTTGCGTAAAGCCGTCGACCAGACATTCTGAGCCCGGAAAAAGCGCGAGCAGCGGGCCTGTAACAGGCTGATGAACGGGCAAAATCACGGGGAAAAGTAAACATACAAAAAACGGATGTTACAGGACCAATATGTTACGCCAGTAATCCCACACATTAAATAGGTTTTTTAGTGACCCAAAGCGGATTTCCGTGTACAGGTCAATTTAAGACCAAAACAGCAAAAAAGCCTGTAATTGATCTGCCGCAATTTAAGCCTATCTCCTTGTTTATTTCTATAATATCCACATCAATTTCTGAAAAAATATTTCAGGATGTTAACCGTTGGTTTCACTGAGCTTTAATGGTGGCCTTATTGTTAATTAATTGTGTTTTTATAGTTGTCACTAATATCCAATTTGCTACCTTCTAAAACCCAATTATTAACCTTTTATTTCCAATGAACCTATCGTGCTGTGTTAATAAATATAGCTCAATTCAGCGAATGTTAAATATTTAGCTTAAAATAAAAAAGGCCACCCGAAGGTGGCCAACATGTCGAATCTTTTTCTTTTATAAACAGTCTTCACCCGCACCGAATTTCGCCGGTGCGGGAGGGTAAAACTTATTGCGGAAGCAATGATTTCACGGCTTCGCCGATATCGGCCAGGCTGCGAACGGTTTTCACACCCGCCGCTTCCAGCGCAGCGAATTTATCGTCAGCGGTACCTTTACCACCGGCAATGATGGCGCCTGCGTGGCCCATACGTTTGCCTTTTGGCGCAGTCACACCCGCGATATAACCCACAACCGGTTTGGTCACATGGGCTTTGATGTAGGCCGCCGCTTCTTCTTCCGCGTTACCGCCGATTTCACCGATCATCACGATCACTTCAGTCTGTGGATCTTCCTGGAACAGTTTCAGGATATCGATGAAGTTAGAGCCCGGGATCGGGTCGCCGCCGATACCGACGCAGGTAGACTGGCCGTAGCCGTAGTCGGTGGTCTGCTTAACGGCTTCATAGGTCAGCGTACCGGAACGGGAAACGATACCCACTTTGCCCGGCAGATGAATGTGACCCGGCATGATGCCGATTTTGCATTCGCCCGGGGTGATCACGCCCGGACAGTTTGGCCCGATCATCACCGCATCGCTTTGATCCAGTTTCACTTTAACCACCAGCATATCCAGCGTCGGGATGCCTTCAGTGATACAGATGATCAGTTTGATGCCTGCATCCAGCGCTTCCAGAATGGAATCTTTACAGAACGGAGCCGGAACATAAATCACAGACGCGGTAGCGCCGGTGGTTTCAACCGCTTCACGTACGGTATTGAACACTGGCAGACCCAGATGTTCAGTGCCGCCTTTGCCCGGCGTGACGCCGCCGACCATTTTGGTACCGTAAGCAATGGCTTGTTCGGAGTGGAAAGTCCCCTGGCTACCGGTGAAACCCTGGCAGATAACTTTGGTGTTCTTGTTGATTAAAATCGACATTATTTCCCCTCCACTGCCGCGACAACT
This sequence comes from Rahnella sp. BIGb0236, assembly GCF_004364755.1. Classification (NCBI taxonomy): domain Bacteria; kingdom Pseudomonadati; phylum Pseudomonadota; class Gammaproteobacteria; order Enterobacterales; family Yersiniaceae; genus Rahnella; species Rahnella sp. BIGb0236. The sequence continues at coordinate 328,905 of NZ_SOAO01000002.1, forward strand.
TGTTGAGCCGCATTCGTCAGGCTGGTCGCTGCAATGATGTTCAAACCGCTGTCTGCCAGTTTTTTGGCACCCAGCTCAGCATTGTTACCTTCAAGACGCACCACAACCGGCACGCTGACGCCCACTTCTTCCACCGCACCGATGATACCGTCGGCGATCAGATCGCAACGTACGATACCGCCGAAGATGTTGACGAAGACGGCTTTCACTTTTTCATCAGACAGGATGATTTTGAAGGCTTCGGTCACACGTTCTTTGGTTGCGCCACCGCCAACATCCAGGAAGTTAGCCGGTTCGCCACCGTGCAGTTTCACGATGTCCATGGTACCCATTGCCAGACCGGCACCGTTCACCATGCAACCGATGTTACCGTCGAGGGCAACGTAGTTCAGTTCCCACTGCGCTGCCTGAGACTCACGGGCATCTTCCTGGCTGTAATCGCGCATTTCACGCAATTCTGGCTGACGGAACAAGGCGTTGCCGTCCGCACCCAGTTTGCCGTCGAGGCAGATCAGGTCACCAGCGGTAGTCACTACCAGCGGGTTGATTTCGATCAGCGCCAGATCGCGCTCAAGGAAGATGTTCGCCAGACCCATGAAGATCTTAGTGAACTGCTGAACCTGCTTACCGGTCAGACCCAGTTTGAAAGCCAGTTCGCGACCCTGATACGGCTGCGGGCCTGCCAGCGGATCCAGTGCCACTTTGTGGATCAGGTGTGGCGTTTCTTCTGCCACTTTCTCAATTTCCACGCCGCCTTCTGTAGATGCCATGAACACCACGCGGCGGGAGCTGCGATCAACGACCGCGCCGAGATACAGTTCTTTATCAATGTCAGTCGCGGATTCAACCAGGATCTGGTTAACCGGCTGGCCACCGGCGTCTGTCTGGTAAGTCACCAGACGTTTGCCCAGCCAGTGCTCAGCAAAAGCGCGGATCTCTTCTTTGCTTTTCACCACTTTCACGCCACCCGCTTTACCGCGGCCACCGGCATGAACCTGACATTTCACCACCCACGGACCGGCACCGATTTTCGATGCAGCCTCTTCCGCTTCACGCGGGGTGGAACAGGCGAAGCCTGTTGGTGCTGGCAGGCCGTAGCGCAGGAAAAGCTGTTTCGCCTGATACTCGTGTAAATTCATGATGTTCTATCCATTCTTATTCGGTAAGTAGGAAGGCTTGTCAGGGCACAGCGAGAACTGTGCCGCAGATTTTTCGATCTCTCATCTTTCGCTGTGCCGGGACTAAACGTCCAGCAGCAGACGAGCCGGATCTTCCAGCATCTCTTTAATGGTCACCAGGAAGCCGACGGACTCGCGGCCATCCACCAGACGGTGATCGTAAGAGAGCGCCAGATACATCATTGGCAGGATCACAACCTGGCCATTCACCGCCATCGGGCGATCTTTAATGGCATGCATGCCCAGGATCGCACTCTGTGGTGGGTTGATGATCGGGGTGGACATCAGGGAGCCGAAGACGCCGCCGTTGGTCACGGTAAAGTTACCGCCGGTCAGTTCTTCCACTTTCAGTTTGCCGTCACGGCCTTTGATCGCCAGCTCTTTGATTTGCTTCTCGATATCCGCCATGCCCAGCGTATCCACATCACGCAGAACCGGGGTCACCAGACCGCGTGGCGTAGACACCGCGATGCTGACATCAAAGTAGTTGTGGTAAACCACATCATCGCCATCGATAGAAGCATTCACTTCCGGGTAGCGTTTCAGCGCTTCAACCACGGCTTTCAGATAGAAAGACATGAAGCCCAGACGCACGCCGTGACGTTTTTCGAAACCATCACCGTACTGCTTACGCAGATCCATGATGGGCTTCATGTTGATTTCGTTGAAGGTGGTCAGCATCGCAGTGCTGTTTTTCGCTTCAAGCAGACGCTCAGCAACACGTTTACGCAGACGGGTCATCGGTACGCGTTTTTCACTGCGTGAACCCAGAGCCGGTGCAGCGCTGGTCGCGGCCGGAGCGGCGGCTGGCGCGGCGGCCGGTTTCGCGTCTTTGGCTTTCGCCAGGTGCTGTTCGATATCTTCACGGGTCAGACGACCGCCGACACCGCTGCCTTTGATCGCGCTGGCATCGAGAGAATGTTCAGCAATCAGACGGCGGATAGCCGGGCTGAGGGCGTCATTGCTCTCTTCTTCCAGTGCTGCTGTGTGGCGTGCCGCAGGAGTCGCTTCTTTATCGGAGCTTTTCTCAGTGCTTGGCTTACCGGTGCTGTTACCCGGACGGATACGCGCCAGGATCTGACGGGAAATGACCGTCGCACCTTCGTCTTCGATAATGCTGTCCAGAATACCGGCTTCACTTGCCGGGACTTCCAGAACCACTTTATCGGTTTCAATTTCTACCAGTACATCGTCACGCTCAACACTGTCGCCCGGTTTTTTGTGCCAGGTGGCAACCGTCGCATCCGCAACGGATTCAGGAAGGTCAGGGACCAGAATATCTACGCTACTCATTATAAATCCTTCTTATGTTCCATAGTGTTAACTCACGCCAACGCGTTATTTAACGTTCAGCGCATCGTTAACCAGATCTTGCTGTTGCTTCTGGTGAACGGACATGTAACCCACTGCCGGGGAAGCAGAGGCCGGACGTCCTGCGTAACGTAAAGAAGCCCCGAAAGGAATCACTTCACGGAAATTGTGCTGGCTGCAATACCACGCGCCCTGGTTCAGCGGCTCTTCCTGACACCAGACGAAATCATGAACGTGTGAGAATTTCTCAAGCACTTCCTGAATCGCTTTGTGCGGGAACGGGTACAGCTGCTCGATGCGGACAATCGCCACATCGGTTTGCTCGTTTTTGCGACGTTGTTCCAGCAGGTCGTAGTAAACCTTACCGGAGCACATCACCACGCGCTTAACCTGTTTCGGATCCAGCTCGTCAACTTCACCAATCGCGGGCAGGAAGCTGCCGTCGGCCAGTTCTTCCAGCGTAGAAACCGCCAGAGGATGACGCAACAGTGACTTCGGTGACATCACGATCAGCGGACGGCGCATACCGCGCAGTGCCTGACGACGGATCATGTGATAAACCTGCGCCGGAGTAGACGGGATACACACCTGCATGTTTTGCTCAGCGCAAAGTTGCAGATAACGTTCCAGACGCGCGGAGGAGTGCTCCGGCCCCTGCCCTTCGTAGCCGTGCGGCAGCAACATCACCAGACCACACATGCGGCCCCATTTCTGTTCGCCGGAACTGATGAACTGGTCGATCACCACCTGCGCACCGTTGGCGAAGTCACCGAACTGCGCTTCCCAGATGGTCAGGGTGCGCGGTTCAGCCGTGGCATAACCGTATTCAAAGGCCAGCACCGCTTCTTCGGAAAGCACGGAATCCCAGACGTTGAATTCGCCCTGACTGTTATGAATATTGGCCAGCGGCACGTACACGGAACCGTTTTTCTGGTTGTGGATCACGGCATGGCGGTGGAAGAAGGTGCCGCGACCGGTATCTTCACCGGACAGACGGATCGGAATCCCTTCGTCTACCAGCGTGGCGTACGCCAGATTTTCTGCGCCGCCCCAGTCGAATTTCTTGTTCCCTTCGGCCATCTCGTTACGGTCGCCATAAATCTTGGCAACGCGTGACTGCATTTCGATCGCATCCGGCACATGGCTGACGCGACGCGCCAGTTCCTGCAGACGTTTCAGCTCGACCTTGTTCGGGTAAGGCTCGTCCCACTCATGATTCAGATACGGTGACCAGGTGAAAGTGTGCATGTCATTCTGACGCCACTCTTCCACCACGCATTCACCGGCATCCAGCGCATCGCGGTACAGGTTGACCATTTCCGTGGCATCTTCGAGGCTGGCAACGTTCTGCTCAGTCAGGACATCAGCGTAGATTTTGCGTGGCGTCGGGTGTTTCTTGATCTTGGTATACATCAGTGGCTGGGTTGCGCTTGGTTCGTCGGCCTCGTTATGGCCGTGGCGACGATAGCAAACCAGATCGATCATGACGTCACGTTTAAAGGTGTTACGGAAATCCAATGCCAGGCGGGTCACGAAAGCCACCGCTTCAGGGTCATCGGCATTGACGTGGAAAATCGGTGCCTGCACCATTTTCGCAATATCGGTACAGTAATCGGTGGAACGCGCATCTTTCGGATTCGAGGTAGTAAAACCTACCTGGTTATTGATGACGATACGCACGGTACCGCCCACTTCATAACCGCGTGCCAGCGACATGTTCAGGGTTTCCTGCACCACACCCTGACCGGTAATCGCCGCATCACCGTGAATGGTGATAGGCAGAACCATGTTGCTGCGCGCTTCGTCCAGACGATCACGACGGGCACGCACAGAACCGATCACCACCGGGCTGACGATTTCCAGGTGCGACGGGTTAAACGCCAGCGCCAGGTGAACCATCCCGCCTTCGGTTTCCACATCAGACGAATAGCCCATGTGGTATTTCACGTCACCGGTTCCGAGATGTTCTTTATGCTTGCCGGAGAATTCGTCGAACAGATCCTGAGGCTTTTTGCCCAGCACGTTGATCAGCACGTTCAGACGGCCACGGTGCGCCATACCCAGCACCACTTCGCGCGTACCGTTTTTGCCGGCATGACGGATCATGTCTTTCAGCATCGGCACCAGCGCATCGCCACCTTCCAGCGAGAAGCGTTTGGCGCCCGGGAATTTCGCGCCCAGATAACGCTCCAGACCTTCGGCTGCGGTCAGTTCTTTCAGGAACGTTTTCTTCTCATCATTGGTGAAGTTCGCACGACCGGCCACGGATTCGATACGCTGTTGGATCCAGCGTTTCTCTTCGGTGTTGGTGATGTGCATGTATTCCGCACCAATGGAACCGCAATAGGTTTGCTTCAGGGCTTTATACAGCTCGCCGAGCTGCATGGTTTCCTTGCCAATGGCAAATGAACCGACATTGAAGGTTTCCTGGAAATCAGCTTCGGTCAGATGATGGAACGCCGGATCCAGATCAGGCACATCGTCCAGTTTCCACAGGCCGAGGGGATCAAGGTTCGCGTTCTGATGACCACGGAAGCGGAAGGCGTTGATTAACTGCAACACCTTAACTTGCTTGGCATCCGTTTCCGGATCGCTGATGGAGGAATTATAACGTGACGCGTCTTTCGCCAGACGGCGGAAGTAGTCTCGTGTTTGAGAATGGAGTTGCTCTGGTTTCACACCCACTGTTGGTAGCTGTTTAAAAATCGAACGCCAGCTATCGTCAACGGAACCAGGATCGGTTAAGTAGTCTTCATAGAGTTGCTCTATGTAAGACTGGTTTGCACCCGCCAGATAGGAGGAATCCAGCCAGGCCTTCATTGCGCCGTTCTGCATCGTGATCCCTTAAGCTTTGAAGCTTTAGTTTTCGCCGTGGTTAATAATATTGACCGTGATACACCGCGGTAAAACGGTTTTCCATACTAAAACAGTTCGTTGGTTGAGCGGTTGGCTCTTCAAGGAACCTTCAGAAATCCGCCAGATGCGTGACTGATTTTTGAAGTTACCCTGCGTGTTTCTGCTGCCTTTCCGGGGTGTGTTTATCTCCCTGATTTTGACCCGGCTATCTTACTCCAGTCAGGCGCAACTTTGTTGCACTTGTTGCTACTTTGTTATTAAAAATTTAATTATTTGCTATCACTGCCTCAGTTACCACATTTGTAACTAAAGAAAGCGCAAAACCGGTGGTAACGAAATAACAGCGGGAACCTGAGTTCCCGCTGTGCGTGGCTTATCAATCAGGCACCGCGTTGTAGCAGCATCGATTTGATATGGCCGATAGCCTTGGTCGGGTTCAGTCCCTTCGGACATACACTCACACAGTTCATGATGCTGTGGCAGCGGAATACGCTGAAAGCATCGTTCAGATCGTCAAGACGCGATTGTGTTTCGGTATCGCGGCTGTCGATCAGGAAGCGGTAAGCGGCCAGAAGGCCTGCCGGACCGACAAATTTGTCCGGATTCCACCAGAACGAAGGACAGGATGTTGAGCAGCAGGCGCAGAGAATACATTCGTACAATCCGTCCAGCTTTTCACGGTCATCCGGCATCTGTAAATGTTCACGCGCCGGAGGATTTTTCCCATCATTCAACAGGTAAGGCTTAATCTTCTCATACTGCTTATAGAATTGTCCCATGTCCACAACAAGGTCGCGGACAACCGGTAACCCGGGCAACGGACGGATAACAATTTTCTTGCTGCCGTTACGCAGTGTCGACACTGGCGTGATACAGGCCAGACCGTTTTTACCGTTCATGTTGACGCCATCGGACCCGCAAACGCCTTCACGGCAGGAGCGGCGGAACGCCAGCGTCGGATCCTGTTCTTTCAGCAAAATCAGCGCGTCGAGCAACATCATGTCGCGCCCTTCTTTGGCTTCCAGCACATAATCTTTCATGTACGGCACGTCATCGACGTCCGGGTTGTAGCGATAAATCGAAAATTCAATTTTCATAATCTGTCTCCGCTCCGCCCTAGTAAGTACGCGCTTTCGGCGGGAACGCCGCGCGAAGCTTAGGCTGCATGTTCACCTCACGGCGGGTCATGCTTTCTGTTTCCGGCTGATACAGCGTGTGGCACAGCCAGTTCGCATCATCACGCTCAGGGAAGTCGAAGCGGCTGTGTGCGCCACGGCTTTCAGTGCGGTAGTTTGCGGAGACGGCGGTAGAGAACGCGGTTTCCATCAGGTTATCCAGCTCCAGACACTCAACGCGCTGGGTATTGAATTCTGATGACGTATCGTCCAGACGGGCAGATTTCAGACGCTCGCGGATCACTTTCAGTTCTTCCAGACCTTTCGCCATCGCATCACCTTCACGGAAGACCGAGAAGTTGTTCTGCATGCACGATTGCAGGTCTTTACGGATAGCCACCGGATCTTCACCTGAACGGGTGTTGTTCCAGCGGTTCAGACGTTCCAGAGACACGTCGATGTCATCCTGAGACGCTTCACGGCTTTCGCCCTGCTCGGTAATGGATTCCTGCAGATGCATACCCGCTGCACGGCCAAACACCACCAGATCCAGCAGCGAGTTACCGCCAAGGCGGTTAGCGCCATGAACGGATACGCAGGCGATTTCGCCGACCGCGAACAGACCCGGGATCACTTCATCCTGACCCTGTGCGTTAACACGCAGCGCCTGACCGGTCACTTTGGTCGGAATACCGCCCATCATGTAGTGGCAGGTTGGGATAACAGGGATTGGCTCTTTGACCGGATCGACGTGTGCGAAGGTACGCGACAGTTCAAGGATGCCCGGCAGGCGGGATTCCAGAACGTCTTTACCCAGATGATCAAGTTTGAGTTTGGCGTGCGGGCCCCACGGACCTTCGCAGCCACGGCCTTCACGGATTTCGATCATGATGGAACGCGCCACCACGTCACGACCCGCCAGGTCTTTGGCATTCGGCGCATAACGTTCCATGAAACGTTCGCCGTCTTTATTCAGCAGATAACCGCCTTCACCACGGCAGCCTTCTGTCACCAGTACCCCTGCACCGGCGATACCGGTCGGGTGGAACTGCCACATTTCCATGTCCTGCACCGGCACGCCTGCACGCAGCGCCATGCCGACACCGTCACCGGTATTAATGTGGGCGTTGGTGGTGGACTGATAAATACGCCCTGCACCGCCGGTCGCCAGCACAGTCGCTTTGGCTTTGAAGTACACCACTTCACCGGTTTCGATACAGATAGCGGTACAACCGACGATCGCGCCGTCCTGGTTTTTCACTAAATCCAGTGAATACCATTCGGAGAAAATCGTGGTGCCGTTTTTCAGGTTCTGCTGATACAGCGTGTGCAGTAACGCGTGACCGGTACGGTCAGCCGCTGCGGCAGTTCGTGCCGCCTGCTCGCCGCCGAAGTTTTTCGACTGGCCACCAAACGGACGCTGATAGATACGACCGTCTTCAAGACGGGAGAAAGGCAGCCCCATGTGTTCGAGTTCCAGAATCGCTTCCGGCCCGGTTTTACACATATATTCAATGGCGTCCTGGTCACCGATATAGTCGGAACCTTTTACGGTATCGTACATATGCCATTCCCAGTCATCCTCATGGGTGTTACCCAGCGCGACGGTGATACCACCCTGCGCTGACACCGTATGGGAGCGGGTCGGGAAGACTTTAGAAATCAGGGCACAAGACAGCCCCATTTGTGAAATTTGTAATGCGGCACGCATACCGGCGCCACCTGCACCGATAACGACAGCATCAAACTCTCTGACTGGCAGATTCATTTACTACGCTCCCCAAACAACAATTGTTCCGTAAAGTAGGTAAACCACTAATGTCACGACAATGGCCAGTTGCAGCACAAGCCGGACAGCTACCGGTTTCACATAGTCCGTTAACACCTGCCACATGCCGATCCACGCATGGATCAGAATCGACAGCAGCGCCAGCAGTGTGAATACTTTGGTGATGGAGGAAGAGAAGAAGCCATGCCAGACATCAAATGTCAGTTCCTGAGCCAGAACCACGAAGCCCAGAATATAGAGGATGTACAGGGTGAGGATGATGGCGGAAGCACGCAGTAACAGCCAGTCGTGCACACCATTGCGCCCTAACGCAGAAACGTTGCTTACCATACGAGGACTCCAGCCAGAATTGACAGCACGACGGTCAGACCGATTGCCACCTGGGCAGAACGGGTACCGGCAGCCAAACTCTCTTCGATATAGCCAAAATCCATCAGCAGATGGCGGATGCCACCGCAAACGTGATAGGCCAGCGCAGTGAGTATTCCCCAAAAGATGAATTTGACGAAGAAGCTATTCATGATGGCGGCAGCATGTGCAAACCCTTCAGGAGAAGAGAGAGACAGGCCTAACAGCCAGAGGAGGATACCGACGGCGACGAAGGTAATTACGCCAGAGACTCGGTGTAAGATGGACGCTATCGCAGTAACAGGAAACCGGATCGTTTGCAGATCCAGATTGACAGGTCTTTGTTTTTTCACGGTTTTGCCCACACAGCTCTTATTATTTTACTTCCTCCGGCCCGGAGCAGTATGTCAGACAGCACCCTTTCCTTCGTTCTTGTCGCTGTGGGTGCGTTGGCTGCGCGCGCTCACCCTAATCACTGACCTATGTCAGCTCATAGGGATTCGGTTGCTTGCCGTCTTCCCACAACACCAATAACTTTGGAAAGCTGAGCTAAAAGCTCATCAGTTTTCGCGCTCAAAGGACGACATCCAGTGTGCTTAAAAGGCGCGATAAACGTATTTTCGTAGCCGTAACGTAAAGGGCGAAGAAAATGATGCTGGGTGCTCCTACTTCGGATTGCCCGGAGACCTTGTAGGAGTATAGGTTGATCACATTCTTATTACAATTGCCCTACAAATGCTTTATTCACATTTCTCCGAAACAGTGAGTTAGCTCTCACTTTCCATAAAAGACACAAAATAAATTATCGAGTTTGACATTTGATCAACATTTCCATTACAAATGAGCTATCCCTATAGGACTGTGATTCTGAGCACATACCGGCTATGCCCTCTCGCACCAAAATGGTGAAAGTTTCTGAAGAATCAGTGGATCACACAATCAACATACGGGGTCTTCCCTGATGGCCCAAGTTATGCAAAAGTGGTGATTGTGTAAATCCTCATACTCTTCACAGGTACTGAGCGACAGAACAGTAATGATTTACCGAATCGTTAACAACGATGAAACGCCGCTTGTTTGTCACAGAGCAGTCTGAGACTGCACTTCGACTCAGCTCTACGTTCCCTTCCCATTCGATCGCAGAGCTAAGGCTGACAATAATAATGACCTTACAAGGCGTCGCTTCCAGGCATTTCTGTTGTTACTGATTTTTAAAAATAAGGCGCTAAGGAGACTGTAAATGGCTGATAAGAAAGCGACACTTACCCTACAAGGTCACGACCCGATTGAACTAAACGTGCTGTCCGGCACGCTGGGCCAGGATGAAGTGGATATCCGCACCCTCGGTTCTAAAGGTCTTTTCACCTATGACCCCGGTTTCACCTCTACTGCATCCTGCGAATCCAAAATCACCTATATCGACGGTGAAGAAGGCATTCTGTTGCACCGTGGTTTCCCGATTGACCAGCTGGCACAAGAATCCACGTTCCTTGAAGTGAGCTATCTGCTGCTGAACGGCGAAGTGCCGACGCAGAAACAGTTTGACGAATTCAAGACCAATGTCACCCGCCATACCATGGTGCATGAGCAAATTACCCGTCTGTTCCACGGCTTCCGTCGCGACTCTCATCCGATGGCGGTGTTGTGTGGCGTAACCGGCGCACTGGCCGCGTTTTATCACGACTCCATCGACGTCGAAAATGAACGTCACCGTGAAATCGCCGCTTACCGTCTGCTGTCCAAAATGCCGACCGTGGCCGCCATGTGTTACAAATATTCTATCGGCCAGCCGTTTGTGTATCCGCGCAACGACCTGTCTTATGCCGGTAACTTCCTGCACATGATGTTCTCCACGCCGTGTGAAGAATATAAAGTGAACCCGATTCTGGAACGCGCCATGGATCGTATCCTGATCCTGCACGCTGACCACGAGCAAAACGCGTCAACATCCACCGTGCGTACCGCCGGTTCTTCCGGCGCGAACCCGTTCGCCTGTATCGCTGCGGGCATTGCGTCCCTGTGGGGACCGGCTCACGGCGGTGCCAACGAAGCGGCGCTGAAAATGCTGGAAGAAATCAGCAGCGTGGATCACATCCCTGCATTCGTGAAACGCGCGAAAGACAAAAACGATTCCTTCCGCCTGATGGGCTTCGGTCACCGTGTTTATAAAAACTATGACCCGCGCGCCACCGTGATGCGTGAAACCTGTCATGAAGTGCTGAAAGAGCTGGATCTGAAAGACAACCTGCTGGAAGTGGCGATGGAACTTGAGCACATTGCGCTCAACGACCCGTACTTCATCGAGAAGAAACTGTACCCGAACGTCGATTTCTACTCCGGCATCATCCTGAAAGCGATGGGCATTCCGTCCTCCATGTTCACCGTGATCTTCGCGATGGCCCGTACCGTAGGCTGGATTGCACACTGGAGCGAAATGCATCAGGAAGGCATCAAAATCGCCCGTCCTCGTCAGCTGTATACCGGCTACGACAAACGCGATTTCCATTCTCAGCTGAAAAAATAAGTCCTCCGCAATATATAAGGCCGATGAATAACTCATCGGCCTTTTTTTATTTACTATCTCCGCGAATTCTTAATCGTATATTTAGACATCTTAATAATCCTAAATATTAACGCCATTAATTGACGCTTTACATTTCGTGATATATCCTCCCCAGAAATTTGTCATGTAATTAAAACGATGAGTCATTATTATGATTCCATATTAACTCGTTAGATAAAAACAACGATTAACTGGAACAGGTAATACAAACACGCCATTATTCAACACAGGACATTCTGACATGGAAGAAAATCGGAACGGCTCGCATTCGTTTAAAAAAACATTATTATCTACGGCTATATTAAGTCTTTTATTGCCCGCCCCGGCAACATTTGCAACAATCACTTTTTCAAGTGGCCAGTCAACCTTCAGTGACTTTCAGTACTCGACTTCCGAAGCGGGAGATCATGCATACACCATAACTGGTCAGGGAACTGAACTCTTAATAGAAGGCCTAACTGATGAAACAGTCATATCTACAACCGGCAACGAAGCCTATGCCTTCAATATTATTACTCAGGGCAAGCTGATACTTAACTATGCTGACGTGAGCACAACAAATACCAGTAAGACATTTAACATAAAAAGTGGCGGCTCCGCCGAAATTTATAACGCAGATATTAGTTCAGGGAAAAATGGCAGCAGCGTTATTTATGTTTCAGATAACAATTCCACCTTGCTCGGTGATGATATTCGAATAAGTAGTGACGCGACTCAGGCGGTAGGGATTGATATTCGCGCAGGTGCTCGTGCGAATATCAGCAATGTAAATATTGAATTATTAGTTGACGGAAAAAGAGCAGTCTCTGTTGAAGAAGCATCTGCTTATATTAACGGACTCACTATTAATCAGCAATCTGCGGGATCTCCCGAAAGTCAAAGTGCTATTTATGCCTTAGGGGGAAAAAATACCGTCATTGCTGACGTCACCATCATTGATGGCAACGTTCAATTAACAGGCACCAACAGTTCCATCGTCGATGCAAATGCCTACAGTAAGGTCAGGTTAGACGGCGGCATTTATGAGGCAAATGGCAATAATACCAGCGGATTTAACATTGCGGCGTCCAGCGCAACGTTAACAGCAAGTAACCTGCAACTGACGACACACGGCGCAAATTCCGAAGCAATAAATGCACGTGGAGATACCGGGTTAGACCATGTCACCGTCACGACAACAGGCGACAGTTCCTATGCGTTATACGTCGATTCTGGCGAATTATCAGATACACCCAATGCGCAACCGGTGACCTTGACCGGCAAAGATATGCACATCATCACAACAGGCGTCAGTTCAGCCGCGGTGGTCGCTGCCCGTACAGGGATTATGGATCTTGATGGTGCTGAGATTACAACCAGCGGAAGAAACAGTAATCTGCTGGTTGCGATGAATGATTCTACCCTTGAAGCCAACGCGGTTAAGGGGAATTCAACCGGCGAAGGTGCGTCCGCTATCCGTTCCTATGCCAACAGCCAGATGACCATCAGCAACAGCGAGTTATCGACCACCGGTGCATTAGCAAATGGCATTTATGCGCAGGGTTTTAATGCAGACCATCAGGCCGTCGTGACGCTGGATAACAGCGTTGTCAGCAGTGCGGCCAGTGAGGGAATACTCGCCGAGGGGGCAAATACTCAGATAAATGTGAATAACGGATCAACCGTGCAAAGCGGAAACGGCGTGCTGCTGAAAGCCAGGAGTTATACCAGTACCAGCACCGGCATCACCACGCAAAGTCAGGTGAATTTATCTGCCAGTGGTTCCCGTATGGAAGGCGAAATCATTGCCGATACCGGCAGTGTTGTGGATGTGTATCTTAACAGCGGTTCGGAATGGGAAGGGGTGACGGGCAGTACCCAGAGTGTCAATATTGATGATACCAGCCAGTGGACGCTGACCGGTGATTCTACGATTTCGCAGATGAACTCCGGCGGCACTACCCTCTTCACTCACAGCGGTAATGATTACTCTGAGCTCACCGTGAACGGCGATATGACCGGCGACGGCGTTTATCGCATCAATACTTATCTGGATGACAGTAACTCGCCGACAGACCAAATCCATGTCACGGGCGACGTGACGGGAAAGAATACCCTGTATGTCACCAGCACCGGCGGGAGCGGTAACTATACGCTGGGCAACGGTATCGAAGTGATCACCGTAGCAGGCACCAACATTCAGGGAACGGATGCCTTCGCGCTGGGTAATTCTGTTTCAGCCAACGCCTTCAACTATGGTCTGCGTAAAGGTGATATCACCACCGGTGAGGGCGAAAACTGGTACCTGAGCACCTGCACGAATTATGATTGCACCACACCGATCCCCGATCCTGATCCTATCCCTGACCCGACACCGGATGACAATCCCGACGATAATCCTGACGATGTCCCTGACGATGTTCCGGACGATATCCCTGACGATATCCCTGACGATGTTCCGGATGACAACCCGGATGTGAACCCAACCCCGACGCCAGCCGATGACAACCTGCCATGGCGCGAGGAAGTGCCGGGGTATATCGCCGCACCGGTGCTGAACATGCAGTACGGCTTCGATGCCATCGGCACTTATCACCAGCGTACCGGTGGCGATGTGCTGCATAAAGACGGCGCATGGGGCCGGATTGTCGGCACGCACACCGAAAATGACGCAGGCCGTTTCAGCTATGACACCGATACCTGGTTCGCGAAGTTGGGTATGGATCTGATGTGGGATAAAGACGCAGAAAACACCGAACGCAGCGCCGGTATTCTCGTGACACTCGGACGCCAGAATACCGACGCGCAAGACAGCCTTCGCAGCAACAACCCGCTGTATTCCGTACAAACCGGCAGTATAGACAGTGACATCTACAGCTTCGGCGGTTACTACACGCTGAAAGCGCAGGATGGCGGCTACATTGACGCGGTGGGCATGGGCAGCTGGTATAAAAACAGCTATGACAGCACGCATGATGCGGATCAGGACGGATATGGCATCGCTTTATCGGTCGAAGCGGGCAAGCCTTTTACCTTGCATGAAAATCTGAAAATTGAACCGCAGGCGCAGGTGATCTATCAGTATCTGAATCTGGACGATTTCAGCGATGGCATCAGCCATGTTTCCGGCGTCTCCACCAGCAATGCGCAGGCGCGCGGCGGTGTGCGTTTATTCCTGGATAATCCGACCTGGACGCCCTACCTGACGCTGGATGCCGTCACCACGATCGGCAATGAACCGGATGTGCAAATCGCCGACAGACGTCTGAAAGCCGAATTCAGCGACAGCTGGTGGCAGAGTGGCGCAGGTCTGGCGGGTAAACTTGGTGAAAACACCACGATTTACACCGACATCCGCTACCAGAAAGGTTTCGATTCGGATATGGAAGGCTACAGCAGCAATCTGGGTGTGAAAGTCAATTTCTGACCCTGCTCTCCTTTCTTAAGGGCACTCGGTGCCCTTTTCTTTTCATCCGCTACACCTGACACACCGGGCACCAGAAAAACGGTCGCGATGACACACTGGTTTTCATGATCGGATCACCGCAACGTTCACACGGCAGGCCCGTCCGGCCAAACACCTTAAAACGAAACAGCGCACCGTGATGCACATTTTCATCCATCGTGCCGCGTGTGGCATAGGATAACCGCGCAACCGACAAACAGGCATCCGCCAGCGAATCCAGTTCCATTTCATTCAGTTCTTTGGGTTTATGTTCCGGCAGCAGCTTCGCCAGCCAGAGAATTTCCGCCCGCAGATAATTACCCAGACCCGCCAGAAACGCCTGATCCAGCAGCATTCCGCCTAACTGACGGTTGCGGAATTTTGGCGAGAGTAACCGCTCACGAACCTGCGCGACCGTCAGACGCTCATCCAGCACATCCGGCCCGATGCGTTGCAGGAACGGATGCCTTTCGATATCCACCGTATCGTAAATACCAATCTCCGACGCGCTGTAAAGCAGGATCGCCGCGTCGGTGGTTTGCAGTTTCACCCGCAGCGACCGTTTGGTTTCTTTCGCCACTTCACCGGCATTCAGTACCCGCCAGACACCGTAAAGCTGATTGTGGCTGTACAACGTCAGGCCATTGGAGAAGTGCGTCAGCAGGGCTTTTCCGCGTGTTTCAATGGCGGTGATGGTGGTTCCGCGCAACGCAGAC
This sequence comes from Rahnella sp. BIGb0236, assembly GCF_004364755.1. Classification (NCBI taxonomy): domain Bacteria; kingdom Pseudomonadati; phylum Pseudomonadota; class Gammaproteobacteria; order Enterobacterales; family Yersiniaceae; genus Rahnella; species Rahnella sp. BIGb0236. The sequence continues at coordinate 344,205 of NZ_SOAO01000002.1, forward strand.
TGATAGGGTTGCAGCGACGGAAACGCAAACCAGGCTTCCGTCAGGGGCTTATTCACCACCGCTTCTGACAGCAAATCAGCCGCGCGCCGGATTTCAGGACCTTCTGGCATCAGTGAGTCGCACCCTCTGCAATTTTCAAATCTTGTTCCGTGTGCAGCGCGATGGCGATAGTCAGCTCAAGGGCGTTGAGGACAGTGTGTACTGACATACTTGGCGCGCCGGGATGTTGCGCAGCCTGTTCCGGCAGATAAGGAATATGGATAAAACCGCCCTTCACCACGTTGCAGGCCGGTTGCGCCAGACGGTGCATCAGGCCGTACATCACATGATTACAGACGTAGGTGCCTGCGGTCTGCGACACGGAAGCCGGAATACCCGACTCGCGCAATCCGCTGACGATGGTCTTGAGCGGCAGGGTGGAAAAATACGCCGCCGGACCGTCTGCGACAATGGGTTCGTCTACCGGCTGATGGCCGTCGTTGTCTGCAATACGGGCATCATCGACGTTAATCGCCACACGTTCGAGGCTGAAATCACATCGCCCGCCCGCCTGACCGACGCAAATCACCATTTCCGGCAGCACGTCATCAATCGCCGCATTCAGCGCATCAATCGCTTTACCAAATACGCACGGCAACTGACGGACCACAATCTGCGCACCGGATAATTCCAGATCGCCCAGTTGTTTCACCACTTCCCATGAAGGATTGACACGTTCGCCGCCAAAAGGCTCAAAACCGGTAACTAATACTTTACGCATAGGGACTCCCCGGAAACTGCAAAAATCAGCCTGCGCTGACCTGAATAGCCTGCTCATTAAATGCCGCACGCAGACGACGCGCAAAGGTCAGCGCGTGCTCACCATCACCGTGAAGGCAGACGGTATCGGCGTTAACCGGCACCCAGACGCCTTCGCGGCTGAGCACTTTTTTCTGCTGCACCATCGCCAGCGTCTGATCCAGCGCCATTTCGTCGCTTTCGATCATCGCATCCGGCTGACTGCGCGGCACCAGCGTACCGTTGTGCTGATAACGCCGGTCGGCAAACACCTCCTCGCGGGTGGTAAGACCGAGACGCTCACCGGCGCGGATAAGCTCACTGCCCGCCAGCCCGACCAGACGCAATGCGGGATCGACGTCATACACCGCGCGGGCAATGGCATCCGCCAGCACGGCATCGGTCGCAGCCTGGTTGTACAGCATGCCATGTGGCTTCACATGCACCATCTTTCCGCCCTGCGCACGGGTGATGGCGGCCAGTGCCCCCAGCTGATACACCACCTGCGCATACACCGTTTCGGCAGGCAGTTGCATGGCGGTGCGGCCAAAGTTTTCCCGGTCGGGAAACGACGGATGTGCGCCAATCGCCACGCCGTATTTCAGCGCCCAGCGAACCGATTGCTGCATGGTCTGCGCGTCGCCGGCGTGAAATCCGCAGGCAATATTGGCGGAGCTGACCAGTTGCAACAGCGCCTCGTCATGGGCACAGCCTTCGCCCAGATCGGCATTCAGATCAACGATCATACAACCCCCGTTTAATCTGTTCGATAAAGAGTGACTGCTCACGCAGCGCTTTCTGCGCCTCTTCCGGCGTGCATTTAACAAAGTGAACCGGCTCGCCAAGGCGGATCTGCGCCAGATTGTACAAATCGGCTTCGATGACGCAGGCGATACGCGGATAGCCGCCGGTGGTCTGGGCATCGGCCATCAGCACAATCGGCTGGCCGCCATGCGGCACCTGCACCACGCCGGGCAATAAGCCGTGCGAGAGCATCTCGCGGTCGGTTTCGCGTTTCAGGGTGTGGCCGTGCAGACGGTAACCCATGCGGTTACTTTGCGGGCTAAGCTGCCACGATGCGCGCCAGAATTCTTCCCGCGACTGCGCACTGAATTCCTGATATTCCGGCCCCGGCAGCGCACGGATGCGGTTACCGAACAGCAGCTGTTTGATGCCACCGGCAATTTTCGGATGATGGAAAGTATCGCCGGTCGGCAACATATCGCCGTCCTGCAACGGACGCCCGTGGAAGCCGCCGAAACGGGCTTTCAGATCGGTGCTGCGCGATCCCATCACTTCCGGCACATCAATGCCGCCGGAAATCGCCAGATAGCTGCGCATCCCGCGCACCGGCGTTTTCAGGGTCAGTACCTGGCCCGGCCTGACCGCATAGCGCCAGCCGGTCCAGACGTCTTTGCCGTCAAGCTGCGCGTGACAGCCCGCACCGGTCAGTGCGATCCAGCCTTCGCGGTGAAACTCGGCACTGAATTGTCCGAGGGTGATTTCCAGCCCGGCGGCATTTTCATCGTTGCCGACCAGCAGGTTAGCGATACGCAACGCCGGTGTATCCAGCGCACCGGACTGACTGACGCCCTGCTGGCGATAACCGTTGCGTCCCATATCCTGCACCGTGGTGAACATCCCGGCGCGTAAAACCTTCAGCATACGCCCTCCTTTTGCGGCACGAAACGCACGCTGTCACCCGGTAACAGCAAGGTCGGCGTCGCACGCAGCGGATCAAACATCGCCAGCGGCGTCTGCCCGATCAGCTGCCAGCCACCCGGCGTCACCAGCGGATAAATTCCGGTCTGACTGCCGCCGATCCCAACCGAACCGGCAGGCACCGACAATCGCGGTTCGCCGTGACGCGGCGTCGCCAGCGTTTCCGGCATACCGCCGAGATAAGGAAAACCGGGCTGGAAACCGAGAAAATACACGGTGTAATCCGTCCCGGCATGGCATTCCACCACCTGACGCGGCGTCATGCCGGTATGGTGCGCCACGTTGTCCAGATCCGGCCCCTGCACACCGCCGTAAATCACCGGAATTTCGATCAGCCGCGATTCCGGCTCGATGGCCTCACTTTCTTCCCACCAGTTTTGCAGACGCTCGATGGCATCCAGCGCGGAACTTTGCGCCTCGGTGAGTAATACCGTCAGATTATTCATACCGGGAATGACTTCGCGTACGCCCGGATAGGTGGCGCGATCCTGTAAACGTTGCGCCAGCCCCCAAATTCGCTGCTGGCTTTTCAGCGATACCGGCGGTTCCAGCTCCAGCACTACCGCGCGTTCACCCAGCAGGTAACATCGTGCTCGTTGCACTCAGACACTCCTCAAAGAAGGGTTGTGGATCATCGGGTTATTCATCAAATCAATAGCGTGAGATTTGTTATCAGTTATGCGGGAAACAGAGTGCTGATGTCAACTCATCTGCCCGTTTGCGCGGGACACTGAGGTTTCGCCCGCCGCCTGCACCTGCTACTCTCAGAAATGTTGCTGTTTTTTTAGCGTTTGGATAACGCCTTCGTTACACAATAGGGATGGCCTGTGAGAAAACCATTAGCACTCTTTTTTCCGCTCTATACCACGACGTTACTGATGCTGCTGGGTTCCGGCCTGCTGACGACTTATATTTCCCTGCGTCTTTCGGCGGTTCACGTCAGCGGCGCGATGATCGGGGCAATCATTGCGGCCAACTACATCGGGCTGGTGATCGGCGGCAAAGTCGGCCACATCCTGATCGCCCGCGTCGGTCACATCCGCGCTTACGTTTCCTGTTCCGGGATCATCACTGCCGCCGTGCTGGGTCACGGCCTGACGGACATCATTCCTGTCTGGGTGGTGCTGCGCCTGATCATCGGCTTATGCATGATGGTGCAATATATGGTGCTGGAAAGCTGGCTCAATGATCAGGCGGAGGCCAACCAGCGCGGCGTGGTATTCGGCTTTTATATGGTGGCATCTTATCTCGGCATGGCGCTCGGCCAGGTGGTGCTGATGCTCAACAGCGATTTAGGCGTCAGTACGCTGATCGTTATCGCGTTATGTTTCGCGCTATGTCTGGTGCCGATTGCGCTGACCACCCGCACCAACGTCGGCCATATGTCTCCGGCGCCGATGGAACTGAAATTCTTTATTGGGGCGATCCCCAAAGTGCTGGCGATCACGCTGTTAATCGGCATGGTCGTCGGTTCGTTCTACGGACTCGCGCCGATTTACACCAGCCAGCAGGCACTGAGCACGCAGCAAACCGGCCTGTTTATGGCGCTGGCGATTTTCGCCGGGCTGCTGGCCCAGTTTCCGCTCAGCTGGTTGTCGGATCGCTATAACCGCAACATGCTGATGCGCATTAACGCCATTCTGCTGGCAGTGGCTGCCCTGCCGCTGGCGCTGGTCAGCCACATTTCGTTTCCGCTGCTGCTCGGTATCGGCTTTGTCGTCAGCCTGATGCAGTTCACGCTGTACCCGCTGGTCGTCGCACTGGCGAATGACATGATTGAACCGGAACGCCGCGTGTCGCTCTCCGCTTGTCTGCTGATGGCCTTTGGCGTCGGTGCCTGTATCGGCCCGCTGGCGGTTGGGGCGCTGATCCAGCCATTAGGCGGCAATATCCTTTACGCCTTTTTCGCCCTGTGTGGGGCCGGAATTGTGGCACTGAGCCGGACGTCGAAGAAAGAAGAAGAAACCCAGATGGCAGTCGATGCGCCGGTGCCGCACATCGCCATGCCGGACAGCCTGAGCAGTTCTCCGCTCTCTCCTGCACTGAATCCGGCCTTTGATGAGCAGATGATTCAGGAGACCATGCCCGCGCCGGAAAACGTCGTTGAACCGCAGGTTGAGGAAAGCGAAGCCGCAGAGGAAGAGGAAGAAGAGGAAAGCAAGTATCCACCGCAGGGCGCAGACCCTGAAGTGGATACCGGATTACAGCGGGCGTTTACCCTGCTGGAAGACAGCGTGCCGGATGAGTCATCGGATAAAACGCCTCAGAAATGAGGGGCGTAATCGTTGCAGTCAGTTTGGATCCGGCCAGCGCACAGGGACAGGAGCGTACAGTGAGTACGTGACTGTCACGCGCACTGCCCGGATTCAAAATGGCAAATAAGATAGCCCCTAGGCAGGGTTATCAATGTCGATAAACATGACGTCTAACCCATGCTCATTTTGCAGCCATTCGCCCAGCGCTTTCACGCCATAACGTTCGGTGGCGTGATGGCCTGCGGCGAAGAAATGCAGCCCCATTTCGCGGGCGATGTGTATGGTTTGTTCGGACACTTCACCGCTGATGAAGGCATCGACGCCAAATTCCGCCGCTTTCTGAATATAGCCCTGACCGCCGCCGGAACACCATGCCACGCGGCGGATTTCAGCCGGGGCATTCTGTGAGCTGTGCAGCACGTTGCGATCCAGCGTGACTTCAATCCGCTGGCGGAATTCCTCACCGGTCAGCGGTTTTTCCAGTTCACCGTAGGGCAGCAAAATAGCGATTTCACCCTGCACGGTGATACCGAACAGTTTTGCCAGTTGCGCGTTATTGCCGAGTTCCGGATGTCCGTCCAGCGGCAGGTGGTAGGCGTACATGTTGGTGTCTGTCGCCAGCAGGGTTTTGAGACGGTTGCGTTTCATGCCACGGATTTCCGTCGGCTCGTCTTTCCAGAAATAACCGTGATGCACCAGCACCGCGTCCGCTTCAACGGCTATCGCGGCATCCAGCAGATCCTGCGACGCCGTCACGCCGGTGACCACGCGCTGTACTTCGCGACGTCCTTCGACCTGCAATCCGTTCGGTGCGTAATCTTTGTAATTGCTGATATCCAGTTTCTGGTTAATCAGCTGTTCAAGCTGGAGGTTGTTCATGGCGTTCCACTCTTCATTAAATATCGCCAGAGGATAACGCAAGCGGCGGCCCGACAACAGCCACCGGGCCGGTTAGTTAAACCATTTTCCGGCTTTAATTTCCTGCGCCTTGCCTTCACTGATCATCTTCGCCTGACTGCCCTGTGACAAATTGCGGTTAGCATCCGCCTGAGACTGGGTGACATCCGTCTGTGCAGCCTGCTGTTTGAGATCCTGCGCAATAAACTCATTTTCATGCGCGGTACGCGCCTGCAGTTGCTGCAATTCCAGTTTCTTTTTATCCACATTTAACTGTCGTAGCTGATCTTCATAATTCTGATCGCGGTGTTTATCTTTTAACCGCTCGGCTTCCCGCGCTCTGGCGCGTGCATTGGCGGCGGCAATCCGTTTATTACGCTCGGCCTCACGGTAACGGTAATAAGCCTCTTCGCGGGCCTGATAATCATCCCATCGTGCCTGCTCTTCCGCCTGCCCCTGATTTTCTGCCTGCGCGACATTCGATAATTGTTGCTGTAAATCGGCTGAAAAAACGGCAGCCGGAGACACTGAAAGGAATAACATCAGTAATACAATTTTATTTTTCATGATATCCCTTGTTTATTTTCCAGCCGGACAAGTGCTGTTTGGCTGAATACGGGTTTCATTCTTTTGCGTCATAAAGACTACAGCCAGCCCATTAGTAAACTGGCAGGCGCGCCCGACCTGAACCGAAGTATATATTTTCGTATCATCTTTATAACTGAGGCTGACCCCTTCCACCGTATTACGGCTGTTCACCGCAGAGCCGGTGACGCCGCCAAGCGTAGCCCCGCCCACCGCGCCACCGACCGCCGCCAGATCACCGCCATGCCCCAGCGCATAGCCCGCGACACCGCCGGCGATAGCGCCCAGAACCGAGCCTACCAGCGTGGCGGTATTCCGGTTATCCTGATTATTGACCGTTATTTTGGCAGGTAAGACTGAAAGTATATTGACCGTACGCGTTTCCTGTCGCGTATTTAACTGGTCAGTGGTAAAGGTATCCGCAGCATATTGATCGGCATTAGACTGACAGCCGGTTAATAAAGCCATTAACACGAAAGATGAAACCGCTATTTTTGTTTTCACAATTATTCCCTGTGGTTTATGTTCTTTATTATCAGAACACCTTGCGGGAATAATACGGCGGAGAATTTTTACCTGCTGTCAGGATTTGTCTTTCGTCATGACGAATTCTTTACACTTAATCCATAATTCATGTTCCGAAGCCCGTTGCAGAGTTTTCATTTCTCCACAATTGACTCGGAACAATCTTAATTAAAAATCAGGCCAGAATAAGGGGGTAACGCATCAGAATTTCAGCCGTTCACCCTGCTGCATCCGCACAAACTTCACCCCCAGATTATTGCCTTTTTCCAGCTGCGCCATGATGGCTTTTTCAGGATCGGCACCGGCCTGCAGGGTCGGTTTAACGTGGCTGATGATCACGGTCAGGTCTTTCAGTGAACCCTCGCCGCCCGCAGAGTTTTGCAGATGCGTCAGTTCTTTTAACAGCCAGTCAGGGGTGAGGTGCCCGAACAGTTTGCTGTCAGGCACGCCGTCGGGATAAGAGGTTTCGATAATGATGCCTTTCAGGCGTTTGGCTTTGATTTCGTCGCCCAATACGCGCCAGACGGTATCGAGATTTTTGGATTTCTCGACCTCATCCGGGCCGGTGTCACCGAAGAAAGCAAACGACGCATTATTGCGGCTGATCAGGATCATGCTGGAAGACGTGCCGCCATGGCTGAGCGGATAAAGGGTGCCATCCAGACCGGTCAGGCCGAGGGAGAATCGCTGTGCCGGACGCTGCTGATTCAGGCGATAGGTGCCGATGCGAAAACCGCTGCCGGAGTCGGTGAAATTCGGCCAGACGCGGCCATTGAAGTAATGCTGGCGCAGCGTGCCGATGGTATCCGCCGTGCCGTAAATCGGTTTTTTACTGTCTTCCGGCGAGCTGATGATCAGCCCCGCCAGATGGTCGAGATGGCCGTGGCTGATAAAGTATCCGCCAATCAGATTGCGGAACACCGCACCCTGCGGCGTCAGTGGCGCAGCGTTTTCACCGGTCACCTCGGGAAAACTGCCTTTGGCCAGAGCCTGGCGGATGCCCGGCAATACCGAACCGGCATCCAGCCCGAGATACAATTTCTGATCGTCACTTTTAATCAGATACGAGGTCAGATTGCCCTCTTCCACCCCGCCGTTCACGCCCAGCGCCACCACATCGAACGCCGCAGTGGCCTGTCCCGCCCAGCACGCCAGCATCAGCGCCAGCAGGTATTTTTTCATCACATCGCTCCTTGTCGTGGTGAGAGACAAACGTCAGTCTGCCCGGTTTTTCGCGGCCTCAAAGGCGGCAAGCGTGTCTTTTCGCGCCCGCGCGTGATCAATCACCGGCAGCGGATAGTCTAGCACGCGATGATGTTTTTCTGCCCAGCGATGCGGGGTGTGAATGTCTTTTTCCGGCACATCCGACAATTCTGGCAACCAGGCCTTGATAAAACGTCCGGCTTTGTCAAAGCGTTCGCCCTGCGTCGTCGGGTTGAAAATGCGGAAATACGGCGCGGCGTCGGTACCGGTGGACGCGCCCCATTGCCAGCCGCCGTTGTTCGCGGCCAGATCGCCATCCAGCAGTTGCGACATAAAATAGCGTTCGCCTTCACGCCAGTTGATCAGCAAATCTTTCACCAGAAAACTGGCGACAATCATGCGCAGACGGTTATGCATCCAGCCGGTTTGATTGAGCTGACGCATTGCCGCATCGACGATGGGATAACCGGTTTTTCCCTCTTTCCATGCCTGCAGATCATCCGGCGCATGACGCCAGCGCACGTTGTCAGTCCACGCAACAAACGGCTGATGTTTGCAAAGCTTCGGCCAGGCGACGATCAGATGACGGTAAAACTCCCGCCACACCAGTTCATTCAGCCAGCCAAACGCGCCGCCGTCGGTTTTCTCCAGAACGTGCTGGCACTCCGTGCGCAGACGGTTCAGACACTGGCGCGGCGACAACACACCAATCGCCAGATACGGCGATAGCGAACTGGTGCCGTCAACGGCGGGTAAATCGCGCTGTTCGAGATAATCCTGTACCTGTTCACGACAAAAACTCCGCAGCTGATGTCGCGCGGCGTCCTCGCCAATCGCGAAGTCTTCACCGATATCTGCCAGCGGATAATCAAAGGGCATCAGCCGGTGCATCACTACTTTTCCCTGATGTTCGCGGGCTTGCGGCGCAGGCAGGGAGCGGCTGTCCGATTCGGTCAGACGGGATAAAAAGGCCCGGCGAAACGGCGTGTAAACCTTGTACATTTCATTGTTGCCGGTGGTCACGGAACCCGGCGGCAACAGCAGACTGTCGTCAAACGCATGGCAGATAACGGATCCGTCCACGGCCATTTCTGCCGCGTCATCCCGTTGACGCTCGTTGATTTCATACTGTTTGTTGTAAAACAGCGCATCGACGTTTTCGGTTTTACAGAAATCCTTCAGCCAGTCCACGCTGCCCGCAAAATCATTGCACTGATGGTAATGCAGCGGGATACCGCGTTCCGCCAGCGCATGTTGCAGTGCCTGAAGATGCTGATAAATGAACATCGCCTGCCGTGGCGCCATTTCATGCTGCTTCCACTGATCCGGCGTGGCAATAAAAACAGCAATTACGCGGGCATGCGGATCCTCACAGGCAGCATGTAACGCGCGGTTGTCGGTTATCCGCAGATCATTACGGAACCAGACTAAATGCGTGGTCATAATTTTCCTTTTAATGTCCGTATCGAAGTTTTAAGGCTTCCGGGTAAGGCTCGAAATAACGCTGATCAGCCAGATAAGCATCCGGATATTCCGACATGTAATGTTTGAGCAACGTGATGGGTGCCAGCAGCGGCTGCACGCCCTGACGGTAGCGGTCGATCAGGCCCGCCAGCTCCTGACGCTGTGGCGAACTCAGCTGTTTACGGAAATATCCCTGCACATGCATCAGCACATTGGTGTGATTACGGCGCGTGGCTTTGTGACGCAGCAGGTTCATCAGCCGCAGGCGGTATTCGTCAAAGTATTCCTCGAGGGATCCCCACTCTGCCATCGCGGCGACAAAGCGCCCCAGTTCACGGTATTCCGGCTGAGAGTGGGCCAGCAACGTCAGTTTATAACGGCTGTGAAACGCCATCAGTTTGCCGCGCGTCAGGCCGCTTTCCCGCAACTGATTCAGTTCGAAAAGCGTAAAGACCCGTTCGACAAAATTCTCGCGCAGCACCGGATCGTTGAGGCGACCATCTTCTTCCACCGGCAGCCACGGATGCTGTTTCATCAGCTCAGCGGTATAAATCCCGACACCGGCTTTTTTGGCGTCTTTACCGTTGGCGCTGTACACCCGCACCCGCTCCATCCCGCAGCTCGGGGATTTCGCGCAGACGATGTAGCCGCAAAGACCGGCCAGCGGCGCCACACGTTTTTCCGCGTATTGCTGCATTTTTTCAGTAATGTCGATGCTCTCGTCATTACTGAAACGCATCACCACACTGTCGTTCATCTTCACCAGACGCAGCGCCGGACGCGGCGTCGGTAAGCCGATCGCCATTTCCGGGCAGACCGGTTCAAACCGCACATACGGCGCGAGTTGCTCCACCGCAAACGCCAGACGTTTATGCCCGCCATCGAAGCGGACATTTTCACCCAGCAGGCATGCACTGATACCTATCGGAATTGTTTTCATCATTGTCTGCGCCTTGCGTTGGAAGAAGAAAAGGAAGGCGGCATTAACTCATCACCTTCATGTATAACCCTAGCACAAGTTATACATAAAAATAATGTTGTACAGGTTTATCGACAGGCAATAAAAAACCCCGTCGGGAAAACGGGGTTTCTGGCTCCTCCCCCTGCGAAGGGGGAGGATGGGAGGGGGTTTAGCAGACTGAACAACGGCTTACGCAGACTTCAAATCGTGTGTTTGACCTTAATACCCCACCCCAACCCTCCCCTTCGCAGGGGAGGGAGCTGAATTAATAAAAATCTTGTGTCGCCATTTCAGCGTGACTCAGCCACACCGGCTTATCGCTGGTTTTCATCCAGACGCGGTGTAAATAGCTGTAAAAACGGGCGCGGTCAGCGCGGAACAGCATGACCGGCAGTGCCAGAACACCGGCAGCAATAACAAAAGCGCGGCGGGCCAGTATGCGGGTCATGGTATATGGCGTGTATTCATTCATCGCGTTGCTCCTGTGAAATTTGGAAAGTTTTCGGAAACTGTAAGTTGCGAAAAATATACCGCAATTGATGAAATTTTACTACTCATCTGACCACTTAAAAGTGTAAATTTTCGCCAAATTTACCCTATTGCTGTAATTGAGTTACAGAATGGTTAAATAAATACGTAATTAAAGTTTCTTTATGGTTTCATTTTTGCGCATTTTTATACTTTTTTTACACTGCGGTTATGTTTCTTTTCAGGATCTTTTCCCGCCTTTCCCTATTCTCGCCACAACATAAAAACACACCTGTGGAGGTGGATTGTGAGTGTTGGCGTAATCTGCGGCGCATTACTGGTTCTTCTGCTGCTCGGCTATCTGGTTTATGCCCTGCTGAATGCGGAGGATTTTTAAATGGCTGCGACCGGTTTCTTACTGATTGCCAGTTTTATGCTGGTGCTTTTGCTGCTGGCAAAACCACTGGGACACTTTATTGCTCAACTGATTGAAGGACAGCCCGGCGCATTTTTACAGCGCATTGAGAACGGCGTTTTACGTACCTCTGGCAGCAGCACGGCTGAAATAAACTGGTGGCAGTACGCGCTGGCGATCATGGTATTCAACATTCTGGGCATTATCGTGCTGACGGCCCTGCTGATGGCACAGGGCGTATTGCCGATGAACCCGCAGCATTTTGGCGGGTTGTCCTGGGATCTGGCGTTCAACACCGCTGTCAGTTTCGTGACCAATACCAACTGGCAGGCGTACAGCGGCGAAAGCACGCTGAGTTATCTCAGCCAGATGGCCGGATTAACGGTGCAAAACTTCCTCTCCGCCGCCACCGGTATCGCCGTTGCCTTTGCGCTGATCCGGGCATTTGCGCGTCCTTCGGCGCAAACCATCGGCAACGCCTGGACGGATTTATGGCGCATTACGCTGTATCTGCTTTTGCCGGTCGCGTTTCTGCTGGCGCTGTTTTTCGTCAGTCAGGGCGTGCTGCAAAACTTCGAAGCCTATCAGCACATTACCACGCTGGAAGGCCTGCAACAGACGTTGCCGATGGGGCCGGTGGCCTCGCAGGAAGCGATCAAAATGCTCGGCACCAACGGGGGCGGCTTCTTTGGCGCTAACTCCGCGCATCCGTTTGAGAACCCGACCGCTCTGACCAACATGGTGCAGATGCTGGCGATTTTCATCATCCCGTGCGCGCTGTGTTTTGCGTTTGGCCGTGTGGTCGGCGACAACCGTCAGGGTCACGCGCTGGTCTGGGCAATGTCGGTGATTTTTGTGGTGTCCGTGGTGGTGGTGATGTACGCCGAACTCAAAGGCAATCCGCACTTCACCGCGCCTGGCATCAGCAGCAATTTCAATATGGAAGGCAAGGAAAGCCGCTTCGGCATTCTGGCTTCGGCGATGTATGCGGTCGTGACGACAGCGGCCTCGTGCGGCGCAGTCAACGCCATGCACGATTCCTTTACCGCGCTGGGCGGCATGGTGCCGATGTGGCTGATGCAGATTGGTGAAGTGGTGTTCGGCGGTGTGGGTTCCGGCCTGTACGGCATGCTGCTGTTCGTCCTGCTGACGGTGTTTATTGCCGGGCTGATGATTGGCCGCACACCGGAATATCTCGGTAAGAAAATCGACGTTTACGACATGAAGATGACCGCGCTGGCGATCCTGGTCACGCCGACGCTGGTACTGCTCGGCACCGCACTGGCGCTGGTCACCGATGCCGGTCGTGCAGGGATTTTAAACCCCGGTGCACACGGTTTCAGTGAAGTGCTGTACGCCGTATCTTCCGCCGCCAATAACAACGGCAGTGCTTTTGCCGGGCTGAGCGTCAACACACCGTTCTACAACCTGCTGCTGGCAGCCTGCATGTTCTTCGGCCGCTTCGGGGTGATTATTCCGGTGCTGGCGATTGCCGGTTCACTGGTGGTGAAAAAGCGCCAGCAGGCAGGCAACGGCACCCTGCCCACCTCCGGCCCGCTGTTTATCGGTCTGCTGGTCGGCACCGTGTTGCTGGTCGGCGCGCTGACCTTTATTCCGGCGCTGGCGCTGGGACCGGTCGCGGAACATTTGCAGGTCTGGTCCGCACAGTAATGCTGCGTAACCCGTTGAACTGATGAATATAGAGACGAAAAAAATGAGTCGTAAACAACGTGCGTTATTCGAACCTCGCCTGATCCGCACTGCCCTGCTGGATTCGGTGAAAAAGCTGGATCCCCGCGTTCAGTGGCGTAATCCGGTGATGTTCGTGGTGTATCTGGGCAGTATCCTGACCACGCTGATCTGGCTGGCGATCCTGATGCACCGTACCGACGGCAGCGCGGCGTTTACCGGCAGCGTGTCGCTATGGCTGTGGTTCACCGTGCTGTTTGCCAACTTTGCCGAAGCCCTGGCGGAAGGCCGCAGCAAGGCGCAGGCGCAGAGCCTGAAAGGCGTGCAGAAAACCAGCTGGGCGAAAAAAATCTACGAACCGCGCCCTGAATCACCGGTGATCAAAGTCGCCGCCGATACGCTGCGCAAAGGCGATTACGTGCTGATCGAAGCGAGCGATACCGTGCCGTGCGACGGTGAAGTGCTGATCGGCGGTGCATCGGTGGACGAAAGCGCCATTACCGGCGAATCCGCACCGGTGATCCGCGAATCCGGCGGCGACTTCTCCTCGGTCACCGGCGGGACGCGCGTGTTGTCCGACTGGCTGGTGGTTGAGTGTTCAGCCAACCCCGGCGATACCTTCCTTGACCGTATGATTGCGATGGTCGAAGGCGCTAAGCGTCGCAAGACGCCAAACGAAGTGGCGCTGACCATTTTGCTGGTCGCCCTGACGCTGGTGTTCGTACTGGCGACGGCCACGCTGTATCCGTTCTCGCTGTTCAGCGTTAACGCCAGCCACGCCGGTATTCCGGTCACCATTACCGTACTGGTGGCGCTGCTGGTGTGTCTGATCCCGACCACCATCGGGGGCTTGCTGTCGGCCATCGGCGTGGCAGGCATGAGCCGCATGCTGGAAGCCAACGTCATCGCCACCAGTGGCCGCGCGGTGGAAGCTGCCGGTGATGTGGATGTGTTGTTACTCGACAAAACCGGCACCATCACGCTCGGTAACCGTCAGGCATCGCAGTTCCTGCCCGCGCCTCAGGTGACGGAACAGGAACTGGCCGATGCCGCGCAGTTATCGTCGCTGGCCGATGAAACGCCGGAAGGCCGCAGTATCGTGGTGCTGGCGAAGCAGCGTTTTAACCTGCGTGAACGTGATATTCATTCGCTGAATGCGACTTTCGTCCCCTTCTCCGCGCAGACCCGCATGAGCGGCGTCAACGTCGGTGAGCGCAGCATCCGTAAAGGTGCGGTGGACGCCATCCGCCGCCATGTGGAATCCAACGGCGGCACCTTCCCGAAAGCCGTCGATGGGCTGGTGGAAACTGTGGCGCGTAAAGGCGGCACGCCGCTGGTGGTCGCCGAGGGCGCGAAAGTGCTGGGCGTGGTCGAGCTGAAAGATATCGTCAAAGGCGGCATCAAGGAACGTTTCGCCGAGCTGCGCAAAATGGGCATCAAAACGGTGATGATCACCGGGGATAACCGGCTGACCGCTGCCGCCATCGCCGCCGAAGCGGGCGTCGATGATTTTCTGGCAGAAGCCACGCCGGAGGCCAAACTGGCGTTAATTCGTCAGTATCAGTCGGAAGGTCGGCTGGTCGCCATGACCGGCGACGGCACCAACGATGCGCCCGCACTGGCGCAGGCCGATGTGGCGGTGGCGATGAACTCGGGGACGCAGGCGGCGAAGGAAGCCGGGAACATGGTCGATCTCGATTCCAACCCGACCAAGCTGATTGAAGTGGTACATATCGGTAAACAGATGCTGATGACGCGCGGATCGCTGACCACTTTCAGTATCGCCAACGACGTGGCGAAGTATTTCGCCATTATTCCGGCAGCGTTTGCGGCGACCTATCCGCAACTGAATGCGCTGAACGTGATGCATCTGACGTCGCCGTCGTCGGCCATTATGTCGGCGGTCATTTTCAACGCCCTGGTGATTGTGTTCCTGATCCCGCTGGCGCTGAAAGGCGTGAGCTATAAAGCCATGAGTGCCGCCGCGCTGCTGCGCCGCAACCTGTGGATTTATGGTGCAGGCGGTCTGCTGGTGCCGTTTGCCGGTATCAAGCTGATCGACGTGATCCTGACCGTTTTACATCTGAGCTGATTGTTGAGGAAGACCATTATGTCCGTTAAAAAAATGTCCTATGTGCGTCCGGCTCTGGTGATGACGGTGCTGCTGACGCTGGCGACCGGCGTGGTGTATCCGCTGCTGACCACCGGTGTGTCTGAGCTGGTGTTCCGCCCGCAGGCAATGGGATCGCTGATCAAAGACAGCGGCAATAAGGTGATTGGCTCTGAGCTGATCGGGCAGAACTTTACCCGCAATGAGTATTTCCAGGGACGCCCGTCCGTTACCGCCGATTCACCGTATAATCCGCTGGCATCGGCGGGGAGCAATCTGGCAGCCAGTAATCCGGCATTGGATCAGGCGGTAAAAGACCGCGTGGCGGCGCTGCGCAAAGCCAATCCGCAAAGCCCGGCGACAGTGCCGGTGGATCTGGTGACCGCCAGCGGCAGCGGGCTGGATCCGCAGATTTCCGTTGACGCGGCGCAATGGCAGGCACCGCGCATTGCAGCCGCGCGCGGTCTGCCACTGGCGCAAGTGAATAAATTGATTGATGATAATACATCATCGCCGCTGATTGGTTTCCTCGGCCCGGACGTGGTTAACGTGCTCGGGCTGAATCTGGCGCTGGATGAACTGAAAGCTCAATAAGGATGATATGACTGACGATCGCCCCGATCCGGACAGCCTGCTGGCGCTGGCTAATGAGAAGCCCCGCGGGCAACTAAAAGTCTTTTTCGGCGCCTGTGCGGGCGTCGGGAAAACTTTTGCCATGTTGCAGGAAGCACAGCGTCTGCGCGCCACCGGCCTTGACGTGCTGGTCGGCGTGGTGGAAACCCACGGAAGGCAGGAAACGCAGGCGCTGCTGCCGGGGCTTTCTCTGTTACCGCCGAAACGCATACACCACCGTGGCCGTCAGGTGCAGGAGTTTGACCTCGACGCCGCGCTGGCCCGCCGCCCTGCCCTGATCCTGATGGATGAACTGGCGCACAGCAATGCCGCCGGTTCGCGCCATCCGAAACGCTGGCAGGATGTCGAAGAGTTACTCGATGCCGGTATCGACGTATTTACCACCGTGAACGTTCAGCATCTGGAAAGCCTGAACGATGTGGTCAGCGGCGTCACCGGCATCATTATTCGCGAAACCGTTCCCGACCGGCTGTTTGATGACGCCAGCGAAGTGGTGCTGGTGGATTTACCGCCGGACTCCCTGCGTCAGCGCCTGAAAGAGGGCAAAGTTTACATCCCCGGTCAGGCCGAACGCGCTATCGAACATTTCTTCCGTAAAGGCAATCTGATTGCCCTGCGCGAACTTTCCCTGCGCCGCACCGCCGACCGGGTTGACGATCAGATGCGCGAATACCGCGACGATCAGGGCGTTAACCGCGTCTGGCATACCCGCGACGCGCTGTTGCTGTGTATCGGTCACGGCAGCGGTAACGAAAAACTGGTTCGCGTCGCCGCACGTCTTGCCGCGCGTCTCGGCTGCGTCTGGCACGCGGTATATGTTGAAACACCCCGTCTGCACCGTCTGCCGGAAGGCCAGCGCCGCGCCATTTTGCATTCTCTGAAACTGGCGCAGGAACTGGGCGCGGAAACCGCCACGTTATCCGACCCGCAGGAAGAACAGGCGATTTTGCGCTACGCCCGTGAACATCGTCTGGGCAAAATCATGACCGGCCGCCGCCGTGAAAAACGCTGGAAATTCAGCGCCAGTTTTGCCGATAAACTGGCGGAAATCGCGCCGGATCTCGATCTGATCGTTGTCGGGCTGGAAGATGCACCGGTGACATCGCCGCGCAAAGAACAGGACTCCCGCACCTTCGCCGACCGTTTCAGCCGTCAGTTGTGGGGCTGTGCGCTGGCCGTGGCGCTGTGTGCGGTGATCACCGTGATGTCGCAATGGCTGGTGCCGACTTTCGATCAGGCCAACCTGGTGATGGTGTATCTGCTCGGCGTGGTGATTGTCGCGCTGTTTTATGGCCGCTGGCCGTCGGTGCTGGCGGCGGTGATTAACGTCGTCAGCTTTGATCTGTTTTTCGTGCAGCCACGCGGCTCGCTGGCAGTAACAGACGCGCAATATCTGGTGACCTTCGGCGTGATGCTGATTGTCGGCATTCTGATCGGCAATCTGACCGCCGGGGTACGTTATCAGGCGCGCATCGCCCGTCACCGTGAAAAACGCGCACAGCATCTGTATGAAATGTCCAAAGGGCTGAGCCAGTCGCTGACGCCGGAAGCCATCGCGCAGACCAGCCGTCACTTTATTTCTTCCAGTCTGAATGCCAAAACCGCCATTTTGCTGCCGCAGGAAAACGGCGAGCTGGCGCAACCTGCCGGTGAAATCACGGCGATTGTGGTGGATGACGCCATCGCCCGCTGGAGTTTCGATAAGAAACTGCCTGCCGGTGCGGGCACCGATACCCTGCCCGGCGTGCCGTATCAGCTGCTGCCGCTGGTGGCATCGGGAGAGTCGCGCGGCCTGCTGGCGGTCGAACCGCCGAATATCCGCCAGTTGCTGGTGCCGGAACAACAACGCCTGTTGCAGACTTTTACCGTGCTGATTGCCAATGCGCTGGAGCGTCTGCATCTGGCCGCCCGCGCAGAAACGGCGCGGCTGGAAACCGAGCGCGAGCAACTGCGTAACTCGCTGCTCTCCGCGCTGTCCCACGATTTACGCACGCCGCTGACGGTGCTGTTCGGGCAGGCGGAAATCCTGACGCTGGATCTGGCATCGGAAGGCTCTAAGCACGCGCCACAAGCCAGTCAGATCCGCCAGCAGGTGCTGAGCACCACGCGGCTGGTGAACAATTTGCTGGATATGGCGCGCATTCAGTCCGGCGGATTTAACCTGCGCAAGGAGTGGCAGTCGGTGGAAGAAATCACCGGCAGCGCGCTGCGGATGCTGGAACCGGTGCTGGCGCATGACAATATTCAGATCGATTTGCCGAAAGAAATGGTGCTGGTCAATTGCGATGCCAGTCTGATCGAACGGGTGCTGATCAATCTGCTGGAAAATGCCCATAAATATGCCGGTACCGGCGCGACGATTGACATCAAAGCCACTCCGCTGGATGAGTGGCTGGAGATTGAAGTCTGGGATAACGGCCCCGGTATTCCGGCCGGTGCTGAACAGACTATTTTTGAAAAATTCGCCCGTGGCAATAAAGAATCCGCCATTCCCGGCGTGGGGTTGGGATTAGCGATTTGTCGTGCCATTATTGAGGTGCACGACGGACGGATCTGGGCGGAAAATGGCCCCGACGGCGGTGCGCGTTTTCGTTTCAGGTTGCCGCTCGAGGCATTGCCGGAGATGGAAAGTGACATGGAATCAGACATCAACGAGGCATCGTGAGCGCATCCCCGGTAAATATTTTAATTGTTGAAGATGAAAAAGAAATCCGCCGCTTTGTGCGCACGGCACTGGAGGCGGAAGGCTTGCGGGTGTTTGAAAGCGAGACGCTGCAACGCGGGCTGATTGAGGCCGGAACCCGTAAACCGGATCTGATTATTCTCGATCTCGGTTTACCGGACGGTGACGGCCTGACGTATATCCGCGATTTGCGCCACTGGAGCGCCATCCCGATCATTGTGTTGTCGGCACGCACCCGCGAGGAAGACAAGATTGCTGCGCTGGATGCCGGTGCCGATGATTTTCTCACCAAGCCGTTTGGCGTCGGTGAACTGCTGGCGCGGGTTCG
Organism: Rahnella sp. BIGb0236; assembly: GCF_004364755.1. Lineage (NCBI taxonomy): Bacteria > Pseudomonadati > Pseudomonadota > Gammaproteobacteria > Enterobacterales > Yersiniaceae > Rahnella > Rahnella sp. BIGb0236. The sequence goes on from NZ_SOAO01000002.1 coordinate 362,920, forward strand.
CGTGGCGCTGCGCCGTCATGCGGGCAGTTCGCAGGAAAGCCCGCTGGTGACGTTTGCGGATGTGACGGTGGATTTGATCAACCGGCGCGTACAGCGGAACGGGGAAGATTGTCATCTGACGCCGATTGAATTTCGCCTGCTGGCCGAACTGCTGGCAAACAGCGGCAAGGTCATTACTCAGCGTCAGTTACTGAGCCACGTCTGGGGCCCGAACTATGTCGAACACAGCCATTATCTGCGCATTTACATGGGGCATCTGCGTCAGAAGCTGGAGGCCGACGCCACCCGGCCGCGTCATTTACTGACGGAAACCGGCGTGGGCTATCGTTTTATGCCTTAGGTTCGTCAGCTTCCGGCCTGGCTTCGCCAAATTCGGCTTCCAGGCTTTCAGCCGCCTGCTGCAAAATCGCATTCACACGCACCACCTGCTCCGGCGTTAAATCCGCACGCATCATGTTGCCGCGCAGGGCGTGGCGCAGGCGGTGCATGGATTCATGAATGCCTTCCGCCAGGTTGTTTTCACGCGGACGCTGAGCGCCGGCCAGACGGGCAAAAATCACATCGACCGCCGCCTGATGCTGCGCCAGTTCCACTTTGCCCGCTTCGGTGATTTGATAACTTTTGCGGCCATTGCCGGTGGCGACAGGCTCAAGGAAATCCTGTTCTTCCAGCAGCGTCAGCGTCGGGTAAATCACGCCCGGACTCGGCACATACAGACCGGAAGAGGCTTCTTCGATGGCCTTGATCAGCTCATAACCGTGGCTCGGTTTTTTCGCCACCAGCGCCAGCAGCACGCGGCGTAAATCACCGTGTTCAAACAGACGATGTACACCCCGCTCACCGCGCCCGCCACGGCGACCTTCGCCACGTCCGCGACGTTCGCGCCCTTCTTCTCCCCGTTCTTCACCGCGATGACGGCCGTCACGACGTAACGCATGGCGCTCGCTGTGATCACCAACATCAGATTCATGACGGCAATGACCGCGATGCCCTTCTTCCCGGCTACCGTGACCGCGATGGCGGCCTTCAAACATTTTGCTAAACATATTGTATGCCCTATTTAGATATATCGAATTATTTCGATATATCTAAAGTAGATCGGTTTTCAGAAACTGGCAAGCGGAAAAACGCATTTAGATATATCTTTATTAACATCTGAACTTCCGGCAAGAAACGGGCAAAAAAAAAGCGCTGAATAATCAGCGCCTTTGATGTGAAGAAGAAAACAGCTTATTTCGCGTCGGCAAGGACTTTGCTGACGATTTCTACCGCTTCTTTCTCGATTTGTTCACGGTGTTCAGCACCGAGGAAGCTTTCACAATAGATTTTGTAGGCTTCTTCTGTGCCGGACGGACGTGCCGCAAACCAGCCGTTTTTGGTCATCACTTTCAGACCGCCAATGGACGCACCGTTACCCGGCGCGTTGGTCAGGCGGGCGGTGATCGGGTCACCGGCCAGGGTGTCTGCTTTCACCTGTTCAGGAGAAAGTTTAGACAGAGCGGCTTTCTGTGCGTGCGTCGCAGGCGCCTGAATACGGTTGTAGCTTGGTGCGCCAAAGCGGGCCGCCAGCTCGTTGTAATGTTCCTGCGGATTCTTGCCGGTGACGGCGGTGATTTCCGCGGCCAGCAGACACATGATGATGCCGTCTTTGTCGGTTGACCACGGTGTGCCGTCGAAACGCAGGAATGAAGCCCCGGCACTTTCTTCGCCACCAAAACCGAAGCTGCCGTCAAACAGACCGTCAACGAACCATTTGAAACCGACCGGCACTTCCACCAGCTTACGGCCCAAATCTTCCACCACGCGGTCGATCATCGCACTGGAAACCAGCGTCTTACCGACGGCAACGTCTTTGCCCCACTGCGGACGGTGCTGGAACAGGTACTGAATCGCCACCGCCAGATAATGGTTCGGGTTCATCAGACCGGCAGGTGTCACGATACCGTGGCGGTCGTAATCCGGGTCGTTAGCGAAAGCCAGATCGAACTTATCACGCAGGGCCAGCAGACCGGCCATCGCCGATTCAGACGAGCAGTCCATGCGGATCACGCCGTCGTGGTCGAGATGCATGAAACGGAAAGTCTGATCGACTTCATCGTTCACCAGCGTCAGATCCAGTTTGTAATGTTCCGCGATACGCTTCCAGTATTCGATACCGGAACCGCCGAGCGGATCCACACCCAGTTTCAGACCGGCTTTCTGAATCGCGGCCATATCCACGATATCGGTCAGCCCTTCGATAAATGGCTGCACCAGATCTTTCGCCACCAGATGGCCGCTTTTCCACGCCTGATCGAGAGACTGACGTTTCACACCGGAAAGCTTAGCCGCCAGCAATGCGTTAGCACGCTTCTCGATTACCGAGGTCAGATTGGTATCTGCCGGGCCGCCGTTGGTCGGGTTATATTTGATGCCGCCATCTTCCGGCGGGTTGTGCGAAGGCGTGATGACGATGCCATCTGCCAGCGCGCCGCCGTTGCGGTTGTGGGTCAGGATGGCGTGAGACACGGCCGGTGTCGGCGTGAATCCGTTGTCTTCCTGAACAATGACATCCACGCCATTGGCGGTCAGCACTTCCAGCACAGAGATAAATGCCGGTTCGGACAGCGCATGGGTATCTTTACCCACGTAGCACGGGCCGGTGGTGCCCTGCTCTTTACGCACTTCAGCAATTGCCTGAGCAATCGCCAGGATGTGCGCTTCATTAAAGCTGTGACGCAACGAACTACCGCGATGGCCGGACGTGCCGAATTTCACCGCGTGTGCAGTGTTAGCCGGATCCGGTTGCAGAACGTAATACTGTGACGTTAACTGCGCCACATTGATCAAATCGCTTTGCTGAGCAGGTTGCCCTGCACGGGGGTGATTAGCCACTGGCGCTTCTCCCTTACGCTGAAATTTAGAGGGTGCCGCACACTTTGTCAGTCAGTTCCGCCGGGAACTGCATGAGCTGCATGATGTGTTCGATCATGCTGCGTTTGCGACCTGTGTTGGTATTCGTAATAACCCAATACGGCGTTCCGGGAACGTGTTTAGGCTTGGTATGAATGCCGTTTTGCAGCAGGGTTTGCTGGTCACCGGCAAAATAGGTCCGCGTGCGGCCGGTCAGAGAGTCGGTCGCCGTCGCAAATTCTTTCGGGTTGAGGGTATACAAGGTCGACAGGATCAGCATAAAGCGGTTCACCGCTTTGCTTTGTTCTGCGTATTCATCGGACAGCAGCAGTTCACGGACGGCGCGGACTTTATCACGCGACGTCGGCGCTGCGGCGGCGGCAGGTTTTTCCTGCGCGACAGTGCCGGCGATAACAGAAGGGGTCACTGGCGCGGCAGGAGCGGTCTGACCGGCAGTAAACTTCAACATACGGCGTAAAATATCAGACGCGCTTTCACCGATTGCTTGCGTATGGCTGGCAATATAGCGGTAGAGTTCTTCGTCAACCTCAATAGTTTTCATCTTTATCCAGTACTGTTTTTCTACTTAATTCATTCAAAAGGATTATACAAATTTCTACGCAGTAACAAACAGAGGAATTGCGCCGCGAAGCAAAATCCAGACAACTTCCCGATTTTGCTGCATGCTGACATCAACCCGCCGGCTTCCTGATAGACAAATCCCGCTCTGGCATCTGGCAGACACTTTCTGTTTTCAAAAATTATCCGCAAGTCATGATAACCTAATGAGATTGTTTATCTGTATGAACTTCGCTATGAAATTACATTATCGCCTGCAAGAAGCTGACGTCGCTGGCAGCGCCGCCCTGCCGGTTTTACTGATCCACGGCCTGTTCGGCACCCTCGATAATCTGGGCATTCTGGCCCGCGACCTGAAAAAACAGCATAACGTGTTACAGGTCGATTTGCGTAATCACGGTCAGTCAGGACGCGCCGGCGAGATGTCTTATGCCGCCATGGCGCAGGATTTAGTGGAAACGCTGGATGAGGTGGGTTTCCAAAAAATCATCGTTATCGGTCACTCAATGGGCGGAAAAGCGGCAATGGCGCTGACGGCGCTGATCCCTGATCGCATCGAAAGGCTGATCGCCATTGATGTCGCGCCGGTGGATTACCACGTGCGCCGTCATGATGAGATTTTTGCGGCAATTAACGCGGTAACCGACGCCGGACTCCGCGACCGCACCTCAGCCACTGAGTGTATGCGTGAGTATATAAAGGAAGACGGCGTGATCCAGTTCCTGCTGAAATCGTTCCAGCAGGGAGAATGGCGTTTCAACGTGCCGGTGCTGCTGAGTGAATACGACACCATTACCGGCTGGGAAGAGGTGCCACCGTGGGATCATCCGGCGCTGTTTATCCGTGGCGGTTTATCGCCGTATGTGCAGGATGAATATCGCGATGCGATTGCCCGCCAGTTCCCGCAGGCCAAAGCGCATGTGGTGGCGGGAGCGGGTCATTGGGTGCACGCCGAAAAACCCGATGCGGTGCTGCGCGCTGTGCATCGTTTCATCGATGCAGCCTGAGGTTTAACATCCTGGGGATAAATTGTGCAAAAAGTCTGCACAACTTAGGAAGTTATCATGAAATCAGGGCAATCAGGCGTTGTGAACCCCAGGCGCGCCAGTGTATGATTGCGCGCTATAATTTTGCCACCCCGTTTTACTCACTGTGAGTCGCGGGGGGTAAATTGGGTCAGGGTTTCTTAGCCCGAAATGTGTGAAACGCTCGTCAGGAACCGGCTTGCCGTTTTCCGATGTAAAAACTTCCCTGGTTGTACCGCTACCTATGGCAAAAGAACAACTGGATCGCACGACGATTGATCTGTTCGCAGATGACCGCCGTCCTGGGCGTCCAAAAACAAATCCGCTATCCCGTGATGAACAGCTCAGGATCAATAAGCGCAACCAGTTACGCCGCGATAAAGCGAGCGGCCTGCGTCGCGTGGAGCTGAAAATGAACGCCGATGCTGTTGATATGCTCAATAAGCTGGCAGAAGAACGCAATATCAGTCGTAGCGAATTGATTGAAGAGATGCTGCTGTCGCATCTTAACGGTCATGAAGGCTGATTGAAAACGGGTAACCCTCTCAGGCTACCCGTTTGTTTTTTCTTAACTATTCCACGCTAACGCTTTTCTTTCCCCTCAGAACGTTTCCCAGTTTTCAGCACTTTTCGCCGAAAGCATGCCGGTATCCGGACGCAATAATGGCGCAGAAATTGACTTCGCCGGACGCGATCCGACGCTGGTCACGCTGTCTTTCAGCTTGAACGTGGCGACAGCGTTGTTCAGCAATGACGCCTGTTCTTCCAGTGAAACCGCAGCCTGCGATGCCTGTTCCACCAGCGCGGCGTTCTGCTGCGTCACGCTGTCCATTTCAGTGACGGCCACCGCCACCTGGCTGATGCCTTTGCTTTGTTCATCAGACGCAGACGCGATTTCCGCCATGATATCGGTGACGTGCGTAATGGAACGCACCACTTCATTCATGGTCTGACCGGCGTTTTCAACCAGCCGCGAACCGCTGTCGACGCGGGAAACCGATTCGCTGATCAGCTGCTCGATTTCCTTCGCCGCCTGCGCACTGCGCTGTGCCAGATTGCGCACTTCGCTGGCGACCACCGCAAAACCCCGTCCCTGCTCGCCCGCACGCGCGGCTTCGACCGCGGCGTTCAGCGCCAGAATGTTGGTCTGGAAAGCGATGCTGTTAATGACCGACGTGATTTCGGCAATTTTCTTCGAGCTGCCGGAGATGTCTTTCATGGTGCTGACCACATCCGCGACGATATTCCCGCCGCGCTGCGCGGTACCGGAGGCTTCAATCACCAGCTGGCTGGCGTGATGCGCGTTATCGGCATTGTGTTTCACGGTAGCGGTCAGTTCTTCCATGCTGGCGGCGGTTTCTTCCAGCGCCGAGGCCTGTTCTTCTGTACGGGAAGACAGATCGTTGTTACCGGCTGAAATCTCTGACGCGCCCTGATAAATGTGGTTGGTACAGTTACGGATGGTTTGGACGGTATTCACCAGACTCAGCTGCATTAAGTTCAGCAACGGGATCAGCTTACCGGCACAGTTTTTACCGAACTCTTCCAGATAATGCGTCAGGTCGCCGCTGGCGATCACCGCGAAATGGTCGCGGATTTGATCCAGTGGTCTCACCAGCGCCATCACCAGATAACGGTCGGTCAGGAGTAAAATCACCAGCCCGATACCAAACGCCGTCAGCAAAATCACTTTGCCGATGGAGGTCAGATGGGTCGATTGACGTTGCGCCGCATCGAAATCAACGGCGATCTGGCCGCTGACGTTTTCCATGGACGCGCCAAAGCTGCGGCTCAGCGCAGGGACGGTTGAATTGGCGAGCTGGTTATAAGTCCCGATATCCTTGCTGCTCGCGGCGGCAAATAACGGCGTGACGCCCTGGGTGATCAGGTTGTCCCAGTTAGTGCTCAGTTCCTGAACGGCGGCTTCTTCCAGACCTGGATGCGGCGCTGTTTTAAAACTGGCCAGCGCCTGCGTCAGTCCGTCGAGGGATTGTTTCGCGGTATCAAAAATTTCCGGCCCTTTTGATGGGTCGGCCTGAAGCTGTGCGACGGCGCGGCTCAGGCGCGTCACGGTACGAAAATACTGATCATTACCTTTGTTGATCAGCGCCATATTGTTGACCAGCTCGGTACTGTTTTTGGTATTTTGCGTCAGCGTGTCAAGTGAGGAGACGGTGTAAAGGGAAACACCGGCCCACATGACGCAGAAGATGCCAAGAATCGTTAATAATGCGGCCCTGATGGTGATATTTTTTAAAAACTGCACGATATGCCTCTCTCGAAACAGGACTGTTTCTGGTCTGAGGATTGACGGGGATGCGGAGAATCAAGACAGGTAACCAGCAGGCAAGTGCCCCAGGACATGTTTGAACACCTCTCCGGGCATCGATTTCTTTATTATGTTGAGATTGCTCTCGCATCATCTATCGGCGGGATGTGCTCGAAATTTAGTATTGTGTCGACTTATTTCTCAACTTTGCTTTTAACCTCAATAAGTTTGAGGTTTATTGGCGGTTTTGGAAAACACACAAAGGCGATAACACTTTAAAATATTGCCCGATAAACTTATTTCCCAGTCAAGAAGGCGGCCGGAAGCATATTCTCCGCCTCGCGAGTTTGCTATCATCTGCATTATTATTGCCTGCGATGCAGGGCACTTCATTTAGAACAAGAGGTTAGGTAATCTTATGGCCGTTGTAGGTATCTTCTTTGGATCCGATACAGGTAACACCGAAAACATCGCAAAAATGATCCAGAAGCAATTGGGTAAAGATGTTGCAGAGGTGCATGACATTGCGAAGAGCAGCAAAGAGGATCTGGAAAAATTCGATATTTTGCTGATCGGCATTCCAACCTGGTATTACGGTGAAGCGCAGTGTGACTGGGACGACTTTTTCCCAACGCTGGAAGAGATAGATTTCGAAGGTAAGTTGGTCGCGCTGTTTGGTTGTGGCGATCAGGAAGACTATGCCGAATATTTCTGCGATGCACTGGGTACCGTGCGCGACATCATTGAGCCACGCGGCGCGGTGATTGTCGGTCACTGGCCAACCGAAGGTTACCACTTCGAAGCATCCAAAGGCCTGGCAGACGATAAGCACTTCATTGGGCTGGCAATTGACGAAGACCGTCAGCCAGAACTGACCAACGAACGTGTTGATGCCTGGGTAAAACAGATCACAGAAGAACTCAGCCTTTCTGAAATTATTGGCTAAAAACCCTGTTGGCCCTGAGGATTTATTCTACAATTGAAGGGCCAAACTATTACTGAAATTAACAATTTAACTGCTACAAAATTGTAACTTTCAGTCGTATCAAGGTACACTGAGTTCATCTGTTTTTTCTATCGATCAAGTCGTTGCATTCCAAATGTGACCGGCACTTTGTGATCTTTATTAACAGGCTGTCGTTGACGAGAATTGGCACATTTGCGTTAAACGAAGAGACTATACGAATAATTTTGTGCCGCCGATGCCACAGGCTGCATGCCTCAACTTGATTAGCACATAGTAACAGGACTGAATCCGCATGACTGACAACAACACCGCACTGAAGAAAGCCGGCTTAAAAGTCACGCTTCCGCGCCTCAAAATCCTGGAAGTGCTGCAAGCGCCGGAAGGTCATCACGTTAGTGCGGAAGATCTTTACAAGCAACTGATTGATATGGGTGAAGAAATTGGCCTGGCGACGGTTTACCGCGTTCTGAACCAGTTTGACGACGCCGGTATTGTCACCCGTCATAACTTCGAAGGCGGCAAGTCCGTATTCGAACTGACCCAGCAACATCACCATGACCACCTGATCTGTCTGGATTGTGGCCGTGTGATTGAATTCCGTGACGAATATATTGAAGGTCGTCAGCGTGAGATTGCTAAGAAACATGGCATCAAACTGACCAACCACAGTCTGTATTTGTACGGCCACTGTGAAGCAGGCGACTGCCGTGAAGATGACTCTTTGCATAACGATAAACCTGCGCTGTAATCTGCACGGGCTTTGACTAAATTAACCGCTGAAAAGCGGTTTTTTTATGTCTGCAATCTGGCAGAGGGCAGAGGCAAAAAACCCCGGCAAGCCGGGGTTTTGATTTCTGCATCCGTGTTCTGGTGTTGAGTTACTTTTCCGGTGCGTTATTCGCTCTGATTTCCTGCCAGATTTTCCCGCAATCGGCGGCAAAGGCCTGACCGTTTCCGGTTTTACGGGCGGTAAGGCAGCGCTGATAATCCACCACGCGCACTGTCTCCTGTTCTGCAAATTGCTGGTGTGCTTTTTCCTGTTTCAGCTTGTTGAGCATCACCTGACAGGATGCCAGTTTGTCCGCATCGCCTTCCGCCGTATTAATACAGGTCCGGTAATCTTCCCGCGTTTTGGAGATTTCTGCCTGATCAGCGGTAGGTGCACAACCGGCCAGAAGCACGGACGACATCACAATCATCAGTAATTTATTCATCGACATAACGACCTCAGAAAATAGTGAATGGAGCGATGACAATGAATTTCACGTCTTTTTCATCCTGGAATATGTTGCCGTACCCGCCACTCCAGCTCGGAAGATCAGAGTGGTTGTCGTATTGGGTGTAATGCAGTTTGAACAGCGTCCCTTTGGCGCGCCCTTCCTGAATGGTATACAGCGCATCCAGACTCCAGGCGCTTTCTTTCAGGCGCTGGCTCTGATCGTAGGCCGCATTGGTGCTCGGTTTGGCATCCCACGCATAGACGTACGAACCACCGACCGCGAAGCCCGGCAGATCCCATTTCGCCAGATCATAAAGCACGCCGGCATACACGGCTTTCTCACCGTTGGCGTTGAAGTCAGAACGGTTATCCCACCACACGTCAAGACGACCGTTTGAAGAGGAATAGGTCGGGGTCATACGTTGCAGGAAGTAACCCTGATTCCCTTCGGCCTTCACCATCGTCCCTTCCAGACGCCAGTTAAACTGACCGGTGGTATAGCCGAAAGTCAGCGCCTGCAGCCATGCCAGTCCGTCATACAGACTGTTCGGATCATTCTTGTCACTGATGCGATCTTCTGCACCATAGAACTGATAGCTGGTGGTCAGCGGATTGCCCATCAGATCAATTTTGTAAGAGGCCTTGGCAAAGTACTGGTCAACATAACTTTCAGCCTGACCAAATGCGCCTTCCAGCACGAAATCATTTTTAAAATCGTATTTCGCCCCGACCGAGTGAAGATAAGAAACGCCGGTCTTTTTGTCATTCTGGCGGAAATCATCCATTTCCAGATGCCACGGGGATTTGTATTCGTCGGTCCACATGTAGGAGAAGCTCAACTCACCCGGATCACCGAAATCATGTTTATATCCGGCTTCCGCACCGCGATAGGTTCCCGGCATAAAGCTCCAGTGTGGCGCGATCAGCGTTTGTCCGGTGGGCTGAATGTAACCCGCATGTCCCCAGAATCCGCCGTATTTGAATTTACCGGCGGCCTTATACAGGCTGATGCCGCTTTTATCGCCGGAATAATCTTCGTCGTACGCGCGGTTGCTGTTGGAGAAGGCGATTTCGTTGGGGTGTCCGCTCTCGCTGCTTTCGGCCATTTCAATTGCCGTGAAAGCGGCGATATCAATACCAAACATGTCCCAGGCATAGCCGGAAGAAAAGTCGAGGTTCAGGTTAGCGGTAGAATGGGAAAGGTTGGTTGTATAGTCTTTGTAGCTGTCACTCGCCGGATCCATGTCCTTGCGGTCACGTTGACGCTGCCAGTAATACACGCCGCCGGTCAGCGTTGAATCATCAATAAAACCTGCCGCGTTGGCATCTTCAGCGAACATCATTCCGCCACCCAGTAAGGTGCCGGCCAGGGAATATATCGCAGGTTTCAGGTAAGCCGATCCCCTGCCCCTGTTACGGTGCTTGTGCATAGAGATTCCTCATGTTGACTAAAAAAACGAGCAAAACCCAAACGGGTATAAAAAGCGGCCGCCAGAGGCGTAACCGTATAAAACAGGTTTAGAATATTTTTCGCGACGCGAATTATCAATGAGTAATTCATCATTGATCGCCGAAATATGACAAAGTGCACATAAAGATGAAAAAGTGTTACAGAGGGTCTCAGGAAAGAATTAAAGCAGTGGATTAACTGAATAAATAACTAAAACAAGCAATTAAATAAAATAACCCTACAGTTTAAACGTTTCAGCAATACAACAGCTCGCGCTACATCGTTTAAAAAGCAAGCATAGGAAATACATTAATTCGCGACGAGAAACAAAACCCATTACGATTATCACAGGCAAAAAAAAACGCAGCCGGAGCTGCGTTTTATCATCTGACACTGAAGGCTTACACGACGGGTTTGCTTTCCCAGGTATCACGCAGGCCAACGGTACGGTTAAACACCAGATGTTCAGCGCTTGAGTAGCGGCTGTCGGCGCAGAAGTAACCTTCACGCTCGAACTGCAGGCTGATTTCAGCCTGTGCAGCCACCAGTGATGGCTCCACGAAACCGTGGGAAATCACCAGAGATTCCGGGTTGATGGTGGTCAGGAAATCTTCTGCCTGACCCGGGTTGGCGACGCTGAACAGACGGTCATACAGGCGGAACTCCGCCGGTTTGCCTTCTGACGCCGAAACCCAGTGGATCACGCCTTTCACCTTGCGGCCATCGGCAGGATCTTTGCTCAGTGTATCGATATCGTAAGAACAGAAGATCGTGGTGATATTGCCTTCTGCATCTTTCTCGATACGTTCTGCTTTGATCACATACGCATTGCGCAGACGCACTTCTTTGCCGAGCACCAGACGCTTGTATTGCTTGTTCGCTTCTTCGCGGAAATCTGCCTGATCGATATAAATCTCACGGGTAAATGGCACTTCGCGGGTGCCCATTTCCGGTTTGCTCGGGTGGTTCGGCATTTTCACCCTCTGCACGTCATCACCGGTAAAGTTTTCAATGATCACTTTAACCGGATTGATCACCGCCATGGCGCGCGGTGCGTTTTCGTTCAGATCGTCACGGATACAGGATTCCAGCGCCATCATTTCGACGTTGTTGTCTTGCTTGGTGACGCCGATACGACGGCAGAATTCACGGATAGACGCGGCGGTGTAACCACGACGACGCAGACCTGAAACGGTCGGCATACGCGGGTCGTCCCAGCCTTCCACAATCTTCTCGGTCACCAGCTGGTTCAGCTTACGCTTAGACATGATGGAGTACTCGAGATTCAGACGGGAGAACTCGTACTGACGCGGGTGGCATGGAATGGAGATGTTATCCAGAACCCAGTCGTACAGACGACGGTTGTCCTGGAATTCCAGCGTACACAGCGAATGGGTGATCCCTTCCAGCGCATCGGAAATGCAGTGGGTGAAATCGTACATCGGATAGATGCACCATTTTTTGCCGGTCTGGTGGTGTTCTGCAAACTTAATACGGTACAGAACCGGATCGCGCATCACGAAGAAAGGCGACGCCATATCGATTTTTGCACGCAGACAGGCAGCCCCTTCGGCAAATTCACCGTTACGCATTTTCTCAAACAGCGCGATGTTCTCTTCCACTGAACGGTCACGGTACGGGCTGTTTTTGCCCGGAGACGTCAGCGAGCCGCGGTATTCACGGATCTGATCCGGTGACAGTTCGTCAACGTACGCCAGACCTTTGTTGATCAGTTCCAGCGCATAAGCGTGCAGTTGATCAAAATAGTCTGAAGAGTAGTGAATATCACCGCTCCAGTCGAAACCTAACCACTGGACGTCGTGTTTGATCGACTCAACGAATTCGATGTCTTCTTTTGCCGGGTTGGTATCGTCAAAACGCAGGTTGCACTGCCCCTGATAGTCTTGCGCAATGCCGAAGTTCAGGCAGATAGATTTCGCATGACCGATATGCAGATAGCCATTTGGCTCAGGCGGGAAACGGGTATGAACGGTATTGTGTTTCCCGGTCGCCAGATCTTCATCAATAATCTGACGGATAAAATTTGTTGGGCGGGCTTCAGCCTCACTCATTGTGCAATTCCTCTACGCAACATTGACTCTACGGATAACCGCTTATGTTCCAACAAGCCACGTCGGGAAACAACCGTTAGTTGCATAAAATCGTGGTTATCTCTGTGCCGTCTGTTCTGAAACAATAAAAAACGGGAAGAGATCGCTCTCTTCCCGTCAGGGGACTTTTCAATGTCAGCCGTTCAGAGACGTTATTTGCCCTGAATGTCGAACAGCTTGCTCTGACCGGCGACCACAGAACCGCTGGCCAGCGCAGTCACACCGGTGTAATCATCAATATTGCTGACCACCACAGGGCTGATCATTGAGCGCGCGTGAGCGTTCAGGTAATCCAGATCCAGCTCGAGAACAGGCTGTCCGGCAGTGACCGTGGCCCCTTCTTCGACCAGGCGGGTAAAGCCCTGACCGTTCAGCGCAACGGTATCAATCCCCATATGCACCACGATTTCAGCACCGGAAGTGGTTTCCAGGCAGAACGCGTGATTGGTGTTGAAGATTTTCACCACGGTACCGGCAGCAGGCGCTACCACGATTTTATCCGTCGGACGAATGGCCACGCCATCACCCACCGCTTTGCTGGCAAAGGCTTCATCAGGGACCTGATCCAGCGCCACGATGTCACCGGTGACCGGCGATACCAGCGTTTCTGCCACGGTTTTCACGCTGTTGGGTACAGCCTGAGGCTTGATTTCAGACACTGGCGCAGCCGGCGTCGCAGTAGCCGCAGCAATCGGGCCTGCATTCAATGCCGTACGCATCGCACCGGCAATGATTTCAGCACGGGTACCGACAATCACCTGCACGCTTTGCTTGTTCAGGCGGATAACCCCTGAAGCACCCAGACGTTTAGCCAACCCGTCATTCACCAGCGCGGAGTCTTTCACGTTCAGGCGCAGGCGGGTGATACAGGCATCAATACCGGTGAGGTTTTCTGAACCGCCGATGGCACTGATATAACGACGTGCCAGAGCAACCGTTTCGTCGCCTTTATTGCCCGCAGATTCCACATCAACGTCATAACCGTCAGTTTCGTCACCGGCAACCGCCAGCTCACGACCCGGCGTCAGCAGGTTGAATTTCTGAATGGTGAAACGGAACACCACATAGTAAATCACGAAGAACACCAGACCCTGAGGGATCAGCATGTACCAGTGAGTCGCCAGCGGGTTACGGGAAGACAGCACCATATCCACCAAACCTGCGCTGAAGCCGAAACCGGCAATCCAGTGCATGCTTGCGGCGATGAAGACCGAAATACCGGTCAGCACGGCGTGGATAACATACAGAACCGGCGCAACGAACATGAAGGAGAATTCCAGCGGTTCGGTGATACCCGTGAAGAAGGAAGCGAAAGCGGCAGCCATCATGATACCGGCAACTTTTGCCTTGTTTTCAGGACGTGCGCAGTGGTAAATCGCCAGCGCCGCACCCGGAAGACCGAACATCATGATCGGGAAGAAGCCCGCCTGATAACGACCGGTGATACCCACAACCGCTTTACCTGCCTGGATAGATTCCTGGCCGCCAAGGAAGTTAGGGATGTCGTTAATGCCTGCCACGTCAAACCAGAACACGGAGTTCAGGGCGTGATGCAGACCGACCGGGATCAGTAAACGGTTGAAGAAAGCATAGATACCGGCACCGGCAGAACCGAGTTGCTGGATGTGCTCACCGAAGGTCACCAGACCGTTGAAGATCAGAGGCCAGACATACATCAGAATGAAGGCAACGATGATCATCAGGAAAGAGGTGAGGATCGGCACCAGACGACGACCGCTGAAGAAAGACAACGCTTTCGGCAACTCAACGTGGCTGAAGCGGTTGTACAACTCAGCGGAAATGATACCGACTAAGATACCGACGAACTGGTTATTGATTTTACCAAATGCCGCCGGCACCTGGTCTAACGGGATCTTCTGAATCATTGACACGGCTGCTGGCGAACACAGCGTGGTCAGCACCAGGAAACCGACAAAACCGGTCAGTGCAGCCGCACCGTCTTTGTCTTTGGACATGCCATACGCCACACCGATCGCAAACAGTACGGACATGTTTTCGATGATAGCGGAACCCGATTTAATGAAAAATGCCGCCAGTGCATTGTCTCCACCCCAGCCCACAGGGTCGATCCAATAACCGACACCCATAAGAATGGCGGCGGCTGGCAACGTAGCGACTGGCACCATCAATGCCCGGCCAATCTTTTGTAAATAACTCAGTATATTCAACATTCCCCCTACTCGCCCGTAAGCGAATCACCTAAGTAGTTTAATTAGTATGTTTACTACCTTTTACATTTACCGTTCCGATTTAACCAACTGCGATTGCGAGTGTAAAAAGATTATTTCGTATCGCAAATTAAAACCTCTCTTTTTGTGAGAATCGTCACCAAAAAGAGGTCATAACATGCCATTACACTGGTCAAGACACCAAACTTATTTTATCATTAAAAAAATCCAGACGGCATTGTGCCAGTCATAAACCGCTGCGGTGGTTTACGCTTAACAAGACCGCCTTTGAACCGACGAACTTCGTTTTTGCTTTGACTACGGATATCCGCAGTCCCTGACCTTGCAGGAAGGCGGCAATCGAGTGGATCCCGATGAGCTTACACAGGTAAGTGATCCGGGTGAGCGAGAGCAGCCAACGCCCCTGCAACGTCAAGAACAAAGGATATCAACAGTATATTCAATATTCTGAAAAACTAGAGGTATGTGATGAGACTTATTCCTTTAAACACCACCACTGAAGTTGGCAAATGGGCTGCACGTCATATCGTTGAACGTATCAATGCTTTCAAACCCACTGCCGACCGCCCGTTTGTTCTGGGCTTACCTACCGGTGGTACCCCGCTCGAAGCGTATAAACATTTAATCGCCATGCATAAAGCAGGCCAGGTTAGCTTTAAGCACGTTGTTACCTTCAATATGGATGAATATGTCGGTCTGCCGCAGGAACACCCTGAGAGCTATCATACCTTCATGTACAAAAACTTCTTTGACCACGTTGATATTCCACGCGAAAACATCAATCTGCTGAATGGTAATGCGCCAGACGTCAACGAAGAATGCCGCCAGTACGAAGCAAAAATTAAGTCTTACGGCAAAATTCACCTGTTCATGGGTGGCGTGGGCAACGACGGCCATATCGCATTCAACGAACCGGCGTCTTCCCTGGCTTCCCGCACCCGCATCAAAACCCTGACGCATGAAACCCGCATCGCGAACTCACGTTTCTTCGACAACGATGTCTCCCAGGTGCCAAAATACGCCCTGACCGTTGGCGTGGGCACGCTGCTGGACGCAGAAGAAGTGATGATTCTGGTGACCGGCCACGCGAAAGCGCAGGCGCTGGAAGCAGCGGTAGAAGGCAATATCAACCACATGTGGACCATCAGTTGCCTGCAATTGCACGCAAAAGCCGTTATGGTGTGCGACGAACCGTCCACCATGGAACTGAAAGTCAAAACTGTTAAATATTTCCGCGAGTTAGAAGCGGAAAATATGAAAAATCTTTAATTAACTGAGTCCCCGAAAGCATTTGAGTTGCAGCAAGGCGGCAACTGAACGAATCTCCGCGAGCTTACTGAAGTAAGTGACCGGAGTGAGTGAAGGTAGCCAACGCCGCTGCGGCTCAAAGGATAAAGGGGAATGGGGGCATGATGTACGCTTTAATGAACTGCCGGGTTTATACCGGTCATGACGTTCTGGATAACCACGCGGTAGTGATTGCGGATGGCAAAATCGAACGTGTCTGCCCGGTGAGTGAATTGCCGGCGAATGTGGAAACCCGCAGTCTGGACGGCGCCATTCTTGCCCCCGGATTTATCGATCTGCAACTGAACGGTTGTGGCGGCGTGCAGTTCAACGATTCACTGGAAGCGATTTCCGTGGAAACGTTAGAAATCATGCAGAAAGCCAATGAAAAATCGGGCTGTACCAGTTTCTTACCGACGCTGATCACCTGTAGCGATGACTACATGAAACACGGTATCAGCGTGATGCGTACCTATCTGGAAAAATATCCGAATCAGGCGCTCGGTCTGCATCTTGAAGGGCCGTACCTCAGCCCGGAGAAAAAAGGCACGCATAATCCGGCCTTTATTCGTCTGCCAGACAGCGCCATGATCGATTTCCTGTGCGCCAATGCGGATGTCATCAGCCAGCTGACGCTCGCGCCAGAACAGGTTGAAGCGAAATATATCCGCCAGTTGCGCGACGCCGGTATTGTGATTTCCGCAGGCCACTCAAATTCAACTTACGCACAGGCGCGTGAAGGTTTCGCGGCCGGTATCAGCTTCGCCACGCACCTTTATAATGCAATGCCTGCCATCACCGGCCGTCAGCCTGGCCTGATTGGTGCAATCTTCGATACGCCGGAAGTCTATACCGGAGTGATTGCTGACGGTCTGCATGTCGACTGGGCGAATATCCGCAACGCGAAAAAGCTCAAAGGCGAGAAGCTGGTGCTGGTCACTGACGCCACTGCGCCCGCAGGTGCGAATATTGATGAGTTCATTTTTGCCGGTAAAACAATATACTACCGTGACGGACTCTGTGTGGACGAAAACGGAACACTGAGCGGCTCTGCCCTGACAATGATTGAAGCGGTGCAAAACAGCGTCGAACATGTCGGGATTGCGCTGGATGAAACGCTGCGTATGGCATCGCTTTATCCGGCACGCGCCATTGGTGTTGACAGCCAACTGGGCAGCATCGAAGCAGGTAAAGTCGCCAACCTCACCGCGTTCACTCATGATTTTAAAATCACAAAAACTATCGTTAATGGTGACGAAGTTTAATTGAGCGGATAACAGCATTGATGACAACTGGCGGACAGCAGGCACAAATCGGCAACGTTGATCTGGTTAAGCAGTTAAACGGCGCGGCGGTTTACCGCCTGATTGACCAACAAGGTCCCATCTCGCGCATTCAGATTGCCGACATGAGTCAGTTAGCGCCCGCCAGTGTGACCAAAATTACCCGACAATTACTTGAGCGCGGGCTGATTAAAGAAGTCGATCAGCAGGCTTCCACCGGTGGTCGCCGCGCCATTTCTATCATCACAGAAACCCGCCCTTTCCATACTATCGCCGTGCGTCTTGGCCGCCATGACGCAACGATTACGCTCTACGATCTCAGCGCCAAATCACTGGCGGAACAACATTACGCCCTGCCGGAACGCACTCAGGAAACGCTGGAGAACGCGCTCTTTGAGGCCATCCGTCAATTTATTGAGCTGAACCAGCGCAAGATCCGCGAACTGATTGCCATTTCCGTCATCCTCCCCGGTCTGGTGGATCCGAATAAAGGTATCGTGCGCTACATGCCGCATATCAGCGTCGGCGCATGGAAATTAGTGGATGCGCTGGAAGCAAAATTTAAAGTCACCAGTTTTGTCGGTCACGATATCCGCAGTCTGGCGCTTGCCGAGCACTACTTCGGTGCAACCCGCGACTGTCAGGACTCCATTTTGGTTCGTTTACACCGTGGTACCGGCGCCGGGATCATCGTTAACGGGCAGATTTTTCTCGGCAGTAACGGCAACGTCGGTGAAATCGGTCATATCCAGATCGACCCGCTGGGCGAACGCTGTCATTGCGGAAATTTCGGCTGTCTGGAAACCGTGGCCGCGAACGCCGCCATCGAAAAACGCGTGCGCCATCTGCTGACACAAGGCTACGCCAGTAAGCTCAGCCTCGATGACTGCTCTATTTCCGCGATCTGCAAAGCAGCCAACCGCCACGATGTGCTGGCGACGGAAGTGATTGAACACGTGGGCCGCCAGTTGGGCAAAGGCGTGTCGATCGCGATAAACCTGTTTAATCCGCAAAAAGTCGTGATTGCCGGTGAAATTACCGAAGCGGATAAGGTCCTGCTTCCGGCCATTCAGAACTGCATTAATGCGCAGGTTCTGAAAGATTTCCGCCGTAATTTACCGGTTGTGACGTCAGCCCTGAATCATCAGTCAGCCATTGGCGCATTTGCCCTGGTCAAACGGGCGATGCTCAACGGGGTTCTGTTACAGCGCCTGATGGAAAACTGAGGCGTGCTATAGTATCTGGCTGTCAGAAAGGGGACTGAAAATGTGGGTTTGGAAATCATGACAATAAAGAACGTAATTTGTGACATTGATGGCGTGCTGATGCACGACAATACCGCAGTACCCGGCGCCGATCGTTTTCTGGCCCGGATCCAGGAACAGGGAATGCCTTTGGTCATTCTCACGAACTACCCTTCCCAGACAGCACAGGATCTGGCAAACCGCTTCGGCGCCGCCGGTCTCGACGTCCCTGAAAGTGCCTTTTTCACCTCTGCGATGGCGACTGCTGATTTCCTCAAACGTCAGGAAGGCAAAAAAGCCTATGTCGTGGGTGAAGGCGCGCTGATCCACGAACTGTATAAAGCCGGTTTCACCATTACCGATATCAACCCTGATTTCGTGATTGTTGGCGAAACTCGTTCATACAACTGGGACATGATCCATAAAGCCGCGTATTTCGTGGCGAACGGTGCGCGCTTTATCGCCACCAATCCTGATAATCACGGGCACGGTTTTGTCCCTGCCTGTGGCGCGTTGTGCGCGCCTATCGAGAAGATTACCGGCCGCCAGCCATTCTACGTCGGCAAGCCAAGCCCGTGGATTATCCGCTCGGCGCTCAATAAAATGCAGGCGCATTCCGAAGATACCGTCATTGTGGGCGACAATCTGCGTACCGACATTCTGGCAGGCTTTCAGGCAGGTCTGGAAACCATTCTGGTGCTGACCGGCGTGTCCACCCTCAATGATATTGAAGGTATGCCTTTCCGTCCGACATGGATTTACCCTTCCGTGGCCGATATCGACGTCATTTAATCTTTTTCCTAAGCATTTGAAAACGAGCCCGGATTGCTATTCAGGCTCGTTTTTTTTCGTCTTGCTGACTGATTTTTATCCACTTTTCCCTTTTTTTGAATCCTCGTCAATTTTTCACGCTTAAATTAATAATCCACTAATAAAATCACCATAAAACTGAGAATTCGTTAAAGATCACCGGTCATCAACCAACTATTTATCAGAAGAGCGTTAAACCGCTTGCACAACATAGGGGTTATGACGCATTTTCATAGTCAGCAACGCAACAACGCCGACTGAAATTGCAGGAACGGCAACGTTGATCCTCATTCGTAATCATAAAAATGACAGCCAGAGAAACGTCGTTAGGGAGAAAGTAATATGTGTTCAATTTTCGGTGTGCTCGATATCAAAACTGACTCCGTCGAGCTGCGCAAAAAAGCGCTGGAACTGTCGCGCCTGATGCGTCACCGCGGACCCGACTGGTCCGGTGTGTTTGCCAGCGATAAAGCGATTCTGTCGCATGAGCGCCTGTCCATTGTCGACGTGAACAACGGCGCACAGCCTCTTTACAACGCAGCACACACTCACGTTCTGGCTGTTAACGGCGAAATCTACAACCATCAGGCCCTGCGTGCTGAACTGGGCGACAAATATGCGTTCCAGACCGCGTCTGACTGCGAAGTCATTCTGGCGCTGTATCAGGAAAAAGGCCCGGAGTTCCTCGATGAACTGCAAGGCATGTTCGCCTTTATTCTGTATGACACAGAAAAAGACGCCTACCTGATTGGCCGTGACCACTTAGGCATTATCCCGCTGTATATGGGTTATGACGAACACGGCAACATGTATGTGGCGTCAGAAATGAAAGCGCTGGTGCCGGTTTGCCGCACCATCAAAGAATTCCCGGCAGGCAGCTATCTGTGGAGCCAGGACGGTGAAATTCGCGAATACTACCAGCGCGACTGGTTTGACTTCGAAAACGTCAAAGACAACGTCACTGACGCAGCCGCGTTGAAAGATGCGCTGGAAGAATCGGTGAAAAGTCACCTGATGTCTGACGTACCTTATGGCGTGTTGCTGTCCGGTGGTCTGGATTCCTCCGTGATTTCCGCCATCACCAAGAAATTTGCCGGTCGCCGTATCGAAGATAAAGATCAAAGCGAAGCCTGGTGGCCGCAGTTGCACTCCTTTGCTGTCGGTCTGGAAGGTTCACCGGATCTGCGTGCCGCGCAGGAAGTGGCAAACCATTTGGGCACCGTGCACCATGAAATTCATTTCACCGTGCAGGAAGGTCTGGATGCGATCCGTGACGTGATTTATCACATCGAAACTTACGATGTCACCACGATCCGTGCCTCCACTCCGATGTATCTGATGTCGCGTAAAATCAAAGCGATGGGCATCAAGATGGTGTTGTCTGGCGAAGGCGCTGACGAAGTGCTGGGTGGCTATCTGTATTTCCACAAAGCGCCAAACGCCAAAGAATTCCATGAAGAAACCGTGCGTAAATTGCTGGCGCTGCACATGTATGACTGTGCGCGTGCCAACAAAGCGATGTCCGCCTGGGGTGTTGAAGCCCGCGTACCGTTCCTGGATAAAAAATTCCTCGACGTCGCCATGCGTATCAACCCGAAAGACAAGATGTGCGGCAACGGCAAGATGGAAAAACATATCCTGCGTGAATGTTTCGAGTCTTATTTGCCACACAGCGTGGCATGGCGTCAGAAGGAACAATTCTCTGACGGCGTTGGTTACAGCTGGATCGATACCTTAAAAGAAGTGGCATCCCAGCAGATCACTGACCAACAGCTCGAAACGGCGCATTTCCGCTTCCCGTATAACACGCCGACATCTAAAGAAGGCTACCTGTACCGGACGATTTTTGAAGAACTGTTCCCGGTTCCAAGCGCCGCAGAATGCGTGCCTGGTGGCCCGTCAGTGGCCTGTTCTTCTGCGAAAGCCATTGAGTGGGATGAAGCGTTCAAAAACATGGACGATCCTTCTGGCCGTGCGGTTGGCGTGCATCAGTCCGCTTACAAATAAACGATTTACCGGTCAATCTCCTTGTTGCAAACGGGCCTTCTCAGGCCCGTTTTTTTATGCGTAAAGCCAGTAAAAATAATGTCTTTTGCCCAATTAATCACCAGAGTGGTTATAAGCCAGACAAATGGACGCCATCAGGCCTTTTTCTCCAAAAAAGGTGTTGACGCAAAACGGTCATATACGCATAATGCGCCCCGCAACGCCGATGAAGGTTGCGCGAAAAAAGATGGCTACGTAGCTCAGTTGGTTAGAGCACATCACTCATAATGATGGGGTCACAGGTTCGAATCCCGTCGTAGCCACCATCTTTTTTGCGGGAGTGGCGAAATTGGTAGACGCACTAGATTTAGGTTCTAGCGCCGCAAGGTGTGCGAGTTCAAGTCTCGCCTCCCGCACCATTTCATAGAGTCGGCAGCACAGTTGGGGTATCGCCAAGCGGTAAGGCACTGGTTTTTGATACCAGCATTCCCAGGTTCGAATCCTGGTACCCCAGCCATTTTCTTACCTTTCGCATTGTTGTTCTGATGTGATTGTGAGGAAAATCCAATTTGAAGAAGTTGTACTGTTGGGGTATCGCCAAGCGGTAAGGCACTGGTTTTTGATACCAGCATACCCTGGTTCGAATCCAGGTACCCCAGCCATACTTCTTTCTGTATAATTGGTAAGCACTTGAAATTTATTATTAAGTTAGTTAAATTAGTGCTTGAAGTTTTGAAGTAAGTCAGTAAAATTTGGCTACGTAGCTCAGCTGGTTAGAGCACATCACTCATAATGATGGGGTCACAGGTTCAAATCCCGTCGTAGCCACCATTTTACTTGCAGTACACTGCTCAAAAGGTAGTGAGAAACAAAATTGGGGTGTCGCCAAGCGGTAAGGCTCTGGTTTCTGATACCAGCATACCCAGGTTCGAATCCTGGCACCCCAGCCACATTAAGAAAGCCCGCCTCGTGCGGGCTTTCTGCTATTTGTCGTTTCGTCAGCAAAAAAACAAAAGGCAAACCGGTATTTCGCGGTTTGCCCGGAACACATTAAATCCCTAAGGCATATTTCAGGGCTTTGGTCTTCACCCCCCCGGCACGCTGTGCCGCCATCAGCGCAAGATTTCGCAAGGCTTTTACCGGCGGCAGGTCATTGCTGAACGCGGTATAGAACAAATCCATGCCGCTTTGCATCAGTAAATTGTCCAGACGGCGCTGACGCTGATAACGTAACAACACTTTTTCGCTGCTCCACGCTTCATCATGATCACGCGCTTTTTCCAGTACGGATAACAAGGCTTCCACGTCACGGTATCCCAGATTCACGCCCTGCCCTGCCAGCGGATTGATGGTATGCGCCGCGTCCCCTATCAGCGCCAGCCCCGGTAAGACATATCGCTGAGCGTGACGGCGTACCAGCGGGAAGGCACCGGCATTGAGCGCCTTCACCGCCCCCAGCCGCGCGGGGAAAGCCTGCATCACTTCTGACGTGAGCTGTTGCATATTCAGGGTTTTCAGATAGCGGATACGCTGCGGACTGTCATACCAGACCAGAGAGGCCTGATGGCCGGAAAGCGGCAGGAATGCCCGCGGGCCGGAAGGGAAAAACTGCTGCCACGTTACATCCTGATCCGGCGTGGCGGTCTCAACATTGATCAGCATGCAATGCTGGCGGTATTCCCAGCCATCCACACCAATCCCGGCCAACTGCCGCACCAAAGAATTTGCGCCATCGGCAGCCACCACCAAAGGTGTACGCAATAATTCCCCCGTGGTCAGTTGCAGTGACCAGGTTTTATCATCGTGTCGCAAAAGATGGCGTAACTTTGCCGGACAAAAGCGGGTCAGACTGGAGAATGCGTCGAACTGCTGCCACAACGCAGCCTGGAGCACCGGGTTTTCTACCATAAACCCGAGTTCAGGCAACCCCAGCGATTGCGCGTCAAACTTCACATCAGAGCCATCCACTTCCCAGGTTTCCAGACGGCGGTATGGCACCGCGCGCATCGCCGCTACCGCATCCCACGCGCCCAGCTTTTGCAGGAAGCGCACAGAGGCGCAACCAATGGCAGAGATACGTAAATCAGTGGGAGCAGAGGGATCAAAGACAGCGGGTTGTGCATTTTCCACCAGCGCGACCTGTAGCCCCTGTTGTGCCAGCCCCAGCGCGGCGGCGGCACCGACCATGCCTCCCCCGACAATTACTGCATCAAATGTCTTCTCAGAATGATTCATTTTATTCCGGCTTTCTGTTCAGTTCATTATGCGAAGTGTACCGGATTTTTGTGCCCGCATCAGGGTCTAAGCTGCTTTCCTGCACTGGTCAGCACCGGAGGGAGGGTTTACAATAGCGCCCCAGAACCATGCTATGCACTGCGGCACTGCCGATCTAACGTTCCCCGTATTGAGTACTGACACGCTGATGACTAAAAAACTGCACATAAAAACCTGGGGCTGCCAGATGAATGAATACGATTCATCCAAAATGGCCGATCTTCTCGACAGCACCCACGGTTACCAGCTGACGGATAACGCTGAGGAAGCAGATATTCTGCTGCTGAATACCTGCTCGATCAGGGAAAAAGCACAAGAGAAGGTGTTCAGCCTGCTCGGACACTGGAAGTTACTGAAGAAGAAAAACCCGGACATCATCATCGGCGTCGGTGGCTGTGTCGCTTCACAGGAAGGCGAAATGCTGCGCAAGCGCGCGCCTTGTGTCGATATCGTCTTCGGCCCGCAAACCCTGCACCGCCTGCCGGAGATGGTGAATCACGTCCGTGGCACCAAAAGCCCGGTAGTCGATATCAGCTTCCCTGAAATCGAAAAGTTTGACCGGCTGCCGGAACCGCGCGCCGACGGTCCGACCGCTTTTGTCTCCATCATGGAAGGCTGCAACAAATATTGCAGCTTCTGCGTCGTGCCTTATACGCGCGGTGAAGAAGTCAGCCGCCCGTGCGATGACGTGCTGTTTGAAGTGGCCCAACTGGCCGCGCAGGGCGTACGTGAAGTCAACCTGCTGGGCCAGAACGTCAATGCCTATCGTGGTGACGCGTTTGATGGCGGCGTCTGTACCTTTGCCGAATTGCTGCGTCTGGTCGCTGCCATTGACGGTATCGACCGAATCCGTTTCACCACCAGTCATCCGGTGGAATTTACCGACGACATTATTGACGTCTACAAAGACACGCCTGAAGTGGTGAGCTTCCTGCATTTGCCAATCCAGAGCGGTTCAGACCGTATTCTGACGATGATGAAGCGCCCTCATACGGTGCTGGAATACAAATCCACTATCCGTAAGCTGCGCGCCGCGCGTCCTGATATTCATTTCAGTTCCGATTTCATCATCGGTTTCCCCGGCGAAACGAATGATGATTTCGAGCGCACGATGGATTTGATCGCCCAGGTGAACTACGACGTCAGTTTCAGCTTCATCTATTCCCCTCGTCCGGGGACACCTGCTGCCGATATGGTGGATGATGTCAGCATGGACGAGAAGAAACAGCGCCTGGCGCTGTTACAGGACCGGATCACTCAGCAGGTTATGCGTTTCAGCCGCGCCACGCTGGGCACCGTTCAGCGCATTCTGGTGGAAGGGACATCCCGCAAGGACATTATGGAACTGACGGGCCGTACCGAATGTAACCGCGTGGTCAATTTCGAAGGCACGCCGGATATGATTGGTAAGTTCGTGGATGTCGAGATTGTCGATGTCTATGCCAACTCACTGCGCGGTGTGGTTGTCCGTACCGAAGAACAGATGGCACTGCGTCTGCATGAATCGCCGCAATCGGTCATTAAACGCACCCGTAAAGAAAATGAATTGGGCGTTGGAATGTTTCAACCCTGAATCATCAGAATGATGCATGACCTGATCTCGACAGGGCGCTACGGCGTCCTGTTTCTTTTGAGATTTTCGCTAATACCTTCATCCCAAGGGTTTAATTTTCCAGCAAAGGCCGCATATCCGGATGAAGGTGCCTGCAACTGCCGCCACGACGCAGCATATTTTGCCAAGGGCATGTATTATTAACTCAGGTATGGTTGACGGCTGAAAGCAGTAATCAGCCGGGTGTTTCATAAAACGTACCCGCAATAATTCGGGTTGCAGAAACGCGGCAAATTCGGGTGAGTGAATGCAGCCAACGCCTCTGCAGCGTGAAGTATGAAGGGTAAACTGGTCCCAAGTGACCCAAAGGATTCGTTTGAACGTTGTAACACAAGAGCTTTTACTGGAGCCCGAAGACAACCAGCGTTTGCTGAGCCTGTGCGGGCCGTTTGATGACAATATCAAACAACTGGAACGCCGGTTGGGCGTTGAAATCAACCGTCGTGATAACGCGTTTAAATTGGTCGGTAAGAGTCTGCCTGTTGCGGCAGCCGCCGACATCCTGCGTGATTTATACGTAGACACTGCGCCGCTGCGCGGTGAAATCCAGGATATCGATCCTGAAAAAATCCATCTGGCGATCAAAGAAAGCCGGGTGCTGGAACAAACGGCCGAAAGCGTGCCGGATTTCGGCAAGGCCGTCATCATCAAAACCAAACGCGGGATGGTGAAGCCGCGCACGCCAAATCAGGCGCAGTACATTGCCAACATTCTCGATCATGACATCACCTTCGGCATTGGCCCTGCGGGTACCGGTAAAACCTACCTCGCGGTGGCTGCTGCTGTCGATGCACTGGAACGTCAGGAAGTGCGCCGCATTCTGCTGACCCGACCTGCGGTAGAGGCCGGTGAAAAACTGGGCTTCCTGCCGGGCGATCTCAGCCAGAAAGTGGATCCTTATCTGCGCCCGCTGTATGACGCCTTGTTTGAAATGCTTGGCTTCGAGAAAGTGGAAAAACTGATTGAGCGCAACGTGATTGAGGTCGCCCCGCTGGCTTACATGCGTGGCCGCACCCTGAATGACGCCTTTATTATTCTTGATGAAAGCCAGAACACCTCTATCGAACAGATGAAGATGTTCCTGACCCGTATTGGCTTTAACTCCAAAGCGGTGATCACCGGCGACGTCACGCAAATCGACTTGCCACGCCATCAGAAATCAGGTTTGCGCCATGCGATTGAGGTGCTGTCCTCCGTCGAAGAACTCAGTTTCAACTTCTTCCACAGTGAAGACGTGGTGCGCCATCCGGTGGTTGCACGCATCGTTGTCGCCTATGAAGCCTGGGAAGAAGAAGACCAAAAACGCCGCGATGCCATTGCCGCAGAGCGTAAACAAGAACATCAGTCCAACGCCACACAACAGGTCAGTCAATGAATACGGTAATCCTCGATTTACAAATTGCCTGCGAAGAAGCAGCAGGTTTACCGTCAGAAAATGACTTTCAGAAATGGCTGGAAGCGGTGTTGCCGCAATTCCAGGAAGAATCGGAAGTGACCATCCGTCTGGTCGATATCCCTGAAAGCCATGAGCTTAATATGACTTATCGTGGCATGGATAAGCCGACCAACGTGTTATCCTTCCCGTTCGAAGCACCTCCGGGTATGGAGATGCCGCTTCTCGGTGACCTGATTATTTGTCGTCAGGTCGTCGAGAAAGAAGCGAAAGAGCAGGAAAAAGACCTTCTGGCCCACTGGGCGCATATGGTGATCCACGGCAGTTTGCATTTGCTGGGCTATGACCATATCGTTGACGAAGAAGCCGAAGAGATGGAATCGATTGAAACTGAAATCATGCAGGGCCTGGGTTATCCGGATCCGTATCTTTCAGAGAAAGAAGATCGCTGAGTATCGCAGTCAACTCGCTTAACGCCTGCCTGATAAGGTTTTAATCCGCAGGCGTTTCGCATAATTTTCACTAACCACGAGTAAAAAAAACCAAACGCCATGAGCGATGACCATTCACAAAATAGTGACAGCCCCAGTCCCAAGAAGGGCTTCTTTTCCCTTATCCTTAGCCAGCTTTTTCACGGTGAACCTAAAAACCGTGGTGATCTGGTTGAGCTGATCCGTGATTCAGAACAAAACGATCTGATCGACCCCGATACCCGTGACATGCTGGAAGGCGTGATGGATATCGCCGAGCAGCGCGTCCGGGACATCATGATCCCGCGTTCACAAATGATCACGCTTAAACGCAATCAGCCGCTGGAAGAGTGCCTCGATGTGATCATCGAATCCGCACACTCACGCTTCCCGGTGATCAGCGAAGATAAGGATCACATTGAAGGCATCCTGATGGCCAAAGACCTGCTGCCGTTTATGCGCTCAGCGTCTGAGCCATTCAGCATCGATAAGGTGCTGAGAACCGCAGTCGTGGTTCCTGAAAGCAAACGCGTTGACCGCATGCTGAAGGAATTCCGCTCCCAGCGTTACCATATGGCGATTGTTGTTGATGAATTTGGCGGCGTCTCCGGTCTGGTCACTATCGAAGATATTCTCGAACTTATCGTCGGCGAAATTGATGATGAGTACGACGAAGCGGAAGATCTGGATATCCGCCAGCTCAGCCGCCATACCTATACCGTCCGCGCGCTGGCACCGATTGAAGATTTCAATGAAGTGTTCCAGACCCATTACAGTGACGACGAAGTCGATACCATTGGCGGTCTGGTGATGCAGTCATTCGGCCATTTACCGGCACGTGGCGAAAGCATTGAAATTGACGGTTACCTGTTCAAGGTTGCGATGGCAGACAGCCGCCGTATCATTCAGGTTCACGTAAAAATACCGGACGACGCGCCGCAACCGATACTGGAAGAATAATTACTCCATGGCAATTGCCTCTTTATATCAACGCCAGCGGGTTCGCGCCCTGCTGGCGCTCTTTTTCGGTGCCTGTGGCACGCTGTCATTTTCCCCTTATGACTTCTGGCCTGCGGCGATTATTTCGCTGTGCGGCTTGCTGGCATTAACGCTGGATCGCCGCCCGGCGCAGGCCGCGCTGCTCGGCTTCTTCTGGGGAATGGGGCTGTTTGGCAGCGGCGTCAACTGGGTGTATGTCAGCATCGCCACCTTTGGCGGCATGCCTGAAGCCATTAACCTTTTCCTGGTCGTTTTGCTGGCGGCCTATTTATCGCTGTACACGATGCTGTTTGCGGGCTTGTTCAGCAAACTGTGGCCAAAAACCACCTGGTGGAAACTGGCACTTGGTGCACCGGCATTGTGGCAAATAACCGAATTCCTGCGCGGCTGGGTACTGACCGGTTTCCCGTGGTTGCAATTTGGCTACAGCCAGATCGACGGCCCGCTGAAAGGTCTTGCGCCGATCACCGGCGTTGACGGCATTACCCTGTTACTGACCTCGCTGAGCGGTCTGATTGTGTATGCCGTCCGTCAGCGCCGTTGGACGCCGGGGATCATTGCCGTCGTCATGCTGCTGTTGCCATGGCCGCTGCGTTACATCCACTGGTATCAGGAACAGCCAGACAAAACCGTCGATGTGGCGCTGGTTCAGGGCAATATTCCGCAATCCATGAAATGGGATCCGAAAGCGCTGGAAAGTGCCTTACAGACCTATCTGGATCTCAGCCGTCCGTACGTCGGCAAATCCAGCATGATCATCTGGCCGGAATCAGCGATTTCCGACATTGAGTCCGATCAGCAGGGTTTCCTGAGCATGGTAGATAATATCTATCGCGCACACGGCACCCAGCTCATCACCGGCATTATCGATGCCCGCCGTAATGAAGAAGGTATGAAGGTCTATAACAGCGCCATCGTGCTCGGCGGGGAAAAGCCGTATCGCTATCCCGATGAAAACCGCTTCAACAAACACCATCTGGTGCCTTTCGGTGAGTTCGTGCCGCTGGAAGCCCTTCTTCGCCCGCTGGCACCGTTCTTCGATTTACCGATGTCCGGGCTGACCAGCGGTGAGTACGTGCAGAAACCGCTGTTTGTCAGCGAACTCAATCTGACCACGGCGATTTGTTATGAAGTGGTGTTTGGCGAACAGGTGCGTGACAATCTGCGTCCGGACACCAATTTCCTGCTGACGATTTCCAACGACGCCTGGTTCGGACATTCGATTGGTCCGTGGCAGCACTTCCAGATGGCGCGTATGCGTTCACTGGAACTGGGCCGCCCGTTACTGCGCAGCACCAATAACGGCATTACCGCTGTGGTGAATGCTCAGGGTGATGTGACCCATGAAATCCCGCAGTTTACCCGTCAGGTGCTGAACGTGAAGGTCACGCCAACGACTGGTATGACACCTTACGCCCGCGCTGGCTGGTGGCCGGTGTGGTTTGCTACGCTTGTCATGGCGGCGGTTGCGCTGTGGCTGGCTCGTCGCAAATCCTGAGTCATGCCCTTTCTTCGTTAACACAGGCACCTTTTGGGGTGCCTGTTCTTTTTTGTCGCACCGTTTATCGCCCTCCTCTGCCCCTCCCTTTTACCTGCTGTTGATTGTCACAACTGCCGCATTAAGCCCTGCCGATTTAACCGCTTATGAAGTTAAATCAGGCCATCTGGCACGACTCTTGCTACATCTGATTGAAAGATATCTGTTTAGTGATTTTTTTTGACGTCATGCATCATTTTGATACAAAAAGGCTGCTCCTCATGCACTTTATCAGTGCATAGCCATTTGATTGCTTTGATTTGGTGCGCGTCTCGTCTCAAAAAAGAAACAATATGGTTTCATAATATTCACATTCAGCTATTTTCTAGCTTCATATGACGAGGCATTAGTACTTTCTGATCCCTGAGTTTGGATCCCTAATGACAGCAAGGAGTTGGACATGCAATTGCGCAAATTGGCGTTATCAGTACTGTTGGCAAGCGTTACCGTAAGCAGCTTTGCTCACGCAGAAGAACTGACCGGCACCCTGAAAAAAATTAAAGACAATGGCGTTATCGTTGTGGGTCACCGCGAATCCTCAGTGCCATTCTCCTACTACAACAATGAACAGAAAGTCGTCGGTTACTCACAGGACTATTCTGACGCCATCGTTGATGCAGTGAAGAAGAAACTGGACCTGCCAAACCTGCAGGTCAAAATGATGCCAATCACCTCACAAAACCGTATCCCGCTGCTGCAAAACGGCACCTACGATTTTGAATGTGGTTCAACCACCAACAACCTGGAACGCCAGCAACAGGCGGCCTTCTCAGACACCATCTTCGTGATCGGTACGCGTCTGCTGGTGAAAAAAGGCTCAGACATCAAAGATTTTGCTGACCTGAAAGGCAAGACCGTGGTGGTGACCTCCGGGACAACCTCTGAAGTGTTGCTCAACAAGCTCAACGAAGAGAAAAAACTGGAAATGCGCATCATCAGCGCGAAAGACCACGGTGACTCTTTCCGTACACTGGAAACTGGCCGCGCCGTTGCCTTCATGATGGATGACGCTCTGCTGGCGGGTGAACGTGCGAAAGCCAAGAAACCAGACAACTGGGAAATCGTCGGCACACCGCAATCCAAAGAAGCATACGGCTGCATGATGCGTAAAGACGATGCGGAATTCAAAAAACTGGTGGATGACACCATTGTGAAAGCTCAGTCCTCGGGCGAAGCCTCTAAATGGTTTGAAACCTGGTTCAAAAAACCGATCCCTCCGAAAAACCTGAACATGAACTTTGAATTGTCTGATGACATGAAAGCCCTGTTCAAAGCGCCTAACGATAAAGCGCTGTAAGAAATACCAGACAGACGGGTATAACCAAGAGAAGTGTAGTTAAAGTATAAGGCTGGCCCACCAGCCTGTGATGATGCAGACCGGATGCGGGGTGGTCGTTCCCCACCCCGCGTTTTCCTCTTTTTATTCACGCGGATTACGTCATCACTCAGAGGGTAATTTATTACCCGTTTTACGGAGTTTTTATGTCAATAGATTGGAACTGGGGCATCTTTTTGCAACAAGCCCCCTTCGGTAATACCACCTATCTGGGCTGGATTTGGAATGGATTTCAGGTCACTGTCGCATTGTCGATTTGTGCATGGATTATCGCCTTCTTCGTCGGCTCTCTGTTCGGTATTTTACGTACCGTCCCCAACCGTATTCTCTCAGGCATTGGTACCTGTTACGTCGAACTGTTCCGTAACGTGCCATTGATTGTGCAATTCTTTATCTGGTATCTGGTGGTGCCTGAACTGCTGCCTGAAAATATCGGCATGTGGTTTAAATCCGAACTGGCGCCTGACGTGCAGTTCTTCACCTCATCCGTGATTTGCCTTGGCTTGTTCACCGCCGCCCGCGTGTGCGAACAGGTACGTGCGGCAATCCAGTCCCTGCCCAGCGGACAACGCAACGCCGGACTGGCGATGGGACTGACGCTGCCGCAAACCTACCGCTATGTGCTGTTACCCAATGCTTACCGTGTGATCGTGCCGCCGATGACCTCAGAGATGGTCAACCTGGTGAAAAACTCCGCCATCGCCTCGACCATTGGTCTGGTCGATATGGCCGCACAAGCCGGTAAATTGCTGGATTACTCGGCGCATGCCTATGAATCATTCACAGCCATCACCGTTGCTTATGTCCTTATCAATGCCGTCATCATGCTGCTGATGCATTTCGTAGAACGTAAAGTCCGCCTGCCGGGCAACATGGGAGGGAAATAAGCATGCATGAATTTGACTGGAGTTCTATTGGTCCCGGCCTGCCCTATCTGTGGCAAGGCATGGTCATCACGCTGAAGATCACGTCGCTGGCGATTGTTGTCGGTATTTTGTGGGGAACCTTGCTGGCGGTCATGCGCTTATCAACGTTCAAACCGCTCAGCTGGTTTGCCTCGGCGTACGTCAATGTGTTCCGTGCCATTCCGCTGGTGATGGTGCTGTTGTGGTTTTATCTGATCGTGCCGGGCTTTCTGCAAAAAGTACTCGGGCTGTCGCCTAAAACCGATATCCGCCTGATTTCTGCGATGGTGGCGTTTGCCCTCTTTGAAGCGGCCTATTATTCAGAAATTATTCGTGCCGGGATCATCAGCATCGCGCGCGGCCAGTCCTCCGCCGCTCTGGCGCTGGGCATGACCCAATGGCAATCCATGAAGCTGGTCATCCTGCCGCAGGCTTTCCGTGCCATGGTGCCATTACTGCTGACGCAGGCCATTGTGCTATTCCAGGATACCTCACTGGTGTATGTACTGGGCCTCGCAGACTTCTTCCGCAGTGCCTCTAACATTGGCGACCGTGACGGTACGCTGGTGGAGATGGTGCTGTTTGCAGGACTTATTTACTTTGTTATCAGCCTTTCCGCTTCCTTGCTGGTGCGTTATTTGAAGAAAAGGACCGTTTCATGATTTCACTGAAGAATGTTTCTAAATGGTACGGGCACTTTCAGGTGCTTACCGATTGCAGCACCGAAGTTAAAAAAGGTGAAGTTGTGGTGGTGTGCGGGCCGTCAGGCTCCGGGAAATCGACGCTGATCAAAACCGTTAACGGACTGGAACCTGTTCAGAAAGGCCAAATCCTGGTCAACGGGACGCCGGTCAATGACAAGAAAACCAACCTGGCGCAACTGCGTGCCAAAGTCGGCATGGTTTTCCAGCATTTCGAACTGTTCCCGCACCTGTCTATCATCGATAACCTGACGCTGGCGCAGGTCAAGGTATTGAAACGTGATAAAGCGGCAGCGAAAGATAAGGGCCTGAAGTTATTAGATCGCGTCGGTTTATCCGCCCACGCCAATAAATTCCCCGGTCAGCTTTCCGGTGGTCAGCAGCAGCGTGTGGCGATTGCCCGTGCGTTATGCATGGATCCGATCGCCATGTTGTTTGACGAACCGACGTCAGCACTGGATCCGGAAATGATCAACGAAGTGCTGGATGTGATGGTTGAACTGGCCAACGAAGGCATGACGATGATGGTCGTGACCCACGAAATGGGCTTCGCCCGTAAAGTGGCCAACCGCGTGATTTTCATGGACGAAGGCAAGATTGTGGAAGATCGGAATAAAGACGATTTCTTCAATAATCCGGAATCCGATCGTGCGCGTGACTTCCTGGCGAAAATCCTGCACTAAGACATTGAAGAAAACCTGCTCCGCGTCTGCGGGGCAGGTTGCTGAAGTTTAAGGTTCGAACGGACGGCGTGAGAATTCGGTGTTGCCACATTTCGGGCATTTGCTCAGAATTTCCGGCGTATATACCGCCAGGTGGAAATGACAATTTTCACACACCAGATTTCCTAATCCGACCACTTCCCCGCTGTGATAAATCCCATGATGGCTCACATCCTTGAACACTTCTTTCCATTCAAGCTGGGTTTTATCGGTCATGTCCGCCAGCTCTTTCCACAAACTCTCTTTAATCACCCGCAGGAAGACACTGTCTGTGCCGTCATCTTCCGCCACTGCCTGCTGGCTTTCTTCATAACTGCGGGCAAATTCATGCAAATCGCGGCGTACTGCTGAGGTTAACTGCTCAATCTGGATTTCCGTCAACTTGCCCTCTTCCTGCAACCTGACGCGGGCATCCTGCACCAGCGCGCTGATATCACGTTCCCCATTTTTTATCCGTTCGGTCAGTGATGTCACCAGCTGACGGTAAGATTGCGTAATATTGCTCATATTTCCTCTCCTTGAACTGTCATAACCATTTTCACGGCGGGAGCGCACTGTCTTTATTTTAGTCGTAAATCCCTGATCCGTGGCGCAGATTATCCCGGGCTGGCTCGCAGATTATGAATATTGCGCCAGAAGAGGACAGAAATCCCCTTTAGCCTTCGCTGAGTGTTGTTGCGCCAACCCCTTATCAGCTATGCTATGCGGATCTTTTGATTAAAACTTTTTGAGCTACAGGCGTAGCTGTTTTCACTCACAGGACCACCGGCCGCCATGCAAGAGCAATACCGTCCAGAAGACATCGAGTCACACGTTCAGCTTCACTGGCAAGAGAAGCAAACCTTCAAAGTTACCGAACAGCCTGGTAAGGAGAAATATTACTGCCTCTCCATGTTGCCTTACCCGTCAGGTCGTCTCCATATGGGACACGTGCGCAACTACACCATCGGTGACGTGATTTCCCGTTATCAGCGCATGCTCGGTAAAAACGTCCTGCAGCCTATCGGCTGGGATGCATTCGGCCTGCCGGCTGAAGGTGCTGCGGTGAAGAACAACACAGCCCCTGCGCCGTGGACTTACGAAAATATCGAATACATGAAGAACCAGCTTAAATTGCTGGGCTTCGGCTATGACTGGGATCGTGAAGTCGCGACCTGTAAGCCTGACTATTATCGCTGGGAACAATGGTTCTTCACCAAGCTGTACGAAAAAGGCCTGGTTTATAAGAAGACCTCCGCTGTGAACTGGTGTCCGCACGACCTGACCGTTCTGGCGAACGAACAGGTGATCGACGGCTGCTGCTGGCGCTGCGATACTAAAGTTGAGCGTAAAGAAATTCCTCAGTGGTTCATCAAAATCACCGATTACGCCGATCAGTTGCTGAACGATCTGGACACGCTGGAAAGCTGGCCGGAGCAGGTGAAAACCATGCAGCGTAACTGGATTGGCCGTTCCGAAGGTGTGGAAATCACTTTCGACGTGGCTGACAGTGACGAAAAAGTCACGGTTTACACCACCCGTCCTGATACCTTCATGGGCGCGACCTATGTTGCGGTGGCTGCGGGTCATCCGCTGGCGCAACGGGGCGCACAGAACAATCCTGCCCTAACCGATTTCATCGACGAATGCCGTAACACCAAAGTTGCCGAAGCAGAAATGGCAACGATGGAGAAAAAAGGCATGGCAACCGGTCTGTATGCGATCCACCCGCTGTCTGGTGAGAAGCTGCCAATCTGGGCTGCCAACTTCGTGCTGATGGAATACGGTACCGGCGCAGTGATGGCCGTGCCAGGCCACGACCAGCGCGACTGGGAATTCGCCACCAAATACGATCTGCAGATCAAGCCGGTTATCCTGAATCTGGATGGCAGCCAGCCTGACGTCAGCGCAGAAGCGATGACGGAAAAAGGCACGCTGTTCAACTCAGGTGAATTCGATGGTCTGAACCACGAAGACGGTTTCAATGCCATTGCCGATAAACTGGTTGCTCAGGGTGTCGGTCAGCGCAAAGTGAACTATCGCCTGCGCGACTGGGGCGTCTCCCGTCAGCGTTACTGGGGCGCACCTATCCCGATGATCACGCTGGAAGACGGCACCGTTATTCCGACACCAGAAGATCAGCTGCCGGTTATTCTGCCGGAAGATGTGGTGATGGATGGGATCACCAGCCCGATTAAGGCCGATCCTGAGTGGGCAAAAACCACGGTTAACGGTATGCCGGGTCTGCGTGAAACCGACACCTTCGACACCTTCATGGAATCCTCCTGGTATTACGCGCGTTACACCTGCCCGCAATACGACGAAGGGATGCTGGATCCGGCTGCGGCCAACTACTGGTTGCCGGTCGATCAGTATGTCGGTGGCATCGAACACGCCATCATGCACCTGATGTATTTCCGCTTCTTCCACAAACTGATGCGTGATGCCGGTCTGGTGGACTCTGACGAGCCTGCCAAACGACTTCTGTGTCAGGGTATGGTGCTGGCGGATGCCTTCTACCACACCGGCAACAACGGCGAACGTATCTGGGTATCCCCGACGGATGCCACTGTTGAGCGTGACGAGAAAGGCCGCATCACCAAAGCCACCGATCCGCAAGGTCGCGAGCTGGTTTATGCCGGCATGAGCAAGATGTCCAAGTCTAAAAACAACGGCATCGACCCGCAGGTCATGGTGGATAAATACGGCGCTGATACGGTGCGTCTGTTTATGATGTTCGCTTCTCCGGCAGAAATGACGCTGGAATGGCAGGAATCCGGGGTTGAAGGGGCGAACCGCTTCCTGAAACGTGTCTGGAAACTGGCTTACGAACACACAGAAAAAGGCCCGGTTGCTGCTCTGGATGTGGCTTCACTGAATGAAGCGCAAAAAGATTTGCGTCGCGACCTGCACAAAACCATCGCCAAAGTGACCGATGATATTGGCCGTCGTCAGACCTTCAACACCGCGATCGCTGCGGTAATGGAACTGATGAACAAACTGGGCCGCGCACCGCAAGAGACCGAACAGGATCGCGCGTTGTTGCAGGAAGCCCTGCTGGCCGTCGTCCGTATGCTCTATCCGTTCACGCCACACGTTTGCTTCAGCCTCTGGCAGTCACTGAAAGGCGAAGGCGACGTGGATACTGCGCCGTGGCCTCAGGCTGATGAAAAAGCCATGGTGGAAGATTCCAAACTGGTGGTTGTACAGGTGAATGGTAAAGTGCGTGCTAAAATCACCGTAGCCGCTGATGCTACCGAGCAACAAGTGCGCGAGCGTGCGGCAGAAGAACATTTGGTCGCAAAATATCTGGATGGGGTTACGGTTCGCAAAGTAATCTACGTCCCGGGCAAACTGCTTAACCTGGTGGTAGGTTGAGTCAAGGAGGATCTGTGCGACATCGTATAGTGACACTGCTGCTGACCGCAGCAGTGATGGTTACCGCAGGCTGTGGCTTCCATTTACGTGGAAAAACCAATGTGCCTGACGAACTGCGAACTATCGTTCTGGACAGTTCGGATCCTTATGGTCCGCTGACACGTAATATTCGTACTCAGTTACGTCTTTCCAATGTGACCATCGTTGATGATCCGACAGGTCTGCGTAAGGATATTCCGTCACTGCGTATTGGCAGGGAAGCGACGGGGCAAACGACCGCTTCAATTTTCCAGGATGGTAAAACCGCTGAATATCAAATGAAGATGAGTGTCAATGCGACAGTCCTGATGCCGGGTAAAGACATTTATCCGATTCATGTGACCGTGTTCCGTTCATTCTTTGACAACCCGTTAACGGCGCTGGCAAAAGATAACGAGCAGGACATCATCAAAGAAGAAATGCGTCAGCAGGCGGCACAGCAGCTGATCCGTAAACTTCTGACGGTACATGCCTCAGAGTTACAGAAATCGGAACAAGTCGATGGCAAAGTCGAAGTGATTACGACGGGTTCATCGGCCAGCCAGGCTTCTGATGCGGCTACCACCACGTCGTCTGATACGTCCGTATTATCAACGACACCGGCCAGCACTTCCGCACAATGATCCGAGTTTATCCGGAACAACTTGCCGCGCAGCTCCGTGAGGGGCTGCGCGCTTGTTATTTGCTGTGTGGAAATGACCCGCTGCTTCTCCAGGAAAGTCAGGACAGCATCCGTAAAGCGGCTCAGCACGCTGACTTTCAGGAGCATTACACCTATGTGCTCGACAACCATACCGAATGGGACTCGATCTTCAGTATCTGTCAGGCACTGAGTCTCTTTGCCAGCCGTCAGACACTGATGCTGATCCTGCCTGAAAACGGCCCCACGGCGCCGATGGCAGAACAGTTACTGAAACTGACGACCCTTTTGCACGACGATATCCTGTTACTGTTGCGCGGTACTAAGCTGACCAAAGGGCAGGAGAACAGCGCGTGGTTTAAGGCGCTGAGTGATAAAGGCGTTTTTGTCAGTTGTCAGACACCTGAACAGGCACAACTTCCGCGCTGGGTGACCCGCCGGGCCAAAGAGTTGTCCCTTGAGCTTGATGAGCCAGCCAATCAGCTTTTGTGTTATTGCTACGAAGGTAACCTGCTGGCATTAGCGCAGTCTCTGGAGCGTCTTTCCCTGCTCTATCCGGATGGAAAACTCACGCTGCCGCGCGTCGAAGAGGCGGTCAATGACGCTGCGCACTTCACGCCTTATCACTGGCTGGATGCGATCCTTGCCGGAAAAAGTAAACGTGCCTGGCATATTTTACGACAGCTGCAACAGGAAGACAGCGAACCGGTTATTTTGCTGCGCACCGTGCAACGCGAACTTCTGATGCTGCTGAATCTGAAACGCAAAATGGACACCACACCGCTGCGCACGCTGTTTGATCAGCAAAAAGTCTGGCAAAACCGGCGCGCGCTGGTGACGCAGGCTGTGCAACGTTTGTCGGCTGAGCAACTGTCGCTGGCGGTGCGTTTACTGACGCAAATGGAAATCACCCTGAAGCAGGATTACGGTCAGTCCGTATGGTCTGAGCTGGAAAGCCTCTCCATGTTATTGTGCGGCAAACCGTTACCCACCCTGTTTACCGGTTCGGATTTGTATTGAAGCAGGAGAACAGTATGCCGCAGAGCACTCCGCATTCCCCTTCTGCATCGCTGCTGGCTTTTTTTGGCGGAACCTTCGATCCCATTCATTATGGTCATCTGAAACCCGTTGCCAGTCTGGCAGAACAGGCCGGATTTGAACGTGTGGTTCTGTTGCCCAATAATGTTCCTCCACACCGCCCGCAGCCTGAAGCAACCCCCCAACAGCGTCTGGAAATGGCCAGACTTGCCGTGGCGGGTAATCCGCTGTTTACCGTTGATCCGCGCGAACTGGCGGTTGAAACGCCCTCCTATACCATTGAGACACTTGCAACGTTACGTAAAGAACATGGCGATAATTGCCCGCTGGCGTTTATCATTGGCCAGGATTCGTTACTGACGCTTCACAAGTGGCATCGCTGGGAGTCGTTACTGGATTTCTGTCATATCGTGGTGATGGCGCGGCCGGGCTATCAGGAGCATCTTGATACACCGGCACTTCAGCACTGGTATGACACGCACCGGGTGACCCATCACGATGCGCTGAAGCAAAAACCGGCCGGATTCATTTATCAGGCCAATACACCGCTGCTGAATATTTCGGCAACTGAAATTCGTGAGCGCCGTCATGCGGGGCTTGATTGCTCAGATTTGCTGCCTTTCGCCGTTGAACGCTATATAGAATCACAGGGCTTGTACCGCCAGTAGCTAACGCGTGCTATACTGCGCCGCTTAATTTCGGCTCCCGATAACGCTGCGAAACTAACCGATACAATGTATTGATTATTCACTGTTTTCAGCTGTTTTCCGGACAACCGCTATGTTTATCCATCATGAGATTGCCCGTTGCTTCGGTGCCACACCGGCGATCATCTCGTGAGGTCAATTGTTTCAAACATCCCCAGGGGGAACCTTTGCAAGGTAAAGCGCTCCAAGATTTTGTTGTCGATAAAGTCGATGACCTGAAAGCACAAGACATCATCGCGATTGATGTTAAAGGTAAATCCAGTATTACTGACTGCATGATCATTTGCACCGGCACCTCAAGCCGCCACGTCATTTCTATCGCCGGACATCTGGTTGAAGAAGTGAAAGCGGCAGGTATGGATGCGATGGGTGTGAAAGGCATTAACGAAGCCGACTGGGTCGTGGTTGATCTGGGCGAAGTAATTGTCCATGTAATGCAGGAAGAAAGCCGCCAGCTGTATGAGCTTGAGAAACTCTGGGGCTGATGCGTGAAGCTGCAACTTGTCGCCGTCGGCACAAAAATGCCTGACTGGGTACAAACCGGTTTTAACGATTATCTGCACCGTTTCCCTAAAGACATGCCGTTTGAACTGACTGAAGTTCCGGCCGGGAAACGTGGGAAAAATGCAGATATCAAACGCATTCTTGAAAAAGAAGGCGAGCTGATGCTGGCTGCCGTCGGTAAGGGAAATCGCATTGTGACGCTCGATATTCCGGGCACACCGTGGGAAACCCCGCAACTGGCGCAACAACTGGAACGCTGGAAACAGGACGGGCGCAATGTCAGCCTGTTAATCGGCGGACCGGAAGGGTTGGCGCCGGCCTGTAAAGCCGCAGCGGAACAGAGCTGGTCGCTCTCGCCGTTGACACTTCCTCACCCGCTGGTTCGGGTTCTGGTCGCGGAAAGTCTTTACCGCGCCTGGAGTATTACCACTAATCATCCATACCACCGCGAATAACGGGTGGTGAATGTCAGCAACATGAATTAAGTAGTGGGATGAAAATAGATCGTAACCCTTTTCGCGACTATACGGCTGAATCAGCCCTCTTTGTGCGCCGTGCACTGGTGGCGTTCATCGGCATTCTGCTACTTAGCGGCGTCTTAGCTTTTAATCTCTATAATCTGCAAATAGTCCGTTTTCAGGATTACCAAACCCGTTCTAATGATAACCGTATCAAGCTGGTGCCCATCGCGCCCAGCCGCGGGATTATCTACGATCGCAATGGCACCCCGCTGGCCCTGAACCGCACCATTTACCAGCTGGAACTGGTGCCGGAAAAAGTGGACGATTTGCAGGCCACGCTTGAAGGTCTCAAGCCGATTGTCGATCTCACCCCTGAAGATATCGATAACTTCAAAAAAGAGCGCCAGCGTTCACGACGCTTTACCTCTATTGCGGTCAAAACGGCCCTGACGGAAGTTCAGGTCGCGCGTTTCTCCGTCAATCAGTTCCATTTCCCCGGCGTTGAAGTCAAAGGCTATCAGCGTCGCTATTACCCGTACGGTTCTGCACTGACGCACGTCATCGGCTATGTGTCGAAAATCAATGATCGTGACGTTGAGCGTCTGGATAAAGATGGCATTCTGGCCAACTACGCCGCCACACACGATATTGGCAAGCTGGGTATCGAGCGTTATTACGAAGACACCCTTCATGGCAAAACAGGCTATGAAGAGGTTGAGGTCAATAACCGCGGGCGCGTCATCCGCCAGTTGCACGAAGAGCCACCGCAGGCCGGTAAAGACATTTACCTGACCATTGACCTGCCGTTGCAGAAATACATTGAAGAATTGCTGACCGGCAGCCGTGCCGCCGTCGTGGTCACCGATCCGCGCGATGGCGCGATCCGTGCGCTGGTCTCCAACCCGAGCTATGACCCGAACCTGTTTGTGGATGGCATATCGAGCAAAGATTACAGCGGCTTGTTAAACGATCCGAACAAACCGCTGATCAACCGGGCGACGCAGGGGGTTTACCCGCCAGCGTCGACGGTGAAACCTTATATTGCCGTCTCCGCACTCACCTCTGGTGTGATCACCAAAAACACCTCCCTGTTTGATCCGGGCTGGTGGCAGTTGCCGGGTTCTGATAAACGCTACCGTGACTGGAAACACTGGGGGCATGGCCGCCTGAACGTCACCAAATCCCTTGAGGAATCGGCCGATACCTTCTTCTATCAGGTGGCCTATGATATGGGCATCGACCGGCTGTCAGAATGGATGGGCAAATTCGGATACGGTCATTACAGCGGCATCGATTTGTCGGAAGAGCGCAGCGGCAATATGCCAAACCGCGACTGGAAGTTTAAACGCTTCAAGAAACCCTGGTATCAGGGTGACACCATTCCGGTGGGGATCGGTCAGGGCTACTGGACCGCAACGCCAATACAAATCATGAAAGCGATGACCACCCTGATTAACGACGGCAATGTGAAAACGCCGCATTTGTTGCTGAGCACGAAAGTGGAAGGGAAGCAGGTCCCTTATCAGCAGCAGGAAACCACCCAGATTGGGGATATCCATTCCGGTTACTGGGAAATTGCCAAAGACGGCATGTACGGCGTGGCTAACCGGCCGAACGGCACCGCACGCAAATATTTTGCCGATGCCCCTTACAAAGCAGCGGCAAAATCCGGTACCGCACAAGTTTACGGTTTGAAAGCCAATGAAATCTATAATGCGCATAAGATTGCTGAGCATCTGCGCGACCACAAACTGATGACCTCGTTTGCCCCGTTCGACAAACCTACGGTGGCGGTGGCTGTCGTTCTGGAGAACGGCGGTGCAGGTCCGGCAGTGGGGACGATTTCGCGGCAGATACTCGACCATATTTTACTGGGCGACAACACGACACAATTACCGGCTGACGCGCCTGCGCCGCCGGGAACCGAAGGTGATTAACCGTCAATGACTGAGAACCAACAAAAAAGATCATTGTGGTCGAAAATGCATATCGACCTGACGATGCTGCTGATCGTGCTCGCCCTGCTGACGTACAGTGCGTTCGTGATGTGGAGCGCCAGCGGTCAGGATATGGGCATGATGGAACGTAAAATTGGCCAGATCCTGATGGGTCTGGTGATCATGCTGATCATGGCGCAAATTCCGCCGCGCGTGTATGAAAGCTGGGCACCGTATCTGTATATTTTCTGCGTCTTCCTGCTGGTGCTGGTGGATGCTTTCGGCAGTATCAGTAAAGGCGCGCAACGCTGGCTGGATCTGGGGATCATCAAATTCCAGCCGTCGGAACTGGCAAAAATCGCCGTACCGCTGATGGTCGCGCGTTTTATCAACCGCGATGTCTGCCCGCCCTCCCTGAAAAATACCGCGATTGCGCTGGCACTGATCTTCATCCCTACCCTGCTGGTGGCCGCACAGCCCGATCTGGGTACGTCGATTCTGATTGCCGCCTCCGGTTTATTTGTGCTGTTCCTTTCCGGTATGAGCTGGAAACTGATCGCCGTTGCCGCCCTTCTGGTTGCCGCGTTTATTCCAATCCTGTGGTTCTTCCTGATGCATGATTATCAGCGCGACCGCGTCATGATGTTACTGGATCCGGAAAGCGATCCGCTGGGTGCGGGCTATCATATTATTCAGTCGAAAATTGCCATCGGCTCAGGCGGACTTTCCGGTAAAGGCTGGCTGCACGGCACCCAGTCACAGCTGGAATTCCTGCCTGAACGTCATACCGACTTTATCTTCGCCGTGCTCGCCGAAGAACTGGGGCTGATTGGCGTACTGGTGCTGCTGGGACTGTACTTATGTCTCATCATGCGCGGTCTGGTGATCGCCGCCCATGCGCAGACCACGTTTGGCCGCGTGATGTCCGGCGGGCTGATGCTGATCCTGTTCGTTTATGTGTTTGTTAACATCGGCATGGTCAGTGGCATTGTCCCGGTAGTTGGGGTACCTTTGCCTCTGGTCAGCTATGGCGGGTCAGCACTCATCGTGCTAATGGCAGGGTTTGGTATCGTCATGTCGATACATACTCATCGAAAAATGTTGTCGAAAAATTTATAGAGGTGAGCAAT
Organism: Rahnella sp. BIGb0236; assembly: GCF_004364755.1. NCBI lineage: Bacteria > Pseudomonadati > Pseudomonadota > Gammaproteobacteria > Enterobacterales > Yersiniaceae > Rahnella > Rahnella sp. BIGb0236. The sequence continues at coordinate 406,014 of NZ_SOAO01000002.1, forward strand.
GCGTAAGGAGTGGCTTGGAGCTGTCATTATCGGTTTGCTGTTAAGTGGCTGTGCCACTGACGATGTTCAGCAACAACAACCGGCACCGCAGCAAGCCTACAACGGCCCTGTGGTAGAAATCGGCGGGGCTGATCCGCGTTACGAACCTTATAATCAGGGCACGATGCAGGATTATACCGTTAACGGTAAAACCTATAAAATCATCAAAGACCCGTCTAACTTCTCGCAGGTGGGACAAGCAGCCTGGTACGGTCAGGAAAATGGCGGCAATATGACCGCCATCGGCGAAGAGTTCGACCCTTCAGCCATGACCGCCGCGCATCCGACCTTGCCAATCCCAAGTTATGTGCGTGTCACCAACATGGCGACCGGCCGTATGCTGGTGGTGCGTGTGAATGACCGTGGCCCTTACGTGCCGGGCAAAATTATTGATTTGTCACAGGCGGCGGCCGATCGTCTGAATCTGACCAACAGCACCAAAGTCCGCATCGATTTTATCAACGTGGCACCTGACGGCACCCTGTCCGGTCCGGGCACGATTGGTACGACCGTTGCCAAACAATCTTACGCTTTGCCGTCACGTCCAAGTTTAGGTGCCAGCAGCATGGGCACACCGACGCTGAGCGCTCAACCGGTCGATACCTCAGATGTCCGTCCGATCAGCAACAGCACCCTGAGTAATCCGAATGCTGCGCCTTTAACTAATGACGAAGATAACAACGGCACCGTAGCCTCTGCGCCGGCAGCGACCACGATGTCCGGTAGCAGCGGCGGCGGCTTTCTGAGCGCTCCCACTCCGCTGCGTCAGGGCGTGTTAGAAGGCAGTGAACCGGTGGCTGCGCCCGTCGCCGTCGCCAGTGCCGCACCGGTAGCCGCGTCTGCGGCCTCCGCAGCGCCCGCGCATACCACCGCCATCCCGAGCTCAGGTTTTATGGTGCAGGTTGGCGCGCTGAGTAACCCGCAGAACGCACAGTTGTGGCAAAAAAGCCTCAGCCAGCGTTTCTCCGTGCCGGGGAAAGTGCAGGCCAACGGCAGCACGTACCGCGTCCAGCTTGGTCCGTTCAGCACCCGCCAGCAGGCCGAACAGCTGAAACAGCGACTGGCCAGCGAAGCCCAGCAGCAGTCTTTCGTCACTGCCAGCATGTAATCTGAATACGGGGCTGCGGCCCCGTTCTTATAAGTGCTCTGTCTTATAAGGACTTTGTCTTATAAGTAAAAGTCAGTAAGCGCCGGTAATCGAAGATGTCTGACTTATGACTCTTCTGCTATAGTGGCGCACGTTTATCACTTACTCCCACGGATGTTGTTGTCCCGATCATGAAACTTGTAAATACTTCACGTTTAGTCAAAAGCCTCGCATTTGGCACCGTCATCACTTTTAGTGCAGCGTCCGCCTATGCCGACGATGTTAATTTAAAAACAATGATCCCGGGCGTTCCGCAGATTGATGCTGAAGCCTATATCCTGATCGACTACAACTCCGGCAAAGTTCTGGCAGAAATGAATGCCGATGCACGCCGTGATCCGGCCAGCCTGACCAAAATGATGACCAGTTATGTCATTGGTCAGTCCATCAAAGCCGGAAAAATCTCACCGACAGACATCGTCACCGTCGGTCAGGATGCCTGGGCAACCGGTAATCCGGTGTTCAAAGGCTCTTCCCTGATGTTCCTCAAACCTGGCGATCGCGTCCCGGTTTCTGAGCTGAACCGCGGCATTATCCTGCAATCCGGTAACGACGCCTGTGTGGCAATGGCTGACCATGTCGCCGGCAGTCAGGATGCCTTCGTTGCCATCATGAACAATTACGTGAATGCCCTTGGCCTGAAAAATACCCATTTCGGCACCGTTCACGGCCTTGATGCAGAAGGTCAGTACAGCTCAGCCCGCGATATGGCGCTGATCGGTCAGGCATTGATCCGTGATGTACCGGACGAATACGCCACCTACAAAGAAAAAGAATTCACCTTCAACAATATCCGCCAGATGAACCGTAACGGTTTGCTGTGGGATAACAGCCTGAGCGTTGACGGCATCAAAACCGGTCATACGGAATCAGCGGGCTATAACCTGGTGGCTTCCGCGACAGAAGGCCAGATGCGTCTGATCTCTGCGGTGATGGGCGGTCATACCTACAAAGGCCGTGAAGTTGAAAGTAAAAAACTGCTGACCTGGGGCTTCCGTTTCTTCGAAACCGTTTCTCCGCTGAAAGCCGGTAAAGAATTTGCCTCTGAACCTGTGTGGTTCGGCGATACCGACCGCGTTGCCCTGGGTGTTGAGAAAGATGCTTACCTGACGATCCCACGCGGTCGCATGAAAGATCTGAAAGCCAGTTATGTGCTGAACACGCCGGAACTGCATGCGCCGTTGCAGAAAAATCAGGTGGTCGGTTCAATCAACTTCCAGCTTGATGGCAAAACCATTGATGAGCGTCCGCTGGTGGTCATGAACGAAGTGAAAGAAGGCGGTTTCTTCGGTCGCATCGTGGATTACATCAAGCTGATGTTCCACCACTGGTTTGGCTAAGTTGCCTGCTTGAAAAAGTTTGCAACGATCCCCATATAATCGGTATAGATTATGGCTCCCGCTTCGGCGGGAGTTATACTTTCAGAGACTACACTAAATACGCTGTACAACACGCTGGAGTGCACATGAAAACCAAACTGAACGAACTGCTCGAATTCCCTTGCACCTTTACCTACAAAGTAATGGGCCTGGCACAACCCGAGCTGGTGGACCAGGTTGTGGAAGTCGTGCAACGCCATGCGCCTGGCGATTACAATCCTCAGGTAAAACCGAGCAGTAAAGGGAATTACCACTCCGTTTCTATTACGATCACTGCCACCCACATCGATCAGGTCGAAACCCTGTACGATGAGCTGGGCAATATCGAAATTGTCCGCATGGTGCTGTAAGCCCTTTCTGACCGACCCGCGCGAGAGCAAGCCTGTCGCGCGTTTCTCCCTCCCCTGATGACGATAACTGCCGTGCAATCACAAAATCCGCAAGAACGTATCGTACTGCGCCAGCTTGGCCTGCAACCTTATGAGCCGGTTTCTCTGGCGATGCACCATTTCACTGAACACCGCAACGCCGACTCGCTGGATGAAATCTGGCTGGTTCAGCATCCGCGCGTCTTCACGCAGGGTCAGGCGGGTAAAGCCGAACACGTACTGATGCCCGGTGACATTCCGGTGATCCAGAGCGACCGTGGCGGTCAGGTGACTTATCATGGTCCCGGCCAGCAGGTGATGTATGTGATGGTCGACCTGAAGCGGAAGAAATTGGGTGTCCGTCAGTTAGTGACCGCTATCGAACAAACGGTTGTCGATACGCTGGCCCATTTTTCCATTGATGCCTATCCGCGCGCCGATGCACCGGGCGTCTATGTTGACGGTAAAAAGATTTGCTCGCTGGGGCTGCGCATCCGCAAAGGCTGCTCGCTGCACGGTCTGGCGCTGAATATTGATATGGATCTGGAGCCTTTCCACCGTATCAATCCCTGTGGTTACGCCGGTCTTGAAATGACACAAGCCAGCCGCGAAAAACCGGGACTGACCGTGGATCAGGTGATGCCCGTACTGGTGAAATCGTTCAACCATCGTCTGGATTACCAGCAGGTTGATTATCTCCCCTGGCAGCTTGAACATTACGCCCCTTCCGCGCCATGACGTTGATTCTGACGCGCTGACGCGTAAGCGGGAAAGCCCTTCACACTGACAGGAATGTTTTATGGATGATAACGATATTAATGCCAGTCTGAACAAGCTTCGCAATCTCGACCTGAATCTGCTGACTGTTTTCGAGGCGGTCTATCTGCACAAAGGCATTGTGCATGCTGCGAAAGCACTGAATCTGACGCCATCGTCGGTCAGTCAGTCTATTCAGAAATTACGCAATACCTTTCCTGACCCGTTGTTTATCCGCAACGGTCAGGGCATCAGCCCGACGGCGTATGCCAACAATCTGCATACGCATATCAGCCAGGGACTGAATGCCATTCTCACCGGTCTGGATTTCTCTCAGGACAATGATAAATCCCGCGTTCTGACCATCAGCTGTTACCCTTTCGCCGCACTGATTACTTTTCCGGTGATCCTGAAAGTCCTGGAAAAAATCAATATCAACTACTCGCTGAAACATCTGCCGCTGACGGATCCCGAAGAGACGCTGGTGCAGCACCGTGCGGATTTGGTGATCGACACGGGGCCGCTGTTCAACAGCACGCTTAAAGGCATCCGGCTGATGTCGGACAGCACGGTTTTTGTGTGCAGAAAAAACCATCCGACGCTGAGTAAAACCCTGAGTGTGGAACAGGCGCTGACCACGCCACAAACCATGCTGATAACCGATGCCAGCGAACTCAGACGCATGCAGTTTGAGATCAGCGAAGCCCTGCCGGAGCGCCCTGTCGCCTTCACCAGTTATAACGGGATCAATATTCTTTCCATGGTGTCCGGCACCGATTTGCTGGGGATCCTCCCCCGGAAAATGGTCGAACTCTTCAAAGACACTTTCCCCGTTGAGATCCTCGAATGCGAAGTGCCGTCGCAGTCATACGACATCATGATGTATTACAACAAAATGGTCAGCGGCGATAAGACGCTCAGCATGATTATCGACGCCATCAGTCAGGCATTCGCGGCGCTGGAAATCCCTCCGGCGGAATAATGCCCGCTGCGAAAAAATATTTACACACCATTAACACCCTCTGTCGGGTGACCCTGAACTGATATAAAAACTAATATTTTCAATAAACTAACGTCAGTTACTTGTCGTTTTTTCGAGAATTATTCTTATTTAACGTTAAAAAATTGCAGCATTTAGCACATCCGGCCATGACGAAGGGCTGAACGTAGGGATGCTTCAATGATATAATTTCCGCATTATTTCTACTTTTTTTGATGAATCAGCCAGTTCATTGAATGTCCTGAAAAAACTCGGTTATCGAGTGACAAACCTGGAAGCTGCAAGATTATGAGTAAACCGATTCAGATGGAACGCGGCGTTAAATACCGCGATGCAGATAAGATGGCGTTAATTCCGGTGAAAACCGTGGTCAGTGACCGGCAGGAAATGTTACGTAAGCCGGCATGGATGAAAATCAAATTGCCTGCCGACTCAACGAAAATTCAGGGCATTAAATCCGCATTGCGCAAGAATGGCCTGCATTCCGTTTGTGAAGAAGCCGCCTGCCCTAACCTTTCCGAATGCTTTAACCACGGCACCGCGACCTTCATGATCCTGGGCGCTATTTGTACCCGTCGCTGCCCGTTCTGCGACGTGGCACATGGCCGCCCGACCGCACCCGACACCAACGAGCCGGAAAAACTGGCACAGACCATCTCGGATATGGGGCTGCGTTATGTGGTGATCACCTCGGTTGACCGCGATGATCTGCGCGACGGCGGTGCCCAGCACTTTGCTGATTGTATTACGGCAATCCGCGCGAAAAACCCGACCATCAAAATCGAAACGCTGGTGCCGGATTTCCGTGGCCGTATGGATCGTGCGCTGGACATCCTGAACGCCAGCCCGCCGGATGTGTTCAACCACAATCTGGAGAACGTGCCGCGTGTTTACCGTCAGGTTCGTCCGGGCGCTAACTACGAGTGGTCGCTGACCTTGCTGCAACGCTTCAAAGAAGCGCATCCGGAAATCCCGACCAAATCCGGTCTGATGGTGGGTCTGGGTGAAACCAACGAAGAAATCATTGAAGTGATGCGCGACCTGCGTCGTCATGGCGTGACGATGCTGACCCTCGGCCAGTACTTACAGCCAAGCCGCCATCACCTGCCGGTGCAGCGTTATGTCAGCCCGGAAGAGTTTGACCAGATGAAAGAAGCGGCGATGGAAATGGGCTTTACCCATGCTGCCTGCGGTCCGTTCGTGCGTTCTTCTTACCACGCCGACCTGCAAGCCAAAGGTCTGGAAGTGAAGTAATATCTCGTTACGACTTCGTCGCAAAACAAAAAAGGTTGTTCGCAAGAACAACCTTTTTTATGCCCGGAAAACGTGAGCGAATAAGCAAGACTCAGTCTTTGTGCTCTACGCGCTCAGCAGGTTTTTCTTCTGCTGTGGTTTTTTCAGCCGGCGCCGGGTCATCATTCATGGCTTTCTTGAAGCCACGCAGTGCCGCGCCCAGGTCGCCGCCCAGAGAACGCAGTTTGCTGGTACCGAACAACAGAACGATCAGCACGCCGACCACCAACAATTTAGTAATACTTAGACCTTCCATACATACCTTCTTTACACTGAGTGCTGGAAAACAGCAGTGACAATTTGCCGTTATTAACGGCCATTCGCGACGTTAATACAACCCGAAAATGTAACAGAACGGATCCAGAACTGTGCGCATTGTGACCAGAGTGAGCTATTATGAGCGTGAACAGCACGCTCATAAAGGACTTCTGTCTTTATTTACCGCAAAACCGCGTCAAATTTGATTTCGACCAGATTTACTAGCCCGGGTTAACACACCCTGTAATGAGAACCGATGCCGAAAAAGCTTCATACGACTCTGGTTAACGATACTCATCATTCCGGACTGCGTTTCGCGAAACGGACTTATCTTCCCCGCATCGTCGGAATGGGCACAGGATGCTTCTGTGTCGGTTCGGTGATGATTGAACAGACGACGCCGGGCTGGCTGTGGTTGCTGCTGTTCCTCAACGGATTCATCTGGCCGCACATCGCGTACTGGAAAGCCAGACGCTCATCCGCGCCTTTCAAAAGTGAGATCCACAACCTGCAGGCGGATGCCATTTTCGGCGGTCTGTGGATTGCCGTCATGGGCTTCAACGCCCTGCCCTCGGCGACCATTTTCGCCATGATGGGCATGAACAATATCTCTGCCGGAGGCAAAACTTTGTTCTTCCGCTGCGTCATCGCGCAGGTCACGGTCGCGCTGTCGGTCTTATTCCTCGCTGACCTTCCCTTCCGCCCGGAAACCACTCCGTTCCAGCTGTATCTTTGTCTGCCGATGATCATGATTTACCCGATTTTCCTCGGCAACGTCACCTACCGGACATCGCGCCGTCTGGCGGAACATAAGCAGGCGATCATGCAAATCAGCGTCCGTGATGGTCTGACCGGTTTGTATAACCGCCGTCACTGGGAATCTCTGCTGCAAAATGAGCTGGAAAGCTTCCGCCGTTACCGGCACAAAACGACGCTGATCCTGATCGACATCGATCACTTCAAGGCGATTAACGATAACTACGGCCACAGCGTCGGCGATCAGGCGATTATTTTGCTGGCGCAGGAGTTACAGCAAACCATGCGTACGGCGGATATTATCGGGCGGTTCGGCGGGGATGAATTTGCCGCGATCCTGCCGCACAGTACCCAATTGCAGGCAAAGCGGGCGATGGAGCGTCTGCAAAGCCGTCTGGCAAACAGCCTGTTCCCGCAGCATCCGCAATTGCAGATCCACATCAGTGCAGGTATTGCCGAATGCGATGACGCGCAGGAAACGCCGACACACTGGCTGAATGCCGCCGACCATGCCTTATATGAGGCGAAAAAAAACGGGCGAAACCGGGTCGAACTGGCGGGATAACGCCCCGCCCTCCCGGTTTCAGCCCGCCGTCAGATCAGATAAAACGGCTCAGAAATGCCTGGGTTCTCGGATGCTGCGGATTGACTAACACCTCATCCGCCGCGCCCTGTTCGACCACCACACCGCGATCCATAAACACCACGCGGTCTGCCGCCTCTTTGGCAAAACCAATCTCATGCGTCACAACAATCATCGTCAGCCCCTGCTGCGCCAGATCCCGCATGGTGCCCAGCACTTCGCCCACCAGTTCAGGATCGAGCGCCGACGTCGGCTCATCGAACAACATCAGTTTAGGCTTCACCGCCAGCGCGCGGGCGATAGCCACACGCTGTTGCTGGCCGCCGGAAAGATGGCGCGGATAGGCATCGGCTTTATCGCTCAGTCCCACTTTTTGCAGCAGTTCACGGGCATACTTTTCCGCTTCCTGACGGCTTTCCTTGTGGACGCCCACCGGGGCTTCAATGATGTTCTGCAACACGGTCATGTGCGGATAAAGGTTGAATTGCTGGAACACCATACCGATATCGCGGCGCTGACGCGCAATCGCCCGTTCAGACAATTTATGCAGCCGTTCGCCACGCAACTCATAACCGATCTGCTCACCGCCGACCATGATCGAGCCGCGATCGATATCTTCCAGATGGTTAATGCAGCGCAGGAATGTCGATTTACCGGAGCCGGACGGCCCGAGGATCACCACCACCTCGCTGGGTTTTACCTCCAGATCGATACCTTTTAAAACCTCGTTATCGCCATAACTTTTGTGCACATTACGGGCCACCACCAGAGAAGTCTGGGCGGAGTCAGCGGATATTTGACTCATAAGTCCTCCTTTCGGGCCAGGCCGGGTGAATTAATGATCGGCACCGCTTTATCTTCAGTCGTGTTCTGACGCCGTTTGACATTAGGTAACGTCCGGCGCGTGCCACGGGAATAATAACGCTCAATGGCGGACTGACCGAGGTTGAGCAAGGAGGTGATAAACAGATACCAGATCACCGCCACCATCAGCATCGGCACCACTTCAAAGGTGCGGTTATAGACGGTTTGTACGGAATACAGCAAATCCCCCATGGCGATCACACTGACCAGCGACGTGGCTTTAATCATGCTGATCAGCTGGTTGCCGGTCGGCGGAATGATCGAGCGCATGGCCTGCGGAATGATGATGCGGCGTAACGCGCGCCCCCTGCTCATGCCAAAGGCTTGTGCGGTTTCCGCCTGACCGTTATCCACCGACAGCAAACCGGCACGAATGATTTCCGCCATATAGGCCGCTTCATTCAGTGCCAGACCGGCAATCGCGGCCGTCAGCGGCGTGATCAGATCATTGGTATTCCAGCTCATGTATTCCGGGCCGAACGGGATCCCCAATACCACACGCGGGAACAGCGTCGACATGTTGTACCAGAACAGTAACTGCACCAGCAGCGGCGTACCGCGGAAGAACCAGATATACAGCCCCGCCAGTCTGCGCAGCAACATGCTGTCAGACAACCGGGCGATAGCCAGCATCAGCCCGATGAACACGCCGAGCAACATCGACACCACGGTCAGGCCGAGCGTGACGCCCAGACCTTTGATCACCGACCCTTCCGTAAACCACTGCGCGACAACGTGCCATTCAAAATTCTCGTTGTGCGACACCGCCCAGATCACATCGGCGGCAATCAGCAGCACCACTATCCAGGCAATCCACCGGCCGTAGTGACGCGGTGCGTGGGAAAACTCAACGTTACGTCGTGGATCCTGCGTATAGTCGTCCTTGACTGCCGGCTTTGAACTATACGTTTTATCAGTCATTTAGCCTGCGCCTTTGCCAGGTTGATGCCCGGAGCAGAAATCATATTGCCTTCCAGCCCCCATTTTTTCATGATGATGGCGTACGTGCCGTTATCGAACAGTTTCTGATAACCGGCAAGAATGGCATCACGTACCGGTGAATCTTTCGCGACCACCGTGCCCTGGAAAATATCGCCAAAACCGTTGGATTTGCCGGTGCCGGTCAGTTCCAGCTGGCCGTTGGCTTTTTCCACAAAGTACGTCAGCGGGGCCTGAGAAGAGAAGAACGCATCGGAACGGTTAGAACGCACGGCCAGAATCGACGTCGGCTGATCAGAGAAAGATTGCACGGTGACCGCCGGTTTGCCGTCTTTGACACACACCTCAGACTGCTTGCGGATCACCTGCTCCGCCGAGCCGCCCGCCATCACGGCAATGCGTTTACCGCAGGTGTCATCGAGAGAATTGATTTTTTCCGGGTTACCTTTACGCACACCGAATACCACATACTCTTTGACGAAATCGATGAAATCATTTTTCGCCTGACGATCAGGGTAGTCGCCAATCGGGCCGATGCCCATCTGATAGCGTCCAGCAGCCATGCCGCTGAGAATGCCTGACAAGCCGCTCACAGAAGCATGCTCAATTTTGACACCCATGACTTCCGCCAGCGCGTGCGCCAGATCGGCACTCGCCCCGTCCAGACCGTTGGCACCGGTCACGATTTCATACGGAGGGAATGAGCCATTGTTCACAGAGGTCATCACACCTGATTTCTGAATATCCGCAGGTAATTTAGCGTGGATCGCCGGATCCATCGTCTGAGTCGGGATCGTCACATTTTCAGCAGCAAAGGCGTTTATGGAAGATACGGAAAGTAATGCAGCGGTCAGTACAGCAGCCTGACGAAGTTGTTTTGCCATCATTCTCTTATTTCCTCTGTGTAAAAAGTCGGTCTGTGAGTTTATGAATGTTGTGGTTTTATAGTGAGTACCTTCCGTGGCGAATTTCCGGGTAGTTCTTTTTCATCGTTCACGCGTTCCCTGGTGAGGGCGCGGTACTGCCTGAGCGTTAAGGCAGCCGTTGAGGACCGGCTGCACACAGGCTCAGTCGTGACGCAGTTGCGGCAAACCAAAACGGCGGTTCGCCAGCACCGGCAACACTTTTCTGGCATGCGCCAGACGATCTTTCTCCAGCTCAGCAAACACCAGCGCCGGGGCTTCTGCTGCGCGGGCAATGGCCACACCCAGTGGATCGACCACCATGCTGTTGCCGATATTGCGCTCGCCACATTCGCCCACGGCCACCATATACGCGGTGTTTTCCAGTGCGCGTGCCGTGACCAGCACTTCCCAATGCATTTCTTTCAGCGGGCCTTTCACCCACGCGGCGGGCAGTACCAGAACGTCGGCCCCGTCGAGCACCAGCCGGCGCGCCAGTTCCGGGAAACGGACGTCATAGCAAGTCATCAGGCCGACGTTAAAGCCCGCAACATTCACCAGCGGCGGGACGTCGTCCCCTGCGGTGACGTTTTTTGATTCCTGCGAGGAAAACGCATCGTAAAGATGCAGCTTCTGATATTCAGAAATAATCTCGCCATTACGGATTGAAATCAGGACGTTATAGGCACGACCTTGCGGAGCGGGCGTATGCACGCTCATCATGGTGGTCATCTGATTACCGCGACTGGCCGCCAGCAACTGGCTGACGAACGGGCCATCCAGCGGTTGCGCCGCTTTCAGTACCAGATCCGGATCGGTGATATCGCGTGCCAGAATACCTTCCGGCAGCACCAGTAAATCCACGCCCGCTTCCAGAGATTTCGCCATCAGTGAAAGACAGGTTTCCACGTTCGCTTCCCATTCGCGGGAAACGGCAAACTGACCTAATGCAACTTTCATTTTTACTCCCCTGTCGCTGAGTATGAAACGCGATTGGTTAAGTGTTACTGAGCAAAGTTCGGGAACAACTCCTGCGGCGTCAGTCGGTTAGCCGTCAGCCCCTGAGCATGCAATTCCTGCGCAAAATCGTCGATCATCTTTTCATTGGCGGCGAAACCGTTTGCGTTCCAGTCCGCCGGTAAATCCACTACCGTGCGGCGCAGATCGTCCAGCAACCATGGCGTGGTGTCGGCGTATTTTGCGCGCTTGTCCATCCACATCTGATAAGAGCGATCGATGATGTCGCTCAGCGCCTGCGGCAGCCACGGATGTTCTTCCGCCAGCGCCGGTTTGATCGCCAGCAGGTGAATGCCGGGGATGTAACCGACGCGGTTAAAATAGGCCAGTTCAGCAGCGCGGAAATCCGGCTGGAACTGACGGAAACCAGAATCCGGCTTAAAGAAACCGTCAGGCATAAACGGCGTAAATACCGCGTCCAGCCAGCCTTCCTGCAATAATTCCATCATCGGACGCTCTTCCGGCACCGCTTCGATACGCCCTTCACGGCCAAAACCGGCCAGACGATCGACAATCGGATGCGATGCGGTCAGGCGGCCGACATACCAGTTAGCGTCTTCGATGCCCACACCTTCCAGCGCCAGCAGCGTGCGGGTCCAGGTATTGCCTGAATCCTGCCAGCCGGTCAGGCCGATACGTTTACCGGCCAGCTGAGAAAGTTCGGTCAGCGGGCTGTCTTCGCGGGTGATGATGCAACGCTGACGGAAGCCGCGCATCAGGAAATGCGGTATCGCCAGCAGATCAGATTCGCCCCGCGCACGCCCTTGTGCATAACGGCTGAAAGAGACTTCACCCGCATCGTATTTGTCGCTGGTGCCAAGGTTATCGACCAGCGTGCCCACACGGTCTATCTCAAGATTAAACCCTTCCGGTTTAAGATCGCCTAACGCCAGCGGCGTAAAATAATCCCAGTCACGAACTGCCAGCCTGATGGTAATCGTCACATCTTTCCCCTTAAGTGTCAGCATGGTTGATATGCAGAAAAACAACGGTGCGTTTACAAATTTTCCTGAAAACACACCCATTTCTTTCACGAAGGCCCTCATCTTTACGGCAATGTGATTATTTTATCGCCTCCGTTGGCTAAGTTTGATACTAATGGCATAAATTAATATGTACAATAGAATCTTTGTTACTGGACAAAAGGCGAAAAAATGGCAGAAAACCTCCTCGAAAAAACGCTGGATGCGCAATGGTTAGCCAACCGGTTACAGGATCGTTCCATGCGGGGAATTGCGATTGAAACAGCGGCGATGATCCGATCCGGCGTGATCGAGATTGGTACCCATCTGCCTGCGGTGCGTGAACTGGCGCAGGCGCTCGGGGTCAGTCCGGCCACGGTTTCTGCCGCCTGGGGGCAGTTGCGACGTCAGAAAGTGATCGCCGGACGCGGGCGTAATGGCGTCTGGGTATGTGGCGATATGCTGTCGCCGCGCCCGGCCCGCTTTGAAAAAATCGGTAATTTTGGCGAGCATATTATTGCCGATCTGGCGCTGTCATCGCCCGATCCGGCGCTGCTGCCCGACCTGCGCGACGCCATGCTGCACGGTGTCGGCGCGGATAACCTGAACAGCTATCAGCGTGAGGCTATCGCCCCGTCGTTGCTGGCAGCGGCAAAACAGGACTGGCCTTACGATGCCCCGGCGTTTATGAGTGCGGACGGCGGATTTGACGGCATGAACCTGACGCTGCAAACCCTGCTGATGCAGGGTTCGGTGGTGGCGATTGAAGACCCGACCGCCACCCGTCTGCTGGATATGCTGGATAACCTGGGGGCGCAGGTGATCCCGGTGAAGTGCGACGAATTTGGCCCCACGCCGGAATCCCTCAGTCAGGCGCTGCTGAAAAATCCATCCGCCTTTATTTTTCAGCCGCGCACGCACTCGCATTGCGGCCATGCCCTCAGCGCAGAACGTTATGCTGCGCTGGCCGATATTCTCAGCCAAAGTCATACCCTGATTATTGAAGATGACGGCATCGGTCAGTTGTCGCGTTACGCCCCGCTCAGTATGGGCAGCCGGTTGCCGGACCGCACGGTGCATGTCCGTTCCTATTCGAAAGCTTACGGGCCGGATTTACGTCTGGCAGTGATTTCGGGTTCAACGGATTTAATCAAACAAATCAAATCATTCCGTAACTTCGGGGCGGGCTGGTCGAGCCGTATTTTGCAGGAGGCACTGGCGTGGCTGATCAACGATCCAAAGACGCAGGAAGGCATTGCGCACGCCAAAAGCGTGTATGCACAGCGCCGTAAAGCCATGTCCGATGCCCTGCGTATCCGTGGCGTCACTATCCCGGAACGCGACGGGCTGGCGATGTGGATCCCGGTGCCTTCAGAGCAGTTCGCGCTGGTGACCATGGCAGCACGCGGTATTGCGGTGCTGCCGGGCGAGCGCAGCCGCATCGGGCCGGGGCAGTTTATCCGTATCAGTACCAGTCAGGTAAAACCGGAGCAGGTTGACCTGATCGCTGACGCCATTGTGCTGGCGCTGGATGCCTGATCACTCAGCATTTTTTGAGCAGATATTTGGGGGATTCTTCGTACTGCGCCCGCGCATAAAAATGGTGGGCGCGGACGCGGCGGGTATGGCTGTGAACTTCCATGCGGTCGCAGCCACGTTCTGCCGCCAGACGTTCGGCTTCATCCAGCAATGTCTGGCCGATACCGCCGCCACGCGACAGGTCGCTGACACACAAATAGCTGATGCGACAAAATTCTCCGGCCAGCGCGATCTGCGGAATAAAATGCAGCGAGATGAACCCGACGGCTTTCCCGTCCGCTTCGGCGACCAGCAGACGGCTGTCCGGGTTTGCCGCCATTTTCACCACCCGTTCCGCGATCGCTTCCGGCGTATTGGGATAATCCAGATCGCCCAGTAATTGCGCCAGAACCGGCGCATCGGACGCCATACCTTCTCTGATCAACATGCCTTTCTCCTCGTAAAATGTTGTTTCAGTCTCACGGCTACACAAGCCTGAATGCGCGGGGTAAACTTAGCGCCCGGCCCTTTGTGAATTCATCTGTTTTTTTAAGGCATTCCTATGTTTAGCACCTTACTTGCAGTCTTTATTGGTGGCGGTATTGGCAGCGTTGTGCGCTGGTATGTCAGTCTGAAAATGAACGGCATCAGCCCGGTGCTGCCAGCCGGTACGCTGACCGTCAATCTGGTCGGTGCCTTTATCATCGGTCTGGGTATCGCCATTTTCACCCGCCTGACTCATATCGATCCGGTGTGGAAACTGCTGATCACCACGGGTTTCTGCGGCGGCCTGACCACGTTTTCCACCTTCTCTCTGGAAGTGGTGTACATGCTTCAGGATGGCCGCTTCGGTGCCGCCCTGCTGAACATGGCGCTGAATCTCGCCGGTTCGCTGGCCATGACCTTACTGGCCTTTGCGCTGGTCAGCTGGTACACCGCGCACTGATCTTAATGTTTCCTTCATGTTCCTTACCGATAATAGCCTCAATTCATGTCAGTTTATAAATTGAGGTTCCTATGTTTTCTGCTCCAAAAACGTCTTCTGAATTCCTGACTGTCGCCCTGTGCCTCTTCACTGTCATGGCCTTTTTGCAGGCTTATCTGTCATAGCGGCCCCGCCAAGTGACGCGGGTCAGGCTGAAATGAAACGTCACTTTTTATTCCATTCATAATACAAATATTTACCTGTCTCTCCATATTGCCTATAATTGAGAATGATCGTTCACAATCATTATTGGCAACCGACCAGGTATCTCATGCTTCCCCCACAACAATGCACCAAAGACGCGCGCATCAGCGCACGACGCGACCAGATCATTGCCGCCGCCCGCCTGTGTTTTCGCAAACACGGCTTTCACGGGGCGGGGATGGCTGAAATCGCCAAAACGTCACTGCTGAGTGTGGGGCAAATTTACCGGTACTTCGCCAATAAAGACGCGATCATTGAGGAAATTGTCCGGCGCATCGTGATGAAGAAAATCCGTCTGATGACCGGCAATGCGCATAATTTGCAGCAGGTCGCCCATAATCTGGCGTACCGGCGGATCGGCAATTTGAGCGCACCTTATAAAGAAGAACAGTGCACCGAACAAAAAGAGCAGGCAGAAATTGACCACGCGCTGATGCTGGAAGTGGCCGCAGAAGCCACCCGCAATCCCGCCGTGGAAAAAATCTGGCGCGACTCTGAAAAACAATTGTTCAGCGAAGCAAAATCTCTCCTCAGTGCCACTTTCCCGCAGTTTTCTGATGCCGAAATGACGGCGAAAGTGGAGTCTTTAGCGGTGATTTGTGAAGGCACCGCATTTCGTCGCATGACAACTGTTCACGCCGACGCGGAGCTTCTGGAAGCCTTATACCATCGCTACTTTCAGGATCTCTTCGAAACGGATTTAACCACCAGCAAAGCGGAATAAACATTTACCATGAGCGCTCACCTGCAAGAAAAACGCCTCGGTTATGCCCTGGTCCTCGGCTCACTCGCCGCTCTCGGACCTTTATGCACAGATTTATATTTACCGGCGCTGCCGGAAATGGCGGGCGACCTGAATACGTCGACGGCCAGCGCGCAGCTCAGCCTGACCGCCGGTTTACTCGGTCTCGGTTTCGGCCAGTTGCTGTTCGGCCCGCTGAGCGATCGCTATGGCCGTATGCGCCCTTTATTGTGGTCACTGGCCTTATTGCTGGCCGCCTCTGTCTGGTGCGCGGTGGCGCAGGACATCAATCAGCT
Source organism: Rahnella sp. BIGb0236 (assembly GCF_004364755.1). Lineage (NCBI taxonomy): Bacteria > Pseudomonadati > Pseudomonadota > Gammaproteobacteria > Enterobacterales > Yersiniaceae > Rahnella > Rahnella sp. BIGb0236. The sequence continues at coordinate 422,022 of NZ_SOAO01000002.1, forward strand.
GATAGTCGCCCGTCTGTTACAGGGCATTGCCGGTGCGGGCGGCGCGGTACTGTCGCGCGCCGTGGCCAGGGATCTGTATAACGGGCATGAACTGACCCGCTTTTTTGCCCTGCTGATGCTGGTGAACGGGCTGGCGCCGATTGTCGCGCCGGTACTGGGTGGCGCGATGCTGAACTGGATGAACTGGCGGGGCATATTCGGCGTACTGGCCTTAATCGCCATTTTGCTGTTCAGCTTCTCTTCGCTGAAACTGCACGAAACCTTAGCGCCGGAACGCCGGGCGCAGGGCGGGATCCTCAGCATGTTAGGCTCGGTATTTGGCCTGCTGAAACACAGTCCCTTTATGGGCCTGTGCCTGACGCAGGGCTTTATCATGGCGGGGATGTTTGCCTATATCGGTGCATCGCCGTTCGTTCTGCAACAGATTTACCATCTCAGCCCGCAGATGTTCAGCCTGTGCTTCGCCATTAACGGTATCGGACTGGTGATTTCCGCGCAGGTCTCAACCCGCCTGAGCCACCGTTTCGGCGAAATGGCACTGGTCAAAGCCGGTTTATGCATCGCGGCCATAGCCTCGGTGGCGCTGGTGATTTCCGCCAGCCTGAATGCGCCGCTGGTCATGCTGCTGATCCCGCTGTTCTTCTCGGTGATGGTGATCGGGATTATCGGCCCGAATGCCGGGTCGCTGGCGATGCAAAGTCAGGGAAAAAATGCAGGCAGCGCCTCCGCCCTGCTGGGCGTGTGTATGTTTGCTCTGGGCGCGGTTGCGGTACCGGTGACCGGCTTTGGCAGCCATCCGGCATTGTCGATGGGGCTGACGATCCTCGGTTGCTACGCCATCGCCATCCTGATGTTTGTCACGCTGGTGCGTAAAGCAGAATAACGCTGGCGGATAACAGGCAAAAAAAAACCCGCTTCGGCGGGTTTTTTAGAATTCGGCTAAAGTCAGATAGCGATAACGTTAGCAGCCGACGGGCCTTTGGCACCATTGGTGATTTCGAACTCTACGCGCTGGCCTTCAGCAAGGGTTTTGAAACCGTTGCTGGAAATAGCAGAGAAATGAACGAAAACATCTTTGCTGCCATCTTCAGGGGTAATGAAACCAAAACCTTTTGATTCATTGAACCACTTAACGCTACCTTTAATCTTAGACATCAAACTTACCTTTACGTGAATGTTGGACACAAAATGTGTGTCAAATACAGTACAGCAACAGATTTAACTTTTGTCCAGAATTCTGATAGCAATAAGCGATAAACCTCTCACTCCTGGCATTTTGTTGCCGTTTTCTGCTGCCAGATTGCCCTTCTGAATCGTATAACATCAGTCAGTTAGAAAAACGAATCGTCGTCGTTGTTGAAATCATCCGTATCAAAGTCGTCATTTCCGAAACCCAAATCCGCGTTGTCATTACGCAGTGACGCGTCTTCCCACGACGGCTGATTGCTGTCGAACCCCTGACTGTTATCGAGGAAGCTGCTGTCGGCAGGATTGAGATCCTGCACCGGCGGTTCTTCGATAATGTTGACGATTTCCTGCGGCTGGCTGTGGTGGAACATGCCGGTCAGCATATCCGCCAGCACCACACCGCCCGCCACGCCTGCGGCGGTACGTAATGCGCTGCCCAGAAAACCCGGCTGCTGGGGTGCAGCCTGTGCCGGTGCCTGCTGTTGCGGCTGTTGGGCATATTGCGGCTGTTGTGGCTGAGCCCCCCATCCCTGCGTGCCGGGGATCGGCTGGCTGCCCTGTGACGCCGGACGTTGCGGCGCAGGCTGTGACGCACCGCCGCCAAACAACCCGGCCAGGAATCCGCTGCTTTGCGGTTTGGCGGTCTGCGCCTGCTGTTGCAGTTGTTCGACCTGCTGTTGCAGTTCCTGCACCTGGGCGTTCAGTTTGGTCAGCGCGGCTTCCTGAATAATCATCGCCTGCGCCATGTAATACGGGGCAGACGGCTGCTGACGAATATGGGCCTGAATCACACGTTCAGCTTCCGCATCACGCGGTGCCGTATTGGACTCAGCCTGTTGCAAGCGACTAAAAAGCCCGTCAATTAAACGCTGTTCTTCAGATTGCATAAATTCACCTTGTTGATGTGTCGTACCACGCCAGTCGGCGTTATGCAGATACAGTAATACAGTTAGATTTTTGTATGAATTAACGGAGTGTCAACAAATGTGACGGAGGTAAAGTTTGTGCAGAAGGCATACCACGGGGGTTGAAAACCCGCCTGCGTGACCACAGACGGGCGGGTCTCAGGGCTTATTTTTTCGCAGACCAGCCGAGGATCAGATCCTGATCCGGCAGGTTGGTGTAGTTGCGTACGATATCGTGGTAAGTCTTCGCCGGATCGACGTTTTTAAACTGCTGCGGATAGATAAACTTCGCCAGATATTCCATCCCGACAATGTTGTACGGGTGGTTGTAGAACTGGTGATAAATCGCATACACGCGTTTGTCGCTGACGGCCGGGATCTGCGCCACGCCGGTACGGTGAGTCAGCACCGCGGCTTCTTTATCAATGCTGGCTTCATCTGCGCCATACCCGAACGGCAGAATATGCGTCACGGAACCGCCTTTCGGACGCGCCGAGCCGGTCATGATGTACACGTCTGGCTTCATGCTGATCACCTGCTCCAGCGAAACCGTGCCCGATGCGCCCGGCAGCAATGTCGAGCCGATGTTATTGGCGCCAACCGCCTGGATCAGTTTGCCCCAGCCCGCGTTACCGTGGGTAAAGCAGCAGGAATCATCGCGACCGGCAATCGGCTCAATGAACACATTTGGCCTGGTTTTAACGGCAGACACCGCTTTCTGAATAGCGTCAAAATGCTGGTTATAGAAGGTGGTATAGGCGCGGGCATTGTCTTCCTGATCCATCACCTGGCCGAGCAGTTCGATGCTCGGGGCGGTATTTTTGGCCGGATCCAGTTCGTAATCCAGGAACACCACCGGAATATGCAACGCCGCCAGTTTATCCAGCACGCCTGCCTGCGCCAGCGAATCTTTCGCACGCAACTGCGCCACCATCAGATCCGGTTTTTTGGCGATCACAGTTTCCAGATCCACCTGCCCTTTATCGCTGAATCCCATATCAAGGATTTTAGCGGATTCCGGCCATTTGCTTTTCAGCATGTCCCAGGTGCCGCTGTCGGTTTTTTTCAGCAGGTTATTCCATGCCACCACATGCTGGAACGGGTTGGCTTTGTCCAGCACGGCCAGCGCCAGCAGGTCACGGCCATCCTGTAAAATTACCCGTTGCGGGGCTTTATCGATCGTGACTTGCTGGCCGGACATATCCGTCACGGTCAGCGGATAGGTGGTGGCTAAACTGGCAAAGGAAGTGGCCATCAGGCCGGCAACTGACAGCACGCGAGCGGTGTTCTTTAACATGCGATTACCCGAAAATGAGAATGAATAAGAAATGATTTTGATAATTGTTATCAAATGAAGCCGAAATAATAAACAAGGAATGATTAGCGGGGCAACGTTTTTACGGTGATTCAGCGCGGATAAAACATGTCGAAATATGAACGGGATACCACGAGGGTATCCCGTTGAGGGTCAGTCAGCAGCTTAACGTGCTCAGTGGCGGCCGAGGGTATGCATCAGGAATTCACTGACCATCACCCGCTTAAACGCCGACTGTTTTTTGTCAGCAGCGGCGCTGTGACCGCCGTCGGTATTCTCGTAGAACCAGACATCCGGGATGCCCAGCGCCTGCATTTTCGCTGCCATTTTACGCGCATGGTCAGGCCCGACGCGGTCATCGCTGGTGGCCGTAGAGAACAACACCGGCGGGTATTTTTTTGCCGGATCGATATTGTGATACGGAGAAAATTCGCGGATAAACGCCCACTCTTCCGGTTTCTGCGGGTCGCCGTATTCCGCAATCCATGACGCGCCAGCCGAGATTTGCGTATACCGGTACATATCCAGCAGCGCCACCTCACAGACAATCGCACCGAACAGTTCCGGGTAGCGCGTCAGCATATTGCCGACCAGTAAACCGCCGTTGCTGCCGCCCTGCGCCGCCAGATGGGCCGGAGACGTGATTTTACTGGCGATCAGCGCTTTCGCCACGGAGGCGAAATCTTCATAGGCGCGCAGACGTTTTTCCTTCAGCGCCGCTTTGTGCCATTCCGGCCCGTATTCGCCCCCGCCGCGGATATTCGCCACCACAAACACGCCGCCGCGATCCAGCCACGACACGCCACTGACGCCGAGATAATACGGGTCAAGCGAGACTTCAAAACCGCCGTAGCCATAAAGCAGGGTCGGATTTTTGCCGTCGTACGCCACGTCTTTGCGGCAGACCACGAAATACGGCACGCGGGTGCCGTCGTCGGAGACCGCGAAATGCTGGCTGACCTGATACGCTGACGCGTCAAAATGCGACGGATCTTGTTTCAGCAGTTCGGCTTCCACCTCCGCGCCGTTATCCAGATTACCAAGCGACAAACTGGCCGGTTGCAGGAAGCCACTGACACTCATGAAATATTCATTGGTGTCGTCATCCACGCCCCACGCATTGATTTTGCTCAGTTCCGGCACGTTGCCAAACGGCTGACGCTGCCAGCCGCCGTCTTTTGGCGTCAGTACTTCCAGCCGGTTGGACACATCGCGGGTGATGCTGAGAATAATGTGATCACGGGTGTAAGAATAACCGTTGAGCTGGTCACGGGTTGCCGTGACGCCGCTGAGGGAAGCATGAGCAGAAGGCATAAACAGCGGCTTCAGCGTACGATCACCGGCCATAAAGGCATCAAAATTCATGGTCAGCAGCGAACCGGAAGGCCAGCTTTCACCGTTTACCTGCCATTCGCTGGAAGGCTGGATCAGGATCCATTCCCGCCAGGTACTGAATTTGGCATCCGTCGGCAGATCGATTTTGACCAGGTCTTTGCCGTCATCAAGCAGGAACACTTCGCGGTGATAGAAGTCGATCACCCGAACGACGTAACTGTGCTCGAAGCCTTTCATGGCATCGCGATAACCCGCCGCCAGCATGTCGGTTTTCTCCGCGCTGAACACGGTGACCGCGTCAGAGAGCGGCGTACCGCGCTGCCAGATTTTGACGATGCGCGGGTAACCCGAATCAGTCAGGGATCCTTCTCCAAAATCGGTCGCGACAAATAAATGGTCGCGGTCAATCCAGCTGATACGGCTTTTCGCGACCGGCAGACAGAACCCGCCGGGAACGAAATCCTGAGTGACTAAATCAAACTCGCGCACTTCTGATGCATCTCCCCCGTCGGGTGAGAGCATTAACAATGCACGGTCAAAATCCGGCTTCAGATTCAGGAAGCCATGAAACACCCAGTCCTTGCCTTCGGCTTTGCCCAGCGCATCAATATCCAGCACGGTTTGCCATGCCGGTTGTGCTTTGCGGAATTCATCCAGCGTTGTTTTACGCAACAACCCTTTTGGATTCTGCGCATCCTGCCAGAAGTTGTACCAGTCATGCCCGCATTTCCACACACCGGGGATGTGATCCGGTGAGTTCAGACCTTCCAGCACTTTCTCCCGCAACGGTTCGAAGTCCTTGCCCTGCGTAAAGGCTTTCAGCGTGATGGCATTTTGCCCGCGCGCCCATTCCAGCGCTTTTTCGTTGCGTAAACCTTCCAGCCAGATGAAATCATCCTGCGGCGGGGTCATTGAGTCAGTTGTCATATCATTCTGCTCCTTCAGTGAAAACAGCCGTTCTTAAAGGGGTCTTCTGAATAAACGCTAAGCGCAGTGTCGCGCATCGTTTACCGGATTTATTGCACCAGGATGCCCTGGATCAGGCTGGCTTTGACAATCGTCACCTGCGGGATATTCAGCGCCTGCATAAAACCTTCCACCAGCAGCAAATTGCTGACATCGGTGGCGCGGTATTCGCCGGTAAGTTCGCTGTCCCCTTTCCATACCTGATTTTTAGACACGCGTTCAACATCGGCCAGCGTGTAGGTATTGTCCTTCGGATGCAGCTGATCTTTCAGCGAAAAACCGTGCACGCCGCCGATTCCGATCACCCGGCGGGTTTGCGCATCCTGTTTGATTTGCGGGCTGACGTGCGTCCGGGCGTAGAAATTCACGTAACGCAGAACCGTATTGCGCAGCGAGCCAATCGGGTTGGGCGAGGCGGCTTTATCCAGTGCCTGATTTTTCAGTACGCTGATAATGAATTCTTTCAACGTCACAGACGCCAGTCTGCCCTGATAAATATCCGTCACCGGCTGACCATTTTGCTCACGCAGGGCGGTCATTTGCATCGAGCCTCCGCCGATATCCCAGACCAGCAGATCCTGATTTTTAATGGTGTTGTCATGCAGCGCCGCTTTCGCCGACAGGAATCCCAGCTCCGCTTCCTGCTCCTGAGAAATCACCCGCAACTGGATGTGCGTCTGCTGATTGAAACGGTCAATCACCTGCTGACCGTTGGCCGCCGAACGAAACACGGCCGTGGCGACGCCGGTAATGCGCTGCGGATGGAAAGTGCGGGCTTTATCGACCATCTCTTTCAGCGCCGTCACGCCTTGCTGTTGCATGGCTTCGCTGATGTGGTTGTTGCCGGATTTGCCCAGGTCGTCATTAAAGCCCAGCGGCCGTTGGTCTTCATACAGCACTTTTCCCAGCTGATGCTGGCAAATATCCACCTGCGCCACCTGAATTTTGGTGGTACCGGATCCCATGTCAATTCCCGCGCGGGTTTCGATACATTGACTGGCCAGCGAGGAAAAAGTGCTTAACGCGAACAGCGTACCGAGAAAACCCTTCATCCAATAATGCATGTCGTCCTGCCCCTGAAAAATATAAGAAAAGTAGAAAGCACTCAGGAATACCCGCTTTATAGCGTTGAGTTCAAGTCTTTTTAATTTCCGTTTACGCTCTGAATAACCTTTCTAAAAGAGTGAGATCTCGTTTAATTAATTCATTCTGCGATCCGTACGCAAGCCCGTCTTGCTTTTTGTGAGTCAGTTCAAGCATTCAAATAACAGGAACGCCTATAAAGAAATCATTACTTTGTCATGACAAAAAATGACAGGGATTTGAGGTAGAAAAGGGAAACGAAAAATCAGGCAGCCACAGGAAAGGAGTGAGAATATGGAATGGAAAATCATAGACATCCTGAGTATCCCGCAAACCGGACTGAAATATATCTGCATTCAGGCGTTTAAAAATCTGAAGCTGATCTTGTCCGTGGATAATGATTTCACCCTGCACACCGGCGATACCTTAGAGATCACGCCGGAGGGCTATTCACTGAACCGTCATCAGGCGCAGAGCCTGAAAATTCACCGCATGATGCCGTATTGTCAGCAACGCTGGCAGTCGCTTTCGGTGCAGTAAATGTGTGTAATCAGACATCTTAAATAGAAAAGCCGGTATTCAGAACACCGGCTTTTTTCTTACGTTTTCCGGCGGTCAGTCAGACGTTTTATTGTGCTCACGTCGCCGGTCAGAAATGCCGTCATGGTCACCGAATTGCTGCTCAGGCACATCCCGCCAGCGGTCTTTGCGCGTCGCTTCGTATTCCTGATTCAGCGGATAATAAATCCGGTTTTCCGGTTTATTCGCCTCGCCCACCACCAGCAGACGAATTTCCTCGTCCGTATTATTGATAAAGGTGTGGCAGATGCCGGTTCCGTGCGGAAACCCCACGGCATCGCCCGGTTTAAGCCGGTGCAGGTGGCCGTTGATCCAGGCATCCGGCGTGCCTTCCAGCACGTAGACAAACTCATCTTCTGAACTTTCTGCGTGCGCGTAACAGGTACGCCGCCCCGGCAACAAACGTTCGTGGTGAATGCCAATTTTCGTCAATCCGAGCGCCCTGCCAAGCGGCGCGCCGAAGGACATCCGTTCGTCATCACCGGCATAACCGCTGTCATCCGGGCTTTCGAGTTCGCGCCAGTGACGGATGAAATCAGGTCTTTCCATGTGCATGTTTCCTCGGATAAAGGGACGACGTCTCAGTCTCAGTACAGCGACGGTGACGTGGTCGCCGGTTGCAGCGAATACGGGCTTTGCTGCGTCTGAGACGTCTGTTTCGGCAGGCAGGCAAATCTTATGTGCACCTTCTCGCCATCATTACTTTCGCCCAGCGTCTGGAATTTACCGGTACAAAACGTGAAGATTTTTTTGTAGGTATCCGCACGGCGCTGACGTTCAAGAATTGAAAAAACGGACGTGGTATAGCTCGCCTCGCCTTGCGCAAACGCCGCATCATAATTCGCCGGACGATAGGTTTCGTCTCCCACCGGCTTATCAATCGATGAACACCCTGCCAGCACACCCGCTATAGCTACCGCTGCTACCATCATTATTGTGATATTTTTCATTGATCATCCAGGATAAACGGTGAATTCACTTCATTGTAGCTGAGCCGCGAGTTCCGCCCGGCCCACACTGCCAATACTGTTCTTGCCATTTTTTTTGACGTTCACTAATGCGCGCTCTGCCGCCGCCAGCCACTGATTGTAATTCTCATGATGTCTGGACGTCGCCACCCCGATACTCAGCGAGCACTGGAAACCCGAGTCTTGCGACAAACGGATCTCTGAGGTTTTCAGTAATAACCGGTAACCCACGGCATAGGCTTCCTCTTCGGAGACGCCCGGCAGGATCACCACAAATTCATCGCCGCCCAGAATAGCCGGGAAATCATTTTGCCCGGTTTCATGGCGCAAAATCGCTGACACGGATCGCAATACATAATCCCCCGCCTCGCGCCCGAATAAGTCATTCACCATCTTAAGATCATCCACGCCCAATACCATCAGGCAGGATAAATCATGTTTCGAACGTTCAAATTCCAGCATCAGCCGCCGGTCAAGTAAACGCCGGTTTGGCAGCCCGAGGAACGGATCCATCAGCGCCGCCTTTTCCAGCTCATGTTGTTTATCGCGCAGCTTGCGGGAGATGGAATAATTGGCGGCGCTGAAGGCAATAATATAAATAGTCGACAGCGGCAGCGTCAGCCACAGCGTCCGGTCGGTGACGACGGGATAAAAAGGCATTCCCGCCGCCAGCCAGCAAAGGAGAAAACCAGCGCAATAAAACAGCGCGGCACGGCGCAGCAAATGCCAGCCACCGGCAGAGAAACGGTCGGCAATCAGAATAGACGTAATAATGGCCGACGGCAGCGGGCACACGCCCATCAGCGCCACCCATGCGCCGCCTGCGATGGCGTCAAACGCCAGATTTCTGAACTCGGCCTGATTAGGATGTTTTGCGCGATGGGAAATCAGCATCGCGACATGCGGCCAGACAAACGCATTCAGCGCCAGCAGACATATCGGTATCCAGGAAACCTGACGTTCGAGCAGAACGGAAAGCACCGGAAAAAAGCAGAGGAAAGTGCCGAGCATGCGCATTAAATACATTCGCTTTAAAAAGCGATCCGAACGCTCACGCACGAGACTCTCACCCGGAGAATAATAAGGCATACCGATACGACTCTGTAGTTGATGTCTGTTTATATTAGTCGAGTTAGTGATTACAGGGCTACAGAAAGCGGCGGTTTTAATGCGTCGAATAACGGGGCTTTTTAACCGTAAATAAAACAGGTGAGCGGTTAGCCCGATAATTTAGGATAAAAAAACGGCCACCCAAAGGGCAGCCGTTTGCAGACATTAACGTGTGACTTTACATTATCTGGAATACTGCGCGTCCGTCACTTTTTCCATCCACTCTACCGGGCTGCCGTTCAGGGATTCGGCAATCGCGATGTGCGTCATGGCATTCTCAGGGGTTGCGCCGTGCCAGTGTTTCACCCCTTCCGGGATCCACACGATATCGCCGACGTTCATTTCACGGATTTCGCCGCCCTCTTCCTGTAACCAGCCGCGACCCTGCGTAATGATCAACGTCTGACCCAGCGGATGGGTATGCCAGGCGGTACGGGCGCCCGGCTCAAAGGTCACGGTCGCCCCGCCCACACGGGCAGATTCAGTGCCGCTGAACGGCGAGTCGATACGCACCTTACCGGTGAAGTAACTTTCAGGACCGTTCTGAGAAGGCACAGAACCGCTTCGGGTAATTTTCATTTTGTCAGTCATTTCATTCTCCGCTGCGGCAACCGCCGCTGGAATAGTCATCGTAATACAGACTGTAGCGCCATTCGTTTGTTGCGACTATATAGCTGAATACGCAAGGAGCTATGAATTAAACTCATTAATAGCCCCTTCCGCCCTTACTCTTCGCTCTGGCCGGGCGTCCCGGCGAAACGCCGGCGCACCACCACGAAGAACACCGGCACAAAGAAGATGGCCAGTAACGTGGCGGAAATCATCCCGCCCATCACGCCGGTTCCGACCGCGTTTTGTGCACCGGAACCCGCGCCGTTGCTGATCGCCAGCGGCAGGACCCCGAGGATAAACGCCAGCGACGTCATCAGGATCGGCCGCAACCGCATCCGCACCGCGTCAAGCGTGGCTTCCAGCAGCGGTTTGCCTTCTTTCAGCATCAGATCATTGGCGAATTCGACGATCAGAATGGCGTTTTTCGCCGCCAGCCCGATGGTGGTCAGCAGGCCGACCACGAAATACACATCGTTATTCAGCCCGCGCAGGCTGGTCGCCAGCAACGCGCCGACCACGCCAAGCGGAACTACCAGCATCACCGAGAACGGGATTGACCAGCTTTCATACAGTGCCGCCAGACACAGGAACACCACAACCAGCGAGATGGCATACAGCGCCGGTGCCTGTTCACCGCTCATGCGTTCCTGATACGACATGCCGGTCCAGTCATGACCCATCCCCGCAGGTAACTGCCCCGCCAGTTGTTCCATCAGCGCCATGGCTTCGCCGGAACTTTTACCCGGCGCAGGCTGCCCGAGGATCTCCAGTGAAGACAGTCCGTTATAGCGTTCCAGACGCGGCGAACCATACACCCATTTCGCCGTCGAGAAGCTGGCAAACGGCACCATTTTCCCGTTAGTCGCGCGCACAAACCAGTTATTGAGATCGTCCGGCATCATGCGGTAAGGCGCATCACTCATGACATAGACTTTTTTCACGCGGCCATTATCGACGAAGTCGTTCACGTAACTGCCGCCCCAGGCCGCCGACAAGGTGGTGTTGATATCCGACAGCGATAACCCCAGCGCCCTGGCTTTTTCCTGATCAATTGTCACTTTGTATTGCGGCATATCTTCCATGCCGTTCGGCCTTACCGCCATCAGCACATCCGGATGCTGCGCTGCCAGCGCCAGCAACTGATTACGCGCCTCAAGCAGTTTCTGATGCCCCAGATTGCCACGGTCGATCAGTTCAAAATCGAAACCTGTGGCATTGCCCAGCGCGATAATCGGCGGCAGGTTGAACGCCACGACGGTGCCGTCGAGGATTTTTGAAAACGCCGCGTTGGCACGCTGAACGATCGCCGTCACGTTGTTGGCGTCACCGGCACGCTCGCGCCAGTCTTTCAGGCCGATAAAGGCGATACCGACGTTTTGCCCGCGTCCGGCAAACCCGAAACCGTTAACGGTGAGGACATTCGCGACATTACGTTTTTCGTCATTCATATAGTGTGCAGTGATGGAATCGAGCACTTTCTGCGTCCGCTCCTGCGTGGCACCCGCCGGTAAAATGGCCTGCGTCGCCAGCACGCCCTGATCTTCATCAGGTAAAAACGAGGTCGGCAGGCGCATAAACATCACCACCATGCCTGCCACAATCAGCAGATAAATGACGATGTAACGCCCGGTACTTTGCAAAATCCGCCCGACCGAGGACGTGTAATGCTGCGTACTCTGGTCAAACTTACGGTTGAACCAGCCAAAGAAACCGGTGGTTTTCCCGTGGCTGCCCTGCGCCACCGGTTTAAGCAACGTGACGCACAATGCGGGCGTCAGTATTAATGCCACCAGCACCGACAAGGCCATCGCAGACACAATCGTTATCGAGAACTGACGATAAATCACGCCGGTGGTGCCGCCGAAAAAGGCCATCGGCACAAAGACCGCCGACAGCACCAGCGCGATACCCACCAGCGCGCCCTGAATTTGCGCCATCGATTTTCGTGTCGCCGCTTTGGGCGACAGACCCTCTTCGGCCATCACGCGCTCAACGTTTTCCACCACCACGATCGCATCATCCACCAGCAGCCCGATGGCGAGCACCATGCCGAACATCGTCAGCGTGTTGATGGTAAAACCGCAGGCGGCGAGAATGCCAAACGTCCCCAGTAACACCACCGGCACGGCAATGGTCGGGATCAGCGTCGCCCTGACGTTTTGCAGGAACAGGAACATCACCAGAAACACCAGCACAATGGCTTCGAACAGCGTTTTCACCACCTCATTAATCGAGATTTTGATAAACGGCGTGGTGTCGTAGGGATAGACCACCTGCAAACCGTCCGGGAAGAACGGCCGCAGTTGTTCCAGTTCGGCGCGCACCGCCGCCGCCGTATCCAGCGCATTGGCTCCGGCCGCGAGCTGGATCCCCAGTGCCGACGCCGGTTGCCCGTTAATTTTCACCACGAACTGATAATCTTCCCCGCCGCGCTCAATGCGGGCAACATCACGCAGCCGCACCTGCGAACCGTCGGCATTCACCTTCAGCAAAATGTCGCCAAATTCTTCCGGTGAGATCAGCCGGGTTTGCGCGATGAGCGAGGCATTCAGTTGCTGTCCCGGCACCGGTGGCGCACCGCCGATTTGTCCGGCGGCAACCTGCGCATTCTGGGTGTTCAGCTCGCTGATCACATCCACCGGCGTCAGCTGATAATTATTCAGTCTGGCCGGATCCAGCCAGATACGCATGGCGTATTGCGAACCGAAGATCTGCGTATCCCCCACGCCATCGATACGGCTGATCGGATCTTTAATATTCGAACCGACGTAGTCCGAAATATCCTGCTGGGTCATGGTGTGATTACTGTTCACAAAACCGACCACCATCATAAAGGTGCTGGACGATTTACGGACGGTGATCCCCTGTTGCTGCACTTCCGACGGCAATAACGGCGTCGCCAGTTGCAGTTTGTTCTGCACCTGAACCTGCGCGATATCCGCGTCGGTGCCGGTTTTGAAGGACAGCGTCAGTTGCAGGGTGCCCGACGAATCGCTGGTTGAGGACATGTACATCAGCCCGTCGAGGCCATTCATGTTTTGCTCAATCACCTGCGTCACGGAGTTCTGCAACGTGGTGGCATCCGCGCCCGGATATTGTGCGCGGATCTGGATCGCCGGTGGCGCTACGCTGGGATACTGTTCTACAGGCAGATTAATGATTGAGATCGCCCCTGCCAGCATGACGATAATGGCGATCACCCAGGCAAAAATAGGCCGATCGATAAAGAATTTAGACATGATTTCCGCGTTCCCTGATTAAGACCTGGCTGGCTGTTCGTGGGCAGAAACAACTTCACCCGGTTTGACTTTTTGTACGCTGGACACCACCACGCGCTCGCCCGCCGCCAGTCCTGACAGCACCTGCCACTGATCGCCAAAGGCTTTGCCTGTGATGACATTTTTCAGTGCCACTTTGTTATCCGTGCCAACCACCAGCGCCGTCGCATCTCCCCGCGGGTTGCGGGTAATCGCCACCTGCGGCACCAGTAACGCCGACGGAGCAACGCCCTCTTCAAGCCGCGCACGCACGAACATTCCCGGCAATAACCGGTACTGAGGGTTCGGGATCAGCGCGCGCAAGGTGATGGAGCCGGTGGTTTCGTCCACCGTCACGTCGGAGAATTCCAGCGAACCTTTCGGCGCATACGCGCTGCCGTCAGAGAGCAGCACGGTAACTTCAGCTTTGCCTTCCACCTGACGCAGCTGGCCGCCGGACATTTCCTGACGCAGACGCAGGAATTCATCCCCCGACTGCGTGACATCGACATACAAGGTATCGAGCTGCTGAACCGTCGCCAGCGCCGTGGTTTGGGCGTTTTGCACCAGCGCGCCTTCGGTGACGGAGGAGCGGCCAATACGCCCGGAAATCGGTGACGTCACACGGGTATAACCCAGATTGATACGCGCGGATTTCACCGCCGCTTTTGCGGCAACCATTGCCGCCTGCGCCTGTTGCGCCGTGGCCTGCGCCTGATCGAAATCCTGCTGACTGATGTAATGCGTGCCGGTCAGCGGACGGTAACGGTTCACCGTGGTGACGGCGATGCGCGCACTGGCTTCAGCCTGTGCCAGTGCGCCCAGCGCGTTATCCAGCGTCGCCTGATAGGGCGCGGGATCAATCTGGTACAACGCCTGTCCGGCAGTCACATCGCTGCCTTCGGTGAAAAGACGTTTTTGTATGATGCCGGAGACCTGCGGGCGCACTTCTGCCACCCGCAGCGCTGAGGTTCTGCCCGGCAATTCGGAGGTCATATTCAGCGGTGCGGTGCTGAGTTTCACGACATTGACGTCAGGTAATGCAGGCTGGCCCGACGCGGCGTTTTTACCGCTGTCACAGCCGGCAAACACTACACTCCCGGATAAAAGACAAAGCACTGCCAAAGGCCTGATGCGCCCCAAATTATTCATGGTTTCCCACCTCAATATTCCCATCTGGTTATTCACTCAATCAGTGAATTTGCGTTAAATAAAAACAAAATCAAAAAGTACGTCAGTAATTAATCATTACGCAGGTTGTGACTGATGCATTCTGCGATATGCCTGCGGCGGCAAATGGTATTTGCGCGAAAAGGTGCGGGAAAAAGATTGTTGCGAGTCGTACCCGTACTTAAAGGAAATATCAATTACCGCATTTTTTGTGTGGAGAAGTTCATTCGCCGCTAATTCGAGTTTTCTGTCGCGAATATAATTGCCCAGCGTTTCACCGATGACCTGCTGAAACATTCTTTGTAAATGCCATTTTGAATAGCCTGATTTTTCAGCAACATCGCTGATTTTCAACGGCTTATCAATATGTTCATCTATCCACCCGATCAGGGAGTCAATAACGTCTTTATGCATCACAAGCGTCCTCTTAAAAATAGCGTAATGAGTGCGCGATTCGACACGGGATCACACGTGGTTTGTTTTCAAACGGCAGCTGATTTCAATCGGAAACTGAAAATGACAGCAGTGACAGAGGCGTGGATAAGATTAAATGTGACCGGGATAGTCATCACTCTTATGGGGCGATAATAGCATCCGGAATACGCGGTAATAAGACGCTAAATTATGATTGCCGTTATGAATCTCATTCACTAATCCGGCATCAATAGGCGTCGCTTACGAAAGATGAACTGATTATAATCCGCTCAGTAATGGGTAATGACAATCGGATCCGGCATGTTAAAAGAGAATTTCAACGATTTAATTTCTTTCCTCGTCGTGGCGAGGGAGCGCAGTTTTACCAAAGCGGCGGCAAAACTGGGGGTTTCACAATCGGCACTCAGTCATTCAATCCGGGGTCTGGAAGAACGGCTGGAGCTGCGGTTGCTGACCCGCACCACCCGCAGCGTTGCCCCGACGGAAGCCGGTGAAAAAATGGTCGCCAGCCTCGGCCCGCGCTTTGCAGAAATAGAATCTGAACTGGAGGCGTTAAGCGAGATGCGCGAACGCCCGGCAGGGAATATCCGCATTACCGCCGGCGAACACGCAGTGGATTCGATCCTCTGGCCGGTATTAAAAAAATTCCTCGCCGAATACAGCGATATTAATATCGAAATCATTCTGGATAATGCGCTGACAGATATTGTGACAGGCCGCTTCGACGCCGGAATTCGTCTCGGGGAACAGGTCGCCAAAGACATGATCGCCCTGCGTATCGGGCCTGAAATGAGCATGGCGGTGATCGGTTCCCCCGCGTATTTCGCCAGGGAAGGTATTCCCTTAACGCCGCAGGAATTACAAAGCCACCGCTGCATCAATATGCGTCTGCCGACCATGGGCGGGATTTATGCGTGGGAATTTGGTCAGGATGGACGGGAATTAAAAGTACGCGTCGACGGACAGTTAACCTTTAACAGCCTGCGGCAGAGAATTGATGCGGCGGTTAACGGCTTCGGTCTGGCGTATGTGCCGGAAGACTCCGTGGCATCGGACATCGCCAGCGGAAAGTTAATACGGGTATTGCAGGACTGGTGTGAACCTTTCCCCGGCTATTATTTGTATTATCCCAGCCGCAAACAACACACCACCGCGTTTGCTTTATTGCTGGATGCGCTGCGATATAAAGAACCGTCATAACGATCACTATTTGATCAAAATCCCCAAAAAGTGTGCTGATACTTATTTCAGGAAGATAATTAATTGATTTAGATTACATTGTGTTTCATGCTGTGCGCACTTTAAGAAATATTGTACTTTTTGCATTTGCAGCCCGCCTGGAGCGGGCTTTTTTATGTCTTGTTTCTCAAAGCATGAATATTTTTTGATTAGGAATTTCTTTAACGAATGACGCGACAGGGACTCCCGCAGGCCACCGAACCCGCCGGAACGGATCGCGTGACCACGCTGCCCGCCCCGACAGTACAGCCATCACCCAGAGTGACGCCCGGCAGAATGATACACCCTCCGCCGATCCAGACATCGTTACCGACAGTCACCGGCCGCGCGCTGCCGATATGTTCACGACGTATCTCAATATCCAGCGGATGTTGCGCCGTATAAATTTGCACATCGGGGCCAATAAAAACGTTATTGCCTATCGTGACCGGCGCGCAATCGAGTAAGACAAAGTTAAAATTAATAAAGACATTATTCCCGAGCACGGTATTGATACCGTAATCAATGCGCATGCCTTTTTCAAAATGCACATTACTGCCCACCTGACCAAATATTTTTCTGATCAGTGCGTCCTTTTCTGCGGTTTGTCGTGCGCTCAGCGCATTAAACGCATCCACTTTATCGCGGGTCTGATAACGAATTTCACGTAATTCCTCATCGTTGATCTGATAATCCAGCCCGCTGGTCATTTTCGTTAGCTCACGCATATACCGCTCCCTGATGATTGTTTGCTTTGCGGATAACCATTTTTCCGCACTTACTGCCCGATATCGCGCAGCTTCTTCCCTGCCGCGCCGATATTGTCCATCAACGTCAGAAAAGTTGCGCCGATCATCATAGTAAAGATCCCGTTGGTGGTGGTCGAGCAGGTGATATCAAAATCGCGACGTTGTAACGGCTGGATTTCAGAACATAGGATCCACACCACCGGCGCGGCGCTCATCATCGCCGCAAATGACCCTGGTATTTTTCAGCGGATACTCCGCCATTTTTGCCACATCGATTGCTTTTATACTGCTCTTTGCGAGACGTCTTCCAGATCTGAATACAACTCCCTGTAAATGCATCCAGCCTGTTTCTTTGTTCCGGCGGCAGGAATAAAGTCTCCTTGCTGCGGCAAAATCCGCAGCCGGAATTAGCGTTCCGAAAGACATAACTAGGCGACATTGTGTAATAATGCCGCGCACTTTGATTCACTCTAAATAATGGTGGCTCAGGTGGGGGCTTCGAAAGAAGCACCGGTTTTCCTAGTGTGTCCGGTACGCTAACCCCGTCTGAGCTGCCACCCAAGTTTAGCGTCTTGTGTTGCAGTCATTTAATCATCTAGGAGCTTTTAAAATGACGAACACCGAAACTGCATTAACAGAAAACTCAATTACCGTCTTCCGCTCACTGATCGCAGAGCTGGAATTCAGTCACTTTGAAGATGCCCAGCTTTACGATCTCAGCGCGCTGGCCTCAGACTCTGCCGAAGGATTGTGTCATGGTCTGCTTTGCCTGAGCGAAGGGCTGGAGAATGGCGAGATCGTCCCGCCGGAAGGTATCCCGCAGATCAGCGCCTATCTCAAGGCGACCGCGCATTTAGTGCCGGTGCTGTTTGAGCTGAGTGAACGGGCGAATGACGGGCTGGCAAAAGGCAGAGCCCCGTCTGTTTTCACCCTGTAAGCGTCACGGTCAGCATGAAGGCAGGAACAGGCTATTCCTGCCTTCGCTTCATGCCCTTCCCCGCCAGCACCGCCGCCATCACCATAAACAAATGGCCTTCCGCTGAATCGAGCAGGAAGGCGTTGAATAAGTGGCAGGCCATATAGGCAGTGAGTACCGCGATCATCAGGTTGCGGATGGCGACCGGCTGCCGCCAGGCTTCGCGGTAGCAATACGCCATCCAGACAAGAAACAATGCCAGCCCCGTCAGGCCGGACTGTACGGCTTCCAGCAGATACTGATTATGCGGATTATTAACCTGATAACCGGTATCCGGATTGCCGTACCAGAAACTGCCCGCGCCGTTCCCGAACCACGGCGAGTGTTTTATCAGCCGCAGCGATTTCTGGACAAACGCCGTGCGTTGCCCCATCGATGTTTTGCAGGCGTCGTAAGCATCGCCACCGGTCAGCGACAGACAATGGTGTATTTCTGCCACGCCGAGCACCACGCGTTCCGCCGCACGGTTGGGAATCAGCACCACCACGCAAATCACACACACCCCGCATGCCATCACGGCCAGACGCTGACGCCATCCCGAAGACAGCAACAGCCAGACGCCGGTGCCAACGACCAGCGCGACATAACCGGTGCGGCCTAATACCAGAAACAGCACGTCATAACTGGCCAGCACGACCAACACAGCATAGCCCGGTCGTCTGATCCCCCGATGGGCAAAGGCCCTCGACAGCCACAGCAGCGCCGCCAGCGCCATAAAGAAATTCTGCGTGATGTGCAGTTTAAAAACCGTCGGGTTCAGCGGACTGATATGCCCGATCGACAGGGGAAGAAGACCGGCCGCCAGACTGAGCAGCAATATCACGCCGTTTGCCAGTAAAAATCCGCTGACAAACCGGTTAAACGCCGCCGGGACGTTAAGGAAAAACAGCGCCAGCGGCAGGACATACAACAGCTTTTTGTACTTCTCCACCATCTCCGCGCCGTAATCCTGCGGTTGCAGAAAAACAGAACAGGCCAGCAGAGTGAACATCAGCGCAGGCAACCACACCAGCGGATGCCGGATGAGTCTGCGCAGATTTTTTCCGTCACGCTGCCAGAGAACACATAACAAGATGCTCCCCAGCGCAAGATGCATCAGGGCATTGGAGACCGGCAAGGACACGCCCAGCATAAAAGCCGCCGCGTTATCCGGTCGGATAAGATGACGACGGGCAGTGGAAGATGCAACAGCAGGAACGGGTGGGATCATGATCAACTCATTTCAGGTAAACAATTTTGTGATGTTGCCGGGCGGATCACCGGTGCGTTGAGCAATGCCAGACGGCGGGAAACCGCGGTAATCACATCCGCCACCGGAATGGCATCGAGGTATCGCTCCGCCGTACCGGTATCAATGTCCTCCGGCGACGGCAGCGGACGATAATTGCCTGCCCAGATCAGCGTGTGAGGTGCCTGCCAGGGATGCCATTGTCTGAGATTGCTGGGGCCAAAAAGGACAACAGAAGGTGTTTGCAGTGCGGCGGCCATATGCATCGGCGCGGAGTCCACGCCGATAAACAATTTGGCGCGGTCAATCAGTACCGCCAGTTCAGGCATGTCCAGTTTTCCGGCCAGATTGATAATGTCCTGCGGATAAAGACAGCCATCAAGGATCTGCCGGACAGTGTCGCGTTCTCCGGCGGAAGGGCCACCGGTGATCACCACCTTTTCGCCACGCTGCATCAGGTGATCAATCAGTTTGCTGTATGAGGCCATCGACCAGTTTTTGAATGCCCAGCGTGCAGACGGCTGGATCACGATATAGTCGGTAAGCGGTGTTTTCCCGCACAACCGCGCCAGATGATCAACGTCCCTCTGCCGGCAGGCCATCGTGACATCCGTAACCCTGTCGCGTAATGCCAGCGGCTGCAAAATGCTCAGGTTATTCATGACGGTATGCTGTGAAGCGTGCCGGGCGGTATCCACCAGCGCCGAGTGGCAAAACCGCCATAAAAGATTGTCACGCCGGGGATAACGAAAACCGATGCTGAATTTGGGATGGAGCTGGTAACAGTAAAATGCCGCCCGCCATTGATCTGACAGGTTGAGGATCAGATCGTAATGCCGTCCGCGCAAACTGTTCAGCAGCGCCCTCTCGCCGCGATATTGCTGCCTAAGCCCCTGTTGTTTCAGCGTCCGGTCAACGGTATAGGTGAGGTATAACGCCTTATTTCCCGCCAGCATCACCTCCGTGCCGCCATACACCAGCACATCAATCAGGGCGCGCGGATAGTTCGCTTTTAATGTGCTGATTAAGGGCGTGATCAGTAGCACATCACCAAAATGGCGGAGTTTTATCACCAGAATACGTGCCGGCGGGTCACGGTCTGGCAAGTCAGGGGAAAACACGATTTCTTCTCTGATGTCCATTTCAGTATCCATTCCGTCATGTCAAAAAAAGCGCAAAGCAATACCTTCCGACAGCAATCGAAATAATGTGAATCTCATAAGGTAAACACTTAATAAAGCGCGGCGATCTTATCGGCATAGAAAACAAAAAGATAATTGGTTAAACAGATCGAATTGATCAGACTGATCGGTGAAAACGATCAATCCATTACTCTTTATATGGGTTTGTGTAACAGAATGATTTAAGAGGAATGTTTAACAGTAAGCGGCGGGAGGATCCACGCGCTGGCCAATGTTCGCTTTGCGAAAGGTTTTCCAAATCTGTTGGCTTTTCGGCAGGCACCGAATAGGATCTGGCGTCAGGATTACCCTTATTTTCCACATTGGCAGTGATAAAGGTTCATCAATAATGACGACTCAGACATCTGGAAAGACGGCTCCGGCAGGGGCAATTTTTAGCGCCGACGGTTTGCAATTTCTCAATAAGCTCGCCCGGAACAACACCCGTGACTGGTTTAAAGCGAATCAGGATGAATACGAGAATACGCTGAGAACGCCCGCGCTGAAGTTTATCGAACACATGCAACCAGAGATTGTTGCCATTTCCCCGAGACTGACTGCCGTGTCTAAAAAAGTGGGTGGCAGCCTGATGCGCCCGCAACGCGACAGCCGTTTCAGCAAAGATAAAACGCCTTACAAAACCAATGTCGGCATTCAGTTTCGTCATTTTCAGGGGAAAGATGTTCACGCGCCCGGCCTGTATGTGCACATCGCCGAAGACGGTTGTTTTATTGCCGCAGGGATCTGGCATCCGGAATCGAAAGCGTTAAACGCGATCCGCGCCTGTATTGATGAGAATCCCAATGCTTATCAGAAAGCCCTGAAGACATTGCACGATAACGGTTTTGTGATGGATGGCGACAGCCTGAGCCGTCCGCCAAGAGGCTATGATAAAAACCATCCGCTGTTAGCTGAATTAAAACGCAAAGATTTTATCGCAATTAAAAACATCGCCTTTGAAGAGTTGTGCCGGTCGGATGTTGTTGAGTTTTGTGCTGAGCAGTTCAGACATTGCGCGCCGTTAATGGCTTATCTGTGTTTTGCCCTTGAGCTGGATTTCTAACGCCTCACGGTCAGGCTTTTTTGAAGGCTTCCGGTGGTGACCTGCCGCTGGTAAAGTAAACAACCGATACTGAAATGTGACCAGAAGGGAATTCGGTGTGACCGGACGCATTGATTACCAGATTGAAAAATATCGTTTTACTGAAACCACTGAATCCCCTCGCCTTATCCAGCAATGGAAAGATGTGATTGCCGAATGTCAGGAGAATAAGGCGGGTGCAGAGGAGCGTCTGCGAATTGCGCTGCTGAACGTCGATTACGTCACCAGCTTTGAGCTTCCTTTCCGGCTTCTGCTGACCCGTGCGCCGCAACTCATTGACCGTGTGCGCGATGAGTTGCAACTCAGCCAGAAAAACGTCCTGTTTAATGGCAAGCGTTTCGGCTGTGTCTACAGCCTGAAAATGGATCTGGGCGGGATACCGGACGAATTTCAGTACCATCTTGCCACCCGTATCCGGCGCATTAACGCGGCAGGCATCAATGAAGCCCCTTACCGGCAGATAGCGCAACAAACCAAAGCACCGCGCGATCGTCTCCGGTTAGCGCTCGAAGCCGGGCTGGAGGTCAATCCTCTGGACGGCCTGTTCTGGTTCGGGCTTCAGCGTATTGCTGCAGATGTCCTCCGGCTGAGAAAAACGGGGATGCCGGTCGCCACGTCTGAGGTTGAGGTATTTGATACCCTGACGGGGACGACAAGGCCGGTTCCGGCGTACAGGCTGAAAGTGTAGATATGCTGTCACTACGATGAATTTTAAGAATATTGTTTATCTGCTGTTAGCCTCAGCCGCTGCGGGCAGCGCATGCTTACCGCATCCGTTTGTGACGTGGTTCCTGATCGTCAATCTGCTGACGCTGGTGTTCTACGGTATAGACAAGCGGGCGGCATATAAAGCGAGAAGCAGGGTGCCGGAATTTACCTTGCTGCTGCTGGGTGTTGCCGGTGGCTGGATGGGGGCGATTGCCGGTCAGCAGCTTTTTCGGCATAAAACACAAAAACAGCCGTTCAGAACCTGGTTCGCCATCAGCGTGATAGTGAATCTGGTGATAGTGGCGGGCGTGAGCTGGCTGATGAGAGATTTTTTTCTTTGAAATGGTACGCCCTACAGGGCTCGAACCTGTGACCTACGGCTTAGAAGTTCTAAGAACCGTTTAATAAATCATTAAATTACCGCATGTAGCCTCACTCACATGTCCCAACATGCAAAAAGATGACAAACCTTGTTAAGGCTTGCCATTCCTTATACGTCCCATCTTTGTCTCACCCTTTCAACATGAAGTTATCCAGACTGTCATCAAACTCCATGATTCCCTCCTGGTTGCCCCTCGTCACTATTAAATACTCCATTCCTCGCCTGAGCGATACCGGCTCCTCGATAACAAACCCAAACCAGTCATCGTAAACCTGACCAAGCCAATACCCTCCACCATGCTCTTTGAGGTGCTGGAAGAAAACGTATGTGTCCGGCTTTGCCAGAAGAATGTGTAAATCTTCTGAGTATCTAATCAACCTGGAGCGCTTTCATGGACGAAAAATCCCTCTATGCCCATACCTACTGCGGATGCATTAGAAAAGCTGGCGATTGTTCTGCATGTCACTTCTGACTTTCTCTTATTCCAACCGGGCGAACGTGAACCTGAAGATGATGTGAAGTTACGTTTTGAAGCGCTGGCGGCGAGACCTGTCGAAGACCAGGAAATGGCTAAAGCGGTACTTGATGCGGTGATTGTAAAAAGCCAGATCACACAGAACGTGGCGCGCGTCAGCAAAGCGACGGCTAAAGTAAAGGACTAATGTAATTAGCGCGGTCAGTCAGTGTTACTAGCAGTGACTGACCGCTCACCACCACCAACTGGGCATGAGTTGATCATGACTGAACATGTTTCTACGTCATTACCCGCCACACTCCAAGCACGTCAGAGTATTGTGTTACCGCCCTAACCACGGACTGCGCGATCCGTATCCACAGATCCCCCTCAAGGGGCACTGGCTCGGGCATTTACCACCGGGCAGAAGCTTGAGGTGATCACGCAGCCGGGACAGCTGATCATCCGGCTAGCGGCTGAGGAGTGACCCGCTGGCGTATAAAGTAAAATCCCGGCTCGGTGGCCGGGATTTATTAATACTCAGAGTGATAAATAATATTATAACTGTCTCCAAGTTCTTCTTGAAGAAGACGCGCTAGTTTATGACCATCGTCAATAAATTGTTTTTCTTCCTCTTTGCTTTCAAAACCAGACGAAGCCGGATCATCTATATTGAGTATGGCATCATACCGTTCGGCCCATTCTCTAAGTCTATATTTTAATTCCGAAGATATTGGAAATTCTTCTGGCGAAATATCTCCATGGTCTTCTGTGGAAATATTCCATAATGGATGACATTGATAATCAGCCATTAATTTTATTTTTCTCATTTCACTGCCCCCCGTAAATTAGCACCTACGATATACCCGTTATTACCTACAGTGACAGCAATATTGTATCTTTTGCCATTTATCACGGTTTCATAGATTGGGCGACCAGTGCCAGTCCCTTGATAAACAACTATTTTACCATCAGTCACAGCTTTCATTACCACATCCGGAATACGTGCTTCTGACACACCTATTTGTGCAAATTGGCTACCATGCTCCTCGACAATATGCTGCAAACCTGCTTTAGAACTACCTTTTTCAAGGAAAATAATTTTCCCGCTGGAATCTTTTGCCGCACTAACAATGTTTTCAGGTGTAAATTTAATACCCTGAGTTGACATTTCTTTAAACAATGATTTAGTCGTGAAGCTATTTTTGCTATAAGAACAAGATCTTTACCCAGTACTCCAAGTGAAGCCACTGCGGCCTGGTTTTCTGGATCTGATATAAACGTCGCAAATTTCGTCCAAGCAGGACTATTAACATCTATTTTTTCCAGATCTTGTGCATTCCAGTATTGAACATAGATTTTAGCTTGCTCATCAGTCATCACGTCCGCACCAGGCAAATTTCCTACCCATTCTGGACGCTGTGCCATTTCCGAACCCATCTCAATGATCGGTTTGTCAACGTTCTGACAAAGCAAAGGATTCTCAGCGCATTTAGGATCGAGGGTTGCACTTTGCTCGTCACTGACTTTCTTCCACTTATCAATCACTGCCGTACAGTCACCACCGGAAGCTTTGCAACTCTGCATTTCTTTATCAAAAGCGAGTCCTTGATCTGCGCTTAGATAGTTATTCTCAACCGAAGTCTTCCCTGCAATCCCCGCAGTACCGGCTGCAACAGACGAATTCCCCGCCACGCCGCCTGCCAGTCCTGCGGCCAGCGTGCTCAAGGCACTCACATTCGCCTTTTGCTCATTCGTCAGGTTTTCCGGTTTTACTCCCGGATACAGCTCTTTCGCAATCAGCTGCGCCGCCAGTTCGCCGGTCGCCGCACCCGCTGCGCCTCCGGTCACGGAGCCGCCCTGCAGATAGGCAACTACCGCGCCGGCAAGGGCGTGCCCCGTAATATTCTCAGCCTGGTTAACGTTGCCTTTGGCGTCTGTGGTCGCCGCCTTCACCGCCAGAGACAGATAAGGGGCCAGCCCGCCCGCCAGCGCCTGGCTCATGTCGCCACCGGTTAAGCCTGCCAGCGCGCCTGATATCGCCGTGCCCGCCGTCCAGAACGGGCTGCCGATGCCGTATTTCTGCTCAGCAGCAACGTTTTCCGGTGAGTTCTCCAGCATCTTCTGCTGGTCGGCAGGCGAGGCATTGTTGTACTCCGCCGTGCCTGACAATCTTGCGAGTGCGTCACTTCGTGCATTCACCTGCGCCTGCATGACCACATTCTGCATCGTCTGGACGCCCACCTGGCTGATAGCCTGCGCCACGGCCTGATTTTCTTCTATTTTCTGCTTGTCGAAAATTTTATCGATATGCCCGTTGGCGTTCTCCGTATCACGGCTCAGCGTACTCACATCCTGCGTTTGCTGGCCGGTATCACGCACCGTAATGCTGCCATCAGCAACCGCTGAACGGGAGGTGCCCGATGCGCTGCCGCTGGCATTGGTCATCACCGGCAGCACACCCCCTGCATTGTGCCGCACGTCCCCCTGGTCTTTACTGGATGAGAAACCGGCGCTGACCCCGACGCTGCTGGCACTGTAGTTTGCCTTGTTCTCGATATCGTCCCAGCCCAGCGTCCCGGTATTCAGGCTGTTATTTGCCGCATCAGCCGTCGAGGCAATAACAGCGCCGTTCAGTTGTGTATGGTCACCGACGTAGATGTCATAGCCCTGATTACCGGCAAACAGCCCGCTCTGGTCGCCGACGCTGGCGTATTCACTTTGGGTTTTAGACTTGCTCATACTCAGGGAAGCGGAGCCCGTCATCGACCCAAAGGTGAAGCTGAATCCACCGCTGATGCTCTGCTGTTTACTCTGGTAGTCGTCGGTATCCTGCTGACTGGTGAGCGTCAAATCACGCCCGATATTTGCCGTGATTTTATCGCCCAACGCCTGCGCTCCGGAGAGTACGGTGTCACGCCCGCTGCTTAGCATCAGGTTATCTTTGGCATTTACGCGGGTATTGACGTATTCCGTCGTTTCACCGTCCGAGGAACCTTTCGCAGCATACCCATTACCCTGTACCCCAATGCCGGTTTCCTTACCCAGTGAGATATGCGCGCCGACACTCCAGCCGTTTGAACTGTCTTTACTCGTCTGTTTGCTGTTATTCGTCGCGGCCTGCAATAGCAGATCGTTCTGCGCAGCAAGCGTGACTTTATTTCCCGTCACACCGCTGCCGGTGATAGTGATATCACCGCTTTGCCCGTTGGCACCTGTCGAAACGATGGCAACATTACGTCCACCGGTAATCGTGCTGCCAGTGACCTGATTTTGTTCCAGTTCGGAAGTGGATTTACTTTTACTCGCACCGATATTGACCTGCAACTGGACCAGGTTGCCATCCACTTTGCCATTCATCAACTGAGACGCCTGCGTTGCGGTCCCGTCCATCGAGGACATCCAGCCCTGCTCCACCGCCTGCACGCCATACAGTGCTTTCATTCGGCCGTCGCCGGTCTGTGAGGCCTGTTTGGCAATGCTGGTGAGCGACAACAGCGCATCCGTCACCGGGCTCGACAGCGAGACCGTCAGGCCGCTTTGTTTCTGCTCGTAGATTTGTTTGCGGGTCAGCATGTCATTGCCGGGGTCAACCGTGACCGAGCCGCCGACGATGTTGACGTCATTTTTAGCGATCACATCCGAGCCACCGATATGCGCCTGTTCACCGGCAATCAGATTCACGTTGCCGCCGGTGCTGCCGACGGCACTGCTGCTCTGGCTCTGGGTGGTGCCGTCCTGATTGATTTGCTGACGCGAGGATTTGCTGCCGAACGTCACGCCCAGACCGCCTCCGCTGAACATGCCGCTGGTTTTTTTCTCACTCAGCCGGTAGCTGGACTGTTCCTCTGTCGCCGCCGCGATGTTGAGGTCTTTCCCCGCTTTCAGCGTCACATCCCCGTCACCGACCACGGACGAACCTTTGACCGTCAGGTCTTGCCCGGCAACAACTGACACCTTGTCGCCACTCAGCTGCGAGGCTTTCTCTGTGGTGGCATAGTCCTCAGCGACCGTGTGCGTGGTCGTGCCGGAGAACAGGTGTTTCTTGGTTTTCGTCTTCTCGTCGTAGGCGTAACTGCTCTCTGTGGCAGTATCAAGATTGACATCACGAGCGGCATTGACTGAGATGTTCTGCTTCGCAGTGACACTTGCGGCGTGAGCATTAACATCCTGACCCGCTCTAATTTGTGTACTTCCGCCGCTGACCACCGCTGTCCCTTCCTGCCCGACATTTTCACGGATACTCACGCTTTTACTGCCGTGGGTTTCGCTGTAGGTGCTGGTCTGCTGCGCGTTCAGGTTGACGTCGCGACCGGCGCTGAGTGAGGCGTTGAGGTCGGCGGTCAGTTGCGCCGCCTGCGAGTTAAGGTCGCGCCCGGCGCTGAGCGTCAGGTCGCCGCCGCTGCTCACCACCGTGCGGGTGGCGTTGTTGCTGTCAGTCTGATTTTTACCGCTGCTCTGATGGCTGCTCTTGTCCATCGTGTTGAGGTTGATGTCGTTGACTGCCGCCAGCGTGGCGTCGCCTTTGGCGGTGACGGCGCTGCCTGCGTGGTCTCCGGCAGATCTCGAAGACCATTCGTTCAGCAGGATTTTGAGTGCGCCAGCGATGTTTTTTAAAGTCAACGTCTGACGGAGTTTGAAGATTTAATTGGGATGTTGGGATTATGCAGAATTATGGGCAGGGACGTCTATTCAGTGTGCATTTCAAAACGTGGAAGAGACGTGTTTTGGGTGTGCTAATATCTCAGGCATCACACCCATGGCAAACATAATTAGGGCAATCATGGACAGCAAGATGCTTAACGAAATAAGTAAATTTCTAAGTTATATTTTACGTCATAAACCTGACACCATCGGATTGCAACTTGATGTAGAAGGCTGGGCAGATATCAATTCTTTGATTCTCGGCGCGGCGAAAGAAGGCCGCGTACTTGATCAGGCAATAATTCAGACAGTAGTAAATAGCAGTGATAAGAAACGTTTTACTCTCTCCGAAGATGGCCAGCGTATTCGTGCAGTTCAGGGACATTCTACACCAGACGTGAACCTTCAACATATGGAGAAAAAACCGCCAGAATTCCTCTACCATGGCACTGCAACACGCTTTTTTGAATCTATTCTTCAGCAAGGATTGATTGCAGGTTCACGTCACCATGTGCATCTATCACAAGACATAACCACAGCCGTAGCTGTCGGACAGCGATATGGAAAGCCTGCGGTGCTAAAAGTTGAAGCCCTGCGGATGCACCAACAGGGATTCAACTTTTTTCAGGCTGAGAATGGCGTATGGTTAACGAACCATGTCCCCAATTTTTTCATATATCAGGAATAGCCATTGTCTTTGTCTTCGACTTGCTCGGCTTTATAGCGGGAAGACTCTTCTTTGGCAGCACTAAACCATTCAGAGAAACCAGAATAAGACAAATTATCCCAAGGACTTAACTTCGGTTTTGAATAATCATAAATCCGGACACCCGTAGTGCCATCCTTACCTCCCCCATCAAAACAAGCAAGAACAACCCAGCCATCATTATACAGCCCTGACTCATCTTGAATAATTGCAAAGGGAACCAGGGCAGCCCCCGAAAACTTCAAAAGCATCGAGCTGTAATAAAAAAGAGATGTCGCCATATCTTTCGATAGAAGCCGCCAAGGCTCTATATCTAAAAACTCATCAGCTAAAACCACATCTAAGTAATCAACAGGGAATTCAAAACTATTGGGTAAAATTGGAAGGTCGTACAAAAAAGGCTTCATTATTTAGCACCTCCAGAAATACGTGGTGGTTCTGTTGAACCGTAAGGATTAGAAGTAGAAAACCCCCCTGACTGTTTGTTTATACGACCAGTAATGGCCTCACCCCAAGTATTAAAATTCTGCCACCCTCTAGCCTCTTGAATAGCTGGCGTCAATGGATCATCAAATCCACGGACGCTAGCTTTAACGTCGATCCCCGCCTCTCTGGCCGCGGCAATTCGAGTGTTATCCATGCTAGTCAGCTTGCCATCAGGCATTTTAACGACGTCAACTGGATCACCTTTCCAACCATTAGTCCGCATGCTTTGTACCAAATCGTCGTATGTGTAATTTTTACCCGTGTCTCGGTCAGTTTTATTGAATGAAAAGCTATTTTGCGAGAACCGAATATCATCCGCCGCATGGAATGTGACACTGCCAGCGCCTTTTGCACCCACATCGGCAGTAACTGACGTCGCTTTTCCTACTCCGCCAATCCCCGCCGCGCCCACCTGCGTCAGGCCGTAAATCCCTTCCGAGTACTGTGGAGAGACTCCCAACCCTTCCAGCAAATACGCACCGCTGGTTTTCTGGTTGACACCAGACAGGAAGGTGTTAAAGCCTGCATTAGCCGTATCTATCCCTGAGGCTGCCAGATAACCGCCTGCCAGGCAAGCTACACCCGCGGTGGTCGTGCATATTGCTGCCCCACCCACCGCCTGGAGTTCCCCGGCGGTAAATTGCGTCAGGCCACCTATACGCGTCCCCACACCGTAGTGGGATAGCGCATCCCCGGTTTGATCACTAACCGAATACCCGAACATCGGCAAACTGGCGCTGTCGATTTGGAATGGGGTATAGAGAAAGTGCTTGGTCAGGATGGCGATGTAATCATCGTAGCCAGTGGTCAGCGGCATGGTGATTACAATGGAATTAATAAGGATTTCTTCCGCCCTATCCGCTCACCTGAAGATGTGGCAAGGGATGAGGCTATAGAGCAGATGATTTCAATCTTGAACGAAGGAACATCTACACAAGATGATGCTCGTGATATCTACGACGCCATCTCAGCAGGCAAAATCCCCGGTGTAAAACTGGAGTAGACATGACCGAGGCAGAAAGAAACGCCCTGCGCTCCGCTGCGCGAAGATGTAGCGACGAACTCCACTCAGCAATAGCAGCAAATCCCAAAGCACCCTTCGACACCCTATCCGGTCCCATCATTAAAAAACACCATCAGCCGATTTCTCCCGCATACAGCCTGGCTCTGTTCATGTGGACTATTGGCTGCATCAATGGTCAGTTTGAAGAGAGGTAAGCATGGCAGATATCCGCATGGATGATGTGCTATTCGACCTGCCTGAAGCATCAGCGTTTCTCAAGAAATCCCCCCGCACCGTTCGCCAGTTAATTAAGGCTGGAAAGCTCATGGCCGGCAAGTCCGGAGCAAATGGTGGAGGGCGATTCGAAATCCTGAAGTCAGCATGTCTTGAATATATCCACAATCAGCAACACAATCAGGCCGTGAATGCAGGAGCCGGCCATACAGAGAGGAATACTGCATGGGGCTCAAACAAAGGTACGGCAACTGGTACTGTGATTTCGTTCGCCCGAACGGCGAAAGAGTTAGACGCGGCCTTGGCACGTCAGACAAGAAGCAAGCGCAGGAGCTCTTCGATCAGCTAAAGGCCGAAGCATGGGGAGTCGATAAGCTCGGTGAGATAGCCGAGCACACATTTGATGAAACTTGCCTGCGCTGGCTGACGGAAAAGGAACATAAGCGATCACTGGACGATGACAGGGCGAAGATTGAATTCTTCCTGGGTCATTTCTCCGGAAAGCCGCTATCCAGCATTACTGAGGATAAGGTGATGAAAGCGGTGGCAAGGATGCCTAACAGGAAGCACAAGCAGATATGGGAATCGCGCAGGGATGCAGCTCTGAGGAAAGGTAAGCCAGTCCCTGAGTACAAAGAGAAGATGATTTCAGCGGCCACGCGCAGCCAATACCTTTCATTCATTCGCGGATTATTTCGGATCGCCGCCGATGAATGGAAGTGGCTAAGCAAGGCACCTGTCATCAAGACGAGAAAGCCAATCTCCCGCCGCGTCAAATGGCTGACACGCGAAGAAGCATTAACGCTCATAGAATGCATGCCGGACAGCTTCAAACCGATTGTGATCTTCGCGCTGGCAACTGGACTGCGCAGGTCTAACATTTTGGATTTGGAATGGTCGCAGATTGATATGCAGAGGAAGGTTGCATGGATACATCCGGAGAACGCCAAAGCGGGCAAGGCTATTGGCGTCGCACTGAATGATACCGCATGCAAAGTTCTGAAAGAGCAGATTGGTCGTCACAACAAGTTCGTGTTTGTCCATAACTCAGCATGGCACCGCGCTGATGGAACAAAGACTGCTGAGGTGAGAAAGATGCGCGTTGATGATAACACGGCTTGGAGGACTGGTTTAAAGCGGGCAGGAATTACAGATTTCCGTTTCCACGACCTGAGGCACACTTGGGCAAGCTGGCTAGTTCAGGCCGGAGTGCCACTTTCTGCATTGCAGGAAATGGGAGGCTGGGAATCTATCGAAATGGTACGCAGGTATGCACACCTGTCACCAAATCACCTGACCGAGCACGCACGCAAAATCGATGACGTTATGGCGATTCATGTCACTAATCTGGCACTTTTGGATTTTGATGGTGAAGTGAAGAAGGCTTAACCACTTGATTTTAAATGGTACGCCCTACAGGGCTCGAACCTGTGACCTACGGCTTAGAAGGCCGTTGCTCTATCCAACTGAGCTAAGGGCGCATTGCGTGTCCCTTTCGGGAGCGTTGCGGGTTCGGATTATACGGGCAGACCGGGATGAGTCAATGGCTTTCGAACTCACTGCTTAATGCCTGAACAATTTGCAGATATTCCCGGGCTGCCTTGCAACGTTATGTGATCAGTATCGGCTATTTTTCGGATTTCAGCGCGGCAGCAATAACCCGCGCAGAGGCATGATAAGCCACACCTTCGTAAGCCGTCAGTTCCGGTTGCAGCGTCTGTACGATGCCTTTTTTGCCGATAACGGCAGGCTGACCGATATAGACGCTCAGTTCTTCATCCAGAGCAGACACGGGATAAATGCTGTGCGCATCGGACAAAATCGCATCCACCAGCCGCGCTGTTGCCGTCGCGATACCAAAACTGGTCCAGCCCTTCCCCTGCAAAATCTCCCAGCCACCGCCGCGTACGGCATCGTCCATTTTTGCCCAGTCGACGTCACGATCGCCCGCCAGCTCCGCTACCGGACGGCCGCCGAGCGTCACGGTGCTCCAGGCGACAAACTGTGATTCGCCGTGCTCGCCCATCACATAGCCGGTCACGCTTTTCGGATCGACACCGAAAAACTCGCCGACCACACGTTTCATGCGCGCGGTGTCCAGCGACGTGCCGGTGCCGAACACCTGGGTATCCGGGAAGCCGCTGGTCTGCTGAATAATCTGGGTAATGACATCGCACGGGTTGGTGATATTAACAATCACGCCGCCAAATCCGCTGGCGACCACGCGGGGAATGACCTCACGCACGGCGGCGCGGGTCTCGGCGAGTTCTTCGAGACGGTCTTCGCGCAGTAAGGTTTTCGGGCCGACGGCGATCACCAGCACATCGGCGTCATGCAGTTCGTGATAATCATTGGCAATCACCTGCACCCGGGAAGCCGTCAGCGAGGCCATATCGCGCAGTTCCAGCGCCTGACTGGCCGCCTTCGGTTCATTTTCATCCAGCAAGACAATCTCGTCACACAAGCCCTGCGTGACCAACGAGAATGCAACGTCAGCGCCCACATGGCCGGCACCGATGATCCCCACTTTGCGTGTCATTTATCGCTTTCCTTATGATTTAAAAAGAGTCATCTCTAAAATAGACACTTTTTTCGCCACTGTCTCAGGTTAAATTCTCACCCGCCCGTCATAAGTTATTCGCATTCAACGCCTGACAGCGTGCGCGGCTTCTGACAAAATAGGCGCATCCCCCTGCATTTATTAATTGATGGATTTTATCCCTGATGGCAGCAAAGATTATTGACGGTAAAACGATTGCGCAGCAAGTCAGAAGCGAAGTTGCGGCGCGTGTTCAACAACGACTGGCAGAAGGAAAACGTGCGCCCGGGCTGGCCGTGGTGCTGGTCGGTGAAAACCCGGCGTCACAGATTTATGTCGCCAGCAAACGCCGCTCATGCGAAGAAGTCGGGTTCATCTCGCGCTCTTACGATTTACCGGCCACCACCACTGAAGGTGAGTTGCTGGATCTGATCGAAAAACTCAATAACGACAGCGAAATCGACGGCATTCTGGTTCAGCTCCCACTGCCTGCCGGTATCGATAACATCAAAGTGCTGGAACGTATTCACCCTGATAAAGATGTCGATGGCTTCCACCCGTATAACGTTGGCCGTCTGTGCCAGCGTGCGCCGACGCTGCGCCCTTGTACGCCGCGCGGCATTGTGACGCTGCTGGAGCGTTACGGCATTGATACCTTCGGGCTGAACGCTGTGGTGATCGGCGCGTCCAATATTGTTGGCCGTCCGATGAGCATGGAACTGCTGCTGGCTGGTTGCACAACGACCGTCACCCACCGGTTCACCAAAAATCTGCGCCATCATGTTGAGAACGCCGATCTGGTGGTGGTGGCGGTCGGTAAACCGGGCTTTATTCCCGGCGAATGGATTAAACCGGGCGCGATTGTCATTGATGTCGGTATTAACCGTCTGGAAAGTGGTAAAGTTGTCGGCGATGTGGAATATGATGCCGCCGCTGAGCGCGCTTCCTTTATCACACCGGTGCCGGGCGGCGTTGGCCCGATGACGGTCGCGACGCTGATTCAGAATACCTTGCAGGCGTGCGAGGAATATCACGACATCAGCGCCAGTAAGCCTTAAACAATTTGCACTACACAATAAGTCAGGAACACATGGAAACTTTCTTTCTCGAAAAACACCCGCACGTAGAACTGTGCGACCTGCTCAAATTTATGGGCTGGTGTGACAGCGGCGGTACCGCGAAAGCGGTGATTGCTGAAGGCCAGGTCAAGGTCAACGGCAAAGTTGAAACCCGTAAACGCTGCAAAATCGTTGCTGATCAGAACGTTGAGTTCGCCAGCAACAAAGTCGTGGTGAAAGCGTCCGCGTAATTTTACGCCGACGATGCACTGCAAAAGAAAATGCCCTGCAAGCGAAAGCTCACAGGGCATTTTTTTATCCTCAGCGCGGGCGCCTTACTGCTGCGTCACCCACAACACCGGCCATTCGCCGCCGCTGCTGTAGCCGTCACAGGCTGGCTCTGAAGCAAACGCCGCCAGCCGGAACTGTTTGCCATCAAATACCCAGCGCGAGGAGACGCCACAATCGCCGACACCGCGCCCTTTATCGTAAGTGGAGAGCATGCCGGTTTTCGGGTCAAAGTCAGCGTTAATCAGTTCCGGCGCCCCGTCGTCTTCGCCCAGTTTGAACGGCATGGTCAGCGCCAGATCGTCCATTTTATAAGGTGTCTGACGCGAGACCAGAAAACCTAACGCATAGAGGTTATAGGCGCCCATGTCGCAGTTGACGGTCATCAGCACCTTGTCATTGCTCAGGGCAAAAATATGCACTTCGCGTTCGGAAGGGTCGAGACTGCAATCGTTATTTTCAATGGTCGTCGCGGCATTCTGAGTAATGGCGGAAATCTCAGAGTCAGATAATGCATGCGGTTCGCTGAAACGCGGAAGCACCGGTGTCGCCGGGATCGGCGGAACGCTGCTGGCAGGCTTTGAGCCGCGGCTTATCCACGCCGTTTTGCTGCCGACGCGCCCCTGCTGTGCATCAATCGCCAGCAGCGCGGCTTTGATGCCTTTCAGGGAAATCGCCGGTCTGACCGGCTGAGACGGATCCGTTTTACCCGCCAGCTGGATGCTGCTGCCTTCGCGGATCGCGGCGATAAAATCATTCACCACCAGACGGTTAGTGGTGGACAGGTGTTTTTTGCTGACATCCCATTCGCGGTGATTGAAGCTCAGCGTTTTACCGTTCATCTGCAGGCGGTTAGCCACCGGCGCTTCCGTCGTCTGTTCCTCACTGTTGCGCTGGAAATCAATGCTGACCGAGGCTTTGCCCTCCGGTCCGGCTTCACGGGTAATTTTCATCACCAGTTCCTGCCCGTCCTGTGAATTGCGGGCGGTACAGTGATTCAGGTTATCGCAGCTCAGTTGCCAGTCGTTATACATCGCCTGTAACGGCTCGGCCTGCGCGTTAAAAGCCAGCATTCCGGCCAGCAGGCATAAAGGGGCGGTTATCCATCTGCACATCATGATTTTCAGCTCTTTTCGACATTATCTTTCTGATAATAGCGTAACCGTCGCCACGACACTGCCAACAATGCAGCATTTTTTATTCGAAATTAGAAAGAGATACCCGGCCGGATTTGTTTTTTCGCAGACAATAATTTTTCATGACATATCAAATCCCAGAATGGTGACGCAGGGAAACTTTCAGTACACTGGCTGAGCCTATAACAAACAATAATGGCGCAAAGGATAAGATTCTTTTCTCTGGGAGATGCGGATGAAGTTATGGATATGGCTGATAGCGGTGCTGTCACTGCCCGCGCTGGCTGAAGAGCCGCCGCTGGTGTACACCGGTACGCTGGGCAAAACCAGCATTGTGGTCGAACTGGATTTAAACAAACCTGACGAGGTCACAGGCCGTTATTTCTACCAGAAATATCGTCTGGATCTGCCGCTGAACGGTACGCTTGACGGTCAGGATCTGAAACTTCAGGAAGGGCTGGATGATTTTGACGATACGCCGCGCCCTGAACTTTCACTGACGAAAGATGAAAACGGCGGCTGGCAAGGCAGCTGGACTAACCCGCAGGGCAAAACATTACCTGTGACGTTGAAACCGGCGCAACTCCCGGCGACGGCGGCGGACGACGGGTATCTCAGTTCGCTGATCCACACCGATCCGTACGAGTATTTGCGTTTATCCGCACTGGAACTGAAAGCGGGAAAAAGCGAAAACTTTATGGGTTATCAGTTGCAATGGTGGACTGAACCGCAATCGAAAATCAGTTTCTTTGAGATTATTTCCGGTTATCCGGAAGCCAGCCTGCCGGCGATTAATCAGAAACTGCGTGCCCGCCTGTGGCAGGAAGTCAGTGGCTGGCATGCCTGTATGCTCGGCGCGAGCCGTTTTGGTCAGGGCGAGTACCGGCAGACCGTCACGCCGGAATACCTGAGTACCGACGTGGTCAGCATCAGCGTATTTACGACTTACGACTGTGGCGGTGCGCATCCTGATTTCGGTGAAGCTCCCGTCAATCTGAACGCGAAAACCGCTGACACCCTGACGCTGGAAGACGTGGTCTGGGTCGGCGAAGGCGCGCCGTTCCATTATCTGAACACGGAAGATCACGCGCTTACCGGCAAAAACGATGTCGATTTCGACACCTTTGCACAATACCGCGAAAAGGCGTGGGCGCCGTGGCTGGTCAAACAACTGACCGCCGCCTATCCGCAGCAGATGAAGAAACCGACTGAAGAAAGCGATGATGATTGCGACTATTCGGATCCGTCGGTGTGGCAGTTCCCGGCATGGTATTTCACGCAAAAAGGGCTGTATTTCGATCCGACCTTTGCCCGTGTCTTACGCTCATGCGAAAGCCCGGAATGGTCCGTACTGCCGTGGTCAGCCATGAAAGGTCATGCAGGCAGTACCGCCATCAACATGGAACACTGAGACAACAAAGGCACCGCCGGTGCCTTTTTCTTTGGTACGTTTCGCGACTCTTTTATGCCAGCCAGCCCTGAATCTGCGCGTATTGCAGCAGCATGATGGTTTTGCCATCTTTGATGCGACCGTCTTTGATCATCGCCAGTGCCTCGCTAAACGGCACTTCCAGCACGTCGATATCTTCGTCTTCCACCCCGCCACCGGCGTTCTGACGCTGTGACTCATCGTATTCTGCCGCAAAAAAATGCACGATTTCGGTCACGCTGCCCGGCGACATATAAGCTTCAAACAGTTTATCGACCTTGCCCACCGCAAAACCGGTTTCTTCGATGGCTTCTTTACGGATGCAGTCTTCCGGTGAATCGTTATCCAGCAGACCGGCGCAGGTTTCCAGCAACATACCGGTCGGGTTGCCGTTGACGTAGGTCGGCATACGGAACTGTTTGATCAGCAGCACGGTTTTTTTAGGGCGGTTATAGAGCAGGATGGTCGCGCCGTTTCCCCGGTCATACACTTCGCGGGATTGCGGCTGACGTTCGCCATTACGTTTGATTAAATCGTAGGTGTATTTGCGAAGAACATACCAGTTATCAGAGAGTAACTGGTTTTGAACGTTTTCGATTCTGGATGACTTGCCATCAGATGACATAAAGCGTGCCTCCGCTCAGAAGTGGTGAGAGAAGCCAGACATCATAGCGGCATTACATCGCGTCCGCCAGATTCAGCCGTGCTCAATCGCACGCAGAAGCTGTTCGCGGTGACGCTCAATCCATTTTGCATCCAGTGGCCCCCAGCTGGAAAGCTGATAGTAACCGTCATTGTTACGTACGCCCTGCTGGATAAATTCCAGTTCGACGCCCATTCCCGGCAGCGCTTTCAGCACATCCTGCAAGGTACGACGCGGCCAGCCGGTGATTTCCATCAGTTTCGGTACGTTCGGTTTTGGTTCATTATCCAGCAGCCAGCAAAGATAGAGACGGCGGGCGAATACCGAATTTAACATCAAACTCATCTGAACGGCTCCAGTGTGGGATAGACGACTGCGTGTCATAAAAAAGCAGGCAGTGAAAGCGTAGACGGTTTCAGCGAACCCGTCTGAGAGATAACCCTGTATGCGGGGAGGCTTTTTTACATTATCTCCTTTATTTCTCCACGTTTTATGCAAGATGAACAGGTAAAGTGCATTGACGTAGAATACTACTCTAACACTTGCTCAGTCCCGCCGGGACAGTACCGCCTCTGAGAAGACACCGTCTCAGGGGATTTTTTTGTCAGATTCTGACGTTCTGTTTATTTGCTGATGTTAGTCACTCCCGCCTGAGTGACAACGAGGTTCCTGAAGCATGGCTAACTTTTTTATCGATCGCCCAATCTTTGCCTGGGTTTTAGCGATCATCATTTCGTTGTCCGGCGCACTCGCGATTTACTTTTTGCCGGTTGAGCAATATCCCGATCTGGCGCCGCCGAATGTCAGGATCTCCGCCACCTATCCCGGCGCATCAGCACAAACATTAGAAAATACCGTCACGCAGATTATCGAGCAGAACATGACCGGCCTCGATAACCTGATGTACATGTCCTCGCAAAGCAGTAACGACGGTAAATCACAAATCACCCTCAGTTTTACCGCCGGAACCGATCCGAATGAAGCGTTGCAACAGGTGCAGAACCAGCTGCAACAGGCACTGAAACGTCTGCCGCAGGATGTGCAGACTCAGGGCGTGACGGTGTCGAAAACCGGGGATACCAACCTGATGATGGTGGCGTTTGTTTCCACCGACGGCAGCATGGATAAGCAGGATATCGCCGACTATGTGGCCTCCAATATTCAGGATCCGCTGAGCCGCGTGCCGGGCGTCGGCAGCATCGATGCTTACGGTTCACAGTACGCCATGCGTATCTGGCTCGACCCGGACAAGCTGAATAATTACCAGCTGACCACCGCCGATGTGGTCACGGCAATTAAAGCGCAGAACAGTCAGGTGGCGGTCGGCCAGCTCGGCGGTGCGCCGTCGGTGGATTTTCAGGCGCTGAATGCCACCATTAACGCGCAGTCGCAGTTACAGACACCGGAACAGTTCCGACAGATCACGCTGAAAGTGAATCAGGACGGTTCGCAAGTCAAACTCGGCGATGTCTCCACCATTGGCCTTGGCGCAGAAAACTACAGTCTGCTCAGCCGCTATAACGGACAGGCCGCGTCAGGGATGGGCGTCAAACTGGCGTCCGGTGCCAACGAACTGCAAACCGATAAACTGGTGCGCGCCCGTCTTGAAGAACTCTCGCATTATTTCCCGCACGGGCTGAAAGCCGAAGTGGCGTACGAAACAACGCCTTTCGTGAAAGCGGCGATCACCGATGTGGTGAAAACGTTGTTTGAAGCCATCGTGCTGGTGTTCCTGGTGATGTATCTGTTCCTGCAAAACTTCCGCGCGACGCTGATCCCGACGATTGCCGTGCCGGTGGTGCTGCTGGGCACCTTCGCCGTGCTGCATCAGTTCGGCTACAGCATCAACACCCTGACGATGTTCGCGATGGTGCTGGCGATCGGCCTGCTGGTGGACGACGCCATTGTGGTGGTGGAAAACGTCGAGCGCGTGATGAGCGAAGAAGGTCTCAGCCCCAGAGAGGCCACGCGAAAATCGATGGGGCAAATCCAGAGTGCGCTGGTCGGTATCACCATGGTGCTGTCGGCGGTGTTCGTGCCGATGGCGTTCTTTGGCGGCACCACCGGCGCGATTTACCGCCAGTTCTCCATCACCATTGTCTCCGCGATGGTGCTGTCGGTCTTTGTCGCCCTGACACTGACCCCGGCGCTGTGCTCAACCATTCTCCAACCCATCGCGCAGGGACATCATCACGGCAAACGTGGCTTCTTCGGCTGGTTCAACCGCATGTTTGACCGCAACGCCCGTCGCTATGAAAACGGTGTGGCGCGGGTGCTGCGTAACAGCCTGCG
Organism: Rahnella sp. BIGb0236; assembly: GCF_004364755.1. Taxonomy (NCBI): domain Bacteria; kingdom Pseudomonadati; phylum Pseudomonadota; class Gammaproteobacteria; order Enterobacterales; family Yersiniaceae; genus Rahnella; species Rahnella sp. BIGb0236. Next base: position 461,401 of record NZ_SOAO01000002.1, read on the forward strand.
TTACATGCTGGGCTATGCCGCGCTGGTCGCGGCGCTGGCGGTCATGTTTATCAAGTTGCCGACCTCATTCCTGCCGCTGGAAGACCGGGGTGTGTTTACCGTTCAGGTACAGCTTCCGCCAGGCTCAACGTTGCAACAGACGCAAAAAGTGGTGGAAAAGGTCGAGAAGTATTTCCTGACCGACGATAAAAAAGATGTGCTGTCGGTGTTCTCCACCATCGGTGCCGGTCCCGGCGGCAACGGCCAGAACGTCGCCCGAATGTTTGTGCGTCTGACCCCGTGGGATGAACGCACCGGCGCTGACGACTCCTCCTTCGCGCTGATCGAACGGGCGACCAAAGCCTTTAATAAGATCACCGAAGCCCGTGTTATCGCCAGCAGCCCGCCCGCCATCAACGGCCTCGGCAGCGCCACCGGCTTTGATATGGAATTGCAGGATCACGCCGGACTGGGGCATGACGCGCTGATGGCCGCACGCGATCAGTTACTGGACATGACGTCGAAAGACAGCAACCTGACCCGCGTCCGTCACAACGGTCTCGATGACAGCCCGCAGTTGCAGATTGATATCGATCAGGTGAAAGCGCAGGCCCTGGGCGTCGCCATCGCCGATATCAACAGCACGCTGAGCACCGCGTGGGGCTCAACCTACGTCAATGACTTCGTTGACCGTGGCCGCGTGAAGAAAGTCTACGTGCAGGCCGGCGCGCAATACCGCATGCTGCCGGACGATATCAACCGCTGGTATGTGCGCAATTCCGCCGGCACCATGGTGCCCTTCTCGGCGTTTGCCACCTCTTACTGGCTGACCGGCTCGCCACGTCTGGAACGTTACAACGGCTATTCCGCGCTGGAAATTGTCGGTGAACCGGCGACTGGCATCAGCAGCGGGACAGCGATGGATGATATGGAAAAACTGGTGGCTAAATTGCCGGTGGGGATTGGTCTGGAATGGACCGGTCTGTCGTATCAGGAAAGGCTGTCTGGCTCACAGGCACCGGCGCTGTATGCCATTTCGCTGTTAGTGGTCTTCCTGTGTCTGGCCGCATTGTATGAGAGCTGGTCCATTCCGTTCTCCGTGATGCTGGTGGTGCCGCTCGGCGTACTCGGCGCGGTGATTGCCACCTGGATGCGCGGGCTGGAAAACGATGTGTATTTCCAGGTCGGGATGCTGACCATCATCGGTTTGTCGGCGAAGAACGCCATTCTGATTGTCGAGTTTGCCAATGATCTGAATGTACGCGGAAAAGAGTTGCTGGAAGCCACGCTCGAAGCCTCCCGAATGCGTCTGCGACCGATCCTGATGACTTCACTGGCCTTCGTGTTTGGCGTACTGCCCATGGCGACCAGTATGGGTGCCGGTTCGGGCAGCCAGCACGCAGTAGGCACCGGGGTGATCGGCGGGATGATTTCGGCCACCGTCCTGGCGATCTTCTTCGTGCCGCTGTTCTTTGTGCTGATCCGCCGTCGCTTCCCGGGTAAAACGCCTCATCCGGTGATTGCCGATATCGTGGAAACCGTGCCAGACGGCCACAAATAACGGCCAACAAAAAAGGCGTTAATGTGAATTAACGCCTTTTTTATTATTGATTTACTGGCTGTGAGAATCGTCGCTAAATAGGACGTAATGGTCTTCCTGAACAAACGCTTTTTATAATGACGTGCTGACAGTGAGAATAAATCGTTTCTTTGCTTTGTCGGTAACGATGTGGGGCAATTACGCTTTCAACATACGGTCGATAAAGTCTTTCCAGTTGCCTAACTCTTGCTCTAACATTTTACTCCCCTTGATTGGACGCGGGCATTATACGTCTAATTTTTGACCGTGTAAAAACGCCGTTATTATTTTTTAAGCACGATCACAATCCCGCCCCGTCTGGATCCCGCCGGCGTTTTGCCTCATTATGTGTCTTATCCTTACGCCCGTTAACAGACGGGGGAAAAGTTCTTATTTTACTGACAGGTTACGTTTTTCTATGGCAACGACTTCCGCTCCAGGTTCTTTTATTCTCTACGGCATAAAAAATTGCGATACCGTTAAAAAAGCCCGCCGCTGGCTGGAAGAAAATGCGGTTGACTACCAGTTTCATGATTACCGGGTCGAAGGGCTGGATGACACGTTGTTGCAGACCCTGTTGAACAAACAAGGCTGGGAAGCGATGCTCAACACCCGTGGCACAACGTGGCGCAAACTTGATGACGCCACGCGCGCAGCCTGCGATAACGAAGCCAGCGCCAAAGCCGTGATGCTTGAACAGCCCGCAGTCATCAAACGCCCGTTTTTACTGGCTCCGGACGGCCAGTCTCTGCTGGGATTCAAACCCGAAAGCTATCAGCAATTCCTTGCACAGGTGAAATAACATGAGTTGTCCGGTTCTCGATTTAGCCCAACAGTTAATCCGCCGCCCTTCCCTCAGCCCGGACGATGCAGGCTGTCAGGACATTATGATTGCCCGCCTCGAAGCCATTGGTTTTCACGTTGAGCCGATGCATTTTGGCGATACGCTGAATTTCTGGGCAACCCGTGGCGAAGGCCAGACGCTGGCTTTCGCCGGGCACACCGACGTCGTGCCAACCGGCGATCACAAACTGTGGGTCACCGGCCCGTTTGAACCGACCCTGCGCGACGGCATGTTGTACGGTCGTGGCGCGGCTGATATGAAGGGTTCACTGGCGGCGATGGTGGTGGCAGCGGAACGTTTTGTCGCCGCCAACCCGAATCATCAAGGGCGTCTGGCGTTTCTTATCACTTCGGATGAAGAAGCCAGCGCCGTCAACGGCACCGTCAAAGTGGTTAACGCGCTGATGGCACGTCACGAGCGCCTCGATTACTGTCTGGTCGGCGAGCCTTCAAGCACCACCCGCGTCGGCGATATCGTCAAAAACGGCCGTCGCGGTTCCATGACCGCTAATCTCCACGTTCATGGCGTTCAGGGCCACGTCGCTTATCCGCATCTGGCAGATAATCCGGTACACCGCGCGATGCCTGCGCTGAACGAACTGGTGGCGACCGTCTGGGATAACGGCAACGAATTCTTCCCGCCGACCAGCATGCAAATCGCCAATATCAACGCCGGTACCGGCAGCAATAACGTCATTCCCGGCGAACTCTATGTGCAGTTCAATTTCCGTTTCAGCACCGAACTGACCGATGACATCATCAAACAGCGCGTGGCGGAATTGCTGGATCGCCATAACCTGCAATACACCCTGAACTGGGTGGTGTCCGGCCAGCCGTTCCTGACATCACGCGGTGCGCTGGTGGATGCCGTGGTCAATGCCGTGCGTCACTACAGTGAAATCACCCCGGAGCTGCAAACCACCGGCGGCACTTCCGACGGGCGTTTTATCGCACTGATGGGGGCGCAGGTGGTCGAACTGGGGCCGGTCAACGCCACCATCCACAAAATCAATGAATGCGTCCATGCTGCCGATTTGCAGGTGCTCAGCCGCATGTATCAGCGCATTATGGAACAGCTGGTCGCATGATCAGCCCCGAAATGCTGACCGGGCGCTCTGCCGCGCATCTGGTGACTCTGGGCGACGGCCCGCACCGCTTGCAGCAAGACGCGGCGCTGGCATTCGAAAAAATGCGTCAGGCCGCCCGTCAGGCCGGATTTGATTTGCAACCCGCCAGCACCTTTCGTGATTTCGATCGGCAACTGGCTATCTGGAATGGCAAATTTCGCGGCGAGCGACCAGTATTAGATAAGAACAGTCAGCCGGTGGAGATCAGCTCACTGACCACACCGGAACGTTGTGAACTGATCTTGCGCTGGTCGGCGTTGCCGGGCGCAAGCCGTCACCACTGGGGCAGCGATCTGGATGTGTACGATCCTTCGCGCTTACCGGCGGGTCAGTCCCTGCAACTGGAGCCGTGGGAATATGAAGAAGGCGGATATTTTTATCCGCTTAACCAATGGATGACAGCCCACATGGCGGAATTTGGTTTTTACCGGCCGTATGCCAAAGACCGTGGCGGCGTGGCTGTCGAGCCGTGGCACCTGAGTTTTCGTCCGCTGGCGGCGGAGTGCGAGAGATTGCTCACTCCGCAGGTATTAATCAGCGCCTGGGCCGGGAAAGACGTGGCCGCCGCTGACTGGTTAGCCCGTCAGATGCCGGTCCTGTTCCCGAGATTTATCGCCCTCTTACCCCTTTAAGGAGCACACCATGGAGTGGATTAAAGATTACTGGTGGATCGTTCTGATCATTCTGGTCGGCATGTTCATCAGCGGAATCAAAGAGCTGAACCGCGTAGATGTGAAGAAATACCTGAAAGATAAACCCGAAATCCCGCCACATCGCGACAACAATGCGCAGTGGGATGACGAGGATGACTGGCCAAAGAAAAAGTAATGTCCCTGCGGTAATTCCTCTGCGTTAATCAATATTAGTCGGCGGGTAATGTAGCCATTCTCCGCCGATTGACTTTCTCTCCTCCCGTTATCATGCAACGTGAAACCGATGCACGGAGAGAACAAGTCCTTTGCAAACACTACACATCCCCCACCCTGATCAGGCCGTGTCTGGCGATCCCGACACGTCGCAATTTCTGGGGCTGGCACCTTTTTTACGCATGAGTATTGCGGGCGACGAATGCACGGCCATCGCGCAGGATCTGGTGACCCGCGCTCAGCAAAATCCTGACGACGCCGTGCTGTGGATGAATTTGTCCACCGTCATGCTGTGCCTGCAACGCACCGAACTGGGGCTGACGATCCAACATCAGGCGCTGGCGATGCAGCAGGTTTATACCCTGAACGCCGCGCTCAGGCCCGCCAAAGTCCGCGTGCTGATGCTGATGGTGCCCGGGATCTTGTCGGCCAATGTGCCGCTGGATTGCCTGCTGGAAAACAGCGACGTCGAGCTGATTTATTACTACATCACGCCGGATGCGCCGTTCGAAGCGCCGATCCCGGAACACGATTTGCTGATGGTGGCGATCAGTGCCACTGACGACAATCTGTTCCTGTTACAGCAGCTTGAAAATGTCACCCGTCAGTGGCCGGTGCCGGTGATTAACGCGCCGCAGCATATTCCGAATTCTGAACGCCATACCGCCAGCCGCCTGTTGCAGAACAAGCCGGGTCTGGTGATTGCACAGGCGCATCCGGTGACGTTTTCGGCGCTCACTGCGGTTGCGGCAGGCGAAACCACACTGCGCGATGCGCTGGCGGACAGCGATTATCCGGTGATCCTGCGCCCTGCGGGTTCGCACGGCGGTCACGGTCTGGAAAAAATCACCCGCCGGGAAGAACTGGCGGACTATCTGACCCGTGTGCAGGTGGAAGATTATTTCCTGTCGCAGTTCATTGATTACAGCAACGCCGATGGTCAGTTCCGCAAATACCGTATTTCGCTGATCGACGGCGTGCCTTACGCCTGCCATATGGCGATTTCCTCTCACTGGATGGTGCATTACGTTAACGCGTTCATGTACGAAGACCCGAAAAAGCGTGAGGAAGAAGCCGCATTCCTGAATCATTTCGCCGCATTCGCCCGCCGTCATCAGCAGGCATTGCAGGCGATTTACGACACCACGCAGCTCGATTATCTCGGCATCGATTGCAGCGAAACCCCGGACGGCGAATTGCTGGTCTTTGAAATTGATCCGGCAATGGTCATCCACGCGATGGATCTGGAAGTGATGTTCCCGCACAAACAAATCCATATGAATAAAGTTAAAACAGCATGTCGCGATCTGTTGTTATCCCGTGCCTTTGCGCACACCGACACATCAGCTGATGCGTTAAAAGGACAAGCATAAACATGATTTCACGTAACGCCCTGAACTTCTCCGGTGGCCCCGGCGCATTGCCGGAAGTCGTTCTCGCACAGGTTGAAGCGGCGATCAAAGAAGTCCCGGAAGTGGGCCTGTCGATCCTCGGCATCAGCCACCGTTCAGACTGGTTTGCTTCCATTGTGGAAGAAACTGAAAACAACATCCGCACCCTGCTCGGGTTGTCGAAAGATTTCCATATCCTGTTCCTGCAGGGCGGCGCGACGCAGCAGTTCTCGATGGTGCCGATGACGCTGTTACGCGGTCAGAAACATGCAGCAGAATATCTCGATACCGGTTACTGGAGCAGTAAAGTGGTCACCGAAGCGCGTCGCGAAGGGCCGGTAAAAGTGTTGTGGAGCGGCGAGTCATGCGGATTTAACCGTCTGCCCACGGACGACGAACTGGCGTTTTCGCCGGACGCGCCGTATCTGCATTACGTCTCGAATGAAACGGTGGAAGGCTTACAGTTCCAGCGTGTACTGGGCCGTGACGATGTTCCGCGCGTCTGCGATATGTCCTCTGATTTCCTGTCCAAACCCTGCGATGCCAATAAGTTTTCGGTGATCTACGCCCACGCGCAGAAAAACATCGGCCCGGCGGGCGTCACCATCGTGCTGGTGCACGATACCGTGGTGAAAGCCTCTTCCGATGAACTGCCGTCATTCCTCAACTACCGTCGTCAGGTGGAATCGCATTCCAACCTCAACACGCCGCCGGTGTTTGCAATTTATGTGGTGCTGCTGGTGACCCGCTGGTTACTTAACGATGTCGGCGGTCTGGACAATATGGAACAGACTAACCGCCATAAAGCCGAACTGTTGTACGCCATGCTGGATAACAGCGACGGTTTCTACAATGGCTGGAGCAGCAAAGCGGACCGTTCACAAATGAACGTCGCCTTTAAACTGCCTGATGAAACGCTGGAGAAGAAATTCCTGGCGGAAAGCCATGAAGCCGGTTTCTCAGGGCTGGCGGGTCACCGCGCAATTGGCGGTATCCGTGCGTCAATCTACAACGCCCTGTCGCTGCCAGCGGCTGAAAAGCTGACGAACTTTATGGATGATTTCATGCGGAAAAACCGCGCGTAACCGCCATCCGGCAGACATAAAAAAACGCCCCCGGTTGTGATGCAGCCGGGGGCGTTCCTTTTTAAAAATCTCGACAAAATCAGCGCAGATGTGATTTCGGCTCATAATTCTGTAAATGAGCAATGGCGGTGTTGATCATATGCGAATCCAGTCCGTGGGCCATACCGGCCTGCAAATCCAGAGTACAGTCACAGCCCAGAGACTTCAGACGTTCTGCCGCACTTTTCGACTGGAACGGATTGATCACCGGATCCTGCTCGCCATGAATGAAATGCACCACCGTACCGGCGGCAATCGGTTTTTCAGGCAGGGATGAAAAACGGCCGCTGAACGCGATAATGCGCGACGCCAGATGCTCTTCCACTTTCGTCGATTCCAGCGCCATGATGGTGCCCTGCGAGAAGCCGACTAAGGTGGTGTGCTCCGGCGTAACACCGGTTTTCTGCTGCCAGTCACGGACAATCTGCACAAACGCAGGCATCGCGGCATCCACACGCGGCTGACGGTTTTGTTCGGTCACGCCCTGTACGGAAAACCACTGGAAACCCCGGCCAAAATCACAGATATCCGGACTGCCGACGCTGATCACCTGCGCCTGCGGAAAGGAAACAGCGAAAAACTTACCGATTTCCCCCATGGAAATCGGGTTATCACCCACGCCATGAAACAATAAAATCAGCTGGTTAGCCCTTTCTTCCGGCTGCTGGACGATAATCTGTTCTGAGCTCATGGCTCTCTCCCGTTGTCGATGTATGGGTTCACTATACGCCGCCTGACGGTCAGTGAAATCGGGTTTTATTGAACGAGTCTTTCCATTTTTTGCAATGAAACCGCGGCGTTATCCGGCAATGCCCGCCTCGTTCAGCGCCTGCTGCGCTTCCTCACGCCAGCGCGACACCAGCGCCTTACGCCCGGAAAGCCGCAAACGTTGCACGATATCGGCCACGCTTTGCCCCTGTTGCAGATACGCGCGCAACGCGGTCAGCGGCAATGCGCTGTGCAGCAAAACGCGGTTCAGCGCAGGCAGGCTGCTTTCAAGCGGACGATGCGCAAAGGCAAAACCGCTCAGCTCACGCCAGTCCGCCGCATCAGGCTGCGTTTCCCCGCAGGGATCCAGCGGCAGGGTTAACGCCACCTGCGGCGCCAGCCAGCGCCAGTCGCGGTTGAGCTGAGATTCTGCACTCTCTGCCAGCGCCCGCCCCGCCGCACTCAGCGGTAATATCGCCATCGCGGCATAACATCCGCTGCTGGCTTCTTTCTGCATGCTTATGCGCACCAGCCGGAATCCGGCCTGTTGCCACAATGCCGCCAGATCCGGCGTATAGCCAAAACTGACTGACAGGAAATCCAGCCCCGCCTGCTGCGCACGCTGTTTTTGCTCTGCTAACAACTGCCGGGCAATGCCCTGACGGCGAAACGCCGGATGCACCGCAATCCGGCTGACACGCCGCGAACGCATCACAGCCGCCTCCGGGAAAACCGCATGGGCGGCGAGAGATTGCGCCACCAGATTGCCACGCGGACGCCGCCTGCCCGCCCAGACGTCCTGCGCCAGTGCCGGACTCAGCCCGCCTTCATCCACCAGCCACAACGCGCCGGTCAGTGTGCCATCCTGTCGTGATGCGCTAAACGTCATGCCCGGCGCATCCAGCAGACGGCGCAGATCCAGCGGTGACGTGCGGTAATGCGCGCTGGTCAGCAGCCCGTAGAAATCCCGCAACAGCGCCGGTTCGCTCAGCCAGTCGTCCGCGTTGATCGGGACTATTTCCGGGAGCCAGACTGTTTTCTGCGCATCGGGCAGGTGCTCGTCAAACAGCAATAATTCGCTGATCAGCGGCTCAAGCGTATCGGAAGATGACCAGCGGACCGGTGCGCTCAGGCGCAGGTCATGCCACTGCGGCAAAGACGCACAAAATTTCAGTAAGAATCCGCGCCCGGTGCCTTCGTAACCTTCCACCGTGGTGGTCAGCAATACCCGTGGAAAAGCGGCAATCATCTCTGTCAGCATCGGGGCGGGGATCGCGGCCGCCTCATCAATAATCAGCCAGTCAGCGCCGGTCACCGCCCCTTCGCGGCACAGCGACAGCAACGCATCGGGCGCGATAAAACGCGCAGAGTCTTCGGGCTGATTAAGTATCTGGCTGGCCGACGCCTTAGCCGGGGCCGTCACCCAACAGGTGCCCGGCCACTGGCGGATCAGCATGCCCGCCAGCGTCGATTTGCCACGGCCACGCGGCGCGGTCAGTACCCACACGCTGGATTGCGCCTGCATCAGCTGATGCAAAATCTGCGATTGTCCCGGCGTCGGCTGGCCGTCGGGCGGCTGCCAGTCCGGCGCATCAGGCAGGGGCGCGATGTCGCACGATCCCCCCTGACGGCAGATCGTGACGCTGTGATGGTGTTCCAGCAATGACTGCAAACGGCGGATAAAACGCGGCGTCGGGATTGCCTGTGGCTGTTCGCTCCAGCGCAGGCTGTCGGCGTCAGGCTGATCTGCCCAGACCAGCCATGACGGCACCAGCAGGATTAGCCAGCTTCCGGCTTTCAATGTGCCTGACAAAGCCGCCAGCGCTTCCACGTTCAGGCCGTGACGGGCATCAAACACACCGTGCAAAATATCCTGTCCGAGCAGGGTGTGCGCCGCAGAGGGCACGCAGGAAGTGACATCAGCGGGGGGTGAATCGCTCAGCCAGCGCCAGTCGCCGGGGTGCCGGGCAGAAAACAGCACGGCCTGTTGTTCACACCACTGCGCATCGCCACTGAACACCAGCACACGCCGGACGCCCTGACGCTGCATCTGTTGCTGTCGCGACGTCGCTGACATATCAGGTTTTCCCGACAATCATCGATAACAGACCGGCAGCAATCAGCGGCCCGACCGGCACACCTTTAAACAGCGCCACGCCGAGCACGGTGCCCACCAGCAAACCCGCCACCAGATGCGGCTGCGTGCCCATCAGCGTCAGGCCGCGTCCGCCCAGCCACGACACCAGTACGCCGACCAGAATGGCGGCTATCGATTTCCAGTGGAAGAAGGAGTGGACGACGGTACTGGCGCTGATTTTGCCGCTGGCAATCGGTGCCATCACGCCAATGGTCAGAATAATAATGCCGATGGTCAGGCCGTATTTTTCTATCCACGGGAAAAAGCTGTTCAGCGGGGTGATGCGTACCGTGAGAAGGAAAAACATGGCGAGGGTGACGGCGCTGTTATGGCTGATAATGCCCAGTCCGGCGAAGACAAGTAAGATCAAAAGGGTTGGATCGAGAAAAGCCATGGCGTTCCCAGCGGTTCAACATGAAAGATAAAAGAGAGGCTCAGGGAGCCTCTCTGGATCGGTCATTGATTATTGAACAGTTTTTCGCAGCAGACCAGAGCTTATTGCCACTTAATCAGCGGCTGGCGAAGGTGTTGCACTGGTCAGGATTGCCGGTATCAAACCCGCGTTTGAACCAGGTGTAACGCTGCTGCGACGTGCCGTGGGTAAAGCTGTCCGGCACGACGCGGCCCTGACTTTGCTGTTGCAGCCTGTCATCACCGATGGCCTGTGCGGCATCCAGCGCTTCTTTCAGATCACCCTCTTCCAGAACATTTTGCTGCTGCATTGCGTGACCCCAGACCCCGGCGTAACAGTCAGCCTGTAATTCCATTTTGACTGACAGCTGATTCACTGCGGCCTGCGATGCGCCCTGTTGCAGCTGGCGGACCTTACGCTCGGTGCCCAGCAGATTCTGCACATGGTGGCCCACTTCGTGCGCCACCACATACCCCTGCGCGAAATCACCGCCCGCGCCGAGCTTATCCTGCAATTCCTGATAAAAAGAGAGATCGATATACACCGTGCTGTCCGCCGGGCAATAGAACGGCCCCATCACCGACTGACCGGTGCCGCATCCGGTGCGGGTCGCGCCACGGTACATCACCAGTTTCGGCTCGCGGTAAGTCATGCCCTGCTTCTGGAAAATCTCTTTCCAGGTGTCTTCGGTCGAGGCGAGGATCACTGAGGTAAATTTTGCCTGCTCGTCATCTTTCGGGCTGATGGATTGCGACTGCGTTTGCTGCTGCATGCCGCCGGACTGGCCGCCGTCGATGAGCGGCGTCAGGTCGATGCCGTAATATCCGGCCACCAGTACCACGATGATGATCACGATGCCGCTTTTGCCACGGATAGGCAGGCGCATTCCTCCGCCGCCTGAACCGCCGCCGTTAGATCCCTGTCCGCGTCTGTCTTCTACATTGTCGCTTTCACGACGCCCTTGCCAACGCATACTCCACCTCCAGACTGTTTTTTTAAGACTAGCCAGCGCACACGGTTAATACCATCCGCGAAAGGACGTAATTTTAGTGACGAAGGGATTAAATGAAAGGAATCAGTGTGAAAACAGCAAAATTAAATGCAGGGAAGAGAACGGGTGACGGAGGCCATCACCCGTTAAGTGCGCACCGCGTAAACGATTGCGCAGTCTGGCTAAAAAAAAGAAACCGGGCTTAGTCCAGTTTCACACCGATACGGTGAGCGACTTCTTCATACGCTTCGATCAGGCCACCCAGACTCTGGCGATAACGGTCTTTGTCCATCTTGTTCAGGGTTTCTTTATCCCACAGGCGGCTGCCGTCTGGTGAGAACTCATCACCCAGCACCACTTCGCCGTTGAACAGACCGAATTCCAGTTTGAAATCGACCAGGATCAGGCCCGCATCGTCAAACAGTTTGCTCAGCACGTCGTTGGCTTTGTAGCTCAGCTCTTTCATGCGCGCGAGGTTTTCTTCGTTCACCCAGCCAAAGGTCTTGCAATAAGATTCGTTGACCATCGGGTCGTGCATGGCGTCGTTTTTCAGGAACAGATCGAACAACGGCGGGTTCAGTTCCAGACCTTCTTCAATGCCCAGACGTTTTACCAGCGAACCAGCAGCACGGTTACGGATCACGCATTCAACCGGGACCATATCCAGTTTTTTCACCAGCACTTCGGTGTCAGACAACAGGCGTTCCATTTGGGTTGGAATACCGGCTTCTTCCAGCTTAGCCATGATGAAATGGTTAAATTTGTTGTTAACCATGCCTTTACGGTCGAACTGCTCAATACGCTGACCATCCAGTGCTGACGTATCGTTACGGAACTCCAGTACCAGCAGGTCCGGGTTTTCGGTGGTGTAGACGGTTTTCGCCTTGCCGCGATACAACTCAGCTAACTTTTGCATCTTTACTTACTCCAGTGGAAAAAACAGATGTAAAAAGGGGCCGTAGCCCCTTGGTATTATTTTGCACTACTCTGGCTAAACGCGGCCTGCATGACCGCCACCATCGCGTCGTTCTGCGACTGGCTGAGAGCATGTCCTTTCGGATCAAGGAACTGCAAGCTACTGCGGTTGTCGAGGTCGCCAACCTGAAGTTTGTAATCACCGGAGCTGAGGCCCGGATCTTTCGCACCCAGTGTCTGCCACGCATCGTCATTCAGCGGTTTATAGCTGACGGACAATGTGCCTTGCGGACGGCTGCTGTCGGTCACTTTCATACCCGCTTTGGTCAGGGCATTTGGCAGGCGATCCCACACAACGCCGTAGTTAGCACGGACAATCAGCACCGGCAGACCGGTATCATCGGCACCGCTTTGCACGTCAATTTCACCCACACGACGGTTGTCGAGGCGAGCCTGCGTATCCTGCTGCACTTTATCCAGGCTGGCCGTGATGGAGTTCATCATCTGGCTGTTGTAACGCTGGATTTCAGCAGAAGACGTCACCGGTTTGTCCTGCTGTTTCAGTTCAAGCGTTTTCACGGTCAGGGCTAACTGGTAGCTCTGCTGTTTCACGCTGACCTGATAACGGCCCTGATACTGGAAGTCTTCATCCGCACGATTCCAGTCGATGAAATCGGTGGTCAGCGTCTGGTTAGCGTCATCACGGCTGGCAATTTTGAAGTTATTTTGCTCAACGGCTTTGACAACGTTGTTCCACAGATCACGGTTCTGCGCGGTGTTTTCCAGCAGCACGGTGCCACTGTCGCCCGCGAACTGAGTCTGGGAACCGCTCAGCAACGCCAGCGGCTGGGACGGCGGACGAATATCGAGCTGTTTGCCGACCGCGCCCTGCATTGCGCCAGCCTGAATATCATAGGTACCGTTCTGCACAGGCAAAATCATCCCTGCCGGTGCTTTCAGCTCATGCAGAGCTGCTGCGTCCAGATAGGACTCATCGCCGCTTACCTGGCGTTTGTAACGTTGATCGCTTGAACAGGCGGCCAGCAGCATGATCAGGGAAACCCCGACCACTTTCGCTACGGCTGTTTTCTGCAATCGGGTCATCTGGAAACTATTCTTGTCAAATAAAGAGGCCATCAAATCTTCCTAAGAGTTACAGCAAACCGGCGCTTTTTAATGCTTCTTCCACGACCGGACGGGCAGCATCTGTTAACGGCGTCATAGGCAGACGCATCGTATCGGTTGCCATCAAACCCAGTGCCTTACAGGCCCATTTCACCGGGATTGGGTTTGCTTCTACAAACAAATTCTGATGCAACGGCATCAGGCGCTGATTCAGGCGACGCGCTTCGGCAAAGTTGCCAAGGGCAGCCAGTTCACACAGTTGTGCCATTTCACGGGCAGCGACGTTGGCGGTCACAGAGATAACGCCTTTGCCACCGAGCTGCATAAAGTCCAGTCCGCTGGCGTCATCGCCGCTCAGCAGAATGAAATCTTCATCATCAACCAGCACTTGGATCTGACTTACACGACTTAAGTTCCCTGTTGCTTCTTTAACAGCAACAATATTCTTCAATTTTGCTAAACGCGCGATGGTCGGCGGCAACATATCGCAGCCGGTACGTGATGGCACGTTATAGAGAATTTGCGGCAGAGAGGTGTTTTCAGCGATGGCTTTGAAATGCTGATACAGCCCTTCCTGAGTCGGACGGTTGTAGTATGGGGTGACTGTCAGGCAGCCCACAACGCCACTTTTTTCAAAACGTTGCGTAAGAGAAATCGCTTCAGCGGTGGCATTGGCCCCGGTGCCTGCGATAACAGGAATGCGCCCATCGGCCAGTTCCAGCGTCTGTAAGACCACGTCACCGTGCTCTTCATGGCTTAACGTTGCCGACTCACCGGTCGTGCCCACGGAAACGATCGCCGCAGTACCACTGGACACATGATAATCAATCAGTTTTTTCAGACTCGCGCGATCGACAGCACCTTTGGTGTCCATCGGCGTAACCAGTGCAACAATACTTCCCGTAAACATTGACCTTCCCCTCCACAAACAGGTCACTCATGGTACTTTTGACACCACTGCAAAAGCAAGCAATCAACGAGCGGTAACCGCTTGTCCGGCGGTTTTTTTTATGTTTACCTTGGGAATACTCCCAAGCACGACAGGAAGACCCATTTTGCCGCAGCCACAACAACATTATCTGGTTATCACCGCCTTAGGTGCCGATCGTCCCGGTATCGTGAACACCATTACCCGTCAGGTCAGCAGCTGCGGCTGTAATATTGAAGACAGCCGTCTGGCCATGCTCGGGGATGAGTTTACGTTTATCATGCTGCTGTCCGGCAGCTGGAACGCCATTACGCTGATCGAATCCACCCTGCCGCAAAAAGGCGCGGAGCTGGAATTATTGATCGTGATGAAACGCACCAGCGCCCATGAGCGTCCGCCGATGCCTGCCACGGTGTGGGTGAAAGTGGAAGTGAAAGATTCCCCTCATCTGATCGAACGTTTCACTGATTTGTTCGATACTCATCAGATGAACATTGCCGAACTGGCGTCCAAAACCCGTCCGGCGGATGCCACCACGCCCGCGCAGTTATCGATTCAAATCACGGCGCACAGCGCGGCCAATACCGACCCGGCAATTATTGAGCAGGCGTTTCATCAGCTATGTACAGAACTGAATGCGCAAGGCAGTATTAACGTCGTCAGTTATTCTGAGAATGAAGATAAACTGCAGTAATCGCTAAGAGATACGGAGAAAGACAATGAGCCCACTGAAAGCCGGTGATCCTGCGCCGCAATTTAGTTTACCCGACCAAGACGGTGAACAAATTAATCTGGCCGACTTCCAGGGACAGAAAGTCCTGGTCTATTTCTATCCTAAAGCCATGACTCCAGGTTGCACCGTGCAAGCCTGCGGTCTGCGCGATAACATGGATCAGTTGAAAAATGCCGGTGTAGAAGTGCTGGGGATCAGCACCGATAAACCGGAAAAACTGTCGCGTTTTGCTGAGAAAGAACTGCTGAACTTCACCTTGCTGTCCGATGAAGATCATCAGGTTTGCGAACAGTTTGGCGTCTGGGGTGAAAAATCCTTTATGGGGAAAACCTACGACGGCATCCACCGCATCAGCTTCCTGCTCGACGGCACGGGGAAAGTGGAAAAAGTCTTCGACGACTTCAAAACCACGAATCACCATGACATCGTGATGGCCTATCTGAACAATCAATAAGCCTGCACAGCCCGATGGCAGAGACAAAAAAAGCGCAGACGCGCTTTTTTTATTGGATGCGGTAAGCGAAAAATCAGACGGTTTCGTTCAGCGATTCATCCGGCCAGACGTGAACCACGGCTTTGACCAGCGTCGCCAGCGGTATCGCAAAGAACACGCCCCAGAATCCCCACAACCCGCCAAACACCACCACGGATAAGATAATCACCAGCGGATGCAGGTTCACCGCTTCGGAGAACAGCAGCGGCACGATCACATTGCCGTCCAGCCCCTGAACCACCAGATACGCGACAATCAGCGTCCAGAAATCCGCGCCAAGTCCCCACTGGAACATCGCCACAATCACCACCGGAATGGTCACCAGCATCGCGCCGATATAAGGGATCAGGACCGAGACACCGACCAGCACCGCCAGCAGCAACGAATAATGCAAATCCATCACCACAAACACCAGATAGGTCGCCACGCCGACGATGATCATCTCCAGCACTTTGCCGCGAATATAATTGGTGATTTGCTGGTTCATCTCCACCCACACCTGCCCGGCCAGCCCGCGGTCGCGCGGTAAAATGCGGCGTACGGCATTGAGCATCTGCTCCTTATCTTTGAGCAGAAAAAACACCATCATCGGCACCAGAATCAGGTAAATCGCCAGCGTCAGTAAACCCACCAGCGACGCCAGTGAATATTTCACCACCGACTCGCCCAGTCCGGAGAGTTTGCTGCGCATGTTTTCCGCCATCATGTCGATGATGCCCGCGTCCACCAGCGCCGGATAACGCTTCGGCAGCGTGGCGGCGAAATCATAAAAACGGTTGAGCATGCTCGGTAAATCGGTCATCAGGTTCACGCCCTGCTGCCAGGTCACCGGCGCGATGACGAACATGCCGAGCAGTAAAATACCGGCAAAGATAATCAGCACCACGCTGACGGACAGCGTGCGCGAAAGCCCGAGGTGTTGCAGGCGCACGGTCGGCCATTCCAGCAAATACGCGAGCACAATCGCCACCAGCAGCGGCGCCAGAATGCCATTGAGAAAATAGAGAATGCAGAAACCGGCGACCAGGATCGCCAGCAGCGCGATGGCCTGCGGATCGGTAAAGCGACGGCGATACCACTGTAATAACATGTCCAACATCAGAGAATGCTCCTGTAATTTCCTGGTCTGGCGGGTGTGCGCTGTTCGTTCCCTGCGCGCTCAGACACAAGTAACTATCTTCATAATTCGTTGTCACACAACTGTAGCTGCACAGTGTTTTAAACTTTCACGAGGATAGCTACTATAGAGACCGGCGCAAAGAAAAGCGCCAGAAAATAACGGTCTGACGGACTGTTCACGGAAGAAAGGCTCTCAAAGCTCATGGGTCACGCGGTTAACTTATTGGGAAGCAAATGTTTATGGTAATGCGGTTGAAAAAAACGGTGATTGCTCTGTGTCTGGGCAGCCTGTTCGCTGGCCCCCTTCTGCCTGCCGTGGCGGATGACAGTTCATTCTGGTCAACACCGGTGAGTTCCGCGAAAACCAGTTCACCGCTAGCCCCGCCGGTGAGCGATCAGTTACCGGATATCGGCACCTCAGCGGGCGGCACGCTCAGTATTAATCAGGAATTACAGATGGGCGATTTTTATGTCCGTCAGATGCGCGCCAGCACGCCGCTGATTAACGATCCGCTGCTTAATCAGTACATCAACGAACTGGGACAACGTCTGGTGGCGCATGCCTATTCCGTGCGTACGCCGTTCCATTTTTTCATCGTTAATAACGATGAACTGAACGCCTTCGCCTTCTTCGGCGGCAATGTGGTGCTTCACTCCGCGCTGTTCCGTTATTCCGATAATGAAAGCCAGTTAGCTTCGGTTATGGCGCACGAAATTTCCCACGTCACGCAACGCCATCTGGCGCGCGCGATGGAAGATCAGCAACGTAACGCCCCGCTCACCTGGGTCGGCGCGCTGGGGTCGATCCTGCTGGCGATGGCCAGTCCGCAAATGGGTATGGCGGCGCTGACCGGTACACTGGCGGGCACCCAGCAAGGCATGATCAGCTTTACGCAAGGCAATGAACAGGAAGCGGACCGTATCGGCATTCAGGTGTTGCAGCGTTCCGGTTTTGATCCGCAGGCCATGCCCGCTTTCCTGCAGAAACTGGCGGATCAGGCGAGCTACTCGACCCGTCCGCCGGAAATGCTGCTGACGCACCCGTTGCCGGACAGCCGTCTGGCCGACATCCGTAACCGCGCCAACCAGATGCCGCACCTGATCGTGCAATCTTCTCAGGATTACCTGATGGCAAAAGTGCGCATACTGGGGATGTACGGTTCCGAGAGTTTCCCGCTGACCGACGACTATCTGCAAAAACTGAGCAACGGCAATGTCCGTGAACAACTGGCGGCGAAATATGGCCGTGCGTTGCAGTTCTACAAGGCGAAAAAGAATGATCAGGCACGGGCGGCGCTGGATCAGCTCCTGACCCAGTATCCCGGCAACGAATGGCTGCTGGATTTAGCCACCGATAACGATATCGACAGCAAACGCGCGCCGCAGGCGATAGCGCGTCTGGAACAGGCCGGTGCGGCCAGCAGTTCCAACGCCGTGTTGCAGCTCAATCTGGCCAATGCCTATCTCGAAGGCGCGAAGCCCGCCAATGCCATGAAAATCCTCAACCGCTATACTTTCAATTATCCGGGTGATCCGAATGGCTGGGATTTATTGTCTCAGGCCGCCGCCGCGCAGGGATTACGTGCGCAGGAACTGGCCGCCCGCGCGGAAAGTATGGCGTTAGTCGGACGTCTGGATCAGGCGATTGAAATGCTGAGCAATGCCAGCGCATTACAAAAATTAGGCAGTCTGGAACAGGCCCGTTACGACGCGCGCATCGATCAGCTTCGTCAGCTGCAAGGGCGTTTCCGTCAGTATCAGAAAGGCTGATTTCAGCGCCACAATGGAGGACGTATTGATGCAACACGATGTCGCGATCTACCACAACCCGGCCTGTTCAAAAAGCCGTGAGACCCTGAAATTACTGGAAGCAGAAGGGATTGAGCCGCAAGTGATCCTGTATCTGGAAACGCAGCCGTCGGTGGATAAGCTGAAAGAATTGCTCGGCCTGCTGGGCTTCAGCTCCGCGCGTGAACTGCTGCGCAAGGGCGAGCAAATTTACAAGGATATGAACCTGAAAGATACCAGTCTGAGCGAGGACACGCTGTTACAGGCGATGGCCGATCACCCGCGGCTGATTGAACGTCCGATCGTGGTGGCCAACGGCAAGGCACGTTTAGGACGTCCGCCGGAACAGGTGAAAGAGATTTTATAATCCCGCCTTACGTTCGGGTTCGGCTGACGAACCCGGACATCCCCCGGCGCTTACAGCCCGAGAATTTCTTTCACGAACGGAATGGTCAGTTTGCGCTGTGCAGTAATGGACGCGCGATCGAGCTGATCCAGCGTCATAAACAGCGTACGCATTTCGCGATCCAGACGTTTGAGCAGGAAACGGCCCACGTCTTCCGGCAGTTCAAAGCCCCGCAGTTTGGCGCGAAGCTGTAATGCCTGAAGTTTTTCTTCGTCGGAAAGTGGCTGAAGTTTGTAGATTTGCCCCCAGTCGAGACGGGAAGCCAGATCCGGCAGGCTGAGATTCAGCTGACGCGGCGGACGATCGCCGGTAATAAACAGCCGCGTGCGACCGGTTTCAAGGATGCGGTTATAAAGATGGAAAACGGCGGCTTCCCACTCATCATCCCCGGCAATGCCTTCAATATTATCGATGCACACCAGCGCCAGATGCTCCATCCCGTCCAGCACTTCCGGCACGAAATAGGCGCGTTTATCTAACGGCACATACCCGACGGCTTCACCGCGCTGTGAGAGTTCGGCGCAGGCCGCATGCAGCAAATGACTGCGGCCGCCGCCTTCGCGTGACCAGAAATAAATATAGGTGCCGTGTTCCTGATGCAATGCGCTCTGAATGGCAGATAGCAGAGAAGGGTTTTCACCCGGATAAAAACTGGCAAAGGTTTCATCATCGGGAAGATAAAGTGGCAGGGAAAGCTGTGCCGGCGTATTCAGAAGCACCTCAACCAAAGCGGCATAATGACCGCAGATGTTGTCACGTCAATAAAAGGAACTGCCGAATTCTAGCAAGGATCCGTCCTGAAATGAACTGTGCCCGGTGCAACCGCTTGCGATCCGAGCACCTGACCGGCTGACACCACGCCCGCCGGTCAGGGTTTCATGCAAAAAACTCTGGATCAGACGGGCGGATTTTCCCGCTCATCTTCCACATCAATGATCTGTTCTTCACCACGGAAAATCTCGATCACTTTGAACAGCAGGCTGAGGAAGATACCGACAATCGTCGCCAGCGCCATGCCTTTCAGCTCCGCCGCACCGATGTGGATCTTCGCACCGCTGACGCCGATGATCAGGATCACCGCAGTCAGGATCAGGTTCTGCGCCTTGTTGTAATCGACTTTCGATTCAATCAGCACGCGGATACCGGATGCGCCGATCACGCCGTAAAGCAGCAATGAAACGCCGCCCATCACCGGCACCGGAACAGCCTGAATGGCCGCCGCGAGTTTACCGATACAGGAAAGCAGGATCGCCAGAATGGCCGCGCCGCCGATCACCCAGGTGCTGTAGACCTTGGTGATGGCCATCACGCCGATGTTTTCGCCGTAAGTGGTGTTTGGTGTGGAACCAAAGAAACCGGACAATACGGTCGACAGCCCGTTCGCCAGCATAGAACGGTGCAGGCCCGGATCACGCAATAAATCTTTCTTCACGATATTTGCGGTGACGACCAGATGCCCGACGTGCTCGGCAATGACCACCAGTGCCGCAGGCAGAATGGTGAGGATGGCGACCCATTCAAAACGCGGCGTATAGAAAGTGGGCAGCGCGAACCAGTGCGCGGTTTCGATAGCGGAGACATCCACCACGCCCATAAAGAACGACAGCGCGTAACCGACCAGCACGCCGATCAGGATCGGGATAATCGCCAGGAAACCCCGGAACAGCACCGAACCCAGAATGGTCACGGAGAGCGTCACCAGCGAAATGGTGATGGTGGTGGAATCCACTGCTGCGCCATCCGCAGGCAGCAGCCCTGCCATGTTCGCCGCCACACCCGCCAGCTCCAGCCCGATGACGGCAACGATTGCGCCCATCGCCGCAGGCGGGAACATCACGTTAATCCAGCCGATCCCGGCTTTCTTAACAATCAGCGCCACCAGACAGAACAACAGCCCGCAAACAATGAATCCGCCCAGTGCCGCCTCATATCCCATCGGCAACAACAACAGCACCGGAGAAATAAACGCAAAACTTGAGCCGAGGTACGCCGGTATCTTCCCTTTACACACAAATAAATACAGCAAAGTCCCTATGCCATTAAACAGCAGCACCGTTGCCGGGTTGATCTTGAACAGAATGGGTACCAGAACGGTGGCACCAAACATGGCAAACAGATGCTGGAAACTCAGGGGGATTGTCTGCAGCAATGGCGGACGTTCGCTTACCCCGATGACACGACGGGTCATGAATGTGATCCTCTCAAAGGTGTGATGTTGTGTTATTTACAGCCTTTTGCTCTAAATAATTCGGGTTGCATGAAGGCGGCAAGTCCGTGAGTCCCCGGGAGCATAGATAACTATGTGACCGGGGTGAACGGGCGCAGCCAACGCATCTGCAGCCTGAAGTATGACGAGCAAAAAAAAGCCGACTCTTCAGTCGGCTAATTGCTTATTTACTTCGTACCAAATATCTTGTCGCCCGCATCACCGAGCCCCGGAATGATGTAGCCTTTCTCATTGAGCCCCTGATCCACCGAGGCGGTGTACAGCTCAACGTCCGGGTGGGCGGCTTCGAGAGCGGCGATCCCTTCCGGTGCGGCGACCAGCACCAGCACTTTAATGCTCTGGCAGCCGGCTTTTTTCAGCAGGTCGATGGTGGCAATCATTGAGCCACCGGTAGCCAGCATCGGGTCAACCACCAGCGCCAGACGTTCTTCGATGTTAGAAACCAGCTTCTGGAAATACGGCACAGGTTTCAGTGTTTCTTCATCACGGTACACGCCAACTACGCTGATACGCGCGCTTGGTACGTGTTCCAGTACGCCTTCCATCATGCCCAGACCGGCACGCAGGATTGGCACAACGGTAATTTTCTTGCCTTTGATCTGATCGATTTCCACCGGGCCATTCCAGCCTTCAATGGTCACTTTTTCAGTTTCTAAATCGGCAGTCGCTTCATACGTCAGCAGACTTCCCACCTCAGAAGCCAGTTCGCGAAAACGTTTCGTGCTGATGTCGTTTTCACGCATCAGGCCCAGCTTGTGTTTCACCAGCGGGTGTTTCACCTCGACGATCTTCATTATTTATTCTCCTAAGGTGGTTGAGCTGCAAAAAAAAATCGCGAGATTATAACGCCATTTTTTTTGAACGCCACAGCCAATTGCCTGATCCAGATCAACTTATCCTTCTTCACTGAAGCCGCAGCTGCGTTAGCGGCTCTCTCTCTCACCCGAATCACTGACTCAAGTCAGCTCATCGGGATTTGCTCGTTTGCTGCAACGCCAATGACTTCGGCTAAGTGTTGTATCTTTAAGTATAGATAGTGACTCTGAATAAGGCG
Organism: Rahnella sp. BIGb0236; assembly: GCF_004364755.1. Taxonomy (NCBI): domain Bacteria; kingdom Pseudomonadati; phylum Pseudomonadota; class Gammaproteobacteria; order Enterobacterales; family Yersiniaceae; genus Rahnella; species Rahnella sp. BIGb0236. The sequence continues at coordinate 483,346 of NZ_SOAO01000002.1, forward strand.
CTCGCAAACGTTTGCTTCCACTGTTAGAATTGCCCCGCTTTATTCTTCAACCACCAACCCAAACCGCCGTGGGGACTTCGCAGTGACCGACAAAACCTCTCTCAGCTATAAAGACGCAGGCGTAGATATCGATGCCGGTAACGCATTGGTAGACCGCATTAAAGGTGTAGTAAAACAGACTCGCCGCCCTGAAGTGATGGGTGGACTGGGCGGTTTTGGTGCCCTCTGCGCGCTGCCGCAAAAATATCGTGAACCCGTGCTGGTCTCGGGTACCGACGGCGTTGGCACCAAGCTGCGTCTGGCGATGGATTTGAAACGCCACGATACCATCGGTATCGACCTGGTCGCGATGTGCGTCAACGATTTGATCGTTCAGGGCGCTGAACCGCTGTTCTTCCTCGACTATTACGCCACCGGCAAACTGGACGTCGATACCGCCGCCAGCGTGATCACCGGTATCGCAGAAGGCTGTAAGCAGTCTGGCTGTGCGTTAGTCGGCGGCGAAACCGCTGAAATGCCGGGTATGTACCACGGCGAAGATTACGACGTTGCAGGCTTCTGCGTCGGCGTGGTGGAAAAATCAGAAATTATCGACGGCAGCAAAGTGGCTGACGGCGATGTACTGATCGGTCTGGCCGCCAGTGGTCCGCACTCCAACGGTTACTCGCTGGTGCGCAAAATTCTGGAAGTCAGCAAGACTGACCCGGAAACCACCGATCTGGCAGGCAAACCGCTGGCCGATCACCTGCTGGCACCGACCAAAATTTACGTGAAATCGATTCTGAACCTGATCGAAAATGTGGATGTTCACGGCATCGTCCACCTGACCGGTGGCGGCTTCTGGGAAAATATCCCCCGCGTCCTGCCGGACAACACGCAGGTGATTATCGATGAATCAAGCTGGCAGTGGCCGGATGTCTTTACCTGGCTGCAAACCGCCGGTAACGTCAGCCGTCACGAAATGTACCGCACCTTTAACTGTGGCGTGGGCATGCTGGTAGCACTTCCTGCCGGACTGGCGGATCAGGCGATTGCATTACTGAACGATAATGGCGAAAAAGCGTGGAAAATTGGCTACATTAAAGCCTCTGATTCCGCTGAGCGCGTCGTGATCAACTAAGTGTTCAGTAATACAACTCACTGAAAGCAGGGTAGAAGATGAAAAGGATTGTGGTTCTGGTATCGGGCGAGGGAAGCAACTTACAGGCCCTGATCGATGCCTGCCAGCAGGGACGGATCAACGCAAAAATCAGTGCAGTCTTCAGCAATAAAATCGCTGCCTACGGGCTTGAAAGAGCCCGTTTAGCGGAGATTCCGGCGCACGCGCTGGATGTCAAAGCTTACGAAGACCGGGCGGCATTTGACGTTGCACTGGCGGATGCCATTGAGACTTTCCATCCTGATCTGGTGGTGCTGGCCGGGTATATGCGCATTCTGACCGGCGAATTCGTCCAGCGTTTCGCCGGGCGAATGATCAACATTCACCCTTCCCTGCTGCCGAAATATCCGGGCCTGCACACTCACCGTCAGGCGCTGGAAAATCAGGATGCCGAACATGGTACGTCCGTGCATTTTGTCACTGAACAGCTTGACGGCGGCCCGGTGATTTTACAGGCCAAAGTGCCGGTATTCGCTGACGATACAGAAGAAGAGCTGATTGCCCGCATACAAACGCAGGAACACAGCATTTATCCGCTGGTGGTCAGCTGGTTTGTTGACGGACGTTTGTCGCTGCAAAACGGTCAGGCATTGCTGGACAACAATCCGCTTTCTGAACGCGGATACGCAGAAGATTAATCTACTTCCGCCTCACGATTTCACTCTAAACCGGCCCTGTGCCGGTTTTTTATTTTCCGTCATTTGACAGTTGTTTACATTTCGCCCGATATAATGCACATCCCGGCGCACGTTTAAACGTCGTTTGTGCGCCGACCTTCATCTGAAACACGGTTGTTTCAGACCTCATATTTACGAAGGTTACCCTCATAAAACGGCTTTTATAGTTGAGGAACACCCCATGTTTAGCCATAACAGCGTCAGATTACGTCCACTGGAAAAGGACGACCTGTCGTTTGTTCATCGTCTTGATAATAACGCCAGCATCATGCGTTACTGGTTTGAAGAACCTTACGAGGCTTTCGTCGAACTGACCGATTTGTATCACAAACATATCCATGACCAGAGCGAACGCCGCTTCATCATCGAATTTGAAAGCGGGCCGGTCGGCTTAGTGGAGCTGGTGGAAATTAATCATATTCACCGCCGCGCGGAATTTCAGATCATCATCGACCCGCAGCATCAGGGCAAAGGTTTTGCCGGTGATGCGGTACGTCTGGCGATGGATTATGCGTTTTCCGTCCTGAACCTCTACAAACTGTATTTAATCGTCGATAAAGAAAATAAAAAGGCGATCCACATTTACAGCAAATTAGGGTTTGAGATTGAAGGCGAACTGAAACAGGAATTCTTTGTGAACGGCGAATATCGCAGCGCCATCCGCATGTGTATTTTCCAGCCGCAGTTTCTGGCGAAATACAAATCCAAACCTGTTCAGGTCAGGCCTGAATCCCTGATTGGCGCCAGCACGGTGTAATACTCCCGCGCCCTAAATCAGTAAAATAATGACCAGTGAGGGGCGCAGATGTCCCTCACCGGTAAGACTTTTCCCGCCTTTTCCTCCCATTTATTTCCCTGATATAAACTCTTCTGAAATCATCCTTTGTTATGTTGGACTTTCCTGTCAATCTTTCGCAATATTGTTAGCAGACACTAGGCCCCTCTCACAGAAAACTTCCTGCTGCGCTGGCCGTTTTAAAGGCAGGCAATACGGAGAATATGTTGAGCGACATCGCGGTGTTTTCGGGCAAATTTGCCTGTACGGGCCAGGTTGCAAGCTAAATGAACGGAGTGAAAATGGGTCAGGAAAAGCTTTATATCGAGAAAGAACTAAGCTGGCTGTCCTTCAATGAACGCGTGTTGCAGGAAGCGGCTGACAAAAGCAATCCCCTGATCGAACGGATGCGTTTTTTAGGGATCTATTCCAATAACCTTGATGAGTTTTATAAAGTCCGTTTTGCCGATTTAAAACGGCGCATCCTTATCAGTGAGGAACAGGGTTTTCTCGGCGCCTCCCGTCATTTGCTGAAAAAAATCCAGGCGAAGGTGCTGCGCATTGATCAGGAATTCGACAGCCTTTATAACGATTTATTGCTGGAAATGGCGCGTAATCAGATCTTCCTGATTAACGAACGTCAGGTCTCCGAAAATCAGCAAGCCTGGCTGCGTCAGTATTTCAAGCATCAGTTACGCCAGCACATCACGCCGATCCTGATTAACCACGACACCAATCTGGTGCAGTTCCTCAAAGACGATTACACCTATCTGGCGGTTGAAATTATCCGTGGCGAAGAAATTCATTACGCGCTGCTGGAAATCCCGTCCGACAAAGTGCCGCGTTTTGTGAACCTGCCGCCGGAAGCGCCCCGCCGCCGTAAGCCGATGATCCTGCTCGATAACATCCTGCGCTATTGTCTGGATGATATTTTCAAAGGCTTCTTTGATTACGATGCACTGAATGCTTACTCGATGAAAATGACCCGCGACGCCGAATACGATCTGGTCACGGAAATGGAATCGAGCCTGCTGGAACTGATGTCTTCAAGCCTGAAACAGCGTCTGACCGCTGAACCGGTACGTTTCGTGTATCAGCGCGATATGCCTGATGAGATGGTCGAACTGCTGCGCGGCAAACTCGGAATTTCCAATTATGATTCGGTGATCGCCGGGGGCCGCTACCACAATTTCAAAGATTTCATCGGCTTCCCGAATGTCGGTAAAGCCAATCTGGTCAACCGTCCGCTGCCTCGTCTGCGCCATTTGTGGTTCGATAAATTCCGCAACGGCTTTGCGGCCATCCGCGAGCAGGACGTGCTGCTGTATTATCCGTACCACACCTTTGAACACGTGCTGGAACTGCTGCGTCAGGCGTCGTTCGACCCGAACGTGCTGTCGATCAAAATCAATATTTACCGCGTGGCGAAAGATTCCCGCATTATCGAATCGATGATCCACGCCGCGCACAACGGCAAGAAAGTCACCGTGGTGGTCGAACTGCAGGCGCGCTTCGATGAAGAAGCTAACATTCACTGGGCGAAACGTCTGACAGAAGCCGGTGTACACGTTATTTTCTCTGCCCCCGGTTTGAAAATTCACGCAAAACTCTTTCTTATTTCCCGCCGCGAAGGCGACGAAATTGTCCGCTATGCTCATATTGGGACCGGTAACTTTAACGAGAAAACCGCCCGCCTTTATACCGACTATTCGCTGCTCACCGCCGACGCGAGGATCACCAACGAAGTCCGCCGGGTCTTTAACTTTATTGAAAACCCGTACCGCCCGGTGTCGTTCGAACATCTCATGGTGTCACCGCAAAACTCCCGTGACATGCTTTACCGTCTGATCGACCGTGAAATCGCCAACGTTCAGGCAGGCGGAACCGGCAGTATTACGCTGAAAATCAATAACCTGGTGGATAAAGGGCTGATTGACCGTCTTTACGTGGCGTCGAACGTCGGGGTCAAAATCCGTCTGCTGATCCGCGGGATGTGCTCGCTGGTGCCGAATCTGCCCGGCTTTAGCGAAAATATTCAGGTCACCAGCATCATTGACCGCTATCTTGAACACGATCGCGTCTATGTCTTTGAAAACGGTGGCGATACTAAAGTCTTCCTCTCTTCTGCCGACTGGATGACGCGCAATATTGATTATCGCATTGAAGTGGCTGTCGCCCTGCTCGATCCGCGTCTGAAACAGCGCGTTCTGGATATCCTTGAACTGCTGTTTAGTGACACAGTAAAAGCCAGAGTGATTGATAAAGAACTGAGCAACCGGTATGTTCCACGCGGAAATCGCCGCAAAGTCCGAGCGCAACTGGCGATTTATGAATATCTGAAAGAGCTGGAACAACAAAGTCAGCAAGCCTGAACCCCTGGAGCGTTACACAACTATGCCCCTTAAAAACAGCCCACTGAATGCCAAGCCACAGGAAATTGCGGCGATCGATCTCGGGTCGAACAGTTTCCATATGGTGATCGCACGCGTCGTTAACGGCGCGTTGCAGGTCCTGGGACGCCTGAAACAACGCGTTCATCTGGCCGATGGCCTCGACAGTAAAAATGTGCTCAGTGAAGAAGCCATTCAACGCGGGCTGGATTGCCTGGCTTTATTCGCCGAACGCCTGCAGGGTTTTCCGGAAAACAACGTCACCATCGTCGGGACGCACACTTTGCGTCAGGCAGTGAATGCCGAGGAATTCCTCAAGCGCGCCAAAGAAGTGATCCCCTATCCGATTGAGATCATTTCCGGGCAGGAAGAAGCGCGCCTGATTTTTATGGGTGTTGAACATACCCAGCCGGAAAAAGGCCGCAAGCTGGTGGTGGATATCGGCGGCGGTTCGACGGAGCTGGTTATCGGTGAAGATTTCGAGCCGTTGCTGGCCGAAAGCCGCCGTATGGGCTGCGTCAGTTTCGCGCAGATGTTTTTCCCGAACGGCGAAATCAGCCGCAGTAATTTCAAACGCGCGCAGCTTGCTGCCGCGCAGAAACTGGAAACGCTGGCATGGCAATATCGTCTGCAGGGCTGGCAGTATGCGCTGGGCGCTTCGGGCAGTATCAAAGCTGCGCATGAAGTGCTGGTGGCGATGGGTGAAAAGGACGGGTTAATTACGCCGGAACGTCTGGAAATGCTGACCGAAGCGGTACTGGACTTTAAACATTTCAGCGCACTGGATTTACCGGGCCTGTCGGAAGACCGGCAATCGGTGTTTGTGCCGGGTCTGGCGATTCTGCGCGGCGTATTCGATGCGCTGGCGGTCAAAGAGCTGCGACTGTCTGACGGCGCGCTGCGTGAAGGTGTGCTGTATGAAATGGAAGGCCGTTTCCGCCATCAGGACATCCGCACCCGTACCGCAAAAAGTCTGGCCGAGCATTACAATATCGACCGTGAACAGGCGCGCCGCGTGCTGGACACCACCGAGCAATTGTATGCGCAGTGGCTGGCGCAAAACACCAAGCTGGTGCAGCCACAGCTGGAATCCCTGCTGAAATTCAGCGCCATGCTGCATGAAGTCGGTCTGAGCATTAATCACACCGGCATGCACCGGCATTCCTCATACATCCTGCAAAACACCAATTTGCCGGGATTCAATCAGGAACAGCAAACGCTGCTGGCGACGCTGGTTCGCTTCCACCGTAAAGCCATCAAGCTGGAAGAACTGCCGCGCCTGAACCTGTTTAAGAAAAAGCATTACATTCCGCTGATCCAGCTTCTGCGTTTAGGCGCGTTGCTCAATAACCAGCGCCAGTCGACGACCACGCCGGAATCCCTGCGGTTATCGACCGATGATAATCACTGGACGCTGCGGTTCCCCGCCGGCTATCTGGCGCAGAACAACCTGGTTCAACTGGATTTCGAAAAAGAACAGAGTTACTGGGAAGACGTCACGGGCTGGAAACTGATGCTCGAAGAAGAAGACGGTATCGCAGAAAGCTGACCGTTCCCGGCATGAAAAAAGCCCTCCCGCAGTCTCTGCGCGGAGGGCTTTTTCTTTTTACGGACTCACAGACAATCAGGCGAGCGGGAATTCCAGCAGTTTGTCTAACGGTTCCGGTTTCCCCACCAGATACCCCTGCATATAATCCACGCCCAGCGCGTGCAGCGCGGTTTTCTGTTCTTCCGTCTCCACATATTCCGCTACAATCGACAGATGCTTCATACGCGCCACCTGACAGATGGACTGCACAATGTAGGCATCCAGCGAATCGGTGAGCATATTGCGCACGAAGCTGCCGTCAATCTTCAGAATATCGGCCTGAATGGCTTTCAGACGGCCATAGCTGGCATACCCGGTACCGAAATCATCAATGGCAATCCGGCAGCCGTAGGACCGGAGTTCCCGCATCGCAAAATCGGCATATTTCATGTTCTGAAGTAAGTGAGATTCCGTCACTTCCAGCACGATCTGGAACGGCTCAATTTCATACTCCAGCATCAGCGTTTTAAAATCGCGGGTAAACGTCGGGCGGCACAGCGTCGACGGCGTGAAATTCACCGCAAAGCGCAGGCTCGGCAGTCGCACGCGGTTCTGATTAATAAACATCAGCGTGTGTTTCAGCACCCACATATCCAGCTGATACGACAGCCCGAACTCATGCACCACCGGCAGGAATTTATCCGGTGTGATCATCGTCCCTTCTTCGCCGTCAGACATGCGCAGCAGAATTTCATGATAACTGTCGCCACGCACGCCGAAGATCGGCTGCGCCATCAGCACAAAGCGGTCGTCATCCAGCGCACGCTGGATTTTATGCAACATGTCGACCTTCTCTCTGATTTCCAGCTGCACCTGACTGTGATCGTTTTTATTCGATTCCGGCTGTCCGGTGGTCAGGGAAACCTCGGCAATCCCGCTCAGTTCGCCCAGCAAAATCGGCAGATGTTCTACCGGCGAATACACCGTGCAGTAGGATAAACCGATATTGGGATGCAGCGGCAGGCCGTTCCAGATCAGGCGGAAATCTTCCAGATGCTCATGCAGCTCCTGCAGTTTCTTATCTGCATCCTCACAGTTCAGGCGCAACACCAGATCGTAACCCGGCAGATGATAAACCCGTTCTCCCGCCTGCAGATAAGGCTTCAGCCCGAGTGCCAGTTGTTGTTTGAACTGGATGCGCAGTTGCATGCCGTAATTACGGCTCAGCACGTCCATATCGGAAACCCGGATGAAGCACAGCATGGAACGCGGGTAACGCGCCAGATCGCGGTTAAAGGCGCGCAGATTGGGTAAACCGAATACCGGATCCTGCAACGCGGCGGCGCTGGTTCTTTTCATCAGCAGACGCTGGCGGGACGCAATGGCCGCCATCAGCAGCAGCGTAACGGTATACACCAGCATCAGGGCGGAGACGAACACCAGGTTATGGATAAACCCGTGTTCGGAGATAAAGCCCTGATAGTAATTGAATAAGATTGTCAGGGTGAAGGTCCAGACAATACTGATAAAGTAATAACCGTAACGCCATGCCCCGAACAGTAATACCGGGAACAGCAGCGTCAGCGTGTAATCACTGAGTAAAATCTTCATGAAAGGCTCGCTCAGCCCCGGCAGACAGAGCAGCGTCACCATGACAGCCAGCACCATAAACCACAGGACAATTTCAGCGAACTTCACACCCGGTGCCAGCTGTTTACGCAGCCTGGTGTACACCACGCAGAAATAACGCGGTTTACGGATAATGCGTAACACCAGATAAATCACATGCGAGTTGAGCAGGATCCCCAAAATCATCGCCTGCATATTGACCAGCGTTCTGAGCGTGACAAAGTCCCGCGTAGCCATGCCCAGATAGCCGGGCAGCAATCCGCTTTCAACCACAATCTGCAAGACGATAACGAAGAATAACGTCAGGAAAATCAGCAACCAGCCTACCCGCGCTTTCGCCAGATTCATCAGCCCGAGCGGCGCTGACCAGCGGCTTCCCGCCTGCCATCGGTATCCGAGCCAGGCCAGCGTGAGTGCCGTGAAGTAAATCACCGTCATCAGCATGCCCATCTCGGCACCGACCCGCAGGTAATAGCGCAGGAACAGGGTCAGCACAATGCCGGGCAATGCGGCCCAGTCGAACACCATCAGCAAGGCGACGCAGGTCGCCATCGGCATATAAATAAGATAGGTACGGCCATCCGGCAGGAAGATGATCGGCGAAAGCCAGGAGGTCACCGGGATCAGCACCAGCGCACAAATCGCAGGCAGTCCCCACCATTTATGACGCACGTCATGCCAGGAAAAATGTTTACGCATCAAGTCCATCTAAGTTTTTGCGCATGAACTTCATGCCGCGGTGAATGATTCAGGGTGTAACGGACGTCCGGCAGGCAGTCCGGCGACAGCAGCGAAAGGCTCTGTCCTCAATTATCGTCGTAAAAACGCCATTTCACAGAAAAGTACGGAGAAAAGAGAATACAGCGGAGGCCCGGGCACAATTGTATAAAATATGGCTGAATTCTAATCTGCCTTATCTTAAATCCCATGATGCAGATCAATAAACAGAATCTTTATGTTTATCGCGAAAAAACACTTAAAACAAATACCGCCTATTTTTTGCGTTTCTTAGCAGCCTGTTTAGATGTGCTATATAGTGTAACCGTTATTCTGAGCACGCCATCCTCAAGCTTACCGGAGCAAAATTCATTTAAGTGACTTTATTATGTCTCGAAAAATAAACATAAAAATGACCAAAATCGTTTTAGCGATCAGCTTCATTATTTTGTTCGGGCGTCTGGTCTATTCCGCCATCGGTGCGTATTCCCATCATCAGAATCAAAAACAAAGCCAGACTGATGCGCAAACCGTCACTCCTCAGGAAAAGACCCCCGAAAAAACCTGTACCGGCACCCTGAAAACCTGCCGTTACGCTAAGGACTAAGGATCCCCAATGTCTGCCGAAAAACCTAAAAATTACGGACAAAAACTGGCGGAAAGCCGCAGCAGGATCCTCGATCTCCTTCTGAACACCGATGACCTCGCAGACAGTATTCTGGGCGAGGAACCGGATGTTGATGACGCCACGCGCGCGCAACTGATGGACAACACCGCCGAGCTGACCTCGCGGGTACAAAATCTCCACGCGGCGGACGTCGCGGACGTTCTGGAAGCCTTGCCGATCCGCGAGCGTCTGGCGCTCTGGCGGCTGGTGGAACCGGCCGCACGCGGTAAAGCGCTGGTGGAAGTGTCAGAAACGGTCTGGGACAGCCTGATCGAAGAGATGAGCGACAAAGACCTGTTGAAAACCATGTCGCTGCTGGACGTGGATGATCAGGTCTATCTGGCGGAATATCTGCCGCGCGACCTGATTGGCCGGGTACTGACCTCGCTGGATCCGCGCCAGCGCGAGAAAGTCCGCGAGGTCATGAAATTCAGTAAAGAGTGCGTGGGTCGTATCATGGATTTCGAGCTGCTGACCGTGCGCCCGGACGTCACCCTCGGTACCGTTCAGCGTTTTCTCCGCTCGCGCAAAGCCATTCCGCAGGCCACCGACAAAGTCTTTATCACTGACAGGAAAAACACCCTGCTCGGCGAACTGCCGCTGACCACCATTTTGCTCAATTCACCGCATACGCTGGTTTCCGACGTGATGGTGACCGATCTCACCAGTTTTGAGCCGGAAGACAAGGCCGAAGACGCCGCCAGTGCGTTCGAACGTTATGACCTGATCACCGCGCCCGTGGTGGATAAAAAGGGCAAACTGATGGGCCGTCTGACCGTCGAAGAAATCGTTGATTTCGTCAACAACGACACCGACAGCAATTTACGCCGGATGGGGGGCTTAAGCCCTGAAGAAGACGTTTTCTCGCCGGTGACCAAAGCCGTCCGTAACCGCTGGGCATGGCTGGCCATCAATTTGTGTACCGCCTTTGTTGCGTCGCGCGTCATCGGTCTGTTCGAACACACCATTTCGCAACTGGTGGCCCTGGCCGCACTGATGCCGATCGTCGCCGGGATCGGCGGCAATACCGGTAATCAGACCATCACCATGATCGTCCGCGGGCTGGCGCTGCACCATGTCCAGCTCGGCAACCTGAAATTCCTGATGTTCAGGGAGCTGGGCGTTGCGCTGATCAACGGTCTGGTGTGGGGCGGACTGATGGGCATCGTCACCTGGCTGCTGTATGGCGACTGGGAAATGGGCGCCGTGATGACGCTGGCGATGGTCCTCAATTTACTGCTGGCCGCGGTGATGGGCGTGGTGATCCCGCTGACCATGGTGCGCCTTGGCCGCGACCCGGCGGTCGGTTCCAGCGTGATGATCACCGCCCTCACCGATACCGGCGGTTTCTTCATTTTCCTCGGCCTTGCCACCATTTTCCTGCTTTAACTGACGAATACCGGCTTACGGGCCGGTTTTTCGTTATTTATTACAGCGTAATGGCAAATTTATATTAATAATTAGCTGTGACCTTCCGATACTGATCACGCAACAGCGTGCTGCACACCTGTGGCAACTGCATGACAAGAATATAAAAATAAATGTCACTGTCTGCCTTTTACCGTCAGCCAGAATAAGGTTTCACTGTGGAAAATAGCATGTCGCCCTTCGACGATGACGAGCGGGCAAACTGGAAAACACCGCTTCTTACAGGCATCTCAATCTGCCTGCTGGCTCTGGTGTGCATGAAAATCATCCAGAACTCGTCTACGCTGGCGGGCCTGTGGCTGCCGACGTCATTGTTGATCCCGGTGTTATTCCATCACAACTTCCGCCACTGGATCCCGCTGCTGTGTGCGGCCGCACTGGGTATCGCTGCCGCGCATACGCTGGTGGGCACGCCCTTTCTGCGCTATCTGCCTTATCTGCTGAACAATCTGCTGGAAGCCTCGCTGTGCGCGGCGCTTTTGCGGCGCATGCTGTCGCGGCAGGATCCGCTTTCCGGCCTGAACCAGTGGATGAAATTTCTGCTTATCGCCGTGATTTTCTGCCCGCTGGTCAGTTCGGTGATCATGATGCTGTTTATTCTGCATGTGCATTCGCCGGAGGAATTGCAGAACCGTTTTGCCACCTGGTACATGTCAGAAGCCGTGGCTATTCTGGCACTGACGCCGCTGGGGCTGGTGTATCAGCGGGGTTATCTGACCCGGCTGCTCGCCTCACCGCGCTTTTTCGTGTTACTGCTGACCTTAATTCTGACACTGGTCGCCGGTTTTCTGGCACTGAAATGGCTGCCTTACACCTTTGCGTTTATCACCATCCCGTTGCTGTGGTGCGCTATCCGCCTGCCCCGTGTGGAAGCGTTTATTGTTTTTCTGTCGATGACGCTGATGATCGCCCTGCTGCACACCAGCGGGATCATCACCGTGCAACCGCATACCATGCAGGTGCCGCAGGGATTAATCTTCCTGCCGTTACTGCTGATCCTGTTACCGGCGAACGCCATGGCGATGGCCATGCATGCCCTGCGCGCTGAAAAATCGCACATTACCCAGAGCGAAAATCGTTTCCGCAATGCGATGGAATATTCCGCCATCGGCATGGCGCTGGTGTCACCGCAGGGGCAACTTTTACAGGTCAATAAAGCCCTGTGTAACCTGCTGGGCTATGAATCGGATTACCTGACCACCTTGAATTTTCAGGAAATTACCTATCACGAAGACCTGAGTAATGACCTTGCCTTACTGAATCAGTTACTCGCCGATGAAATTCAGAGCTACACCCTGGAAAAACGCTACCTGCGCCGCAACGGGGAAACTGTCTGGGCATTTCTGGCCGTTTCACTGGTGCGCGACGAACAGCATAATCCGCTGTATTTCATCTCACAGATTGAAGATATCAACGAACTCAAGCACACCGAGATGACCAACAAGCGCCTGTCGGAAGCGCTGCATGAAGAAAAAGAACTGCTGCACATCACCCTGAATTCCATCAACGAAGCGGTGATTTCAACCGACCGGAATATGAACATCACCTTTATGAATCCGGTCGCCGAGAAGATGACCGGCTGGAAGGAGCAGCAGGCGCAGGGGCAGCCGGTCAACCGCATTGTGGTGATCAGCAAAGGCCCGGATGGCCCGCTGATCGACAACCTGCTGCACTTTGATATCAACGAAAACCTGCACTCTTCCGTCGAGCGGTCGCTGGTGCTGCACGGTTATCACACCGGTTTGTTCGATGTACAGCTGGCCGTTTCCCCGCTGCGTACCCTGAAAGATGAACCGATCGGCATTGTGCTGGTGATTCAGGACGTCAGTAAATCCCGCGAACTGATGCGTAAGCTCAGCCACAGCGCGTCACACGATTTATTGACCGGACTGGCAAACCGGGGCAGTTTCGAATCGAGCCTGAAAAAAGCCCTGAATCTGACCGCCACACAGCATCAGCCTCACGGTATGGCCTTTATCGATCTGGATCACTTCAAGGCCATTAATGACACCGCAGGTCACGCGGCCGGGGATGAATTACTGCGCCAGATCAGCGCACTGATGCAGGAACATATCCGCAACAGCGACCGGCTGGCGCGGCTGGGCGGCGATGAATTTGCGCTGATCCTGTTTGATTGTCCGCTGGAACAGGGGCTGGCGATGCTGACGCAACTGGTCGATAAAATTAACGGCTTCCCGTTTATGTGGGAAGGCAAAATCTACCGCATCGGTGCCAGTGCCGGACTGACGGAAATAAACGATGCGAATGTCAGTGGCAGTGAATATATGGCGCAGGCGGATATGGCCTGTTATACCGCCAAACATCACGGACGCGGGCGGGTATTTCGTTACGAGCCGGGGCAGAAAACCGCAAAAGCGCATCTGACAGGCGAATAACCGGTCACGGCGTATCGGGCTGCCAGTCGTTGTTGAACCACAAATGCAGCGTGGCGTAGGTTCGCCACGGTTTCCACACTTCGGCATAGCGGGCGATTTGTCCCGGCGTCATGCCTGGAAAACGCTGTTTAATCAGATAGTCACCGCCGAGAAACACGTCGGGCGCGGACCAGGCGCGCATCGCCACATAACTGGCGGTCCAGCTGCCAATGCCCGGCATCGCCAGCAGCCGTTTTATGCCCTCCTGCACATCCGTGATGTCATCAAGCGGTAAACGCCCTTCTGCCACCGCCTGCGCAAAACCAATCAGCCCGGCTGCGCGTCTGGCCTGCACGCCGATACCGCGCAAATCCTCCACCGTTAACTGCCCGACAACCGCCGGAGACGGGAACAAATGCGTCAGCGCCGCAAACGGCGTACTGACCGGCTCGCCCCATTTTTCAGTCAGCCGCGTCGCCAGTGTCGCCGCCATTTTTACGCTCACCAGTTGCCCGAGGATCGCCCGCACCACCAGTTCAAAACGGTCAGCACATCCCGGCAGACGCAATCCCACGGCATTTTCTGCCAGCGACCCCAGACCTTCGGCGATAAGCTGTGGCTGCGCGTCCAGATCCAGCAGACGTCGCACCTGCGCAGCCACCTTCTCCGCCACCGGCGAGAGTGACGGCGACACCTCCAGCTCGACGCCGTCGCGCTCAGGTAACGGCCGCAGCCGCAGCCAGCCGGTCAGGCGCTGGTCATTGTGCATCACCGCCAGCGTACGCTGGTAATATTCGCCATCCTGCTGCTCCACGCCCTGCAAGGCACGCGCGCCGAGAAACGCCGTCATCCATTGCCAGTCATACGGAGGCTGATAGGTCAGAAACAGAGTGGTCACAGGAGGCTCCTTATAAAAAAGCCTCCCGGAAGGAGGCTATATGTCTCGCATCTCCAAAATAACCGGAGTTGCAGCAAGGCGGCAAGTGAACGAATCCCGGGGAGCTGACATAAGTCAGTGACCCGGGTTCGCGAACGCAGCCAACGCGGCGGCGGTTTCAGCTATGAAGGAAATTATTTGCGACGCCAGGTGGTACCGGCCGGTCCGTCTTCTAACACGATGCCCATTTCATTCAGACGATCGCGCGCTTTATCCGCCATGCCCCAGTCTTTGCTGGCGCGGGCATCGTTACGTTGTTTGATCAACGCTTCGATTTCAGCGACTTCATCATCGTTATCCGCCTGCGCGCCTGATTTCAGGAACTGCTCCGGATCCTGCTCCAGCAGGCCAAGCACGCCCGCCAGCTGACGCAGTTCCGCCGCCAGACCGTTGGCCGCAGACAGGTCTTCCGCTTTCAGACGGTTGATGTCACGCGCCATATCGAACAGCACGGAATAGGCTTCCGGCGTGTTGAAATCGTCGTCCATGGCCGCACGGAAACGCGCAACAAACGCGTCGCCACCGGCTGGCGCGGCACTGACGTCAGTCCCGCGCAGCGCGGTATACAGGCGTTCCATCGAGGTACGCGCCAGTTTCAGGTTCTCTTCACTGTAGTTCAGCTGGCTGCGGTAATGACCCGACATCAGGAAGTAACGCACGCTTTCGGCATCGTAATATTTCAGCACATCGCGCACGGTGAAAAAGTTATCCAGCGATTTGGACATCTTTTCGCGGTCGATCATCACCATGCCGGAGTGCATCCAGGTGTTGACGTACGGGCCGTCGTGCGCGCAGCTTGACTGTGCAATTTCGTTTTCGTGGTGCGGGAACATCAGATCAGAACCGCCGCCGTGAATGTCGAAATGCGCACCAAGTTGTTTGCAGTTCATCGCCGAACATTCGATGTGCCAGCCCGGACGGCCTTCGCCCCACGGAGAAGTCCAGCTCGGTTCGCCCGGTTTGGACATTTTCCACAGCACGAAATCCATCGGATTGCGTTTGACGTTAGCTTCTACTTCCACGCGCGCACCGGCCTGAAGCTGGTCCAGATCCTGACGGGACAACACACCGTAATCAGGATCGCTTTCCACCCAGAACATCACGTCGCCGTTCGATGCGACATAAGCGTGATCGCGGTCGATCAGCTTCTGTACGATATCGATAATTTCATGAATATGCTGCGTGGCGCGCGGTTCGGAATCGGGCGGCAAAATGTTCAGGGAGGCGAAATCCGCGTGCATTTCCGCGATCATACGCTCTGTCAGCGTCATGAACGTTTCGCCCTTTTCAGCCGCACGTTTAATGATTTTGTCGTCGATATCGGTGATGTTACGCACGTATTTCAGGTCATAACCGAGGTAACGCAGGTAACGCGATACCACGTCGAAAGACACAAAGGTGCGACCGTGGCCGATATGACACAGGTCGTAAACAGTGATCCCACACACGTACATCCCGACTTTACCGGCATGAATTGGCTTGAATTCCTCTTTTTGGCGACTCAGGGTATTAAAAATCTTCAGCATCAGGCTATTCCGTGTGTTGGGCGTAGAAAATGACGTTGGCGCATTTAAGCGACACTAACGGCCATAATATAACGAAAATGATTTCACCGAAACGGCATAAGGCCGCCGGACGGGCTTTAGTGGTCACAAAGGCGCTGCTGACGGCAACTTTTGAGTTATGGTATAAGAAAAGGCTATAGTAGCCGCTCTGACAGAGAGCACACATCAACATTAGCAGGATGATAATTATGGTCACTTTACACACCAACCACGGCGACATCGTCATTAAAACTTTCGCAGACAAAGCGCCAGCCACGGTTGAGAACTTCCTGAACTATTGCCGTAAAGGCTTCTACGACAACACCATTTTCCACCGTGTGATTAACGGTTTCATGATCCAGGGCGGCGGTTTTGAGCCTGGCATGAACCAGAAAAACACCGATGCACCTATCGATAACGAAGCAGACAACGGCCTGAAAAACACCAAAGGCACGCTGGCGATGGCCCGTACTAACGATCCGCACTCTGCCACGGCACAGTTCTTCATCAACGTCACTGACAACGATTTCCTGAACCACAGCGGCAAAAACGCACAGGGTTGGGGTTACTGCGTATTCGCAGAAGTGGTTGAAGGTCAGGACGTGGTTGACGCGATCAAAGCGGTGAAAACCGGTCGCAGCGGCATGCATCAGGACGTTCCACAAGAAGATGTTGTGATCAAAAGCGTCACAGTCAGCGAATAATCAACGTCGGGATGACCACGTTTTTTATCGCAGATATCCATCTTTGCGCACAGGAACCGGCAATCACTGCCGGTTTTCTGCGTTTTCTGCGTGAAGATGCGCCGCAGGCCGACGCCCTGTACATCCTCGGCGACCTGTTCGAAGCCTGGATTGGCGACGACGATCCGCAACCGCTTCACGCTGACATCTCCGCCGCACTCAATCAGTTACACCAGCAAGGCGTGCCCTGCTTTTTCATTCATGGCAATCGCGATTTTCTGCTCGGCAGACGTTTCGCCCGCGACAGCCTGATGACGTTGCTGCCGGAGAAAAAAGTGCTCGAGTTGTACGGACGCCGCGTGCTGATCCTGCACGGTGACACGTTGTGTACCGACGATGTCGCGTATCAGAACTTCCGCAAAAAAGTGCACAATCCGTTTATCCAGAAACTGTTCCTGATGCTGCCGCTGAAATGGCGACTGGCGATTGCTGCCAGAATGCGCGCCAACAGCAAAGCGTCTAATCAGGGCAAATCCATGGACATTATGGATGTGAACCCGCAGGCGGTGGTCAGTGAAATGCAGATGGCGGGCGTCGAATGGATGATCCACGGTCACACCCATCGGCCAGCCATTCACGATGTCCCGCTCGGTAACAAAACCGGCCATCGTGTGGTACTCGGCGCCTGGCACGAAGAAGGCTCAATGGTGAAAGTCACCGCCGATAACGTCGAGCTGATAAGATTCCCGTTTTGAGTCACCTTTCCATACCCTAAATAATTTGAGGGGCTGGAAGGCGACAAGCTCATGAATCCCCGGGAGCTTAGCTGACTAAGTGACCGGGGTGAATGAGCGCAGTCAACGCATCAGCAGCTCGAAGTATGAAGGGTAACGGGTACGCCTGAATGGAAGCGGAACTGCTCGTCCGGGGTTAAGATCAGTTCCGCTTCAATCCTGCCAAACTCCTCCACACGCTCGCTGATATCCGTCCCGGCGTATTGCTCTGCCAGTGCCAGATAGTCGGTAAAATGCCGTGATTCTGAACGCAGCAACGAGGTGTAAAAGCGCGACAAGGTTTCATCGAGATGCGGTGCAATCTTGGCAAAACGCTCGCAGGAACGCGCTTCGATGTAGGCCCCGATAATCAGCCGGTCGACCAGAATATTCAGATCATCGTGATGGCGGGTATGTTTAATCATGCCGCTGGCGTAGCGCGACGGGGAAAGCTGGGTATAGGTGATATTGCGCTTTTGCATGATCTCCACCACTTGTTCGAAGTGATGAAGTTCTTCACGCGCCAGACGCGCCGCGCAAAACAGCAGTTCGGTGCGCTCAAGGTATTTGGTCATCAGGCTCATCGCCGTGGCCGCCGCCTTCTTTTCACAGTTAGCGTGGTCGATCAGCATCACCGTCTGATTTTCCAGCGCCACATCCACCCACAGCGCGGGCGTTTCACAGTGAAGAAAATCATAAATCGGTGCCAGTAAAGCCTGCGTCATAAATCAGTTTCCAGTCAGGTGTGTCATCAATATCGTGGTGTGGATTATACAAATCTGCCGCCCACTTCTCACCAAAAATGCACCGTTTTGCGGCGACGCAACCGTTTTCCTCCCTCACGGAGCATGCTATCATTTGCGCCCTCGCAGTTTCTATTTCCGAATCACAGGAGCTTTACAGACATGTCATCCAACGTTACCCCGGCAAAAATCGCCATCGTTATGGGGTCTAAAAGTGACTGGGCGACCATGCAGTTCGCCGCAGAAGTTCTCACAACGCTGAATATTCCTTTCCATGTCGATATCGTCTCCGCTCACCGTACGCCGGATAAATTGTTCACTTTTGCTGAGCAGGCTTCCGCCAACGGCTTTGATGTGATCATTGCGGGTGCCGGTGGCGCAGCGCATTTACCGGGCATGCTGGCGGCAAAAACGCTGGTGCCGGTGCTCGGTGTACCGGTGCAAAGTGCTGCACTGAGCGGCATCGACAGTCTGTATTCCATCGTACAAATGCCACGTGGTATTCCGGTCGGTACGCTGGCGATCGGAAAAGCCGGTGCCGCTAACGCCGCATTGCTGGCCGCACAAATTCTGGCGCTGCACGATGCTGAGATTGCCAAAAATCTGGCCGCGTGGCGCATCGCACAAACCGACGAAGTGCTGAACAATCCCGATCCGCGGGAGGAAGCATGAAGCCGGTTTGCGTACTCGGAAACGGTCAGTTAGGCAGAATGCTGCGTCAGGCCGGTGAACCGCTGGGCATCGCCGTTTATCCTGTGGGTCTGGATGCCGAACCGGAAGCCGTGCCGTATCAGCAAAGCGTGATCACCGCTGAAATCGAACGCTGGCCGGAAACGGCACTGACCCGCGAACTGGCGACGCACAATGCGTTCGTTAACCGCGACATCTTTCCGCGTCTGGCCGATCGCCTGACGCAAAAACAATTGCTCGACCAGCTCGGTCTGGCGACCGCGCCGTGGCAGTTACTGGCTGATGCCGCCGAATGGCCGCAGGTCTTCTCACAGCTTGGCGAACTGGCGATTGTTAAACGCCGCGTCGGCGGCTACGACGGCCGTGGTCAGTGGCGTCTGCGTTCCGGCGAAGAACATACCCTGCCGCAGGATTGCTACGGCGAATGCATCGTTGAGCAGGGCATCAACTTCTCCGGCGAAGTTTCGCTGGTCGGCGCACGGGGTCACGACGGCAAAACCGTCTTTTATCCGCTGACCCACAATCTGCATCAGGACGGCATTCTGCGCACCAGCGTTGCGCTGCCGCAACCTGACGCCGCCCTGCAACAGCAGGCGGAAAGCATGCTGTCGGCGATCATGAACGAACTGAATTATGTCGGCGTAATGGCGATGGAATGTTTCGTGGTCAGCGAAGGTTTACTGATCAATGAACTGGCACCGCGTGTCCACAACAGCGGGCACTGGACGCAAAATGGCGCGTCTTACAGCCAGTTTGAAATGCACCTGCGCGCCATTCTCGGTCTGCCGCTGCCGAAACCGGTCGTCAGCACGCCGTCGGTGATGGTGAATCTGATCGGCACAGATGTCTCAGAAGAATGGCTGAGCCTGACGCTGGTCAATCTGCACTGGTACGAGAAAGAGGTGCGTCCCGGCCGTAAAGTCGGACACCTGAACCTCAACGACGCCAGCGCCAGCCTGCTGAAAGACGACCTCAACGCACTGGTCCCGATGCTGCCGGAAGAATACGCCAGCGGCATTGAATGGGCAGTTGAAAAGCTTTGATTTGATCGGCTCCCTCCCCTGCGAAGGGGAGGGTTGGGGTGGGGTATTAAGGTCAAAATCCAATAGTTAAAGTGTGCTTTGACAAAGAGTTAGCCCTTAAAACCCCCTCCCGCCCTCCCCCTTCGCAGGGGGAGGAGAAAAGCTCGATCGGCTCCCTCCCCTGCGAAGGGGAGGGTTGGGGTGGGGTATTAAGGTCAAAATCCAGTAGTTAAAGTGTGCTTTGACAAAGAGTTAGCCCTTAAAACCCCCTCCCTGCCTTCCCCTTCGCAGGGGGAGGAGCAAACCATTAACTATCGTATTGCCGGAACAACGCCCGCCCCCGCAGCAACCGCACGCCCAGCCATCCCCCGCAGACGGACAACAGCACGGCGCTGACAACCGGCACCGCAATCCACATCAGATAATTGGGTTCCCACGGGAAATCGAACACTTTGCGTTGCAGCAGCCATAATGCGGCTTCCGCGCCGATCGCCGCCGCAATACCCGCCACCAGCCCGAGCACGGCAAACTCACACCACAGTGTGCGGTGCAGCATTTTTTTGCTGGCACCCAGCGTGCGGTACACAATCAGTTCCTGACGTCGCTGACGCATACCGACCTGAATCTGCGCCAGCAGCAGCAATCCGCCGCACAGCATCACCAGGATCACCATCACTTCCAGCGCCCGGCTCACCTGCTGCAACACCTGTCCGACCTGACGCAGGATCGAACCGATATCCAGCAGAGTCAGCGTCGGGAACTGGCGGTTAAGCTGCGTGATCGTGCGGTCATCACCGTGATAGCGGAAACTGGTCAGCCAGCTTTGCGGCTGTGCATCCAGCGCCCCCGGCGGGAAGATGAAGTAGAAATTCGGCTTCAGGCTGTCCCAGTCCACTTTTCGCAGGCTGGTAATTCTGGCGCTGAACTCCTGCGTATCGCCGCTGAAGGTCACCGTATCCCCGAGTTTCAGTCCCAGACGTCCCGCCAGCCCTTCATCAACCGACACTTCACCGGCTTTTGGCGGCCCGTTACCGGCGACCAGCGGATTATGATCCGGCAGCCCTGCCATCCAGGTCAGATTCAGCTCACGGTTCACCGCTTCGCCGCCTGCGTCATCCGGCTTAATGATGTCGGTGGCAATCTGGTCGTTAATTTTGGTCAGACGAACCCGCACAATCGGATAGAAGGTTTCCGGCGCGGCGTTATGCTGATGCAGGAAATCCGTCACCTGCGGAATTTGCTCTTTGGTGATATTGAGCAGGAAGTAATTCGGGCTGTCCGGCGGCAGTTGTTGTTCCCAGCGATCCAGTAAATCCCCGCGCATCACCAGCAGCAACGCCAGTAACATAAACGACATCGAGAACGCCGCCAGCTGGCTGAGCGTCACCCACGGCTGGCGCAGCAGGCGGTTCACCGCCAGACGCAGCGGCAACTGACGGAACGTCAGCTTGCGTAACAGCAGCAGCGCGCCCCAGCCAATCACGCCGAGCAACAGTGACAGCACCAGCACGCCCGCCAGCAGCGACCAGAGCAACGAACTGCCGCCCATCAGCGCCGCCAGCAAACCGACCACCACCACAACCATCACCGGCAGGAAATAACGCAGCGGCCAGACGTTCGCCACCACATCCTGACGCAGCACCCGCAGCGGCTGGGTTGCCAGCAACTGACGATACGGACGGATGCCGATCAGCAGAGAAATCACCACCATCGCGCCCATCGACCACACCCACGGCCAGCCACCGGCAGGCGGCAACGCCGCGGGCAGAACCGGCGCCAGCACCTTCATCAGGATGGCTTCGAATACCAGCCCGACCACGCTGCCGCACAATCCTGCCAGCACCAGCACCGCCAGCCACTGTCCGATAATCAGTTTTTGCAGCGCCTTTTTCCCGGCACCCAGCGTTTTCAGTACGGCAACCAGATCGTAACGGCTGCGGCAGTAATGCCCCATCGACACCGCGATCGCCGCAATCGACAACATCAGAGTCAGCAGCGCCGACAATGTGAGGAATTGCTGTGAACGCTGTAATGATTTGCCCAGCGCGCCGTCGGAATCTTCCATGCCGGTCCAGCGTTGATCCGGCTTGAGCAGCCCTTTGATCGCATCGCCATAGGTCTGAATGGCCTGCGGCGAACCGGCAAACATATAGCGATACGTCAGACGGCTGCCCGGCTGTACCGCGCCGGTTTTCGCCACATCGTCCAGATTCATGATCACGCGTGGCGCAGTCTGGAACGGGTTAAAGCCCGAATCCGGTTCCTGTACCACCACACCGGCAATTTTCAGCGTGGTATCGCCAACATCCAGATTGTCGCCAACTTTCACGTTCAGCAGCGCCAGCAGACGCGGAGCAACCAGCACGGTGCCCGGCTCAGGTTTCAGCCCCGCCGGTTCGGTTTGCAATGTGCCATACAGCGGATACGCCAGATCGGTGGCTTTCACCGCCGCCAGTTGCGGGGTTTCGCCCGCAAAGGTCATGGTCATAAACGACAGCTGACGGCTGACGTTCAGCCCCTGCGCCTGCGCATCCTGCAACCAGGCTTCGGTAATCGGATGCGCTGACCGCAGCACACGATCCCCGGCGATAAACTCGCGGCTTTGCTGACTCAGCCCTTTGTCCATGCGGTCGCTGATACTGCCGAGCGCCAGCACACAGGCCACCGCCAGTGTCAGCGCCAGCCAGACGATCAGCAGCGAAGGCGAGCGCCATTCCCGCCAGAACCAGCGCCAGATCATGCTTCCTCCCACAATTTCCCGTCGCGCAGACGCAACCGCCGCTGACAGCGCGCCGCCAGCTGTTCATCATGCGTGACCAGAATCAGCGTCGTCGCTGCATCGCGGTTCAGTGAAAACAGCAGATCGACAATTCGTTCGCCGGTCGCGCGATCCAGATTGCCGGTCGGTTCATCGGCAAACAGTAATTTCGGTTTGCCGATGAACGCCCGCGCCAGCGCCACACGCTGCTGTTCGCCGCCAGAAAGCTGTGCCGGAAGATGATGCAGACGGCCGCCCAGCCCGAGACTTTCCAGCAGCTGCACCGCCTGCTGACGGCTGCTGCTGTCGCTTTCGCCACGTAACAGCGCGGGAAGCTGGACGTTTTCCAGCGCGTTAAGCGTCGGCACCAGCATGAAAGACTGGAACACGAAGCCGACATTTTTTGCCCGCAACGCCGCACGCCCTTCCTCGTTGAGTTCACTGAGGGATTTTCCCAGCAACTTCACGTCACCGTCGGTGCCGTCATCCAGCCCGGCAAGAATGCCCAGCAAAGTGGATTTGCCGGAACCGGATTCGCCAATCAGGGCAATTGTCTGGGCAGGTTTGACAACCAGCTCCACACCGGACAGGATGGTGAGCTGACTTTCACCCTGACCGACGTGCTTACTTAGATGATGAACTTCAAGAACATTTTCCGCTGGCATCTCCCCTTCCTTATGTTGTTAGGATTATTGAGTTTTCGCGCCGTGGCTGCTGATAACTTACTGATTATTGGCGACAGTTTGAGTGCTGTCTATCGTCTGCCGGTCGCCGAATCCTGGCCGACATTACTGAATAACAAATGGCAAAAAGAAGGCGGGAAACCCGTCATTATTAACGCCAGCATCAGCGGCGATACCGCTGAACAGGGGCTGGCGCGTCTGCCGTCCTTGCTGCAACAGCATCATCCGCGCTGGGTACTGATTGAACTGGGGGCCAACGATGGCCTGCGGGGTTTTCCGCCACAAGCCCTTTCCCAAACCCTGACGAAAGTGATCGCACAGGTCAAACAAGCCGGTGCGCAGCCGCTGCTGATGCAAATCCGCCTGCCGCCTAACTATGGCCGCCGCTACGGTGACGCGTTCTACGCCCTTTATCCGGCGCTGGCGAAGCAGGAAAATATCCCGCTGGTGCCGTTCTTTATGGAGCAGGTCGCCGTCAAACCCGAATGGATGCAGGACGACGGTTTACATCCGGCACTGGCGGCACAACCGTTTATCGCCGACTGGATGTCAGAAAAACTCACACCGCTGCTGACGCATCAGGGTTAACATACGGCATATAAAAATAATAACGGGACGTGAGTAAAACCAAGACGTTACCTTTTTCACCCGACTCCCTAGTAAATCACAGTCATAAAAAATAGGGACACCTCACAGGTAAAGTTATGCAAAAAGCAGTATTAATTACCGGTTGCTCCAGTGGTATCGGGCTGGTTGCCGCCCAGGATTTGCGCACACGCGGTTATCGGGTACTGGCGGCGTGCCGTAAACCACAGGATATCGACACGCTGCAACAGATGGATTTTGAAACTGTTCAGCTTGATCTGGACGATCCGAAGAGCGTTGAACAGGCAGCCGATGAGGTGATTGCACTGACCGGCAACCGCCTGTACGGCCTGTTTAACAACGCCGGTTTTGGTGTTTACGGGCCGCTCAGCACCATCAGCCGCGGGCAGTTCGAAAAGCAATTTTCCACCAATCTTTTCGGCACACATCAGCTGACACAATTGTTACTGCCCGCCATGTTGCCGCACGGCGAAGGCCGTATTATCCAGACCAGCTCGGTGATGGGGCTGATTACCACGCCGCGCCGGGGCGTCTATGCCGCCAGTAAATTTGCGCTGGAAGCCTGGTCGGACACCCTGCGCATGGAGCTGCACGGCACCGGCATTCAGGTCAGCCTGATAGAACCCGGCCCGCTGACCAGCAATTTCACCGCCAATGTGAATCAGTCACAGGCCGATCAGCCGGTCGAAAATCCGGGCATTGCCCGTCGTTTTACGCTGACGCCGGAGGCAGTTTTGCCAAAACTGCACCATGCTTTAGAAAACCCGCGCGCGCGCCTGCGTTATCCGGTCACGCTGGTCGCCCATGCCCTGACCGTGCTGAAACGCCTTTTACCCGCGCGCGTACTGGACAAATTATTACGCGGAAACAGCTAAGTAAAAGCGATAAGGGGTTGAAGCGGCACGAGTCGCCCCCATTTATTCTTAAATACTTTAATTTTCTATACCCTAAATAATTCGAGTTGCGGGAAGGCGGCAAGCTCACGAAGACCCGGGAGCTTAGATAACTAAGTGACCGGGCTGAATGAGCGCAGCCAACGCATCAGTAACTCGAAGTATGACGGGTAGCGGAGAGACAGAATTCATGCTTGCACAACCTACAGTAATCGATATCAACGAAACCAACCTGCACCAGACGCTGGAACAATCCATGTCCGTGCCGGTGATGTTCTATTTCTGGTCTGAGCGCAGCCAGCATTGTCTGCAACTGGGGCCGATCCTCGACAAACTGGCTGCGGAATACGCCGGTCAGCTGATCCTGGCGAAAGTGGACTGCGACACCGAGCAGATGATTGCTCAGCAGTTTGGTCTGCGTTCAATCCCGGCGGTGTACCTGTTTAAAGACGGTCAGCCTGTCGATGGTTTCCAGGGGCCGCAGCCGGAAGAAGTCATCCGTGAACTGCTGCAAAAAGTGTTGCCGAAAGAAGAAGAGCTGAAACTGGCTCAGGCGCAGGAACTGTTGCAGGCGGGCAACGTCGCGGAAGCCCTGCCGTTGCTGAAAGATGCCTGGCAGCTGAGCAATTACCGCAGTGATATCGGCCTGCTGCTGGCGGAAACGCAAATTCACCTCAACCGCTCCGACGACGCCGAAGCCGTGCTGGCGACCATCCCGTTACAGGATAAAGACTCCCGTTATCAGGGATTGATCGCGCAGATCGAGTTGCTGAAACAGGCCGCTGACACGCCGGAAATTCAGCTGCTGCAACAGGAACTCCAGCAGGATCCTGAAAACGCCGAGCTTGTGGTGAAACTCAGCCTGCAACTGCATCAGGTCGGGCGTAACGAAGAAGCGCTGGAACTGCTGATGGCACCGCTGAAAAAAGATCTGGGTGCGGCAAATGGCGCGGCGCGTAAAACGCTGATGGATATCATGGCGGCACTGGGCACCGGCGATGCGCTGGCTGCCAAATATCGCCGTCAGTTATATTCTCTGCTGTATTAATTCATCAGATCTACCGCTGAATCAGGCTACGCACGTCACTTAACCGGACGTGCGTTTTTTTTGGCTTTTTCCCCGTCTTTTATCCCCTGAACTATCCTTTATTAATACGATGACTTAACGATTTGTGCGACAATTGAGCACGCGCCTGACCGGTCGGTGAGTGCGCCAGGGACATGTTTTTATTCGATTATTCCCTCAGGAATAATCAGGACACAGTTTTACAGGAGTTTCATACTATGTTTGACCTCATTCCCATTCCTATCCTCATTCTGATCGTGCTGGCGCTACTGGTGGTGTACGCCGGGATCAAGATCGTGCCACAAGGCTATCAGTGGACCGTTGAACGCTTTGGCCGTTATACCAAAACCCTGATGCCGGGGCTGAATCTTGTCGTGCCGTTTGTTGACCGCATCGGCCGCAAAATCAATATGATGGAACAGGTGCTGGACATTCCTTCTCAGGAAGTGATTTCCCGCGATAACGCCAATGTCGCCATCGATGCCGTGTGTTTTATTCAGGTGATTGATCCGGCGCGCGCCGCCTATGAAGTCAGCAATCTGGAGCAGGCAATCGTCAACCTGACCATGACCAACTTCCGTACCGTGCTTGGCTCGATGGAACTGGACGAGATGCTGTCACAACGCGACAACATCAACGCACGTTTGCTGCATATCGTCGATGAAGCCACCAATCCGTGGGGCGTGAAAATCACCCGTATCGAGATCCGCGATGTGCGCCCACCGGCTGAACTGATTTCCGCGATGAATGCGCAGATGAAAGCCGAACGCACAAAACGTGCCGATATTCTGGAAGCCGAAGGCGTGCGTCAGTCCGCTATTTTGCGTGCTGAAGGTGAAAAACAGTCACAAATCCTGAAAGCGGAAGGTGAACGTCAGTCTGCCTTCCTGCAGGCAGAAGCGCGTGAACGTGCGGCGGAAGCGGAAGCGCAGGCAACCAAAATGGTATCTGAAGCCATTGAAGCGGGCAGCGTCCAGGCGATTAACTACTTCGTCGCGCAAAAATACACGGATGCGCTGACCAAAATTGGTTCTGCGAATAATAGCAAAATCATCATGATGCCGCTGGATGCCACCAGCCTGATGGGGTCTATCGGCGGGATTGCTGAGCTGCTGAAAGAAACCAAAGGCGGCAAATAATGCTGCATGATTTCATGGCAAATCCGCACGTATTCTGGCTGTCTCTGGGCGGCCTGCTGCTGGCGGCTGAGCTGGTCGGTGCGAGTGGTTACTTGCTGTGGAGCGGCGTGGCAGCGGCCTTAGTGGGCGCTGTCACCTGGATCCTGCCGTTGCCGTGGGAATGGCAGGGCACGGCGTTCGCGCTGCTGACCATTCTGGCGGCGTGGTTGTGGTGGAAGTGGCTGAATCTGCGTGCCGATAAACCGGCCGGTAATTCAGCCCTGAACCAGCGCGGCCAGCAGTTAGTGGGGACTTACGCCACCGTGCTGGAACCGGTAACCAATCAGTTTACGCGGGTACAAATCGGTGACAGCAGCTGGCGCGCAATCTGCACCTCGCCGCTCAATGTCGGTGACAAAGTGATGATCACCGGCGTGGAAGGCGCGACGCTGCGCGTGGAACCTGAGGTTCGCTAAACCCCCCTCTCAGTGTTTGTGACAACAGCCACTGAGATTGTCGATGATCGGGCAATCCGCGCCATCGTCACCGGGGCAGGATTCCGCCAGCGTCAGTAAGCGCTCACGCATGGCTTTAAGCTCTTCAATGTGCCGCGCAATTTCGGCGGCCTTTTCTAACGTCCGCGCTTTAACATCCGCACTGTGCCGGTCAGGATTGTGGAACAACGCCACCAGCTCCTGACACTCTTCCAGCGTGAAACCGACCTGTCGTGCCTGACGCAGTAAGGTCAGTTCTTCGATATGTTTTTGTGCATAACTGCGGTAGCCGTTTTCGCTGCGAGCCGGTGCGGTGACCAGCCCTTTCTCTTCATAAAAACGGATGGCTTTACTGGTCAGCCCGGTTTTTTTCGCCACATCACTGATGTTCATTTCGCCTCCACGACAACCTGATTTTTGCGCATGAGTTGGACATCATACGCCATCAGAAGCGATCAGCTGTAATGGACGGTTTGTTTTTTGGTACGCAGAAGCAGCCACATCGGCAACGGCAGGGTCACGATCAGCAGGATCCACAACAGCGAATACACCGAAGTCACGCCGTCATTTTGCAGATTGATAAACATTTTTACCGGTATGCCCTGCGGGAAATAGCAGAACACCATCACAATGCCGAATTCACCGATGGCGCGCACCCAGGCGATCGCCACGCCTGCGGCAATGCCGCGTGACGCCAGCGGAAGTGTCAGCCGGATAAACACCTGAAACGGCGAAGCGCCGAGGGTTTTCCCGGCTTCTTCAACGTCTTTCGGCACCGCTTCCAGCGCACCTCTGGCGGAAATAATGAAATACGGCAGTGCGCCATAAATCTGCGCCAGCACGAACGCGGGCGCATTGTTGTTGAGCGTCATGCCTGTAGCAGACAGGATTTCGCCGACCGAACCGTAAGGCCCGTACACTGACACCAGTAAAATGCCCATCGCCAGCGGCGGCGTCAGCAACGGGATCAGCACCAGCACTTCCACCACATTGCGCCAGCGTGACGCGGTTTTCGCCAGCCAGAAGGCCACCGGCAGACCGAGCAGAATAATCAGGCCCACCGACACCAGACTCAGCCCGAGCGACACCGCGACCGCATGGCTGTCGCCGTAAGCCAGATGAAAATCTGACCACGGCGTCAGGAACAGCAGCGTGACAAACGGCACCATTAACAGTGCCAGTGCGGGAACCGCCATGCCTGACGCACGCAACTTAAAGGTTTCCGCCTTTCGGTTTGTCATAACCATTTTGTTCAAACAGTTGCTGACCTTTGGCACTTTGCATGTAGCTGATAAATGCTTTCGCCAGTTCCGGATGCGGCGCGTTGTTCAGCACCACCGCGTAAAACACCAGCGGCTGAGTGCTCAGCGTTTTCTCTTTGCCGGTGGCATCTTTCACATTGAACGTGACTTTGCTGTACCAGTCTTTGCTCATCTGCGGATTGCTCAGGTTAATTTCATCCGGCAGTCTGATGTACGGCAGATGGGCGGAAATGGTGGCGCTTTCGTAACCCGACGCGGCATCAACCTGACCGGCTTCCAGACGGGTCAGCAAACCGCCTTCGCCGGAAATCTGTTTAGGGTTTTGTATGTCGCCCAGCACCGCTTTTTCCAGCCCCGGTTGTTTGTAGTAATTTTCAGCCAGCATCATGGTGAAAATGATGTTCTGACCCTGCGGATCGCTGACCGGATCGGTACGGCCAAATTGCAGCCCCGGCGTTTGCAGCACTTTCCACCACGGCTCAGCGCCCGCCTTACCGTCTTTAATCGCGGCAAACTGCTCAGCGTATTTGCCTTTCGGATTGTAGGCAATCACCATGCTGGTGCTGGCGACCGGGATCGCCTGCCCGGCCAGTCCGGCTTTTTGCAGGATTTCAACCGGCCCCGGCGTGATCGACACGAACACATCCGCCACCACTTTTTTCGATGCCAGCAGATTTGCCATGCCGTAAGCGCCCTGCCCCTGCCCCTGATAATTCACGTGTTTTTGCTGCGCGAAATCCGGCCCCAGATATTTATCCATCACCACGCCCATCGAACCAGCGTAGGTCACGCGAAAATCGTCTGCCGCCTGTGAACCCTGTGATGCTGCCAGACCCGCCAGCAATAATGCCGCCGTCAGTCCGGTTTTCTGAATCTTGCCCATACATGTTATCCCTGATTTACCGCTATATAGTTGTGGGTATAACGATAAGGCAATTTCAAGCCAACTTTCTAAATAAAGTGTAAATGGAAAAGATTTGCAGGCAGAAGAGACCGGGGCTTGACCTTCCCCTTGCTGGAAGGTTTATCCTCTGTCCTGAGTGAAGTTAACCCTGAGGAAATTCATCATGACGACTACCGTATTATCCCTGCAAGGCTTGTCCTGCGGGCACTGTGTCGCTTCAACACGTAAAGCACTGGAAGCGGTCGAAGGCACCACCGCGGTGGAAGTGTCTCTGGATAAAGCCATCGTCAAAGGCGAGGCCAGCAGCCAGAGCCTGATCGACGCCGTGGTCAACGCCGGTTACGACGCGCAGGTCGCGGGAGACACATCCCCAAAATCTGAGCCGCTGACCGATAAGGCGAGTGTTTTGCCGGAACCCCTGTCAGCGGCCGCGTCACCTGTTCCGGCTGAAACTCCCGCCCCGCAAACCGCCGGTGACAGCGTGCAGCTGTTACTCAGCGGCATGAGCTGCGCCAGTTGTGTCAGTAAAGTGCAACGGGCGCTGGAAGGCGTGGAAGGCGTCGCGCGGGCGCGGGTCAATCTGGCGGAACGCAGTGCGCTGGTCAGCGGCGATGCTGACCAGAACGCGCTGATTGCCGCCGTTGAACGTGCCGGTTACGGCGCTGAAATTATTATCGACGAAACCAAACGCCGCGAGCGCCAGCAGCAAACCTCGCGTAAAAGCATGATCCGTTTCAGCTGGCAGGCGGCGGTGGGTCTCGCAGCCGGTATCCCGATGATGTTATGGGGACTGCTCGGCGGCGAAATGATGGTCACCGCCAGTAACCAGACCGGCTGGCTGATTGTCGGGTTGCTGACGTTGCTGATCATGGTTGTCGCGGGCGGCCATTTCTACCGCAGCGCGTGGAAAAACCTGATGCACGGCAGCGCCAACATGGACACGCTGGTGTCACTCGGTACCGGCGCGGCGTGGGTATTCTCGTTCGCGGTCAGCCTGTGGCCGGACGCGTTCCCGATGCAGGCACGCCATCTTTATTACGAAGCCAGCGTGATGATTATCGGCCTGATTAACCTCGGTCACGCGCTGGAACAACGGGGACGCCAGCGTTCTTCTCAGGCGCTTGAACGCCTGCTGGATCTGACGCCGCCGACCGCGCGCGTTGTCACCGGTGAAGGGGAAAAAACCCTGCCACTGGCGGACGTTCAGCAAGGCATGACGCTGCGTCTGACCACCGGTGATCGCGTGCCGGTTGACGGTGAAATTCAAAGCGGCGAAGCCTGGATGGATGAAGCCATGCTGACCGGCGAACCGATCCCTCAGCAGAAATCGCAGGGTGAAAAAGTGCATGCCGGGACGCTGGTGAAAGACGGCAGCGTGCTGTTCCGTGCCGACGCTATCGGCAGCCAGACCACGCTTTCCCGCATTATCAAACTGGTGCGGGAAGCTCAGGGCAGTAAACCGGAAATCGGCAAACTGGCGGATAAAATCTCTTCTGTCTTCGTGCCCGCCGTGGTGCTGATCGCCCTGTTCAGCGGCGCAATCTGGTACTTCTTCGGCCCGCAGCCACAACTGATGTATACGCTGGTGATCGTCACCACCGTGCTGATTATCGCCTGTCCTTGTGCGTTGGGGCTGGCGACGCCGATGTCGATTACCGCAGGCGTAGGCCGTGCGGCAGAATTCGGTGTACTGGTGCGCGATGCCGATGCACTGCAAAAAGCCAGCACGCTTTCCACGCTGGTGTTCGATAAAACCGGGACGCTGACCGAAGGCCAGCCGAAAGTGACGGATATCCACACCTTTGGCGGCATCCCTGAACCGCAGGCGCTGCGCTATGCGGCCGCACTGGAAAAAGGGTCGCATCATCCGCTGGCGCAGGCGATTGTGGAAAAAGCTGAAGGGCAGGATATCCCTGACGTACTGAATTTCCGCACCCTCGGCGGGCTGGGTTTGCACGGCGAGGCGGAAGGCACCGCGCTGTTGCTGGGTAATCTGGCGCTGATGCATGAAAACCGCATCGATACCGGCGAGGCGGATGCCCTGCTGGAAAGCCTGGCAGGTGAAGGCGCGACGCCGGTTTTACTGGCGGCTGACGGTCAGCTGGCGGCGCTGTTTGCCCTGCGCGATCCGTTACGCGAAGACAGCAAAAGCGCCCTGCAACGCCTGCACCAACTGGGTTATCAGCTGGTGATGCTGACCGGGGATAATCCGCGCACAGCACAGGCGATTGCCGCGCAGGCAGGGATCGATCAGGTGATTGCCGGCGTGCGTCCGGAGGGCAAAGCCGATGCCATTAAACGCTTGCAGGCAAAAGGTCAGCAGGTGGCGATGATCGGCGACGGCATCAATGATGCCCCGGCGCTGGCGCAGGCGGATGTCGGCATTGCGATGGGCGGCGGCAGTGATGTGGCGATCGAAACGGCGGCAATAACGCTGATGCGCCCGAGCCTGCACGGTGTGGCGGATGCGCTGGCGATGTCACAGGCCACGCTGCGCAATATGAAACAGAACCTGCTGGGGGCGTTTATTTATAACGTGATTGGTATCCCGGTCGCGGCGGGTGTGCTTTATCCGCTGACCGGCACACTGCTCAGCCCGGTGGTGGCGGGTGCAGCGATGGCGCTGTCTTCGATTACCGTCGTCGCCAATGCAAATCGTCTGTTGCACTTTACGCCGAAAAAACAAGACGTTTCCCCTGTTCGCTAAAACGCTGACGCGTTAGCATGGTCTCTCATTTTTCGGGAGACCATGCACTATGGCGCAGTTTTTCAACCGGGTATTACGCGGTTTCCGCAGGCTGTTCCCTGTCGAGTATGCCTATCCCGCCATTGATATTCAGCTTCCCGGCAACCGTTCGCTGCATCTGGTGGGCAGCATTCATATGGGCACGCAGGATATGCAACCGCTGCCTGCGCCACTGTTACGCCGTCTGCAAAAAGCCGATGCCCTGATTGTCGAAGCCGATATCAGCGGCACGGAATCCCCTTTCAGCATGACCGGCGAATTTCCGCCGCTGGCTGAACGCCTGCCTGAATCCCAGTATCTGCACGTCGAACGTTTATGCGAAGAACTGGGCGTCTCCATGTGGACGCTCAATCCGCTGCCGTCGTGGCAGATTGCGCTGATGCTCCAGGCCACACAGGCGCAGCGCCTCGGGTTGCGTGGCAATTACGGCATCGACTATCAGCTTTTGCAGACTGCCAAAAATCAGGACACAAAAATCATTGAACTGGAAGGCCCGCAGGAACAGTTTGCCCTGTTGCAGCAACTGCCGGACGATGGCCTGACGTTGCTGGAAGACACCCTGACGCACTGGCACACCAACGCCCGCCTGCTGCAAACCATGATCAGCTGGTGGCTGGATACCAAACCGGGGGTGTCGGCCGAACCACTGCCGAATACTTTCAGCAGCGATCTGTACGACATTCTGATGAATCAGCGGAACCTGCGCTGGAAGCAACTGCTGCTGGATCTCCCGCCGGGAGACTACGTGGTCGCCGTCGGCGCGCTGCATTTGTATGGCGAAGGGAATCTGCCTGATTTGCTGAAAGGATAAAAAAATGGCCGGTTTTTAAGGCCGGCCAGTCAAAGAGGAATTTCATTTTATTAGTTATAGCTTCAGTGCCAGCCCTTGCGG
Organism: Rahnella sp. BIGb0236; assembly: GCF_004364755.1. Lineage (NCBI taxonomy): Bacteria > Pseudomonadati > Pseudomonadota > Gammaproteobacteria > Enterobacterales > Yersiniaceae > Rahnella > Rahnella sp. BIGb0236. The sequence continues at coordinate 516,505 of NZ_SOAO01000002.1, forward strand.
GCGCAGCACCGGCGGGCACAGGGTAGCAATCTGTGTTGGGTCTTGGCAATAACCATTCATTGCTCTACTATTTCTCCCTCGCTTAATAATCGCACTTTATTGTTTAATTTCATCAGATTGAACGACTGATGAAATTTCGAACAAAAACCTAAAATAACACTGAGGAGACAGGCTATGACCCCTGCCGTATTACTCCTGGAAAAGAATAAGGTCCGCTTTACCCTTCACCCGTACGAACACAGCAGCGATGAAACTCATTTTGGCGATGAAGCCGTAAAAAAACTCGGTCTGGATGCGCGTCAGGTTTATAAAACATTGCTGGTCTCGCTGAACGGCGATGCCAAAAATCTGGCCGTGGCGGTGACGCCGGTCGCCTCGCAGCTGGATCTCAAAAAAGTCGCGAAAGCCCTGGGGGCGAAAAAAGCCGATATGGCGGATCCGGTGATTGCGCAGCGGGTGACCGGCTATCTGGTCGGCGGCATCAGCCCGCTCGGGCAGAAAAAGCTGCTGCCAACGGTGATCGACAGCCCGGCGCAAACATTCGACACCATTTATGTTTCAGGGGGTAAACGCGGTCTTGATATTGAACTGGCCGCAGGCGATCTTTGTCGCTTACTGAAAGGCCGGTTTGCTGAAATCGCGAAAATCGGCTGATAGCCATCTTATCTGTACCCTAAAATAATAAGGTCTACCCGCTATGACAGACACCACGTCAACGCCAGAAAGCCCGCAGAAAGACGCAGTCAAAAAGACTGCGTTTTCTATTCTGGCGGCGATCAGCGTTTCCCACCTGCTTAATGACATGATCCAGTCGCTGATCCTGGCGATTTATCCGTTGCTGCAAAACGAATTTTCGCTGAGCTTCACGCAAATCGGGCTGATCACCCTGACCTACCAGATCACCGCCTCGCTGTTGCAGCCGCTGATCGGCTCTTACACCGATAAACATCCGCAGCCGTATTCTTTGCCGATCGGTATGGGCTTCACGCTTTCCGGGCTGTTGCTGCTGGCGGTGGCGCAGAGTTTCCCGGTGGTGCTGCTGGCGGCGGCGCTGGTCGGCACCGGTTCCTCGGTGTTCCATCCTGAATCGTCGCGCGTGGCACGCATGGCTTCCGGCGGACGTCACGGGCTGGCGCAGTCACTGTTCCAGGTGGGCGGCAACTTCGGTTCCTCGCTGGGTCCGCTGCTGGCGGCGCTGATCATTGCGCCTTATGGCAAAGGCAATGTCGCGTGGTTCTCACTCGCGGCGCTGCTCGGTATCGTGGTGTTACTGCAAATCAGTAAGTGGTATCGCCAGCAAAACCAGCTCGCCAAAAAGCGCGGACCGGTGAACACTCAGGTGACGCTGCTGCCACGCAAAACGGTGGCGATGTCGATGGGTATCTTGCTGATCCTGATTTTCTCGAAGTATTTCTACCTGACCAGCCTGAGCAGTTATTACACCTTCTACCTGATCCATAAATTTGGTGTATCGGTGCAGAGCGCGCAAATCCATCTGTTCGTTTTCCTGTTCGCCGTGGCGGCGGGTACGATTATCGGCGGGCCGGTAGGCGATAAGATTGGGCGCAAATACGTCATATGGGTGTCAATTCTCGGCGTTGCGCCATTTACGCTGCTTTTGCCTCACGCCAATCTGATGTGGACCAGCGTACTGAGCGTGATTATCGGCGTGATCCTGGCCTCGGCATTTTCGGCCATTCTGGTGTTTGCGCAGGAGCTGATGCCGGGGAAAGTCGGCATGGTTTCCGGCCTGTTCTTTGGTCTGGCCTTTGGTATGGGCGGGCTGGGCGCGGCGGTGCTGGGCTACGTGGCGGATAAAACCAGCATCGAGCTGGTGTATCAGATTTGTGCCTTCCTGCCGTTGTTAGGCATCCTGACCGCATTCCTGCCGAATATTGAACGTAAACACCGCTAAACTTCCTGCCTGACGCTGCCGATATTCTTTTAACGGCAGCGTCAAACCCCTTATGCTCTTGATATCTGCCAGATAAAACCCATTTAAATCGTCCGTTGGGATTTTTTTTACGGCCTGCGGGCGATTTCGTACAAAAAAGGCCAAAATTCCCCAACGCGATAACGATTTTTGCCATAAACTTAGAAACAATCTGCAACACATTTGCTTTGTGCATAACCAGAAGGAGTCTGAATGCATCATTCTACGCCTCTCATCACTACCATCGTCGGCGGTCTGGTCTTAGCGTTCCTGTTAGGAATGCTCGCCAACCGCCTGCGAATTTCCCCTCTGGTGGGCTATCTCGCCGCTGGCGTGCTGGCCGGTCCGTTTACACCGGGCTTTGTTGCAGACACGTCGCTGGCCCCTGAACTGGCAGAAATCGGCGTCATCCTGCTGATGTTTGGCGTCGGCCTGCATTTTTCTCTGAAAGATCTCCTGGCTGTAAAGTCGATAGCCATTCCCGGCGCTGTAGCGCAAATCGCGGTAGCGACGCTGCTTGGGATGGGGTTATCGAGCCTGATGGGCTGGGATCTGGCCACCGGCCTGGTGTTCGGGTTATGCCTGTCCACCGCCAGTACCGTGGTGCTGTTGCGTGCGCTGGAAGAACGGCAACTGATTGAAAGCCAGCGCGGGCAAATCGCCATCGGCTGGCTGATTGTGGAAGATCTGGTGATGGTGCTGACGCTGGTTCTGCTGCCTGCGTTTAGCGGCATGCTGGAAAGCCATCACTCCAGCCCGGTTGAACTGCTCACCGGGCTGGCGGTAACTATCGGTAAAGTGATCGCGTTTATGGTGCTGATGATGGTCGTCGGCCGCCGCGTGGTACCGTGGATTTTGGCCAAAACCGCCAGCACCGGCTCACGCGAACTGTTTACGCTGTCAGTTCTGGCGCTGGCACTGGGCATCGCCTACGGCGCCGTCGAGTTCTTTGACGTGTCGTTCGCACTCGGCGCGTTCTTCGCCGGTATGGTGCTGAACGAGTCCGAACTCAGCCAGCGTGCCGCCCATGACACGTTACCGTTGCGCGATGCGTTTGCGGTGCTGTTCTTCGTCTCGGTCGGTATGTTATTCGACCCGATGATTCTGGTGCGCGAGCCGCTGACCGTGATTGCGACGCTGGCGATTATCGTGTTCGGTAAATCGATTGCCGCCTTCTTCCTGGTGAAGATGTTCGGGCATTCCAAACGCACCGCACTGACGATTTCCGTCAGTCTGGCGCAGATCGGTGAATTCGCCTTTATTCTGGCCGGCCTTGGGATTTCACTGGGGCTGCTGTCTGAACATGGCCGCAATCTGGTGCTGGCGGGCGCGATCCTGTCGATCATGTTTAACCCGCTGCTGTTCACGTTGCTGGAAAAGTATCTGACGAAAACGGAAACCATCGAAGACCAGAGTGTTGAAGAAGCCGTTGAAGACGAGAAGCAAATCCCGTTCGATTTGTGCAATCATGCGCTGCTGGTCGGTTATGGTCGCGTGGGCAGTCTGCTCGGTGAAAAACTACAGGCCGCCGGTATCCCGCTGGTGGTGATTGAAAACTCAAGACCGCGTGTCGAGGCGCTGCGCGATCAGGGCATCAGCACGGTGCTGGGCAATGCCGCCAATCAGGAAGTGATGGATCTGGCGCGGCTCGACTGCGCCCGCTGGCTGCTGGTGACCATTCCCAACGGGTATGAAGCGGGAGAAATCGTCGCCTCCGCCCGCACCAGGCGGCCTAATATCGAAATTATTGCCCGTGCGCATTATGACGATGAAGTCACCTACATCATGGAACGCGGCGCGGATCGCGTGGTGATGGGCGAGCGGGAAATCGCCAACAGCATGCTGGATATGTTGCAGATCGACGTCATGACCGAAGACGAAAAACGGCCATTTTGTCCGATCTGACGCGTGCTGAACTCCGGGCGCAGTGTGTTTGCTGCGTCCGTTTCCCGCCCTCTCCCCTCCGTTAAAATTTGCGCAACATTAAAAAACCAAATCAGATCAATTCGCGGTATTCTGTGCTCATGCCAAATATTGATCGGTACTGCGATGTTGCTATCCCAACTGGAAACGTTAAACATATTGAGCACGCCGGTCTGGGTTGTCTCAACGCATAACCAGCATATTCTTTTTGCCAATACGGCCGCCAGAGTGCTCGCCGGTAACAGCCTGTTAGGCCCGTTGCGCAATGGTCAGTTCTCTGTGCATTCCCAGCAATCCCTCGACTCTTACCTGCCGAACCTGAAGAAAGGGGATCAGATCATTGAGATCTGGACCATTCACAAGGAAGGCCGCGCTTTTCCGCTCAGTTGCCGTCTTTCACTGGCGCAGTTTGGCATTCAGGAACCGGCGATTGTCTTTGAGGGCGCACATACCTCGGCGGCAAATGTGCCCGTCCCCGGCCCTTTCCCGGATAACGCCAGACCTTATCGCCGCGACGAAAGTAGTTTCTATGAACGTTTTTTCCAGACCAACAGCGCGCCGATGTTGCTGATCGACCCGGCCAATAACGGACAAATTGTGGATGCCAATCTGGCCGCAACCCGGTTTTATGGCTACTCACGTGATGACATCTGTATGAAACACACATGGGAAATCAACGCGATGGGTGAGGATGTGTTGCCGGTGATGCACGAAATCGCCCGTCTGCCCGGCGGTCACAAACCACTGACCTTTGTGCATAAACTGGCAGACGGCAACTTGCGCCACGTGCAGACGTACGCCGGACCGGTGGATCTGGAAGGCGTCCGGCTGATGCTATGTATTATTCACGACATTACCGAACAGAAACGCCTCGAGCAGGAACTGGAACATGCCGCCCTGCGCGACCCGCTGACGGGACTGGGAAACCGCCGCCAGTTCATGCAACTGGTGGAAAATGCGCGGACGCAAAACCCGCAACGCACGCACAATTTCAGCCTGATGCTGGTGGATGCCGATCATTTCAAGGCGATTAACGATCAGCACGGACACAACAAAGGTGATGACGCGCTGGTGATGCTGGCGCGAACGCTGGAAACCGGCATCCGCGAGAGCGATACCGTATTCCGCTGGGGTGGCGAAGAGTTTTTGATTTTGCTGCCGCTGACCGGTCTGGAAGGCGCGCTGCATGTCGCGGAAACACTGCGTACGGCCGTAGAACGGTTTGCCCGCCCTGATCTGCCGTCGGTCACGGTCAGCGTCGGAGTGGTGCAATACGAAACCGGTGAAGATTTTACCAGCCTGTTTAAACGGGTGGATGACGCGCTATACCGCGCAAAAACGTCGGGCAGGAATCAGGTACAGGCGGGCTGAAAAAAAGGGCGGGGATTCAATTTCCCGCCCTTTTCACTTTTCGTTCCCGGTGAGTTTATCGTTCCCAGTAACTCTCTTCCAGACTGTCTTCGCGTTCCGGCAGGCCACGTGTCAGACGCGGTGAATGCTGGTTCAGCACCTGATAACTCACGCGGTTGGCGTATTTACACACCTGCGCCAGTGAGGAATAGGTCAGATACTCGCGGGCATGTTTGCTGGAGTTGGGCACTGAGGTGCGGTGGAAACCGTTGGCGGCGATATCATGCAGCAGCGCAGACAGTGCGCCATCACCCGCTCCGTTGGTGTTCATGATTTTTTCCGGCCCGCCCATGTAAGGTGCGATGTGGGAATAAATCTTCAGCGGTTGCTGGCAACAGTCACGGCGCATTGCGCGGCTGAATTCGTACTGATTGAATTCGGCAATCGCCCCCGGCAGCAGCGGATGCTGGGTGGTGCGTTTGAATTCTTCTTCGGTATAACTCGCCATAAACAGACCGTTCGGCCCGGCGGTACACAGCACCAGATCGACCCAGTCCAGCGCCTTATCTGCCGCCATCAGCGGATCTTTCAGACCCGTCAGCGCAAAACCTTCATCTTCGTTCATCGCCAGAATCGACACGTTTTCACGGATGAAATCACGCCATGCATGCGGATCTTCCGCGATAACGTATTGCGTGCCCAGCGTTAAGACCACCGGTACATGATACTTTTTCGCGTATTCAATCGCCTGCATGGTGGCTTCCGGCATCGGTTCGCCCGGCTTGCTGCGCAACAGATACGAAGTCAGCAGCAGCGCAGAGGCGCCGGCTATCACATCTTCCGGCACGCTGTGCGCCTGTAACTCATTCATCTTGCCCGGACTGATGGCAAACGTACGCTCGCCGGTGTCACTGATCAGCGTGAAGCAACGCCCGATGGCGCCGTCCACACCCTGCAGGAAGTTGAGATCCACGCGGCTGGAGGTATTGCATAAATAGCGGTACGCGTAATCACCGATTTTGACGTTGTTACACATCACGCCCAGCAGCACCGAACGGTCGTCGGCCAGCACGGAATAGTTATGCAGCGTATTGCCGACGGTGCCACCGGCAAACTGATGGCTGATCAGCGCGTGGCTCATCAGTTCCTGATACAGCGCTTCCGACATCTCATCATCAAGAATGTTGGATTCGCCGGGTGTCAGCCCGTAACGGGACACAAAATTTTCATCCACACGCGCTTCGATATCGACCATGGTCTGATCGATGCCAACGATATAAGACGCCCCTGCTTCCGATTCCGGCTGCATCGCCTGCAACATAGAATCACGCAATAAAGGGTCACGTGCACTGACCGGAAAATAGTGTTTGGACTTACGTTTACCAGGAAATTTCATTCAGTTTTCTCGGGAAATTCAACAGGCTCAGGCTTCATTCAGAAGTGCTGAGTGACCAGCTGTTGCAGCAAATCGATATGCTCCGGCTGGTCGTTTAAGGCGTCAATATATTCGAAGCGCTCGCCGCCTGCATGAATAAAAATTTCACGGTTCTCGCCTTTGATCTCTTCCAGCGTCTCCAGACAGTCTGCCGCAAAGCCCGGACACAGGATCTGAATATGCTTAACTCCCTGAGCCGGAAGACCTTTCAGCGTTTCATCGGTGTACGGCGTCAGCCATGGCTCGCGGCCAAAGCGTGACTGGAAGGTCAGCATAATTTTGCCTGAAGGCAGTTGCAGCGCGTCGGTCAGCGCCTGCACGGTATCGCGGCAACGCTGTTCGTAGTCATCGCCTTCAGCGACAAAACGCTTCGGAATGCCGTGGAAAGAAAGCACCAGACGATCCGGTTCGCCGTGCTGTTCGAACGAGCGCAGGATGCTGGCTTTCAGCGCGGAAATGTACGCCGGATGGGTGGCGTAATCGCGGATAAAACTCAGTGAAGGCAGGCGACGCCGGGATTTCAGCACCCGCGCCACGCCGTCAAACACCGCGGCACTGGTCGAGCAGGAATATTGCGGATACAGCGGCAGCACCACCATTTTGGTGACACCCTGCGCCAGAAGTTTTTCAATGGGGTCTTTCATGCCCGGTTTACCGTAGCTCATCGCCAGTTCCACCGGCGTTCCCGGCAGGCGTTCTGCCAGCGCTTTTTGCTGACGGCGGCTGTACACCATCAACGGCGAACCTTCGTCCATCCATACCGCTTTATACAGTTTCGACACGCGCGGAGAACGCAGCGGCAGGATCACAAAATTCAGGATCGGCCACCACAGCAGACGGGGCGTATCAACCACGCGGATATCACTCAAAAATTCAGCCAGATATTTTTTAACGGCCTGCGGGGTCGGAGCGTCCGGTGTCCCGAGGTTGACCAGGAGAACACCGAATTTGGTCTGCGTCATGCTGAATTTCCTAAATTGAAGGCACCGAAGTCAGTGCGAAAAATGATGGGCGCCCCCGTTTATTTGTGATGCAGCAAAGAGGCGCAGGCCATTGTAACGAAAACAAAGGCGATGGGAACAACGGCATAAGCTATCAATGCGAACAGTTATTAATCCCCTTCATACTTCAAGCTACAGATGCGTTGGCGCAGAAAAACAAACGGGGCGACCGAAGTCACCCCGTGATCGCGCGCAGAACAGACGATCAGCTCAGGATTGCAGCCAGTTCGTCACGCACAGCGGAAACCTGCTGTGTGCCGTCAATTTTGACGTATTGAGTGTTGCCCGCTTCCGCTTCTTTGCTGTAGTAGGACACCAGCGGCTCAGTCAGCTCATGGTATTCCACCAGACGTTTACGCACGGTTTCTTCCTGATCATCTTTACGGGTGATCAGGTCTTCGCCGGTGACATCGTCTTTACCTTCCACTTTTGGCGGATTGTACTGGATGTGGTACACGCGGCCAGAGCCCGGGTGTACGCGACGGCCAACGATGCGATCGACGATCAGTTCGTCAGGCACGTCGAATTCCAGCACGTAATCCACTTTAATGCCCGCGTCTTTCATGGCATCAGCCTGCGGAATGGTGCGAGGGAAACCGTCTAACAGGAAACCGTTGCGGCAATCTTCCTGCTGAATACGTTCTTTCACCAGTGCGATAACCAGTTCATCGGTCACCAGTTTACCGGCATCCATAATCTCTTTTGCTTTCTTGCCGAGCTCACTTCCGGCCTTCACAGCGGCGCGCAACATATCACCGGTAGAAATTTGCGGAATGCCAAATTTCTCCATGATGAATTGAGCCTGAGTACCCTTACCTGCGCCCGGAGCGCCCAGCAGAATGATACGCATTGCGTAAATCCCCTTGCATGTAATTTTTATGAATCTCGAAAAACGGTCAACCATACCATTCTGAGCCATTTTGCTCAAGGAACTCCCCCTGCTGAAATTGGGGTTAAGCCTGTCCGGGGTGGCGCTTTATCCACCAGGTCTGGGAGACCACCGCCAGCACAATTATCGCCCCGCCAACCAGGGCCTGTGGGGCAGGATTTTCGTGTAAAAACAAGGCGATCCATAACGGTGCCAGCGCGGTTTCCAGCAGTAAAAAAAGCCCGGCATTAACCGGAGAAACAAAGCGGGTTGACAGCGCAATCAGCCCCATCGCCAGCGGCATGATAACCGCCCCTTCAAGCGCCACCCATCGCCATTGTTCCCCGGCTAACGCGGGCAAACCCTGTAAAACATGACCTCCTGAAAACATCACCGCACAACATGACGCCAGAATACCGCCGAGCGAAGGCAGCCCGACGGTGCCGGTTTCGACCTTAGAGGCGAAGATAAACGCCAGTGCCATTGAGATGGCGGTGGCCAGCGCGAAATAATTCGCCAGAGGATCGCGTCCGGCAGGGTGTCCGCTCATCACCACGGCAACGCCCGCCATACCGGCCAGCGCGGCCAGCATCAGCGTTTTATCCATACGGATACCGAAAAAGCAGCGCGAGATAATGGCGGAGACAAAAGGCGTGGAAGAGATGATCACCAGCACCGTGGCGATACTGCCGCGATTGAGCGCATTGACGAAACAGGCGGAGGCGATACAGAAAAACAACGTTGATAGCGCATTTTTACGGGTGATCCACGGCACGCCCAATGTGGAACGCGATGCAGGCCAGAACAACCAGACCAGCGCCACCAGTGCCCACATAAATACCCCGCGCAGCACCACAATCAGCCATGAATCTTCGATCGCCATCAGGCGGATAAAAACGGAATCGGTACTGAGGATCACCCCGCCGAGAATGCCGATCAGATTGCCGTTCACCGGCGCAAATTGACGCATGTTTCACTCCTGTCATTCATTTTGCGACAAGACTAAAGGGCTTCCGGCGGTAAAAAAAATGATATAAACAGACACAGAAGATGAAAAAAACTAACAAGGTATACGCGTGAATGACCTTCCTTCCCTGCGCGCCCTGCACTATTTCAAACAGGCGGCGCAATTCGAGAGCTTCAGTTCAGCGGCAGATTCCCTGAACGTGACGCACAGCGCGGTCAGCCATCAGATAAAGAATCTGGAAGGCTGGCTGGGTACTGTGTTATTTAATCGCACAGCCGGACGCGTTTATCTCACCGCCGACGGCGTCCGGCTGAAAGCCTGCTGCGATCAGGTGTTCAGTGAGATTGAAAAAACCTGTCATCAGATGCGTCACCGCCGTGAACATCACCTGACGATTGCCTGTTCTGCCAGCTTTCTGGCGCAATGGCTGTTACCTCGTATCAGCCGGTTTTCGCTGCAACACCCGCAGATCACCTTGTCGTTTCAGACACAAACCGACATCAGTTTGCTGACGAACCAGCGCGCCGACGTGCTGATTAAAAGCGATCATCACGTCACGCATGAAGAGTTTGAAGCCACGTTAATCGGTTCTGATTTTATCGGCCCGGTCTGCGCGCCGGGCGTATGCGGGACACTGTCCTCACCGCCGGATTTCACGTCGCTGCCTTTACTGCACGCCCGGACGAAAATAAATGCCTGGCAGGAATGGGCGAACGTCACGGGTGCGCGCGGGGATTTCAGCGCAGGCAAGCACTTCGATAATCTGATGCTGGCGATTCAGGCGGCAAAAACGGGGTTAGGGTTCAGCATGACGCCCAAAATGCTGGTCAAGAAAGAGCTCGCGGAAGGCTCGCTGCTGGCACCTGCGGGCTTTTGCAAAGCTGACCGAGCCACCGCCATGCTGGTGAGTCATTTGCGCAGTGACGAGCCGGAGATCCGCGTTTTCAGGGACTGGATACAGGAAGAGGCAGAAACGGAGCAATAAAAAAGGGTGTCGCGTAAACGACACCCTTTCTGTTACATCAGATGACTAGTACATCAGACGATTACGCCTGCAACAGCGTGTTCATACGGCGGATAAACAGGTTTGGATCTTCCAGCGTGCCGCGTTCGGCGAACAGCGCCTGATCCAGCAACAGCTCGATCCATTCGCTGAACTGATCTTCGTCAGCCACATCAGAAGCACGTTTCACCAGCGCGTGTTCCGGGTTCAGTTCAAAGATGTATTTCACTTCCGGCGCGTCCTGACCGGCTGCGGCAAACAGTTTTGCCATCTGCGTGGTCATTTCGTCGGCGCCGGTGGTGACGATGGCTGGCGTGTCGGTCAGGCGATGCGTCAGACGCACGTCTTTCACACGTTCACCCAGCAGCGTTTTCACGCGCTCAACGAACGGTTCCAGCGCTTTTTCGGCTTCTTTCTGCTCTTCGCTTTCGTCAGCCAGTTTGTCCAGTGTGTCATCGGCCTTGCTGACGGACTGGAAGACTTTGCCATCAAACTCAGTCAGATAGCTCATCATCCATTCGTCGATGCGGTCAGACAGCAGCAGAACTTCAATGCCTTTTTTGCGGAACAGTTCCAGATGCGGGCTGCTCTTCGCGGCGGCATAGCTGTCGGCTGTGATGTAGTAAATTTTATCCTGGCCTTCGACCATCGACGCCACATACTCTTCCAGCGACAATGTCTGCTCGCTGCTGTCGTTGCGGGTGCTGGCGAAACGCAGCAGTTTGGCGATCGTTTCTTTGTTCGCGCCGTCTTCTGCCGGGCCTTCTTTCAATACCAGACCAAACTGTTTCCAGAATTGCAGGTATTTTTCGTTGTCGTCTTTCGCCAGTTTTTCCAGCATTTGCAGAACACGTTTGGTCAGCGCACTGCGCAGGTTCTGGGTAATACGGCTGTCCTGCAGAATTTCACGGGACACGTTCAGCGGCAGATCGTTGGAATCTATCAGACCCCGCACGAAACGCAGGTAGTTCGGCATGAACTGCTCGGCTTCGTCCATGATGAACACGCGCTGAACATAGAGTTTCAGGCCATGCTTGTGATCACGGTTCCACATATCCCACGGTGCCTGTGAAGGGATATACAGCAGGCTGGTGTATTCCTGCTTACCTTCAACGCGGTTGTGGCTCCAGCTCAGCGGATCGCTGAAATCATGGGAAATGTGTTTGTAGAATTCTTTGTATTCTTCGTCGGTGACTTCCGCTTTACCGCGGGTCCACAAAGCCTGCGCCTTGTTGATCTGTTCCCAGGTGACGGTACCGTCTTCTTCGTTGCGGGTTTCCACTTCAACCGGCAATGCAATATGGTCAGAGTACTTGCTGATGATGGAACGCACGCGCCAGTCATCCAGGAATTCGTCCTGATCTTCGCGCAGATGCAGGGTGATTTCCGTTCCGCGATCGGCTTTCTCGATATCTGCCAGGGTGTACTCGCCTTCACCGGCCGATTCCCAGAATACGCCTTCTTCGGCGCTGGCACCGGCTGCACGGGTGCGCACGGTCACTTTATCCGCCACGATAAAGGCAGAATAGAAACCGACACCGAACTGACCGATCAGCTGGCTGTCTTTCGCCTGCTCGGAACCGACGGATTGCAGGAAGGCTTTGGTGCCGGATTTGGCGATTGTCCCGAGGTTATCGATAACTTCGTCACGGCTCATGCCGATGCCGTTATCGCTCAGCGTCAGGGTGCGTTTTTCTTTGTCAAACGCCAGACGCACATGCAGTTCGCCGTCGCCTTCATAGAGTTCAGGGGCTGACAGGGCGCGGAAACGCAGTTTATCCGCCGCATCTGAGGCGTTGGAGATCAGCTCGCGCAGGAAAATTTCTTTGTTTGAATACAGGGAGTGGATCATCAGATGAAGAAGTTGTTTTACTTCAGACTGGAATCCGCGTGTCTCTTGTCCTTTCATACTCATCAAATTACCTCAATCCAGATACTGTTATTGACCAAATCAGACGTTGAGGAATAAGTGGGGTTAGGCGTCGTGCTTTTCAAGCACAGGGACAAATTTTTAGGAAGAAATGCAGAGGGATAGCGGAAGAAAACGGGGCGCAGAAGACCGCGCCCGCATAACAGTCAGAACCGGAAGGGATTACGCCCGGCAAGGGAATGTGACAGCGTGGTGCCGTCCACCATATCCAGTTCGCCACCGACCGGCACACCGTGCGCGATACGGCTCGCCAGCACGCCGTACTGGCCGCACATTTCAGCGATGTAGTTGGCGGTCGCTTCACCTTCGACCGTCGGGTTGGTCGCGAGGATCACTTCCTGAATGTTTTCACTTTCAAGACGCTCTTCCAGACGGCCTAAACCGATGTCGTCAGGCCCGATGCCATCAAGCGGTGACAGGTGGCCCATCAGCACAAAATAGCGACCGGAGAACTGACCGGTTTGTTCTATCGCGTGAATGTCCGCCGGGCTTTCCACCACACAAATCTGGCCGTTTTCTTTACGCCGTGGATTGGCGCAAATGGTACAGATTTCCTGCTCGGTAAAAGTACGGCAATCGGCACAGTGGCCGATTTCAGACATGGCACGCGTTAAAGACTGCGCCAGCCGCATTCCGCCACTGCGATCACGTTGCAGCAGCTGAAATGCCATACGTTGCGCGGACTTCGGGCCAACGCCCGGCAGGCAACGCAACGCCTCCATTAAAGATTCAAGGAGAGGGCTGGTTTGCATCAGAACGGCATCTTAAAGCCTGGTGGCAATTGCATGCCGCCAGATACGGCTGCCATTTTTTCTTTCTGAGTTTCATCGATACGACGTGCGGCATCGTTGAACGCCGCAGCGATCAGGTCTTCCAGCATGTCTTTATCGTCTTCCAGCAGGCTTGGATCGATTTCAACGCGACGCACGTTGTGCGCACCGTTGATGGTGATTTTCACCAGGCCAGCGCCTGACTCACCGGTCACTTCCAGCTGAGCGATTTCCGCCTGAGCCTGTTGCATTTTTTCCTGCATTTGCTGGGCCTGTTTCATCAGGTTACCAATGCCGCCTTTTCCAAACATAGTCTTCTCTCTCAGCAATGGCCGCGTCACAATCGCGGCGTTTAAATTGGGCGGATACTTTCTTCATCCAGCTCCGCATCGAAGAAACGACGCAGGGTCTGGATGTTGTTATCCGCAATAATAGACTGACGCGCCTGCGCCAGTTTTTCTTCATAAATAGCCTGTCGCCATTCCAGCGGCGTCTTCACCGCCAGATTATCATCTTCCAGCACGGTCAGTTCAACCGGCGTCTGATGCAATGCCGACAAGGCATCCGTCAGCACTTTCTGCGCGGACGGCGAATTCAGATGTTTTTGCGATGAACGCAGATGCAGGCAGATTTTTCCCGGCTCCGGTTGCTCGCGGTAGGCATTCAGCGCCAGTTGTTGCACCAGTTTCGGAATGGTCATCCGGCTGATTTCAGCCGCCCATTCATCGCGTTCAATCGCTTCTTCCGCCAGACGGGAAGCCAGTTCCGGCGATTTTTCATGTTCCAGCGCGGTACGCAACGCTTTCGGTGTCGCCACCGGTTCAGGCGCGGCTTCCGGTTCCATCATCGCTTTCCAGCGATAGGCTTCTTCTTTTATCGGCGCGGCAGGTTCTTTCTTCACCGCCAATGTCTGCGCACGTTCAGTCACCGAAGCGAGGCGCTCCAGTGCTGAGGTTGCCGGCCGCGCTTTTCCTGGCGCTGCCGGCTCAGCTTTTTTTGGGGTGGTACTCCCCTGCCTGAGCAATTGTGTTCGCGCCTGTAAAAGTTGCGCGGTGGAATCTGGCATCGCCGCCGGTTCGGTACTTCCCTGCGGCGGCGGGGCATTATAATTTTGCGGTGTTGGCTGTTGCGGCGGCGCCTGATGTACGGGCTGGGGTGCCACATACGCCGGTGCGGCTGCCGGTTGCGGTGCCGGTTCAGCAATGATCACTTTCGGGTGGAAGGCCAACGCGCGCAGCAGCGTCATTTCAACGCCCATGCGTTTGTCCGGCGCGTACGCCAGCTCTTTGCGGCCAATCAGCAACGTCTGGTAATAAAGCTGCACGTCAGCTGGCGGAATGACACGCGCCAGCTCACGCAGACGTTGTTCAATCGCGGCGTAATGATTATCGAGAACGGACGGCAGGAGCTGAACCATCGCAATGCGGTGCAGCAGCGCCAGCGTTTCCACCAGCAGGTTTTCCCAGTCCACGCCTCGCGACGCGGCCTGTTCGACCTGCGCCATCATCTGGCCGCCATCGGCGCTGACCAGCGCTTCGAGCATCGCCAGCGGCTGTTCATCGTCAAGCGTACCGAGCATTTGTGCCACGGTGTCGGTAGTGACCGCACCCTGCCCCATCGCGATCGCCTGATCGGTCAGGCTCAGCGCATCACGCATACTGCCGTCGGCCGCGCGGGCCAGCAACTGCAAGGCGCGCGGTTCCGTGGTGATGGTTTCCTGCGTTAATACGTGTTCGAGCTGTTTGCGGATCTGTTCAGCGTCCAGCGCTTTCAGATGGAACTGCAAACAACGCGATAAAATAGTGACCGGCAGTTTTTGCGGATCTGTCGTTGCCAGCAGGAATTTGACGTGCGAAGGCGGCTCTTCCAGCGTTTTCAACAGCGCGTTAAAGCTGTGACGCGAGAGCATGTGCACTTCGTCAATCAGGTAAACTTTGAAGCGGCCACGCGCCGGTGCGTATTGCACGTTATCAAGCAGTTCGCGGGTGTCTTCCACTTTGGTACGGGAAGCGGCGTCGATTTCAATCAGATCGACAAAGCGGCCCTGCTCGATTTCGCGGCAGTTATCGCATACGCCACAAGGTGTGGACGTAATGCCGGTTTCGCAGTTAAGCCCTTTCGCCAGCAGACGGGCGATGGTGGTTTTCCCTACGCCACGGGTACCGGAAAACAAGTAGGCGTGATGGATGCGCCCGAGCGACAGGCCGTTGGCCAGCGCGGTCAGCACATGTTCCTGTCCGACGACGTCGGCAAAAGTTTGGGGGCGCCACTTACGGGCAAGAACCTGATAGCTCATTAACACTTCATCGTTGATTTATAATGAATAATTTGACGATACACGAAAAAACATCGTTTAACCCGTCTTTCTGCGCTGGTCTGCGAAACGGAGACTGAAGACTCAGCATAATGATGCCGGAGCCAGACTGCCACTTCTTA
Organism: Rahnella sp. BIGb0236; assembly: GCF_004364755.1. Taxonomy (NCBI): domain Bacteria; kingdom Pseudomonadati; phylum Pseudomonadota; class Gammaproteobacteria; order Enterobacterales; family Yersiniaceae; genus Rahnella; species Rahnella sp. BIGb0236. The sequence continues at coordinate 532,121 of NZ_SOAO01000002.1, forward strand.
GTGTACCAGCAGGGTCGCCATCATTCCTATTACTTTACTTTTTGCCCGGCACGCCGCCGTTTCTCCGCCTTCCTCCTCCTCCTGACAATTCGCCCCGGGGGATGAGGGCAAATTTTGCACACGGATTACACTGAATCCCCTCTGTTCTGATAATGCTTTCTGCCCCGTCAAGGAGAGCCATGAAACGCCTGACACTGCCTTTATTACTGCTCGTATCCCCCGCCGTACAGGCCAGCTGGACGCTGCAAGGTTTCCCTGCGTTTGCCGAACCTGTCAGCGGAATATTCACCAGCAACGCCGCGTTACCTAAAGGACAGCGCACGCTGGAATTACATCAGGATAATCAATGCTGGCAGCCTTCGGGTGCGGTAAAGCTTAACGAAATGCTGTCGCTGCAACCCTGTGAAAACAACCCGCCGGCGCACTGGAAACAGTTCCGCGCCGGTGATTATCAGGTGCGGATCGATACCCGCAGCGGCACCCCCACGCTTCAGCTGAGCCTGAAAACGGCGCAGGAAGCCGTCGCGGCGGTAGCAAAAACCTGTCCGCGACGGGACGGCAAGCCACTGACGGTTGACGTTTCCGGCACCTTTGCCGAAGGAGAAACGGTCCGCGATTTTTATTCTGGTCAGAGCGCACAGGTCAGCGGCGGCCACATCACGATGCTGCCGGATCCGGCCAGCGGCGGTTTATTGCTGCTGGAAGCGGCAGCGCGTAAAAATCCTGCGGCGTTCAGCTGGAAAAACGCCACGGTGTATTTCGTGCTGACCGATCGTTTTGAAAACGGCAATCCGGATAACGATCACAGCTATGGCCGTCACAATGACGGAATGCAGGACATCGGCACTTTCCACGGCGGCGATCTGGCCGGGCTGACCCGCAAGCTGGATTATTTGCAAAAGCTTGGCGTGAACGCGCTGTGGATAAGCTCGCCGCTCGAGCAAATCCACGGCTGGGTCGGCGGCGGCACCAAAGGCGATTTCCCGCATTATGCCTATCACGGCTATTACACCCTCGACTGGACCAAACTCGATGCCAATATGGGTACCGGCGAAGATTTGCAGAAACTGGTCAGCGAAGCGCATAAGCGCGGGATCCGCATTTTGTTTGATGTGGTGGTCAATCACACCGGCTACGCCACGCTGGCGGATATGCAAACCTTCCATTTCGGTGCCTTGTACCTGAAAGGCAGCGACATCGAAAAAACACTCGGTAAAAACTGGACGGACTGGCAACCCGGCCCCGGCCAGAACTGGCACAGCTTTAATGATTACATCAATTTTGGCGACAAAGAGGGCTGGAGCACCTGGTGGGGGAAAAAATGGATCCGCACCGATATCGGCGATTATGATCCGCCGGGTTATGACGATCTGACCATGTCGCTGGCGTTCCTGCCGGACATTAAAACCGAATCCACGCAAGCCAGCGGCCTGCCCGTTTTCTATCGCCACAAGCCCGATACCGCCGCCAGAGAGATTGCCGGGGCAACACCGCGCGACTATCTGGTCACCTGGCTCAGCCAGTGGGTGCGGGATTACGGCATTGACGGATTCCGCGTCGATACCGCCAAACACGTGGAGAAACCGACACTGGCATTACTCAAAACCCGTTCCGCAGAAGCCCTGCAACAGTGGAAAGCGGCCCATCCTGAACAAGCACTGGATGATGCGCCGTTCTGGATGACCGGCGAAGCCTGGGGGCACGGCGTAATGAAAAGCGATTATTACGACAATGGCTTCGACGCCATGATCAACTTTGATTTTCAGGATCAGGCAGCGGCGGCGCTGAGTTGTTTTGCAAATATCGATGCGACGTATCAGCAGATGGCAGAGAAAATGCAGGATTTCAATGTGCTGAGTTATCTGTCGTCACACGATACGCGGCTGTTTTTTGCGGCCGATGCCAAAGGTTCTCTGCCCTTACAACAGCGTGCAGCCGATTTGTTACTGCTGGCTCCGGGCGCGGTGCAGATTTATTACGGCGACGAAAGCGGGCGTCAGTCCGGCCCGACAGGCTCCGATCCTTTGCAGGGCACCCGCTCTGACATGAACTGGAATGAACTGACCGGCGCGAAACAGGCGTTACTCACGCACTGGCAGACGTTGGGGAAATTCAGGGAGCAGCATCCGGCGGTGGGCGCAGGGGTGCAGAAATCGCAGCAGACAGCGCAATATTACGCCTTCAGCCGTCAGCGGGGTGACGATAAGGTGATGGTGGTCTGGGCAGGAGATAGCGGAAAATAGCGGCGCAGAAAGCAAATGGCCTCGCGTTTAACGGCGAGGCCAGTTCACATCAACTTTTTACATCAATCAGTGGCCGTCGAAACAGACCAGGCTGTAGCAGTTGATATTTGAATCGTTCAGGCGTTTTTCACCGCCCAGTTCCGGCAGGTTGATGATGAATGCCGCATCGGTCACTTCCCCACCCAGACGGCGGATCAGTTTCGCAGTGGCTTCAATCGTGCCACCCGTTGCCAGCAAATCGTCGATCACCAGAATTTTTTCGCCAGGCTGAATGGCATCAACGTGGATTTCAAGGCTGTCAGTGCCGTATTCCAGATCGTAGGTTTCGCTGATGGTTTCACGCGGTAACTTGCCCGGTTTACGCACGGGAACAAAGCCCACGCCCAGAACCAGCGCAACCGGTGCGCCAAACAGGAAGCCACGTGCTTCAGTGCCCACCACTTTGGTGACACCGGCATCGCGGTAACGATCGGCCAGTAACTGAATGCTTGCAGCGTAAGCTTTTGGGTCTTCCAGCAAGCTGGTGACGTCACGGAACAGTATGCCTGGCTTAGGATAGTCAGGGATGGTTTTGATACTGTCTTTAATAAACTGTAGCTGCTGTGCGGTAGCGGTCATAATGTTAATTGCCTGATAAAGCTGCTGTTCATACTTAAACGCGGGCGGTCAAATGTCCCCCGTCATGCCCTGATAAAGCATGTCGTTCAAGGAAGGAAATTGGGAGCGCACCGACGTACGAGATGCCCAAATCTATGCAAAGCTGCTTTAAAAAGCAACCCGCAGCCGGACATGATCGCCTGTTTTATTGCTCAAGGTCAACCACTGGTAATCGCCACATCATGATCAGCAACGCAAACATCATGCAAACCAATAAAATACGCACCCATAATAACGGCACGAAATAGATCGAAATCGCGAAGGTTACGACGATCAGCGCGACCGCTTTAGGTTTCGCCCCTTTCGGTAACGCGCGGTATGTCTGCCAGTGTCGCAGATAGCTGCCAAACCAGGAGCGGTGCAAAAGCCAGTGATGAAAACGCGGCGACGAGCGGGCAAAGCACCAGGCGGCCAGCAATAAAAACGGCGTGGTCGGCAACAGCGGTAACACCACGCCAAGCGTCGCCAGCACCACGCACAACCAGCCAACAGTAATCAGTAGTATGCGTTTCATGCATTTCCTTCGGTTTAAAACAGGCACCTTGCCCGGTTTGCGGTTTCTCAGTGTAAACAAGTGCGCAGAGGCTGTCATACCGGTAAGCTACGCCGGAGTTTAAGGGAGATTATCGGTGAGCACTGAACGAATTTTACATGTCCTTGATCAGCAGATCGAAACACTGGCGCGGGAAATTGAACCGATAGGTCACGTTTCCGCCTCACAGGCCCGGTTTGATGTGGCGCTTTTTTCCACCAAAGGCACCCGTCTGCGCGATTATCTGGCAGAAATTAAGACCAATTTGCAGCAACTGAATCAGGAAGTCGTCGAAAAACGTTCTGCGCAGGTGGCTTTTATTGCCGAACGTCTGGTGGCCCAGATTACCGCCATGCAGCGTGAACTGGCGACCCAGACGCTGCGTAAAACGCACCAGACTCCGGAGCGCAAAAGCCATGATAATTATACCAAACTGGCGGAAACACAGCAGTTCGAGCGACGTCTGATTGCGATGATTGAAGACCGGGAAACCACGCTCGGTCAGCTGGCGACGTTCAGCGATCAGCAGCGGGTACAGAAGGAACTTGCGGCACTGGAAGGGCGTTTAATGCGCTGTCGTCAGGCGCTGGCTAAAATAGAGAGACAAATCGAGCGTCAGGAAAAAGGTTTTTGAATCTTTATCACATTTTTTTAATCCGGCATTCAGAGCCGGGCTTTTCTTATCTATAATGGTAAGTCCAAAACCTGCTAATCATAATGTTGGCCAATATGTCCGTAGAGAATGCGCCCCCCGAACTTCAGCTTGCTGTCGATTTGATTTACCTGCTTGAGTGCAATGAAATTGCCCCGGAAACGGCTCTTGCAGCACTGGAAATCGTTCAGCGCGATTATCAGGAAAAGCTGAAAAACAGCAAAAGTACCCTGTCGATCAGTTACCTTTAAGCCGTCCGGCTGCCTGTTTCAGGGGAACTTATCGCATTCCCCTGAATGGCACGAACAGGTTCAGCTCTGTGGCATCGCATCCGGTTCATCGCCCGGCTGCCGCATGACCCGTTTGACCTCCTGCACGTCGTGACCATCCTGGTTATGCAGGTACACTTCCAGCTGATTGAACGCAATGTTGATGCCGTTTTCACGGCACAACTTATCAATGCTGCGGTTAAGCTCGTCCACGGTATAACTGCGGTCGCCCAGCTCACGCACATACACCCGCAATTCATGATCGAGCGTACTGGCACCGAAATTCAGGAAAAACACCAGCGGCGCCGGATCACTCATCACGCGGGTATTTTCATGCGCCGCCTGCAACAGAATCTCTTTCACTTTGTCGAGATCAGATCCGTAGGCCACGCCGAGTTTGATCAGCACACGGGTGACGGTATCACTCAGTGACCAGTTGATCAGCCGCTCGGTCACAAAGGCTTTGTTCGGGATGATCACTTCCTTGCGGTCGAAGTCGATAATCGTGGTCGCGCGGATACGGATACGGCTGACAGTGCCGGAGAAGGTGCCGATCGTCACGGTATCGCCGATACGCACCGGGCGTTCGAACAGGATAATCAGCCCCGAAACAAAGTTGGCGAAGATTTCCTGCAAGCCAAAGCCCAGCCCGACCGACAGCGCCGCCACCAGCCATTGCAGTTTATCCCATGAGACACCGAGCGATCCGAGTGCCGTCACCGCACCAATTACCGTGATGGAATAAGTCAGGATGGTGGTGATGGCGTATGACGTCCCCTGCCGCAGTTGCAACCGCGACAACACCACCACTTCCAGCAATCCCGGCAGGTTGCGGGTTAAGACGTACGCCACAATCACCGCAAGGAAACCGAGCAGTAAATTCCCCAGCGTCACGGTTTGCTGAATGGCTGCGCCCGCCACCGTGCTGGAGTAATGCCATAACGTGATGCTGTCGAGATACGAAATCACCGTCAGTAAATCTGACCAGATCCAGTAAAACACGGTGGCGAAAATAAAGAACAGTCCCATGGTGGTCAGACGCAGCGATTGCTGGTTGATCTGATCCAGCCCGATCTGCGGTTCTTCAACCGGTTCATTGCCTTCCAGGCCATCTTTCACCGCCGCGGTCTGGCGGCGTGCCAGCGCACGACGGTAAGCCAGACGCCGCGCGGCCACGCTCAATCCCCGCAACGCGGTGAGATAAATGACATTCCAGAAAATCAGCAGGTAAAGGCTGTCAATCCAGCGCCCCGCCAGCCGCAGCGTGGTATAGAAGTAACCGGTGACCACCAGTCCGACCATAAACGCCGGGGCCAGCGCGATAGCGGTGACCACCACCAGACGTATGCTGTGCGAGTCTTTTTCGCGCCAGCCATCGCGGGCAATCGGAAACACCAGCACGGTCAGGGCGAGCAACGTCAGGAAAATCACCACCTGCCCGATAATGTCATCCACCAGCCCGAGCGGCGCTTTTTCGCCCCGCACCGACCAGAAAATCAGCGGCAACGTCACCAGACTCAGTCGGATCACAGAACGGCGGTAATGCGCGCAGGTGGTGGCTGGCATACTGAAATGCCGCTCATTGATGCCACCCGGTTTAAGAATGCGATAGCAGAAGCCCATCACCATCTGGAAGACCGCCAGCCGCTGCGCCAGCGTCCACAAAAAGTCGCTTGGTTCGATATCGCACTGGGAAAGCCAGTAACCAATTCCCAGCGTCAGCAGCACGCCCGGCAGCACATTCAGCGCCACCAAAAGCAGCGCCTGCGGCGTATGCAGCTGGCTGTCACGCTTGAGCTGTCCGACATCGTTGCTCAGTATGTCGATCCGCTGGTTGATGTATTTCCTGCGCCACCACAGCAGCAGAATGGCGCAAAGCAGCGGAACCGTCACCGGCAGAGAATGCAGCGCCCCGAGCATCAGTTCGCCCGGAGGAATACTGACGTGCAGACCGCTGAGCTGACTTTTCACTTCACCGGGCAGAGATTTCAGAAACTCCCAGTTCATCGGTTTGTTACTGCTGACCCAGAATATTTGCTGCGTCAGCGTTTCTGTCAGCGACTGGTTGATGCTCAGCAACTGCTGCTGGTTAATCTGTAAATTGATGGCCAGAGAAAGCTGATTGCCGAGTTGCTTGTTCAGCTGATCCAGCAGTTCACGGCGCATATCGACAATCTGGTCGAGCGCATCACTGATGTCGTCATTGATCGTCTCTTTGCTGTTGCTCACCACGCCCTGAATGTAACTGTCGCCCTGAAATAAGGCGTCACGTTGCTGGTTAATGGTGAACTGCTCCAGGCGCAAATCAGCAATCCGCGTGCTCATATCGGTCATCAGGCCGGACGGCGGAATGGTATTTTGCTGTTGCTGATACAAAATGCGTGACAGCAATAAGCTGCCTTTCAGCACGGTGATTTGCTCCTTCAGATCGTGCTCAGCCTGCGCCGAGCGGTCGAGCCAGTTTTTCACCGTGATATTTTTTTGTACCAGCTGATTGCCCTCTTCTGTTGCGGCAATCAGGCGTTCGCTGAGCTGGCGGTTAATCCCCAGTTCCTGCGCCACCAGCGGATCATTTTGGATATCCGAGGTGTCGTCCGGCGTTTGTGCCTCTTTCGCCGTGCGTTCAGACAAAATCAGCCGTTTGCCGTTCACCACTTCCTGCAGCAACTGCGCGGTATGCTCCAGCTGGTTGATGTGCGCATTGGTGTAATCACGTTGTTTTTGCAGCAAATCCTGCAAGGTAGTGTTGGCCTCCAGACTCTTGCGCTGGAGATCAATCTGCGCGCTCAGCAGCGCCTGCTGGGTGACCAGCATATTTTGCTGTGAGTTGCGTAAATCCTGCTGGCCCGGCGACATCCCGTTGAGCTGATTACGAATTTTCTGGATCGCCAGCGAATAGGTGTACATCGCGTTCTGCACGCGTTCGGGCTGGGTTTGCAGCGAAATCAGCTGGGTGTTGTACGTCGATAAATCTTCCTGAGAAGACTGAAGATCGTCGAGGGTATCGTTAAGACGGTTTTCCAGCTGACGCAGGGATAACGCGGCAAGCTGCGCTTTATTGACGTCATCTTTGGGGTTGTTTTTGATCTGGTCGAGACCTTCCATCGCCACCCGCAGTTTTTGCGGCGCTTCGGCGACCTGTTTTTGCAACTGACTGGCATCCTGTTTCACCCTTTCGAGCGCATCCAGATATTCCAGCGTGTGGATCAAATCCTGCTGCGAAAGCTTATCAACCGGTGTCAGGTTTTTTTGACGGTTGAGTGCATCAAGCTGATTCTGGATTTCATTGCGGCCCGGCACATCATTACTGGCGGCATGACCGGAAAACGAGAAAAGGAATAAAGTCACGCACAGCATAAAGGTGAAAATGCGCAGTATTTCCCTTCTTTGCAGGAGTGAAATCTCATGGGAAGGTGCGGCCAGAAACCGGATAAACATACGTCAGCGTCGACTCATTTACTGAATGAATAATATGCTGACGACAATAGCAGCGTTGGTGATGAAAGAAAGGAGAAAAGCGTATCTGAATACAACACTGCCGTGGTGATTTTATCGCCACAAAAACACTCAATTTGCAGACTTATTAATTGCGGGAAAAGTATTACAGCGTTATTTGGCGAGGGTCAGAAAGGCAGAATGGCGCAGCATATCAATATAGGTATCAACAAACTTTCCGGCATTCCCTTCCAGATCAAAGCTTTCGGGAATAAATAGCCAGTTTTCCATCAGGCCGGTGAGATAAGCGCGTAAAATAATGGCGGCCTGACGGGTATCGAGATCGGCAGGCAGCTGTTTTTCTTCAATACAGCGCACAAGAATACGTTCGATTTTGCCGTATCCCTCCATGTATAACGCTTTGCGCGCTTCATGAACGGACGTCATCTCCCCAACAAATTCACATTTATGGAATATAATCTCCATCAATGCTTTACGTTGGCTATCGGTGACAGTGGCGACCAGAATGTAAATTAGGATTTCACGTAAAATACGCAGTGGATTATTCGGAAACTTTGTCTGATACTCTACTTCGAGCACTTTTATCCGCGACTCATAGGCTTCCCAGATCGCGTTAAACAGTTCCACTTTGTTCCTGAAATGCCAATAAATTGCGCCCCGCGTCACACCGGCTGCATTCGCAATATCAGTCAGTGATGTCGACGATACCCCACGGGCAGAAAACTCACGCACAGCAGCATCCAGAATCTGTTGTCTGGTTTCCAGCGCCTGTGATTTGGTTTTTCGTGCCATAGGTTTATCTTTAAGGGGAGTTTGATTTACATACATTCTTGAATGTATGTAACATAGCACGCACATACTAAAAGCGCAGCAATGGATTTGGAATGTTGTGATCCATTGGACAATTTGAAATCGGACACTTGAGGTTTATTTATGAACAAAAACAGAGGGTTAACGCCTCTGGCGGTAGTTCTGATGCTATCCGGAAGCTTAGCACTTACAGGATGTAACGATAAAGAAGCTCAACAAGGTGCGCCACATGCTCCGCAGGTTGGCGTCGTTACCCTGAAAACAGAACCGCTTAATGTGACTACCGAACTTCCTGGTCGTACTGCTGCTTTCCGCATTGCTGAAGTACGTCCGCAGGTTGGCGGCATCATTCTCAAACGCAACTTCGTTGAAGGCAGCGACATCAAAGCCGGGACCTCTTTATATCAAATTGATCCGGCCACTTATCAGGCCGCGTATGACAGCGCTAAAGGCGATCTGGTAAAAGCTCAGGCCAATGCCCAAATTTCCCGTCTGACGGTAACCCGTTATAAGCCACTGCTCGGCACTAACTACATCAGTAAACAAGATTACGATACGGCTGTTGCCACTGCCGCACAGGCTGATGCCGCCGTGGTCAGTGCAAAAGCGGCGGTTGAATCTGCCCGCATCAATCTGGCTTACACCAAAGTGACCTCCCCTATCAGCGGACGTATCGGTAAATCGTCGGTGACAGAAGGTGCGCTGGTATCTAACGGCCAGACCACGGCACTGGCGACCGTGCAACAACTCGACCCTATCTATGTTGACGTTACCCAGTCCAGCAATGATTTCCTGCGTCTGAAACAGGAACTGGCTGACGGTTCACTGAAACAAGCCGACGGTAAAGCGCAAGTCAAACTGCTGATGGATAACGGTAAAGAATATTCACAGCCGGGTACATTAGAATTCTCTGATGTCACTGTGGATGAAACCACCGGTTCCATTACGTTACGCGCTATCTTCCCGAACCCAAATGATGCACTGCTGCCAGGTATGTTTGTGCGCGCGCGTCTGGATGAAGGGATTAACAACAACGCTCTGCTGGTTCCTCAGCAAGGGATCACCCGTAACCCACGCGGTGATGCCACAGCGATGGTGGTTGGTGCGGATAACAAAGTTGAACTTCGTACAGTGACCACAACGCAGGCAATTGGCGATAAGTGGGTTGTGACCGACGGTCTGAAAAGTGGCGATAAAATTATCGTGACAGGTCTGCAAAAAATTAAGCCAGGCGTACAGGTTACTGCACAGGAAGTCGATCAAAACGCAGCAGCGCCCGCTACAGCGACGAAGTCTTAATAGGAGCCGGTAATTCATGGCTAAGTTTTTTATAGATCGTCCCATCTTTGCATGGGTAATTGCGATCATCATCATGTTGGCAGGGGGATTGGCAATTCTTAAATTGCCAATTGCACAGTATCCCACCGTTGCGCCACCGGCTATCCAGCTGACCGCAACCTATCCGGGCGCAGATGCGCAGACGGTACAGGATACCGTCACCCAGGTTATCGAACAGAACATGAACGGTATCGACAACATGATGTACATGTCGTCGACCAGTGATTCGTCCGGTACGGTTCAGATCACCCTGACCTTCGCTTCCGGTACTGATGCGGATATCGCACAGGTACAGGTTCAGAACAAACTGCAGCTGGCAACACCGTTACTGCCGCAGGAAGTTCAGCAACAGGGTATCTCCGTTGAGAAATCGAGCAGCAGCTTCCTGATGGTAGCGGGCTTTATTTCCAATAACGGTTCCATGACGCAGGATGACATCGCCGACTACGTCGGGTCCAACATTAAGGATCCGATCAGCCGTACTTCTGGTGTGGGCGACGTTCAGCTGTTTGGTGCTCAGTACGCGATGCGTATCTGGATGGATCCGAACAAACTGAACAACTTCCAGCTGACGCCGGTAGATGTCATCAACGCCATCAAAGTACAGAACAACCAGATCGCAGCAGGCCAGCTCGGTGGTACACCACCGGTTCCGGGCCAGCAGCTGAACTCATCCATCGTGGCGCAGACCCGTCTGAAGTCACCGGATGAATTCGGTAAAATCATTCTGAAAGTGAATCAGGATGGTTCTCAGGTTCGCCTGAAAGATGTGGCTAAGATTGAACTGGGTGGTGAAAACTACGACGTTATTGCCCGTTTCAACGGACAACCCGCGTCTGGTTTAGGTATCAAACTGGCGACCGGGGCGAACGCCCTGAATACCGCGGCGTCTGTAAAAGCGACACTGAACAAACTTGAGCCATTCTTCCCGGCTGGCTTAGAAATTGTTTACCCGTACGACACCACGCCGTTCGTAAAAATCTCGATTAAAGAAGTAGGTAAAACGCTGTTCGAGGCCATCGTCCTGGTATTCCTGGTGATGTTCCTGTTCCTGCAAAACTTCCGCGCAACCCTGATCCCGACCATTGCGGTTCCGGTGGTTCTGCTCGGTACCTTTGCAATTCTGGCAGCGTTTGGCTATTCGATAAACACCCTGACGATGTTCGGGATGGTGCTCGCGATAGGCCTGCTCGTCGATGACGCCATCGTCGTCGTCGAGAACGTTGAACGCGTGATGGTCGAAGAGGGTCTGCCGCCAAAAGAAGCCACCAAAAAATCTATGGAGCAGATCCAGGGTGCTCTGGTGGGGATCGCGATGGTGCTGTCTGCAGTATTCATCCCGATGGCCTTCTTCGGCGGTTCAACCGGCGTTATCTACCGTCAGTTCTCCATCACCATCGTTTCCGCCATGGTGCTGTCTGTTCTGGTGGCGATGATCCTGACGCCTGCTCTTTGTGCGACCATGCTTAAGCCGGTTGCCAAAGGTGAGCATCACGAGAAGAAAGGTTTCTTCGGCTGGTTTAACAAAAAATTCGACCAGAGCACGCACCACTACACCGACAGCGTAGGCAACATTCTGCGCAGCACCGGGCGTTATCTGGTGATTTATCTGCTGATCGTGGTCGGTATGGCATTCCTGTTTATCCGCCTGCCAACTTCATTCCTGCCGGAAGAAGACCAGGGTGTATTCCTGACCATGGCACAGTTGCCAGCAGGTGCATCCCAGGAACGTACGCAGAAAGTGCTCGATGAAGTCACCGATTACTACCTGACGAAAGAAAAAGCGAACGTGAACTCCGTGTTTACCGTTAACGGCTTTGGCTTCGCCGGTCGTGGTCAGAACACCGGTATCGCGTTCGTCAGTTTGAAAGACTGGTCAGAACGTAGCGGCGCTGAGAACAAGGTGCCTGCGATTGCAGGCCGTGCGATGGGCGCGTTCAGCACCATTAAAGATGCACTGGTGTTCCCGTTCAACTTACCGGCGATTGTTGAGTTAGGTACGGCGACGGGCTTCGACTTCCAGCTGATCGACCAGGCTAACCTTGGTCATGACAAACTGACACAAGCGCGTAACCAGTTGCTGGGCATGGTGGCTCAACATCCGGACTTGCTGACTCAGGTTCGTCCGAACGGTCTGGAAGATACTCCACAGTTCAAGATTGAAATTGATCAGGAAAAAGCAACGGCATTGGGTGTTTCGATTTCCGACATCAACACCACTCTGGGTGCATCGGTGGGGGGTAGCTACGTCAATGACTTCATCGACCGTGGTCGTGTGAAGAAAGTGTACGTCCAGGCTGAAAATAAATACCGTATGTTGCCATCAGACATCAACAATCTGTATGTCCGTGGCAGCGCAGGCCAGATGGTGCCGTTCTCAGCGTTCTCGAGCGCGAAATGGGAATACGGCTCACCGCGTCTGGAACGTTATAACGGTCTGCCATCAATGGAAATTCTGGGTCAGCCAGCACCGGGTAAAAGTTCGGGTGCTGCAATGGAGATGATGGAATCTCTGGCTTCCAAACTGCCAAGCGGTATCGGCTATGACTGGACCGGTCTGTCCTATCAGGAACGTTTGTCAGGTAACCAGGCTCCGGCCTTGTATGCTATCTCCCTGATCGTCGTCTTCCTGTGTCTGGCAGCGTTGTACGAGAGCTGGTCAATACCGTTCTCCGTTATGCTGGTTGTTCCGCTTGGGGTAGTCGGTGCGCTTCTGGCGGCCACAATGCGCGGTCTGAGTAACGACGTTTACTTCCAGGTAGGTCTGTTGACCACCATCGGGTTGTCAGCGAAGAACGCCATATTGATTGTTGAGTTCGCCAAAGACCTGATGGACAAAGAAGGTAAAGGTCTTATCGAGTCAACACTCGAAGCGGTTCGTATGCGTCTGCGTCCGATCCTGATGACCTCACTGGCGTTTATCCTCGGTGTAATGCCGCTGGTTATCAGCTCAGGTGCAGGTTCCGGCTCACAGAACGCCGTCGGTACGGGCGTAATGGGCGGGATGATCACGGCGACACTGCTGGCGATCTTCTTTGTTCCGGTCTTCTTCGTGGTGGTTCGTCGCCGCTTCGGTAAGAAGAATGAGGACATTGAACATACACACAAAACAGAGCATCCGACGTTGTAACCGGATCACCTGTTCAGACCAAAGGCCGCTTATGCGGCCTTTTTTTTCGTCTGCGACTTGAACATGAAAACGGATGGGTGCATAATTATTGTTATAGTATAACATAACATTTAGAGGCATTATGAAACCCGCTATCCATCCTGCGTATCGCACCGTGGTTTTTCACGACACCAGTGCTGATGAATACTTCAAAGTCGGTTCCACCATTTCGACGGATCGCACCATTGAACTGGAAGGGGCAACCTACCCGTATATCACGATTGAAGTCTCCTCATCCTCTCATCCTTACTACACCGGTAAGCAAAAAGAGTACTCAAAAGAAGGCAGTACCGCGCGCTTCAACCAGCGTTTCGGCAGCTTCCTCGGTAAGAAATAAACAACATCAGGGAAATCGTTATGCAGGTTCTGAGTTCATTACGTTCCGCGAAAAATCGTCATCCGGATTGCCGTGTTGTCCGCCGTAAAGGCCGGATTTATGTGATTTGTAAAAGCAATCCGCGCTTTAAAGCCGTACAGGGTAAGAAGAAAAAGCGTTAATGACGCCCCTTCCCGACCTGGTATACAAAAAATAAAAGCCCCGCCGCTTGCCCGACGGGGCTTTTTCTTATGTTAAGACATGATGTAAACCTCCCCACCGTTTCACGGTGAGGAGGGAGATCTTATTTCATGCTGGCGACAATCGTTTCCACATTGTGCCTGAACGCTTTGACGTAGGTTGTCGCCGGGCCTTGTGGTCCTGACAACGCTTCCGGATACAGCTCACCACCAGGCTCAGCACCGCTGGCTGCCGCAATCTGCTTAACCAGGCGTGGGTCAGTCTGGTTTTCGATAAAGTAGGTTTTCACCTTCTCCGCTTTGATTTGTTTGATCAGAGAAGCGACACCGCTGGCACTGGCTTCTGCTTCCGTAGAAAAACCGACCGGTGCCATAAAGCTGACATGATATTCCTGACCAAAATAACCAAAGGCATCATGGCTGGTCAGCACTTTACGTTTTGACTGCGGAATACCGGTAAATTCAGTTTTCGCCCACGCGTCAAGCTTCTGCAACTGTTCAATGTAAGCCGTTCCACGCTGACGGAAATAATCCGCATCTTCCGGATCAGCTTTGATCAGTGCATTCATCACATTGGTCGCATAAATCACACCATTCGCCATGCTGTTCCAGGCGTGCGGATCGGTGATTTGCTTACCGTCTTCTTCCATCTTGCGGGAGTCCACACCTTCCGATGCCGTCACCAGATGGCCTTTATAACCGGAAGCCGTCACCAGACGGTCAATCCACCCTTCCAGCCCCAGACCGCTGACAAACACAACGTCAGAGGCGTTAATGGCTTTGCTGTCTTTCGGCGCAGGTTCAAAACTGTGCGGATCGCCGTCCGGGCCGACTAACGTGGTGACATTCACATGTTCGCCACCGACTTCCTGAACGATATCCCCGAGGATGGAAAAACTGGCCACCGCTTCGACCGTTTTTGCCATAGCCAGCGGGCTCGACAGCAGGGCAGCTACTGCGAGTGATACAGGTAATACTTTCATCATGTCCCCTTAATGGTGGTACTGCTTATTAACATACAACGGCTTAACATCGCGAGGCGGTTAACATGCCGCCACGCTTTCCAAATAAAACGGAAATAAAGAAAATAACGGTGGCACTGAGCACAATGGCCGGGCCAGCCGGTAGTGAGGCGTAGTAAGACCAGATGAGGCCGACGACGCTGGCGATCACGCCAATGATCATGGCACTCAGCAATGTATGAGGCAGATCCTGCGCCCAGAAACGGGCACTGGCGGCGGGCAACATCATCAGCCCTACCGACATCAGTGTGCCAAGGATCTGAAAACCGGCGACCAGATTAATAACCACCAGCGCCAGAAAAATACCGTGGATCGCCGCCAGCCATTTTCCGGCACTCACGCGCAGGAACAACGGATCAAAGGATTCAATCACCAGTGCGCGATAGATACAGGCCAGCACCAGCAAGGACAGGCTGGTAATGATGCCAACCATGATCATGGCGGAAGAATCAATGGCGAGAATGGAGCCAAACAACACATGCAAAAGATCCACACTGGAACCGCGCAGGGAGACCAGCGTGACACCGAGTGCCAGCGAGCCAAGGTAAAATCCGGCGAAACTGGCATCTTCTTTTAATTGCGTACGGCGACTGACGAGTCCGGATAACATCGCCACCGCCAACCCCGCGATAAAACCGCCGATTCCCATCGCCACCAGAGACATACCCGAGATCAGATAGCCAATGGCTGCCCCGGGTAAAACGGCGTGCGACAGGGCATCCCCGACCAGACTCATCCGGCGAAGTAACAGGAAAACCCCCAGCGGTGTGGCACTGATGGATAACGCGATGCAGGCGATTAATGCCCGGCGCATGAAACCGAATTCAATAAAAGGATCGGCCAGTAAATGAAAAAGCATCATGAATTGGCGACTCCGGTCGTCAGGGAGAAAGGCTCGGTCGAAATACAGGCATGCGCCTGATGCGGGAAATGCCCCAGCACATCGCGGGCACTTCCCCATAAATTTTGCTGTGCGCTGAGATACAACACATGCGGAAAGTGACGGGACACCATCGAGATATCATGCAAAACAGCAATCACGGTTTTGCCTTCCTGATGCCACTGCGCAATAACGTTCAGCAGCAGATCCGTCGTCTGCGTATCGATGCCGGTGAAGGGTTCATCCAGCATAATGAGCGGTGCCTGCTGAACCAGCAAACGCGCGAACAGCGTACGTTGCAATTGTCCGCCGGAAAGTGAACCGACCGGTAAATGCGACATTTCCGTCATCCCGACGGTCTCAAGTGCCTGACCGACAGCCACTGCGGACTGACGACTGATACCGCCAAATAACCCGCTCTGAGGCCAGCATCCCATCGCCACCAGATCAAACACGCTGATAGGAAAACTGCGGTCCAGTTCGGCCTGCTGTGGCAGATACGCAAGACGCGGGCGCTTACCGCCTGTAAATGAAATGTTTCCCGCCACCGCCTGCTGAAGCCCGGCCAGCGTTTTGAGAAACGTGGATTTTCCCGCGCCATTGGCACCAATGACTGCGGTCAGTGAACCTGACTGAAATTGCCCGTTAAGCGGCATGGCAACGGCCTGCCGGTCATAGCCGACTTCGACATCGTTTACAAAAATCATGGTAGAGAAATTGCCCAGTAAATCGCAGCCCACAAAACGGCAAGCACGGCCAGTACCGCAAGACAGCGGACTGGCGAAGAAAGTGTAAAGAGTGTTTTGGTCATGACCCCTCCGATCGTTACAATATAACATCACAACTTGCATCAGGTATCAATACGTCAACTGTGTCAGTTTTTTTCACCGTGATTGAGGTCGCGGTGGCTGGAGAACTGTTAGAAAAGGGTAAAAATTAATGAATAGATAGTAAATTGCATTACAATCAGAAAGTTACGATTTTTGCGCCCGGAATTTTTTTTCTCCGCTCAAAACACATCCTGATAAAAGTATGCAATAATGAAAAGGAATACAGTTAAGAGGTCAACGCGTTGAAAAAAATCATCCCTTACGATATTAATGGGGAAACTCTGACTGCTCAGGATTTACAACAGATTATTGAGCCTGCGTTATCTGAAATTGAAGAACCGTTAATTGGTGATTTAACTTATTTCTCAGAAAATGCGCGTTATGAACCTAATTCTTTGCAAATCGTGTCAATAAGACAAATTGACAAAAACTATTATTCAATGACTTACCAGTTCCGATGGACGATTTTCAATGGTTGTCTGGACATAAATGCGCAGGAATTCACGACGCAAAGTGTCACATTCCAGGTTAAAGCGGACGGACTGGAGTTTGATATTATTGAATTATCGAAAGGCACTATGGCGGAAGAATTGTAAGTTTGAGTAATACGTTTGCACAGCTTTCCGAAAATGAATTATATTTAAAATGCTGACTGTATATTAAACAGTGTAGCCCTCCATTCAAAGATGGATTCATTGTGATTATCTTTGAAGTTGTAAGCCAGTTCATAGCGTCAGAAGTGAGAGCCGTTTCCTGTAAGCCATTAAGTTTTGTTGTTTACTCACAGAGTGTTATCAACACCGAATAAACCATTACGGAGGGGATGATATGGATGAGTACTCGCCTAAGCGGCACGACATCGCTCAGTTACGCTACCTGAATGAAATGCTGTACGACGAAGGAATTGCGACACTGGGTGACAGCCATCACGGTTGGGTTAATGACCCGACTTCAGCGGTTAACCTGCAGCTCAACGAACTGATTGAACACATTGCATCTTTTGTGATGAGTTTTAAAATAAAGCATCCCGACGATAACCATTTAACTGATCTGGTTGAAGAGTATCTGGATGATACCTACACCCTGTTCAGTAATTATGGAATTAACGATTCTGATTTGCGCCAATGGCAGAAAACCAAGAAGCGACTATTCAGAATGTTCTCAGGGGACTACATCTGTACCCTAATGAAGACTTGAGTAATAATTTATATGCAGTCATCAGATAAAAATGAAAAGGCTAAGATGAACAAAATCGACTATTTGATGCGTTTAAGAAAATGCACCACTATTGATACACTTGAACGTGTCATTGAAAAGAATAAGTACGAACTCTCCGACGACGAACTGGAATTGTTTTACTCGGCGGCTGACCATCGTTTAGCGGAGCTAACGATGAACAAGCTGTACGATAAAATCCCGGTAGCGGTCTGGAAATTCGTACGCTGATCGTCAGGGCTGGGCCGAAATACACTTCGGCCTAATGCCTGTTATTTAAGCGACATCACTTAAGCGTTATTTAACTATTTTCTGCCATCCGGTTACTCTGCTTTCTCTTTGATTTGCCGATGAAATGTCTGTAACAGAAACTGGAAACACTGTTCCGTTTTTGGCGATCGCAGCGGTGCAGGTTTGCGCATCATTGCCACAGTTCGGCTTAATGTCGGCTGCTGCAAATGAATCACCGTTAATTCATTATCATTGAGCGTTGCAGTATATAGCTCGGGCAAAATAGCCACGGCCAGACGCGAACGCACCAGTCCGTATAATGTCTCCTGAAAATCCACCCGATAACCAATTTGCAAATTTAGCCGATGACTTTCAATCAGTGACGTCACCAGCCTGCTGACATTTCCTTTTGAAAACAACGCAATATCTCTTTTCACCAGTTGCCGCCACGGCACATTATGGCCTTCCGCCAGCGCATCATCACGTCGGATCACCGCCACAAAAGGGTCTTCAAGCAACGGATACACGGCGATTGTTGCCGGTACCGTACTGTCTGTGGCTCCGATACCAAAATCCACCGAACCATTTTCCAGTTCCAGTAATAATGCATCATTAGTGAGGTCGTGGAATTCCACACGCATATCAGGGAAATATTCGGATAATAACTGCGGAACCGCCGGAAATAATAATGTACTCACCGAAGGGACTAATCCGATACGTAATGTCCCGTCCCCACCCTGCCGCATAATTTGCTGCATATCATCGAAGACACTGTGCGCAGTATTCAATAAGCGTTCTGCATATGGCAGGACAGCTTCTCCCTGCTCAGTCAGGCTCACACCCTGTGCGGTACGGTTGAGTAATTTGCCCCCGAGTACAGATTCAATTTGCCGCAACGCGCTGCTCAGGGCAGGCTGGCTGATGGCCAGACGATTGGCCGTTTCGGTGAAACTGCGCAATTGCGCCAGCGTCACAAAATATTGAATTTGCTTAAGGGAGAGAGCAGGCAACCGGCGCCAGGGTTCAGACATAATCAGCAGCTATTCCGCAAAAAATAGAAAACGTTTGCTCAGCATAACCGCATCTTATAAACGGATAAAATAATTCATCTGTGCAAAGCCTTCGCCTCTCCCTACATTAGCCCAATCACTGTGTAAATCCGGATACTGAAATGACCGATAACCTCGCTTCCCTGCCCCAGCGCCAGCGGGCTGTGAATGCTGCTCTGGGCAAAATCCCGTTTGACCGCCTGCTGATAAACGCCCGTGTGATCGACATGGTCACCGGAGAGCTACGAGAAGCCGACGTCGGTATCACCGGCAATATGATTGCCAGCGTGCACCCGCGTGGGAAATTCACTCAGAAAGAGAATGTCGATGATTTATCAGGCAGCTACCTTTCCCCCGGCCTTATCGATACACATGTACATATCGAAAGCTCACACCTGCCCCCGGAAAAATACGCGGAAATCGTCGTCGCGCAGGGCACGACCACTGTATTTTGGGATCCGCATGAACTGGCAAATGTGCTCGGTGTGGCCGGTGTTCGCTATGCCGTGCAATCGAGCCGTAATCTGCCTTTGCGGGTGATTTGTGCCGCGCCCTCCAGCGTCCCTTCAACGCCCGGATTAGAAATGTCCGGTGCGGATTTCAAGGGTCAGGAAATGCAGACCATGCTGAGCTGGCCGGAAGTGGCTGGCGTTGCTGAAGTGATGGATATGTACGGCGTGCTCAACGGCAGCGAACGCATGCTGGAGATCCTTGAAGCCGGATTAAACAGCGGTAAATTGATTGAAGGACACGCCAGGGGTCTGAAAGATGAGCAGTTGCAGGCTTATCTGGCCGCTGGCGTAACCTCCGATCACGAGCTGACGTCTGCCGAAGATGCGCTTGAAAAACTGCGTGCCGGGCTGACGTTGCAGATTCGCGGCTCGCATCCTTATCTTCTGCCTGACATCGCGGCCGCATTGCTGAAGCTTCCGCACCTTTCCTCACAAATCACGCTGTGTACCGATGACGTCCCGCCGGATCATTTGCTGGAAAAAGGCGGCCTGATTGCCTTAATCAGACTGCTGATGGCCTGCGGTCTGCGTGCGGAAGACGTGCTGAGAATGGCGACGTTCAATGCGGCTATCCGTATGCAACGTCACGATTTGGGCCTGATTGCCGCAGGGCGCACGGCGGACATCATCGCGTTTGACTCGCTGGAGACGCTGGATCCACGCGCGGTTTACGTCGCAGGCACCTGCGTCGCCCGACACGGCAAACTTCTGTTTACGCCTTCAGCCGCCAGCGGCGTGACGCCTCCGCGCGATACCATGCGATTAAAAGCATTGAGTGCAGCGGATTTCAGGCTGCACATCCCCGGACTGAACAACGGCAAAGCGCGTCTGCGCAATATCAAAGGCGCGCGCTTTACGCAATGGAGTGAAGTGGTCGTCAATGTGCGCGACGGAGCAGCAGAGATCCCTGACGGCTTCAGTCTGATTTGGGTACAACACCGTCATGGCCGTCACAATGCCACGCCAAAAATGGCGCTGCTGGAAGGCTGGGGGGAATTACGCGGCGCAATTGCCACATCGTATTCGCATGACTCCCACAATCTGGTGGTTATCGGACGCGAGCCTGCGGACATGATGCTGGCCGCCAATCAGCTGATCGCCAGCGGCGGCGGTATGGCGCTGAGTCAGCATGGCAAACTGCTGGCAAAAGTGGACATGCCGATTGCCGGAATGCTTTCCGAATTACCGGCGGCAGAATTAGCCGAACAGTTTAAAAATCTGCGCGACCTCAGCGCGCGTATCGCAGACTGGGAGCCGCCATATAGGGTTTTCAAGGCCATCGAAGGCACCTGTCTGGCCTGTAACGCCGGACCACATCTGACTGATTTAGGGCTTACAGATGGCGGTTTACGTGAAATCGTCAACCCGGTTCTGGAAATTTGGCCGGAAGAAAGCTGAGACACACCTCGCCACACCCGTCGTAAAAATGATAGCAAACACAACAAGATAAAAATTATTTCAGGGGAATGTAAGCATGTCCGCAAGTTCTGTGAAAAATGTGACAGCGTCATCTGAGGAAAACGCGCTGCTGCGCCGTTTCCAGCTTCGCCAGCGCCAGACCAACGTCAAAACGGAATGTCTGGCAGGGATCACCGGCTTTCTGGCCGCGGCGTATTTGCTGGTGGTGATCCCGGGTTTACTGGCGGTCAGCGGTATGGATAAAGGCGCGGCCACCACCGGCGTGATACTGGTGTTTGTGCTGGGTTCTCTGCTGATGGCATTTTACGCCAACCTGCCCTTTATGGTCGGGCCGGGGATTGGCGGCTCCGTTCTGGTCGGTATCACACTGGCGGGGGATGGTATTTCATGGCCCATCGCGCTGGGTATCGCCTGCTGGTCGGGGATTTTGTTTTTCGTGATGACCGTATTCGGGTTGCGTGAAGTGGTCACCCGTTCGGTGCCCCAGTCGATCAAGCTCGGACTGACCGCCTCCATCGGTATTTTCGTTGCCCTGCTGGGTTTTCGAAATGCCGGGCTGGTCATGGCAAATGCCAAAACCCATGCGCTGGCATTGGGTGATTTTACCGCGCCCGGCGCATTGATTGCGCTGCTCGGTTTGCTGGTCGCCGTGGGTTTACAGGCGCGCAAAGTGCCCGGTGCCATTTTGTGGGCCATCTTACTGGCGACAGTTGCGGGCATCCCGTTTGGTGTCACGCATTTGCCCGCGCAATGGATATCCCTGCCACATTCCGTGGCCCCGCTGCTGGGCAAAGTCGATCTGACCGGCGCCATGAATATCGCCTTCCTGCCGTTCCTGTTTATCTTCTTCGCTTCGGAATTTTTCTCGACGATGGGTACCACACTGGCAGTCGGCGGCGAAGCCGGATTGCTCGATGAACACGGCAATATGAAGCACATCAACCGGCCATTCATGGTGGATTCTATTGCGGCGGCGCTGGGTCCGGTTGTCGGAATTCCTGCGGCAACCGCATTGATCGAATCTTCCGCTGCCGCTGAAGCAGGCGGAAAAACCGGCCTGACCGCGCTGGCTGCTGCCGTGATGTTCCTGCTGATGCTGTTATTCACGCCAGTTGCGCTGATGATCCCGAAAGAGGCGACCGCGCCCGCGCTGATTCTGATTGGCCTGAACATGTTCAGTAACCTGCGGAAAGTGGATTTAGCGAATTTCACCGATGCGCTGCCGGTGCTGATGATGGTGATGATCACGTTGATTTCAAACAGCTTCGGTACGGGTATCGCCGGCGGACTGCTGTTTTACGTGGTCATTAAAGCGGTGGCAGGGAAAGCGCGCGAAGTGCCGGTTGGCCTTTATATTCTGGCGATCCCGCTGGTGTATTATTTCGCCACACTGGTGCATCACTAAGACGGGCTGATCGGGAGAAGGTAAAACGGGAGGGCCTGAAATGGTGGAGGCCCTGCCAGCTACATCCCGGCACACACGACACCTGCCATGGCTGCTTCCTTCCGGACCTGACCAAGTTGACAAGTTAGCGTTGCGGGAGAACCAACAGGGCCCCCATTGACGTTGTCGGCTTCATTTCTCTGCTAAGAGAATCGAAGCGGTGGGCATTATCTGTGATGCCCGAAGCAAAAGCAAGTTAACGGCCGACAACCGTTGTTTTCTTAAACAATACGCCTGATTCAGGCCGGACAGAACCCCAATTTTTGCGTCATACTGTGCGCAAATCACTGAGGAGGATGTCATGTCGGAACCCGATAACTTTCGCCAGCGCGTATTTCAGATCATCGCCGCCATCCCGGCCGGACACGTCACCACCTACGGCAATGTCGCGCAACTGGCCGGTTCGCCACGGGCGGCGCGTCAGGTTGGCGGTGTACTGAAAAAGTTACCTGAAGGCAGCACACTGCCATGGCACCGGGTCATTAACCGTCATGGCGAGATTTCCCTGCAAGGTGAGGATTTTAAACGTCAGCGTCAGGCGCTACTGGCAGAAGGCATCATTTTTAAGAAAGGCAAAGTGGATTTAGAGAAATACGGCTGGAAATGGTAGTTGCTTGTGCGAACGTGCCATTAAAAAGCACCGCCGGAGCGGTGCCTGATACCTGCAATAACAACGCGATGACGTTAATAGGTCGGTTGCGTTGGCACTGCGCTGATTGGCGCCTGTGAAGACTCCATCCCCGGATTTGCCGGATTACTCATCGGCCCTAACGCCGTCGGCTTCGTGGCGACCGGTACAGCAACGACCGGGACCAGCTGCAGATCGGCACGGGTGCCCTGACCGTTGTTAATCACCTCTTTAATTGAATCGGTGACGAAGGTCATCTGGCCGTTAACTGTCACGGCGGCGCTCAACAGAACGCGGGCATTGGGGGCAATTTCCTGCGGGTTATACGGCAGGATAAAGCTGAATGGTGCCTGCTTGCCCTGGGTTCTCGCCACTTTCTGCGAAATCACACGCGACGGCGCATCGGACACTGACGCATCAGACAGGGTTACCGTCAGAACCGCATCCGGTGGCAACGCCACACGCTGATTGATAAACACGCTACCCGACACATTCGGGCCGGTGATCGCAGGTTCAGTGGCCGGACTGGCCGCCGTATTAACAGGGGGTTGCTGCGCTGGTGCCTCATGATGCTGAGCGCACCCGGCAAGAGTCAGAGACAGCGCGGTTCCACCTACTATCTGCCAAAGTTTCATTGATCGTACTCCCTTTTTATTAGTCGCTTGTCGACAAGCTGTAATAAACGCCGACGATGAATTTAGTGACTTTAACCAGCTTACCCATTAATCATGGCACAAAAGTCTGAGGTTTTCCTGTCAGCGGGTAAACAGATCTTCAGGGCAAACGGAAGATCCACTATGATTAACAGGTTAGACCTGTCGGTGAAGGTGTATTTCAGAGGATTCCTGCCTGCACTACCCTGAGTCACTGAGGTCGATATCACCGGTAACTTTCATGAGGCCACTATGAGTCAGGCATTAAAAAATCTGCTGGATCTGTTAGATCTGGAAAAAATTGAAGAAGGGCTGTTTCGTGGTCAAAGTGAAGATTTGGGTTTACGTCAGGTCTTTGGAGGTCAGGTAGTCGGGCAGGCATTGTATGCCGCCAAACAAACCGTGCCGGTTGACCGTGGGATCCACTCCTTCCACAGCTATTTCCTGCGTCCGGGCGACAGCAGCAAACCGATTATCTATGACGTGGAAATCTTGCGTGACGGTAACAGCTTCAGCGCCCGCCGCGTGAAAGCCGTTCAGCACGGTAAGCCGATTTTCTATATGACGGCCTCGTTCCAGAGTCAGGAAAGCGGTTTTGAACATCAGAACACCATGCCGGACGTGCCGCCGCCAGAAACGCTGGTCTCGGAATCAGAGATTGCCAAAAATCTGGCTCATCTGATCCCGGAAAAATTCCGCGAAAAATTCATCGGCCATAAGCCGATTGAAATGCGTCCGGTGAAATTCCACAACCCGCTGAAAGGCAGTAAAGAAGAGCCACACCGTGCAGTCTGGTTCCGTGCCAATGGCGATATGCCCGATGATTTGCGGATCCATCAATATTTGCTGGGCTATGCGTCGGATTTCAACTTCCTGCCAACGGCGCTGCAACCGCACGGTATCGGGTTCCTTGAACCCGGTATGCAGGTCGCGACCATTGACCACTCGATGTGGTTCCACCGTCCTTTCCGCATGGATGACTGGCTGTTATACGCCGTGGAGAGTACGTCTGCTTCGGGCGCGCGCGGATTTGTGCGTGGTCAGTTCTATACCCGTGATGGCGTGCTGGTCGCCTCAACGGTGCAGGAAGGCGTCATCCGCCAGCGAACGCCTGAATAACACCGGACACTCGCTGAATAAGGCGCATTAAAAAGGGGCGATATCAATATCGCCCCTTTTGCATATCATCATTATTTTATTGTTTTTAACGGCTTAGTAAGAGAATTAGCGCACTACTTTCTCTGAAATCTTATGACTGCCGGATTACTGGTTATACGCGTTTTCGCCGTGGCTGTTAACGTCCAGACCTTCGCGCTCTTGTTCTTCCGGAACACGCAGACCGACGATCATGTCAGCCACTTTGTAGCCGATGAAGGCCACAACGCCAGACCACACCAGAGTCACGCACACGCTGAAGAACTGAACCCAGACCTGATGGCCCATTGTCACGCCTTCTGCGTAGCCTACGCCGCCCAGTGAGCTGGAAGTGAACACACCCGTCAGCAGACAACCTACGATACCGCACACGCCATGCACACCGAACACGTCACAGGTGTCATCCACACGCAGCCATTTTTTCAGGGTAACCACACCCCACAGGCCAGTCACACCGCCAACCAGACCGATGATCAGAGCACCACCCACGCCGACCGTACCGCATGCCGGGGTGATAGCCACCAGACCCGCGATAGCACCGGAGCTTGCGCCTAACAGTGACGGCTTACCACGAACCATCCACTCAACCAGTGTCCAGGACAGGATTGCGCCAGCAGTTGCAATCACAGTGTTCAGGAACGCCAGCGCGGCAATGGAACTTGCTGCACTTGCAGAGCCGGCGTTAAAGCCGAACCAGCCGACATACAGGATAGCGGCACCCGTGAAGACCATTGGCAGGTTGTGGGGTTTGAAGGCTTCTTTACCGAAACCGGCACGTTTACCCAGCAGGTAAGCACCGACCAGACCCGCGATTGCCGCGTTGATATGAACAACCGTACCGCCCGCGAAGTCCAGCGCGCCGTCGGCGGCCAGGAAACCACCTGCCCATACCATGTGTGCCATCGGGATGTAGGAGAAGGTCAGCCAGATCACAGTGAAAATCAGTACTGCCGAGAAGCGGACACGTTCAGCGATGCCACCCACGATCAGTGCCACGGTGATACAGGCAAATGAGCACTGGAATGCAACGTGGATCATCTGGGAGAAGGTACCGGTGACAGAATCCAGGCCGATGCCTTTCATCATGACGTTACCGAAACCGCCGAAGAAGGCGTTACCTTCGCTGAATGCCAGGCTGTAACCGTAGAGGATCCACAGTACGCAGACCAGTGCAAAGGTGACAATAACCTGTGTCAACATGGATAAAACGTTTTTAGAACGCAGCAAACCGCCGTAGAACAACGCCACGCCAGGCACGGTCATAAACAATACCAGCGCGGTACAAATCATCATAAAGGCGTTATCAGCGCCGTTGGCGGCGGCTGGTGCTGCTGCCATGGCAAGCGAAGGCAGCAATGCGACTGCGCCAAGCCCCATCATGGATAAAAGTTTTTTCATTATTAACCCACCCCTGTTTCTCAAAACTGTTTTTTCTAATCTGATTTATCTCAAACCGAATGGCTGGAGAGATAAAAGCCTGAAATTACAGTGCTGCTTCGTCGGTTTCACCAGTACGAATACGGATAACACGTTGCAATTCAGCAACGAAAATTTTGCCATCGCCGATCTTGCCGGTGTAGGCCGCTTTGCTGATCACGTCGATCACTTCATCAAGCTGATCGTCAGCGATAGCAATGTCGATTTTTACTTTTGGAAGAAAATTCACGCTGTATTCCGCGCCACGGTAAAGTTCGGCGTGACCTTTCTGACGGCCAAAACCTTTAACTTCCGTTACGGTCAGCCCCTGAATTCCAACAGCAGACAGCGCTTCACGCACGTCTTCCAGCTTAAAAGGTTTGATCACCACAGTAACCAGCTTCATTTTGCCACTCCTCGAATTAAGGGCTTGCCGCGAGAGGATTCGCGCCCGATACCGAATGGTTAAAGCAAAGGGTGTGCCAGAGTTGAAATTCCACAGAGATTCATGCCATTCCCGCGCAATACGGCATTTTCAGAATAATCGTGACCCGGCGCACAGTTGCCGCGCCATATTCAGGGTTGCAGTACACGCACCATTAAAGTGCTTATCGCTGCTTTTTAGTGCAATAAGATCGGAGGACGTCTTTGGGGTGCATGAATAAGGTGCGCGAGGGAGTAAATGCGGGAAAAGAATACTTCTGCTGAAAGAGGGCTGGCGTAATGTGGACACTACGCCAGCGGGTGGTCAGGCATTTTCCGTTGCAGATATAATCTGGCCGCCGGAAGCCAGTTCCTGTCCGGCAAGTTGCAACTGATACATCTGATAATACCGGCCTTTTTCTGCCAGCAACTGCAGATGGTTACCCTGCTCTACGGATTGCCCGCGGTGCAATACCAAAATATTATCCGCATCAACAATCGTCGATAACCGGTGAGCAATCACCACCAATGTGGTTTGCTGACGAATTGCCCGTAATGCACGCTGGATCGCCTGTTCTGTTCCCGAATCTATATTGGCCGTTGCCTCGTCAAGGATCAGAATTTCCGGTGCCTGCACCAAAACGCGCGCCATCGCCAGTAATTGCTTCTGCCCGACAGACAGATTATTGCCCTGCTCACCGAGTCGCGTATTCAGCCCTTCCGGCATTTCTCGTACCAGCGGCGAAAGCTGCACAATGTCCAGCGCGTGCCAGACCTGTGCCTCATCAATATCACGGCCTAAGGTCACATTGGCGAATACCGACTCCGCAAGAACAACAGGATCCTGCTGAACCATCGCAATCCCTTTGCGCAGACTGGTATGCGACAGATCCGCGAGGTTGCGACCGTCGACCCTGATCTCGCCTTTATTGAGCGGGTAATAGCCCATCAGCAGATTCGCCAGCGTACTTTTGCCACTGCCGGTGTGCCCGACCAGTGCCACAAATCCACGCGAAGGGACATGCAGGGAAATGTTTTCCAGCACCCATTTATCCGGGCGATAGGCAAAACTGACGTCGCGAATATCAATCTCGCCGCTGGTCAGTAATTTGTCATCCGGCCCGTATTGCTGCTGGGTTCTGTCCATCAGGTCAAAGATACGCTCACCCGCCACAACGGCCTGTTGCATAATCGACTGCTGTGACGTCAGTTCTATCAGCGGTTCGTTAAGCCTGCCAAGGTAGTTAATGAAAGCGTACAACACCCCGACACCGACTGCCCCTTCGGCACTGAATCCAAACAACAGCAACAACCCGCAGAGAATCAGCGAAGAAAACAGGCTGAGCAAAGGACGCAGCAGAAAGCCTTCCAGACGCAGCGTTTGCATACGCGCCAGATAATGAGACTGGCTGGCGCGGGCAAGCCGTTCACCGAACCGTTTCTGCTGACGGAATTGCTGAATTACATTCATGCCGTTGATGACTTCGTTGAAACCATCATTAATATCCGCCAGATACGCACGCACCTTGCGAACCACCGGCGTACTGTAAATCTGGTATAACCCCATCACGACAAACACCGCCGGGAAGATGCAAATTGCGACCGACGCCAGCCGCCAGTCAAGGCTGAACATCGCCACCAGCATCGCGCCGATCAGGGCAATGCTGCGCAAGACCGTCGACACCACGGTCACATACAAGTCACGGATCACTTCCGTGTCGTTGGTCACGCGGGAAATAAGCTGGCCGACGGGCTGGGTATCAAAGGCGCTTAACGGCTGACGTAATGCCGCATCCATGACATCCGTACGCAGACGCTGGACCACGCCCACCGCTGCACGGTTGAACAAAAGCGCCTGAAAATAGTGCAGGCTGGCCGCCAGAAACTGCAGAAAGATAAAACTCAGCGCGAGCAGGCTGACTTTACCCCACGGCATTTCGCCTTTGGCGACATAATGATCAATGAAGAAACTGATCAGAATAGGCCCGGTCACTTCGGCAGCCGCTGCGACCCATAGCATCAGTACCGCAAAAGATAATGGCCTGCTGTAAGGTTTTCCGTATTTCAAAAGACGTTTCAGCGTGGGCCAAAGCTTCTGAATTTTATTAGTTTTCTGTTCAGCCACGAGGTTCCGGCTCCTTTTCCTGCGGCACATCATCCAGCGCGGCTTCTAACTGCTGATAACGGAACATGTCACGGTACCAGCCCGGCTTCGCAGCAAGCTGGTCATGATTGCCACGCTGCGAAATACTTCCCTGACTGAAAACCAGAATTTCACTGGCTTCGGTCAGGGCAGACAGGCGATGCGCACTGATGATCACTGTCCGGTCACTGCCCCACTGGCGCAGGTTATGCAGGATCTGGTGTTCAGTACGCCCATCGACGGCGGATAAGGCATCATCCAGGATCAGGATTTCCGCTTTCAACAACAGCGCCCGCGCAATCGAAATACGTTGCTTCTGACCGCCGGAAAGCATGACGCCCCGCTCACCGACCTCCGTTTCGTAACCCTGCGGTAAACGCAAAATGTCATCATGAACGCTGGCAAGACGTGCCGCTTCTTCAATTTCTTCCTGCGTGGCCTCCGGCCTTCCGAGCGCAATATTCTGCGCCACGGTGTCAGAGAACAGGAACGGCGTCTGGCTGACCACTGCCAGCCGGGCGCGCCAGTCATCGAGGCGGATCTCTTTCAGGGACAGCCCGTGATAACGCACTTCGCCTTCGGTCACATCAAACTGGCGCTGCAGCAGAGCCAGCAAAGTACTTTTACCGGAACCCGTCGGGCCGCATAACCCCAGCATTTGCCCCGGTTGCAGGGAAAAGGCAACCGAGGTTAAGGCTGCGTGACGGTTCTCCGGATAATGGAAACCGGTGATATCCGCGTCAAGTACCGCTCGCCCCGCCGGTAGTGGTGTGGTGCCGTCCACGACGGCTGGCGCTTCCTGTAACAGGCTGCGGATACGGCTGTAAGCCGCGCTGCCACGTTCCACGATGTTAAACATCCAGGCAAGGGCCAGCATTGGCCAGATCATCAGGCCAAGATACATCACGAAACTGGTGAGTTCACCGAGGGTCAGGTGGCCGTTGACCACCATCCAGCTACCGCCGCCAATGGCCAACAGGTTTGCCATGCCGATGGACACATAGATTGTCGGATCGAAACGCGCATCAACGCGGGCGACCCGCATGTTTTTCGCGCCGGTATCTGCGGCCACATCAGCAAATTGCGATGACTGGTGATTTTCCAGACCAAAGGCTTTGATCATGCGGATGCTGGTCAGGCTTTCCTGCGCCTGATCGTTGAGTGACGAAAACGCCGCCTGCGCGGTTTTGAAGCGGGAATGCAACTGGTCGCCATAACGCTTGATGATGATGGCCATCACCGGCATCGGCACCAGTGACAGTAAGGTCAGTTCCCAGCTGATTTGCGTTGCCATGACGATCAGTACCGCCAGCCCCATAACCAGAGAATCGACCAGCGTCAGCACGCCCTCACCTGCCGCAAACACCACGCGATCGACGTCATTAGTGGCACGGGCGATCAAATCGCCGGTACGATGGCGCAGATAAAAAGCGGGATGCTGGCGGCTCAGCTGACGGAAAAAATCCTGCCGCAGTTCGACCGCAAGCTGATAAGACGCCCCGAATAACAGCACGCGCCAGACGTAACGCAGCAGATAGACGACAACCGCCGTGCCGATCATCAGACCGAGCCATGCAAAAAGCACGCGGTAAGACATTTGTTTTGACGTTACGCCGTCAATAATGACGCCTACCAGTTTCGGGGGCAGCAATTGCAGAACGGCGATAATGATCAGTAAGGCCACAGCACCCAGATACCGGCGCCATTCGCGTCGGAAGTACCAGCCTAATTGTGCAAACAATCTCACGCAGCGTTTTCCATACCAAAATTCATGATTTTATTGAGTTAAACGGGCATCTGAATGGCCCGTTTACTCTTCAGGATGACAAGGATACCAGACTTAACCGGCGTTTCTGATGAAACTTTTTACTGCAACTTTTGCATTAAATCGGCAATGCAGTGGTCGATTTTATGCGTTCCATCGCAAAACTGGAGGTCACATCGTTCAGTCCCGGAATGCCGTTCACAAGTCGCTTGTAAAAGTTATCGTAGCTTTTCATATCGGAGACCTGTACCTGGAGCAAATAATCGTACTCCCCTGCCATCCGGTAGAAACCCAGCACCTCCGGAAAGGCTTCGACCTGCTGAACAAATTGCTGATACCACTCGCTGTTGTGGTGTTGCGTTTTAATCAGGACGAATGCGGTCAGGCTCAACCCCAGTTTTTCCCCATCAAGTAATGCCACCTTTCCGCAAATAATGCCGTCATCTTCCAGACGCTTAATGCGTTTCCAGCAAGGCGTGGTGGTGAGGTTGACAGCCTCGGCCAGTTCATTGAGCGACAGCGTGCAGTCTTGCTGCAGCAGGGATAACAGTTTGAGGTCAGTTTTATCTACCATCAGGCACTCCGGGAGAAAATAATGCTACTAAAGCGGCATCTCATGGGCTAAAGAGTAACTTATTTCTCTGGTGATTACGTTATTCTTACTCTCATCAAAACACTTTCATGAGCCTGCAACATGCGCAATGCCTGGGTTACCCACGCGATTAAAGAAATCGACGCCGATTTTCAACGTTCTGCCGATACACATTTGATTCGTCTCGCGCTGAACGACTTCCCGGGGATTTCGTTGTATCTGAAGGATGAAAGCACCCATCCTTCCGGCAGCCTGAAACACCGTCTTGCGCGCTCACTGTTTTTATATGGCCTGTGTAACGGCTGGATCCGCGAAAATACGCCGATCATTGAAGCCTCTTCGGGCAGCACCGCGATCTCTGAAGCCTATTTCGCGCGTCTGCTTGGCCTGCCTTTTATTGCTGTGATGCCTTCCTGCACCGCGCCACGCAAAATTCAGCAAATTGAGTTTTACGGCGGCCGCTGCCATTTTGTTGAAAACTCCGGCCAAATCTATGCCGCTTCAGAACAGCTCGCCAGAGAACTAAACGGTCATTATATGGATCAGTTTACGTATGCTGAGCGTGCCACCGACTGGCGCGGAAACAACAATATTGCCGACAGTATTTTCCGTCAGATGTCTCGCGAGCCACATCCTGTACCGCGTTATCTGGTGATGAGCGCCGGTACCGGTGGAACCTCTGCGACACTCGGACGTTACATCCGCTATCAGGGGCACGATACTGAACTGGTGGTGGTAGATCCGGAAAACTCGGTCTTTTACGAATACTATCAGCAACGTAATGCCAGCGTCACCGCGCAGTGCAGCAGCCGGATAGAGGGCATTGGCCGTCCGCGCGCCGAACCTTCATTTATCCCGGACGTCATCGACAGCATGATGCAGGTGCCTGATGCGGCCAGTGTCGCGACCGCTCGCTGGCTTGAGCAGGTGCTGGGCCGCAAAGTCGGCGGCTCCACGGGTACCAATATGTGGGGTGCGTTACAGCTGGCAAAACAAATGCGCGAGAAAGGCGAAACCGGTTCGATCGTTACCCTGCTTTGCGACAGCGGCGAACGGTATCTGAATACCTATTTTGACGACACCTGGGTGGCGAAGAATATCGGGGATATTTCGGATTACGCTGCACAACTGGAAGGACTTAACTAATATTTTCCAAAATAATTCGAGTTGCAGGCAGGCGACAAGTTTGTGAATCCCGATGAGCTTACATGAGTAAGTGATTCGGGTGAGCCAACGCATCTGCAGCTTGAAGTATGACGGAAAAAAGCCGGGACAGAATGGCCCGGCTTGCTGCAATACCTTTTATTCGGGGGAATAGGTGAGGTGTGGAGTGTGCAGCCAGTGTTGCAAAAAGTGAGACACAGCCTGATTTCGGCAATGTCCGATAATCTGTAGATGCGCCGACTGGGATTTTAAGACCGGTAAGGCGTTGCCCATAATCAGCCCCATCCCGACTCCTTCCAGCATTTCTTTGTCATTCATCGCATCACCGAATGCCATGCATTCGGCCATCTCTATCCCGAGACCTGCGGTTAGAAGCGCCAGTGCGCTGCCTTTATTACTGCCTGCGGGCTGAACATCCAGACAATCTGCCGCTGAAAAACACAAATCAAGCCGCGGGCCGAAGTGCGCTTCAAGCTGAGGCACCAGCGCCAGCAGGGTTTCGTGAGGAGCGCAGAAACAAACTTTGCTGTTCCCCGAATCCGGCAATAAACGCAGATCCTGCAACTGATAGCGGAAGCCACTGAACTGATGCGGGATTAGCAAATCCGGGTCGTCGAGGGCGGTGAACCAGCCATCATCGCGGAAGACATGCAGGCTTGCAGGCGTATCCCAGACGGTATGCAGAAGTTCATGCGCGCAATCTTCCGATAAATCACTGGCATGCAGCCGGTTGCCTGACAAATCATGAATACGTGTGCCGTTACCGGTGATCAGAAAACCATCCAGCCCGATATTCGCCAGAATATCTTTCATTTCGAGATAATGACGGCCCGTCGCAAAGGTCAGTTTCACCGGCTTTTCCGCCAGCTGTCTCAGCGTCGCCAGCGTTTTTTCGCCCAATGTGTGATCAGGTAAAAGCAGTGTGCCATCCATATCAAATGCAGCTAAACGGAACATATTTTCTCTCTGAGCAGGGGTGTTTTTCACGTTCAAAGTATGGACTGCTATTTGCGGAACTAATAGTGAACAGTTTATGAATACTGTTCCGGTTTTAGATCACACTTTCAGATTCACCTTCAGCCAGCGCGCCAGACGTAAGATATGCTGAACGGATTAATCCATCCGCAAAATAAGGTTCCGTATTTACCGTGCGTCTGCAAAACCGGCTCAATCAGTTTCAGCGTCTCTACCTGAAAACCGGACAACTTCCGGCGCAGTTTACCGTGGCAGAACTGGCGGAGATTTTCTGCTGCAGTGAACGTCATACCCGCACCTTGCTGTCTCATTTTCAGGATGCGGGCTGGATAGACTGGCAGTCGCAGGCTGGCCGGGGAAAACGTGCGTCACTTTGCTGCCTGAAAGCGCCGGAAGAATTACGGGGCGCCTATCTGCAGGATTTGCTCAACCACGGGGAACACTCTGCCGCATTACAGCTGAGTCAGTTGGATCCGTCACATCTGAATGCCCTGCTTTCTCCCCATCTTGGCGGGCAATGGCAGGAGGATGCCCCTACGCTGCGCATCCCTTATTACCGCCCGCTCCAGTCATTGGATCCGCTGGCGCTGACCGGCCGCGCCGAGCAGCATCTGGCGCACACCATTCATGCCGGTCTGACACGTTTTGTTCCGGGGAACCAGACCCCTCAGCCGGATCTGGCTCATCACTGGCAAATCAGTAATAACGGCAAAACCTGGCAGTTTTTTCTGCGCAGTCAGCTGTTCTGGCATAACGGCGAACCCTTGAAAACAGCACAACTGATGACCCGTTTTCAACAGTTGCGGGATTTCCCGCGGGCTAAGCACAATCTGGCGTCAGTGATCAAAATATCTCAGCCGCATGCGCTATGCCTGCAATTTGATCTTGATAAACCAGACTACTGGCTGGCGCACCGCTTTGCCGATCTCAATTGTCTGCTTTCTCATCCTGATGATCCGCATATTGGCGCGGGGCCGTTCCGGCTGACGACGTTTTCCCCTGAACTGGTCAGGCTCGAACAGCACACGCTGTACGCGTTGCAGCATCCTTATCTGACGGCCATTGAGTTTTGGATCACGCCGCAACTGTTTGCGCAGAAGAATAACGTCAGCTGCCAGCATCCGGTGAGGATCATTCTGGGTGAGCAGGAAGAATTATCGCGGGTGAAGCCGGTCAGACGCAGCACCAGTCTGGGATTTTGCTATATCGCCGCCAACCTGAAACGCGGTGTTTTAAACGCCTCTCAGGCGCAAAAAATTGTCCGCTTAATCCAGCGCAGCGGCATGCTGGATAATTTACCTATCGATCATGATCTGGTGAAAGCCAGCAAGGAGATGCTGCCGGGCTGGCCGATCCCCTTACATGACGATGCTGATGTTCCGTTACCACAAAAACTGAGACTGCTGTTTCATCCGCCGGTTGAATTTGAACTGGTGGCGCAGGCGCTGCAGGAAAAACTGGCAGAAGAAGGCTGCGTACTCGAGGTGGTTTTCCATGCCGGACGCCTTTGGGAAGACGGCGAAGTACTGGGGTCCGCTGATCTGCTGCTTGGCGATCGTCTGATTGGTGAATCTCCGGAAGCCACACTGGAAAACTGGCTGCAACAGGATCCGCTCTGGCCGGGGATCCTGAGCGAAAAAGAGCATACCCGTCTGCAAAAACGGCTGACCCGTATTCAGCAAATTCCGCAGGAGAACCGCCGGTCGGACGAACTGCGCGATCATTTCTATCAGTGGATGCAATCCGCCATCGTCACCCCCCTGTTTAACTATCAGTATCAGGTCAGCGCACCGCCGCGCATCAGCGGTGTACAACTCACTGCCTGGGGCTGGTTTGATTTCTGTCAGGCATGGGTTCCTCCTCCCCTGCAAACGGAAAGTGCCTGAAGGAGCTGTTTCACTACACTCTGGCGATAAAGGAAAGTACCATTAGGGCAGTTTTGCTGCCCTGAGCGCAGTGGATTTCAGTCAATGGTTTTACACAACAGGTAATCAGAATGAAAAGAGCAGTGGTGGTTTTTAGCGGCGGACAAGACTCAACAACCTGTCTGATTCAGGCTCTGAAGCAGTATGACGAAGTCCACTGTGTCACTTTCGATTATGGTCAGCGCCACCGTGCGGAAATTGACATCGCCCAAACGTTGTCAGTGAAACTGGGCGCGCGTGCCCATAAAGTACTGGATGTCGGGTTGCTAAACGAACTGGCGGTCAGCAGCCTGACCCGCGATAACATTCCTGTTCCTAATTTCGGCGACGAAAATAATGGCGGTCTGCCAAGCACGTTCGTTCCCGGCCGTAATATTCTGTTCCTGACACTGGCGGCTATCTATGCGTATCAGATCCAGGCAGAAGCGGTGATCACCGGTGTCTGTGAAACAGATTTCTCCGGCTATCCGGATTGTCGCGATGAATTCGTCAAGGCGCTGAATACGGCGGTTTCACTGGGTCTGGCGCGTGATGTTCGTTTCGAAACACCGCTCATGTGGCTGAATAAAGCCGAGACCTGGGCACTGGCCGATTATTACCAGCAACTGGATTTGGTTCGTCATCAAACGCTGACCTGTTACAACGGTATTGCCGGTGATGGTTGTGGCGAATGTGCTGCCTGTCATTTACGCGCCAATGGTCTGCAACAGTATCAACAGGATAAAACGGGCGTGATGGCCAGCCTGAAGAAGAAAACCGGACTGCGCTGATTAACCCCTTCTGAAGTCAGTGACGGGCGGCTAACACTCCGCCCGTTTTATTCTCTGTGCGCGAAAACATTAATCGTTTTCCAGTTCCAGTTCGCGTAACCGCTCCAGCAATTCTCCCTCCAGCGGCAGTGCTTTTTGTGTACGCAAATCAATACACACGAACGTCAGCGTCGCATCGGCGACCACATCGCCTTCACAGGTAACAACCTGTTCCAGCACACCGCTGCGCCCGTTTAACTGTTGCAGGCTGCTGTCGATGCGCAACACATCGCCCAGCACGGCCGGCTTGCGGTAATTGATATTGATATTCACCACAATGAAAGCAATCTTGTTCTGGCTCATCCACTGGAAACCTGACTGATTATCGAGCCATTCCCAGCGCGCTGTTTCAAGAAACTCCAGATAACGCGCGTTGTTAACGTGCTGATATACATCGATGTGGAAACCGCGAACTTTAATGAACGTATGCATAATCGTTAAAAAACTCCTGATAATCGTCTGAGGCATACAACCAAACTGGTCAGATGTCTTTAGATATTAGCAGAAGAAAACGGCGGCAACCGTTAAGGGATCACCGCCGCGACATCCGTCACAATTTCAGACGGTCCTTGTTACGTTCAAACAGTGCCGCGCCAATTCCCGGCACTTCCCGCAGCTGTTCGATGTCGGTAAATTGCCCCAGTTCTTCACGGTAGCTGACAATGGCCTGCGCCTTTTTCATGCCGACGCCGTTCATGACTTGGGCAAATTCCTCGGCCGTGGCGGTATTAACACTGACCGTACCTTCATCAGTCGCCACCGGCTGTTCCTTTTTCACTTGCGGACCGGCCACTTTGCTGGCCGTTGTCGCCGGCGCAGCCGTCGTGGTTGCCACGGTACTGCTCGCATTCGGTGCCGCCTGCAACATAACCGGCAGAGTAGAAAGCCCCAGCGCGAGAGCCAGTGAGAGTGAAGTAATGCCTAATTTTTTCATGCTGTATCCTCCATGTGTTTGACAGCACGGAGAGAGTGCATCAGGCAGAAAAAGCGAACAATGGGCAACTTTCAGATATGGAAAAGGCCGCGAAAGCGGCCTTTTGTTTGTTGCAACGCGTTGCAAAACTTTGCGGCGTTTACTGGTTTTGTGCAGCAGAACCGTATTTGATTTTCGCTTCCTGACGAAGGTTAGTCAGCAGCGCATCAAAGGTCACGTTTGAGGAGGTCTGTTGCATCTCCTGATTGAAACGTGCGGCATCGGCTTCAGGAATGACACCCGGCGTCACGGCGTTCAGTTTGACCAGCATACTGTTACCTTTGTCGTCCTGAGTCAGACCATACACCGGTTTATCTTTCTGCGGGTGCGGCAGTGCGTAGACGTTTTCTTCGAATGCAGAAGGCTGCTGGCTGCGTTGCACTTTCTGCACGTCGCCAAAGGTCAGACCGGCAGCTTTCATGGCCTCGTCACCTTTACCTTCTTTCAGCGCGGTCAGCAATTTCTCACCGTCCATACGCGCCTGATCCTGTGCCTTGCGGTTTTTCACCAGCGTCGTCACCTGATCCTTCACGTCAGCGAAAGGTTTAACGCCTTCGGCTTTATGTGCATCCACACGAACGACAAACGCACGATCACCATCCACAGTGATGATGTCGGAGTTGCTGCCCGGAGAACCTTCCTGACCAATCAGCCCCCCTTCAAAAATCGCCTGCACAACCGGTTTAAAGTTGATTGCTGCCGGGATTTGATTCTGTGAGAACCAGTCAGTGTGCACCGCTTTCGTACCGGCTACGTCTTCGGCAGTTGCCAGAGATTCGTTGTCATTGGTCGCGGCTTCGCTGACTTTCTGTTGCAACGCGTAGTACGCATCCAGTGACTTCTCTTGCTTAAGCTTGTCAGTGATCGCGTTGCGAACATCAGCTAACGGTTTGACCTGCTCAGGCGTCACGTCATCAAGACGCAGGATGAAGAAACCGCTGTCAGACTTAATCACACCGGAAACCTGACCTTTGGTGGTCAGATTAGCGTTTTTGAATTCTGGCAACGTCGTCTCAGGTTCCATCCAGCCCAGATCACCGCCCTGCTTCGCACTCAGCGTATCGGTCGATTTGGTTTTGGCCAGTTCAGCAAAGTCGGTTCCTTTTTTCAGCTCGGCAACCACGGCGTCAGCATCGGCCTGAGATTTCAGGACGATCACGCTGTAGCGACGGCGTTCAGGCTGGCCGAACTCGCTTTTATGCTGGTCGTAATACGCGCTGATATCCGCATCAGTCACCTCAGTTTTGCCCTGCATCGCCGCCGCATCCATTTCGATGTAGCTGACTTTCACCTGTTCAGGCGTGAGGAAACTGTTTTTGTTCTGGTCGTAGAAGGCCTGCAATTCAGCATCCGTTACCTGCTGTTTAGCGGCTAACGCTGCGGTATCCAGCGTGGCTGTCTGCACGTCACGGCTTTGCAGGATCAACGCACCCAGTGATTTGCTTTCCACTGGCAGAACGAAATCAGACTGGCCGTAGGCTTGCTCAAGCTGCTGACTGATTAGCTGCTGCTTCATTAACTGCGCAAAATTATCGGCGGTGTAACCCATACCCTGGATACTTTGCAGATATTTGGTGTTATCGAAACGGCCATCAGTCTGGAATTGAGGGGTGGCAAAAATCGCGTCTTTGATCTGCTGATCGCTGACGGTGATGCCTAATTTTTTGGAATACTGATCCAGCAAAGTGACGTCAATCAGGTTGCTCAGGGATTCCTGGCGTAACTGCTGCATATAGCCTTCGCTGCCCGCCAGCGCAGAGAATTGATCTCCAAGCTGCTGCTGCAACCGGCTGCGCTGGTTTTGCACTGCCTGTTCCAGCTGAGCACGTCCTATTTCCTGACCATTCACTTTCGCTGCATAGTCGCCTGAACCGCCGATCAGGTAGTTGCCCACCCCTGTCAAAATAAAGGACAGAATAATCAGGGCCAGAATGATTTTGAGCACGACGTGATTGGCGGCCGCGCGTAAATTGTCCATCATAGTGTGGCAACACTCCGCTGTAATAAAAAAAGCGCACCGTTTTCGATGCGCCTTGTATCTTACCTTACCAGCCCGATGACGTCAGGTTATTGTTTAACAACCAGACCTGAGTGAGAAAGCATCAGTGATGCCTGTCACACAGTTTCGACGTCAGTCTGCGGGTAATTAACCGTTAACGGCATCTTTCAGCGCTTTACCTGCACGGAAGCCAGGTACTTTAGCCGCTGCAATACTGATTTCTTTGCCGGTCTGTGGGTTACGACCGGTACGTGCTGAACGCTCACGCACGGAGAAAGTACCGAAACCAACCAGAGCTACTTCATCCCCCGCTTTCAGGGTGTCAGTGACAGATGCAAGAACAGCATCTAAAACACGTCCCGCTGCGGCTTTAGAAATATCAGCACCGGCAGCAATTTTGTCGATCAATTGTGACTTATTCACTCTTATCATCCCCTCTTAAAATTCGTTCATCACGGCGCATTTTCCCTACGGACGTGACCGCGCTGCTGTTATATCAATCTTGTCAGGGCGATGCAAGCGACTGAAAGCAGCCTGAAACCCTCTGACCGTTGACTAACTTAACGGCACAAAAAAAAGCTGGCAAGTGAGATTTCACCTGCCAGCCTGAGTTTTATTCAACTGTGTAAGCCGAAGTCACTATTTTGCCGCCACCGGCAACGCGCCGTAAGCCGGATTTTGCAATGCGATGTTCAAAACATCATCAATGCGTTTAACCGGGTGGATCTCCAGATCTGCCAGCACGTTTGCCGGAATCTCTTCCAGATCACGTTTGTTGTCGTCCGGGATCAGAACCACTTTGATGCCACCACGATGGGCCGCCAGCAGTTTTTCCTTCAGACCACCAATGGGCAGAACCAGACCACGCAGCGTGATTTCACCGGTCATCGCGACATCAGCACGCACCGGGTTACCGGTCAGACAAGACACCAGCGCCGTACACATGGCGATACCCGCACTCGGACCATCTTTCGGCGTTGCCCCTTCCGGTACGTGAACGTGAATATCACGTTTTTCGTAGAAGTCAGGGTTGATGCCCAGTTTGTCCGCACGTGAACGTACCACGGTCAGTGCAGCCTGAATGGATTCCTGCATCACTTCACCCAACGATCCGGTGTAAGTCAGCTTACCTTTGCCCGGTACGCAGGCCGTTTCGATGGTCAGCAATTCACCGCCCACTTCGGTCCACGCCAGACCAGTGACCTGGCCCACACGGTTTTCGGTATCGGCACGGCCATAATCGACCTTCTGCACGCCGAGGAAATCTTTCAGGTTGTCGCCGTTGATTTCAATGTGCTTGATGTCTTTATCCATCAGCAATTGTTTGACTGCTTTTCGGCAAAGTTTAGACAACTCACGTTCTAAACTACGCACACCCGCTTCACGGGTATAGAAACGGATAATGCCGATAATCGCGCTGTCATCAACGGTCAGTTCGTTCTTCTTGAGCGCATTGCGTTCAAGCTGTTTCGGCAACAGATGCTGTTTGGCGATGTTCAGTTTTTCGTCTTCGGTATAACCGGAAAGACGGATCACTTCCATACGGTCCAGCAACGGCGCCGGGATGTTCATCGAGTTCGAGGTCGCCACAAACATCACATCTGACAGATCGTAATCGACTTCCAGATAGTGATCGTTGAACGCCACGTTCTGTTCCGGATCCAGCACTTCCAGCAGAGCAGAAGCCGGATCACCGCGCATATCCGATGACATCTTGTCGATTTCATCGAGCAGGAACAGCGGGTTTTTCACCCCGACTTTAGCCATTTTCTGGATCAGTTTGCCCGGCATGGAACCGATGTAGGTACGACGGTGACCGCGGATTTCCGCTTCATCACGTACGCCACCCAGCGCCATACGCACATACTGACGGCCCGTCGCCCGTGCGATTGACTGACCCAGTGAGGTTTTACCCACACCCGGAGGCCCGACCAGACACAGGATTGGCCCTTTAATTTTGCTGACGCGGCTCTGCACGGCGAGGTATTCCAGAATGCGGTCTTTGACACGCTCCAGACCGTAATGGTCGGTATCCAGAACTTCCTGTGCTTTGCGCAGGTCCTTTTTCACTTTGCTGCGGGCATTCCACGGCACCTGAAGCATCCAGTCGATATAACCACGAACAACCGTGGCTTCGGCGGACATCGGCGACATCATTTTCAGTTTTTGCAGCTCAGCTTCGGTTTTTTCACGCGCATCTTTCGGCATTTTGGCCGCTTCGATTTTGCGTTTCAGCGCCTCATGCTCGTCAGGCGTATCATCCATCTCGCCCAGTTCTTTCTGAATCGCTTTCATTTGCTCATTCAGATAGTACTCGCGCTGGCTTTTTTCCATCTGTTTTTTGACACGATTACGAATGCGTTTCTCAACCTGTAACAGGTCGATTTCCGATTCCATCATCGCCA
The DNA here is from genome assembly GCF_004364755.1 of Rahnella sp. BIGb0236. Classification (NCBI taxonomy): domain Bacteria; kingdom Pseudomonadati; phylum Pseudomonadota; class Gammaproteobacteria; order Enterobacterales; family Yersiniaceae; genus Rahnella; species Rahnella sp. BIGb0236. Next base: position 573,390 of record NZ_SOAO01000002.1, read on the forward strand.
TCAGATATTCCAGACGCTCGGTGATATCAAACATTTCCAGCACGGATTGTTTGTCAGCGAGTTTCAATGGCATATGCGCGGCAATGGTGTCAGCCAGACGTGCAGCATCTTCAATGCTGTTCAGGGACGTCAGCACTTCCGGCGGGATTTTTTTGTTCAGTTTGATGTAGCCTTCAAACTGATTAATCGCCGTACGCACCAGAACTTCCTGCTCGCGTTCATCCACGGCCGGAGATTCAAGGTATTCCGCCTGGGCAGCAAAATGCTCGCCACTGTCGGAAAGTGTCGTAATGCGCGCGCGTTGTAACCCTTCCACCAGCACTTTGACCGTGCCGTCCGGGAGCTTCAGCATTTGTAATATTGAGGCAACCGTACCCACGGAGAAGAGATCATTAACGCCCGGCTCATCTGTTGAGGCTTCTTTCTGCGCCACCAGCATGATTTTTTTGTCGTGATCCATCGCGGCTTCGAGGCACCGAATCGATTTTTCCCTGCCAACAAACAACGGGATCACCATGTGCGGATAAACCACCACATCGCGCAGAGGCAATACGGGGATTTCTATGCGTTCAGAACGCTCAGGGTTCATAGAGCTCTCTCTTAGTTTAGCTTCCGCCAGGTTAAGGAAATCTCGTGAAACACGAGTCAGACGGGTTTCAGCAAGTCGTTAACTGAGTATATGGGGATGAATGTCTGACATTCAACGATAAGAATGTGCGAAAAAAAAATGGGGGACTAAATCCCCCATTTCGTGGCTAACTCTCTGGATAGATTGGCTAATTATTCGCCAGATGCCTGTTGAGCTTCCGGTTTGCCATAAATCATCAGAGGTTCTGACTGACCCGCAATCACGGATTCATCAATTACCACTTTCTCGACATCTTCGAGAGACGGCAGATCATACATCGTGTCCAGCAATGCGGCTTCTACGATCGAACGCAGACCACGGGCACCGGTTTTACGGACCATGGCTTTTTTGGCGATCGCCGTCAGCGCTTCATCACGGAATTCCAGTTCAACGCCTTCCAGATTGAACAATGCCTGATATTGCTTAGTCAGGGCATTTTTCGGCTCTTTCAGAATTTGAATCAGTGCTTCTTCGTTCAGTTCACTCAGGGTCGCGACCACTGGCAGACGACCGATGAACTCAGGGATCAGACCAAACTTGATCAAATCTTCTGGCTCAGCTTGCGCAAGTAACTGACCTTCCGTCGCTTTCTGCTCTTTGCCTTTCACTTCAGCACCGAAACCGATGCCGGTATTCGTGTTGATACGCTGACCAATCACTTTATCCAGACCGGCAAACGCGCCGCCACAGATAAACAGGATTTTCGACGTATCAACCTGCAGGAATTCCTGCTGCGGGTGCTTACGTCCACCTTGCGGAGGAACGGCAGCCACGGTGCCTTCAATCAGTTTCAGCAGCGCCTGCTGGACACCTTCACCGGACACATCACGGGTGATCGATGGGTTGTCAGACTTGCGGGAAATCTTGTCGATTTCATCAATATAAACAATACCGCGTTGCGCTTTCTGAACGTCGTAATCACATTTCTGCAGCAGTTTCTGAATGATGTTTTCAACGTCTTCACCCACATAACCGGCTTCGGTCAGCGTGGTGGCATCGGCCATCGTGAAGGGCACATCCAGGAAACGCGCCAGGGTTTCAGCCAGCAGCGTTTTACCGCTACCGGTCGGCCCGATCAGCAGAATGTTGCTCTTGCCTAATTCGATACCGTTGCTGGTATCGCCATTACGCAGGCGCTTGTAGTGGTTGTAGACCGCCACGGCCAGCACTTTCTTCGCCGGTTCCTGACCGATAACATAATCGTCAAGGTGCTGACGAATTTCATGCGGCGTCGGTAAGGCACTGCGTTCACGGTGTGGCGCGACTTCTTTGATCTCTTCGCGAATAATGTCATTACATAAGTCGACACATTCATCGCAGATATACACTGACGGCCCGGCAATCAGCTTACGCACTTCATGCTGGCTTTTGCCGCAAAAAGAGCAGTACAGCAGCTTTCCTGAACCGTCTTTGCGCTTATCTGTCATCAGTAAACCTCTTCTCTAGTATCAGTCCCGCAGCGTAACAATAACACCACGGCACGACCATATTACACAACAGCCGCATGGTTGGCTGATGTCTGTTCATTCCTGTTATTACTCATTGCTGGCAGAGCCATCAGGATCCAAGCTCTGCCTCTGAGACGTCCGTATGAGTATAACTATAGACCATCAGCCCGGCAGAAATAAGCCGTCAGGCGCGATGGGTAAATACGGAGTCCACTAAACCGTACTGTACAGCCTCATCAGCAGACAGGAAACGGTCGCGCTCAGTGTCACGCTCTATTTCTTCAAGAGTTTTGCCCGTATGTTTCGCCATCAGCTCATTCATACGAGATTTCACTTTCAGGATTTCTTTGGCGTGGATCTCAATATCCGTCGCCTGACCCTGGAAACCACCCAGTGGCTGGTGGATCATCACCCGTGAATTCGGCAGACAGAAGCGTTTGCCTTCTGCGCCAGCGGTCAACAGGAATGCCCCCATTGAACATGCCTGCCCCATACAAATGGTGCTGACATCCGGTTTGATGAACTGCATGGTGTCGTAAATCGACATCCCGGCAGTGATCACGCCACCTGGTGAGTTGATGTACAGGTAAATGTCTTTTTCCGGGCTCTCTGCTTCCAGGAACAGCATCTGGGCAACAATCAGGTTAGCCATATGGTCTTCAACCTGGCCGGTCAGGAAGATGATACGTTCCTTAAGCAGACGGGAGAAGATGTCGTATGAACGCTCGCCCCGTGAAGTTTGCTCAACCACCATGGGTACCAACGCCATGTTTGGTGCAAATTGCTCTCTTTCACCACTGTATGACATAACCGTCTCCTAATAGATTCTGTTTGGCGCTCTTTAAAACCGATTCTACTTGAGATAGGCACACATGACTATGCTCAAGCGGCCAAGTCGCCATTTACACGCCTGACGGTCTTTATCAGTCAGATTTTAACTACAAATTTACCTGGGATCGTTCTTATCAATTGGGGGATTTAGCCCCCTTTTTCAAGCCTGCCGGGATATTTCTTTTTCATACACTCCCCAAAATAGCGAGATACGCCATATTGAGGGGGTCAGTGAACGGTTTCTACGTGGGCTGTGCCTTATAGTGATAAATATAGTGCAAAAACAACAGCCAAAAACAAAAAATACCTGATTTTCAGGAAATAAAAAGCCCGCAGTAAAAACTGCGGGCTTGGGAAGCAAACCTGTAAACAGGTTCAGCAACGTGCAAATCAATTATGCAGGTTGAGTCTGGTTCATCAGTTCAGTAAAGGTCGTGGCTTTTTCAGTCACTTTTGCTTTAGACAACAGAGTTTCGACCGCTTGTTCTTCCAGCGCGACGTTACGCATGTTGTTCATCAGCTCTTTATTTTTGCTGTAGAACTCAACAACTTCCTGTGGATCTTCGTACGCAGAAGCCATTTCTTCGATCAGCGCTTTAACGCGATCTTCATCAGCTTTCAGTTCGTGCTGGCTGATCACTTCACCCAGCAGCAGACCTACAACGACGCGACGTTTAGCTTGCTCTTCGAACAATTCGCGTGGCAGTTCCAGCGCTTGTTTTTCGTTGCCGCCAAAACGTTGTGCAGCCTGACGACGCAGCACATCAATTTCGCCGTCGATCAGTGCAGATGGCACGTCGATTTCGTTAGCGCTGACCAGACCGTCGATAGCCTGAGTTTTGATGCGGTTACGAACAGCACCTTTCAGTTCGCGCTCCATGTTTTTACGCACTTCAGCACGCAGACCTTCAACAGACCCATCAGCCACGCCGAAACGTTTGATGAATTCAGGTGTCAGTTCTGGCAGTTCACGCACTTCAACTTTCTTCAAAGTAATCGCGAACTTAGCCGCTTTACCTTTCAGATTTTCAGCGTGGTAATCTTCAGGGAAGTTTACGTCGATGGTGAATTCTTCACCGGCTTTGTGACCGACCAGACCTTCTTCGAAGCCTGGGATCATGCGGCCCTGGCCCATAGCCAGTACGAAATCAGAGGCTTTACCGCCTTCGAATTCTTCACCGTCGATAGAACCGGAGAAATCAACGGTCACGCGATCTTCAGCAGTCGCTGCAGCGTCAGTTTCTTTCCAGTCAGCTTGTTGCTTACGCAGAGTTTCCAGCATGGTATCAACATCAGCGTCGTTCACTTCAACGACAGGTTTTTCAACTTCGATGTTTTCCAGATCTTTCAGCTCAACTTCCGGGTACACTTCAAATTCTACGGAGAAGTTGAAGTCTTCACCCTGCTTGTACTCACCTGGGATGTAGTTAGGTGCGCCAGCTGGATTGATTTTTTCTTTGATGATCGCATCAACGAAATTGCGTTGCATCAGATCACCCAGTACGTCCTGACGTACTGACGCGCCGTAACGCTGTTCGATGATGTGGCTTGGTACTTTGCCTTTACGGAAGCCGTCAATACGTACTTTTTTAGAGACGTTGATCAGTTCACTGCTCACTGCTTTTTCAATGCTTTCAGCAGGAACAGTAATCGTTACGCGGCGCCCAAGGCCTTGAGTGGTTTCAACAGAAACTTGCATCTTGTTACCTCAAAAAAAAATCACAGTGCTCGGTCAACTCCAGAAGTCGTTCTCAAGATGAGCGCAAACTTACCTTGAAAACGACTTCTAAGAACCGGGACAGTTCTGTATCAGAACGTAGCCCTGTATTCGAGAGCGTCCGAAACCATTCCGGAAAAATTAGACGCGACATTATAGCGGCGCATGGGCATTGAGTCGAGGACGGTATCTGTTGCGCGGGAGGAAACTCACACGGGACTCGATCCTTCGAAAAATGCGGCCATTCAGAGGCATAAACCTCTTACCGTCAGTCCGTCAGAAGAAAAACAAAAACGGCCCGCAGGCCGTTTCTTGAAATTCGCATCTACTAATACCGCATTAGACAAGGAAAGTTCCAGTGTTACCGTGTCAAACGGCGATATTTATGCCTTTTGTGAAACAGATCGCGACGATCAGGCCAACGTGCCTGCGCCGCGACAAGGTGGAGAGGCCGGAACCGTGTCCTGTAAGCCTTCCCATTCTTTCAGGGTGTAAGTATGCAATGCCAGAGCATGCACGCTGCCAGCCAGCTCTTCGGTTAATCTCCCATAGATGGCGCGATGGCGCGCCAGGAAACGTTCCCCGATAAACTTATCGGACACCATGACCACTTTAAAATGGCTCTCGGAGCCTGCCGGGACATTATGACGATAGCTTTCGTCAGTCACTTCCAGAAACGCAGGTTCGAATGCCTCAACTAATTTTGCTTCTATTTGCTCACGAATCATAGCAATCTCCTTACACCGCATCAGCAGAGAACTGCGCCTGTCTGGTACACCTATCTCTTTATAATGATAGGCTGCTTTCCAGATTCTTCGCACGCCAGAACAATAAATTTCTGCTGCGGATTGATAAAAATGCCGCTCAGTCTGTCAAAGAAAGTGCCGCTTCGCTACGGCTGACCGCAGCGGCCTGCAGCTTTACTGCGACTTTGCTGAAAAAAAACGCGAAAAACACGCTTTTCCAGATTGTTTGGACTTCCCCCAGCAAATGGCAATGTTATGATGTCGGCAAATTTTTGAGCACTATTCCCTTATTAATATTGAGAAAATACACATGCTGAAGAAAATTCTATTCCCTGTGCTGGCCATGTTCATGCTGGCCGGTTGCGCCACCAGCACCAACACCCTGGACGTTTCGCCGAAAATTGTCCTGCCTTCACAGGACCCTACCCTGCAGGGCATCACCATCAGCATCAACGGTGCTGACCAGCGTCAGGATCAGGCACTGGCAAAAGTGAACCGCGACGGTCAGCTGATTTCCCTGACGCCATCACGCGATCTGCGTTTCCTGTTGCAGGAATCTCTGGAAAAACAAATGACCGCCCGTGGCTATATGATCGGTGCTGACGGTGCAGTCGATCTGCAAATCGTCGTGAACAACCTGTATGCAGACGTTCAGGAAGGCAATCTGCGTTACAACATCACCACCAAAGCCGATATCTCCATCATCGCGTCGGCTAAAAACGGCAGCAAGCAGGTGAAAAACTACCGCTCGACGTATAACGTTCAGGGCGCGCTGTCTGCAACTAACGCCAAAATCACCAACGCGGTTAACACCACGCTGGGCGATGTCATCAGTGACATGGCGTCAGACACCAGCATCAGTGACTTCATTAAAGCGAACGCCCATTAAGTTCGGCTGAAGTTTGCATGATGAATTCTGCCCGGCTCGTCCGGGCAGAATGCTTTTTAAGCCAGTGATTCGCTTTCCCGACCTGTCTCCCTTCCTTTATTATGCGTATGCGTCACTCTCTCACCGGTTCGCAGGAACACAATCTTCATGATCAGTCAGTACTTTAAAATTTTCACGCAACGCAATACGGTCATTTTACTGCTTCTTGGCTTCGCTTCCGGTTTACCTCTGGCGCTGACCTCCGGCACATTGCAGGCGTGGATGACGGTCGAAAATGTCGATCTGAAAACCATCGGCATTTTTTCGCTGGTGGGTCAGGCTTATGTGTTCAAGTTCCTGTGGTCGCCGATGATGGACCGCTACACGCCCTCTTTTCTCGGACGCCGTCGCGGCTGGCTGATCCTGACGCAGTTGTTACTGGTCGTGGCGATTTTCGCCATGGGATTCATGGATCCGTCAAAAGACTTATTCTGGCTGGCGGCACTGGCCGTGCTGATTGCCTTCGCCTCGGCGTCGCAGGACATCGTTTTCGACGCCTATAAAACCGATTTACTGCCCCCGGAAGAACGCGGAAACGGGGCTGCCGTCTCGGTACTGGGTTACCGTCTGGCGATGCTGGTTTCGGGCGGACTGGCGTTATGGCTGGCTGACCGTTACCTCGGCTGGCAGCACATGTACTGGCTGATGGCCGTGTTAATGCTGATGGGCGTTTTCGCCACCCTGCTGTCACCGGAGCCGGAAAACTCGCAACCTGCGCCGCGTACTATTGAAATGGCCGTCGTCGCACCGCTAAAAGACTTTTTTGGCCGTAACAATGCCTGGCTGATTTTGCTGCTGATCGTGATGTACAAAATGGGCGACGCCTTTGCGGGCAGCCTGAGCACCACATTTTTAATCCGTGGCGTCGGGTTTGATGCCGGGGAAGTGGGACTGGTGAACAAAACACTGGGGCTGATGGCGACCATCATCGGCGCATTGTTTGGCGGCATGTTAATGCAGCGGCTGAGTCTGTTCCGCGCATTAATGCTGTTTGGCATTTTGCAGGCCGTGTCCAATGCGGGTTATTGGATCCTCGCCATCACCGATAAAGATTTAACCACCATGGGCGCGGCGATTTTCTTCGAAAACTTGTGCGGCGGGATGGGGACGGCGGCGTTCGTGGCGTTACTGATGACGTTATGTAACCGTTCATTCTCTGCCACCCAGTTCGCCCTGCTCTCCGCGCTGTCTGCCGTGGGCCGCGTGTACGTCGGGCCGATTGCCGGATGGTTTGTGGAAGCCTATGGCTGGCCGTGGTTTTACCTTTTCTCGATTGTGGCGGCCATTCCCGGATTGTTTCTGCTGGCGGTTTGCCGTCAGACGCTGGAATACACTCAGAAAACCGACAGTTTCCTGCCGCGCATCCACTTCGCCACCCCGTATCGCTGGGCGTTACGTTGCATGATGACGGGCAGCTTGCTGCTGGTGCTCTGGCTGCTTACCCTGGTTGTGGACAGCCTTGGCTGGGCGTCATGGCAAAGTCTGGCCACGGCATTGCTTGAAACGGGCGCATTGATTTGTCTTGCTGGTGTTATTTTAGGCAGTCTGCTCGACTTTTTATCACTGCGGCGGACCGCACGTTCCTGATTTATCGCCATTCATGTGAAAATGAATGGCGCATTCGATTTAACAAATGATCTATAAATATCGCTCACTAAATTAAATTCAGAAAAAATAATATTTTCCGCGATGATTTTTCTTTCGCGCTTACGGTGCATTTTATTTCACCTGATTTCTACATTAATTTAACATTAATTAAACCTATCGATGAGATAACGAACGACAATAATAATGTCAAAATCTGTCACCCCTTGTTTTTCATCACTATAGAAAAAAATCTATACGCAACATATTGTTGCCCACTGTAAATTGTCACGATCCGTGACATGTGTGACTGCGTTAACATAAAGTGTCAACAGCGCTTTGACACTTGTTTAAGCGTGTTTACAGTCCTGCAACCTTCCCGTAAAATGCCCGCACACCTGAAGCGACAATAGAGCCCTAGTTATTGAGGTCGTTAGATGAGACTTAAGAAATACAATAAAAGTATTGGGATGTTGTCCTTATTTGCCTCCGCGGTAATGTTGAGCGGTTGCAATACGGCATTGATGGATCCCAAGGGAGCAATTGGACTTGAGCAGAGAACGCTGATTTTAACGGCGATCGGTTTAATGCTGATCGTTGTTATACCAGTTATTATCATGGCGTTTGCCTTTGCGTGGAAGTATCGTGCTTCCAACACAAAAGCAAAATACAGTCCTGATTGGTCCCACTCCAACAAAATTGAAGCCGTCGTCTGGACAGTTCCAATTATTATCATTGCCATTCTGGCAACGATTACCTGGAAAACCACCCACTCGCTTGATCCGTTCAAGCCTATCGTGACTGACGAAAAACCGATGACGGTTGAAGTCGTTTCTCTGGACTGGAAATGGTTGTTCATTTATCCGGAACAGGGCATCGCGACCGTTAACGAACTCGTCATTCCTAAAGATGTGCCGGTTCAGTTCAAAGTCACTTCAGACTCTGTGATGAACTCGTTCTTTATTCCTCAGTTAGGCGGGCAGATTTATGCGATGGCCGGTATGCAAACTCAGCTGCATTTGATTGCAAATGAAGCGGGTACGTATAAAGGCATCTCAGCAAGCTTCAGCGGCCGCGGCTTCTCAGGTATGAAATTCAACACAATTGCGACTCCAACCCGTGCCGATTTCGACACCTGGGTAGCGAAAGTGAAAAGCGCACCGAACCAGCTGGCCACCACTGATGACTTTAACAAACTGGCTGCACAGAGTATCGACAACCCGGTCGAATACTTCTCTGTTGCAAAACCAGGCCTGTTCAAAGAAATCATTGGCAAATACTCCATGCATGACATGAAGGCAGCGCCAGAAGGTCACACCATGCCAATGCCTGCTGGCAGCGACATGAAAGGCATGGATATGGGTGGACAGTCTCACGCAGCCGGAGCCGAGGAATAAACGATGTTCGGAAAATTAACGCTTGATTCGGTTCCGTATCATGAACCGATTATCATGGTCACAGTTGCCGCGATTATTATCGGTGGCCTGGCAGTGGTTGCCGGCATCACCTATTTCGGTAAGTGGAAGTATCTGTGGACCGAGTGGCTGACCTCCGTCGACCACAAAAAATTAGGTATCATGTATATCATTCTGGCTTTCGTCATGCTTCTGCGTGGCTTTGCCGATGCGATCATGATGCGTAGCCAGCAGGTGCTTGCCTCTGCGGGCGAGCCGGGCTTCCTCCCTCCTCATCACTACGACCAAATCTTTACCGCGCACGGCGTGATCATGATCTTCTTCATGGCGATGCCGTTCGTAATCGGTCTGATGAACGTGGTTGTTCCTTTGCAAATCGGTGCACGCGACGTTGCGTTCCCGTTCCTGAACAACGTGAGCTTCTGGTTTACCGCTGCTGCGGTTGTATTGATCAACATCTCTCTGGGTGTCGGTGAATTCGCGCAGACCGGCTGGTTGGCCTATCCGCCACTGTCAGGTAAGGAATACAGTCCGGGGGTCGGGGTAGATTACTGGATCTGGAGTCTCCAGATATCCGGTGTCGGGACCTTGCTGACCGGTGTTAACTTCTTTGCGACCATCCTGAAGATGCGCGCTCCTGGTATGCCGCTGATGAAAATGCCGGTATTTACCTGGGCCGCACTGTGCACCAACGTGTTGATTATCGTGTCTTTCCCGATTCTGACCGTCACTGTTGCACTGCTGACTTTAGACCGTTATCTGGGCACCCATTTCTTCACGAATGATATGGGCGGCAACATGATGATGTACATCAACCTGATTTGGGCCTGGGGCCATCCGGAAGTGTACATTTTGGTTCTGCCAGTCTTTGGTGTGTTCTCAGAAGTTACCGCAACCTTCTCCAAAAAACGTCTGTTCGGTTACACCTCGCTGGTATGGGCAACCATCGCCATCACCGTGTTGTCGTTCATCGTTTGGTTGCACCACTTCTTCACCATGGGTTCAGGCGCAAACGTCAATGCCTTCTTCGGCATCATGACGATGATCATTTCTATCCCGACCGGGGTAAAAATCTTCAACTGGCTGTTCACCATGTATCAGGGTCGTATCACGCTGAACGCAGCCATGCTGTGGACCGTTGGCTTCATCATCACCTTCTCTGTGGGTGGGATGACCGGGGTTCTGCTGGCGGTGCCGGGTGCTGACTTCGTGCTGCACAACAGCCTGTTCCTGATTGCCCACTTCCACAACGTCATCATCGGTGGTGTGGTCTTCGGTTGCTTCGCGGGTCTGACTTACTGGTTCCCTAAATCCTTCGGCTTCACGCTGAACGAAAAATGGGGTGTGCGTTCATTCTGGTTCTGGATCATCGGCTTCTTCGTTGCGTTCATGCCACTGTACGTACTGGGCTTCATGGGCATGACCCGTCGTGTCAGCCAGAACATCGATCCTGAGTTCCACCCGCTGCTGGTTGTTGCGGCATGCGGTGCTGCACTGATTGCCTGCGGTATCCTCTGCCAGCTGATCATGATCTTCGTTTCCGTTCGCGACCGCGACCAGAACCGTGATCTGACCGGTGACCCATGGGGCGCACGTACTCTGGAGTGGTCAACTTCTTCTCCTCCTCCGTTCTACAACTTCGCTATCGTGCCGCAAATTCACGACCGTGATGAGTTCTGGGACATGAAAGAGAAAGGTACCGCTTACAAGCAGCCTGCTAAATATGAACCGATTCATATGCCACGTAACAGCGGCGCCGGTTTCATCATCGCTATGCTGAGTCTGGTTTGTGGTTTCGCCTTAATCTGGGATATCTGGTGGCTGGCAGCAGTGAGCTTCATTGCCCTGGCTGCGACCTGGATTGCGAAAAGCTTCGACGAAGATGTTGATTACTACGTGCCAGTTGAAGAAGTGGAACGTATTGAAAACCAACATTATGAACAAATCCGTAAAGCAGGTGTGAAACATGGCAACTGATACTCTGACTCACCACGATGAGGCCCATGCTGAGCATGGGCACCACGATGCAGGTGCAACCAAAGTCTTCGGCTTCTGGATCTACCTGATGAGTGACTGCATTTTGTTCGCGAGCCTGTTCGCAACCTATGCAGTACTGGTAAACGGGACCGCTGGCGGTCCCTCTGGTAAAGACATTTTTGAACTGCCGTTCGTGCTGGTAGAAACCTTCTGCCTGCTGTTCAGTAGTATCACTTACGGCTTTGCGATGCTGGGCATGAACAAAGGCAACAAAGCTGCGGTTAACGGCTGGTTGTTCCTGACTTTCCTGTTCGGTTTAGGCTTCATCGGGATGGAACTCTATGAATTCCATCACCTGATTGCTGAAGGCTATGGCCCGCAGCGCAGTGGTTTCCTGTCTGGCTTCTTTGCGCTGGTCGCCACCCACGGTCTGCACGTGACCTGTGGTCTGATTTGGATCCTGACCATGATGGTTCAGGTTTCACGTCGCGGTCTGACTGAAGTCAACAAAACCCGTCTGATGTGTCTGAGCCTCTTCTGGCACTTCCTGGACGTGGTGTGGATCTGCGTGTTTACCGTTGTTTATCTGATGGGAGCGATGTAATGAGTCATTCTGCTACTTCCCATGGTGGCGCAAGCCACGGCAGCCTGAAGTCATACGCGATTGGCTTCATCTTGTCGGTTATCCTGACGGTGATCCCGTTTGCCATGGTCATGACCGACACGGCATCACATTCACTGATCCTGGGTACCGTGGTTGCGTCCGCAATCATCCAGATCGTTGTCCATCTGGTGTTCTTCCTGCACATGAATACGTCGTCGGAAGAGCGCTGGAACCTGGTGGCACTTCTGTTCACCGCTGTGATTATCTTTATCGTCGTTGTGGGCTCATTGTGGATTATGTATAACCTCAACCTCAATATGATGGTCAGTTAAAGAGCCGAGTTGCACGTGATGATTAAGCAATACCTGCAAGTAACGAAACCAGGAATTATTTTCGGCAACTTAATTTCTGTCATCGGGGGATTTCTCCTTGCTGCCAAAGGCAGCATCGACTTCCCACTCTTTCTCGCCACTTTGGTGGGTGTTTCGCTGGTTGTCGCATCGGGTTGTGTATTTAACAACTTTATCGACCGCGACATCGACCGGATCATGGAAAGAACGAAGAACCGGGTCCTGGTGAAAGGGCTTATTCCGCCGAAAACAAGCCTGGTTTATGCGACCCTTCTGGGTATTGCAGGCTTTGCGCTGTTGTATATCGGAGCAAATCCGCTGGCCATGTGGCTGGCAGTGATGGGCTTTGTGGTTTATGTCGGCGTTTACAGCCTGTACATGAAACGCAACTCGGTATACGGCACGTTGATCGGCAGCTTGTCTGGCGCAGCGCCACCGGTTATTGGTTACTGTGCCGTTTCAGGCCAGTTCGATACCGGTGCGCTGATCCTGCTTCTGATTTTCAGCCTGTGGCAGATGCCCCATTCGTACGCGATTGCCATCTTCCGCTTCAAAGATTATCAGGCAGCAGGCATCCCGGTTCTGCCAGTGGTTAAAGGCATCTCCGTCGCCAAGCATCATATTATCGTCTACATTCTGGCGTTTATGATTGCGACACTGATGCTGACCCTGAGCGGTTACGCAGGTTACAAATACCTGATTGTTGCCGCTGCTGTCAGTATCTGGTGGCTGGGTATGGCACTGAAGGGTTACAAAACGGAAAACGACGTGTTGTGGGCGAGAAAGCTGTTTGGTTTCTCCATCATCACGATCATGTCGCTGAGCTTCATGATGTCCGTGGATTTTAATTCTGCACCGACATCGTTGCTGACCTACGTTTGGTAACGCAAACTTCCAGTGTAACTCACTGAGATCACAGCTAAAGGCCAGTAGCAATACTGGCCTTTTCTTTTGCTCCGTCTCACGGGCAAATCCCGTAATATCTGCTAAAGATCCATCGTTTTACCCAGGCCGGCTTAATCATTAAAATGTCGGATTGTTATTTTGAGGTAGTAATGTGAACGATAACCAGATGACCCCGCAGGAAAGTCGGGCGACATGGGGACTAGGGACAGTATTTTCTTTGCGCATGCTTGGCATGTTCATGGTTCTGCCGGTGCTGACCACCTATGGCATGAAATTATCCGGCGCCAGCGAAACGCTTATCGGCATCGCCATCGGCATTTACGGGCTGGCACAGGCTGTTTTCCAGATCCCATTTGGACTGCTTTCTGACCGCGTTGGCCGCAAACCACTGATCGTCTTCGGTCTGGTCATCTTCTGCATCGGCAGCATTGTGGCTGCTTCCACCGAATCTATCTGGGGCGTGATCATTGGTCGTGCCCTGCAAGGCTCCGGCGCGATTGCTGCCGCCGTGATGGCCCTGCTTTCTGACCTGACCCGCGAACAAAACCGCACCAAAGCGATGGCGTTTATCGGTATCAGTTTCGGTATTACCTTTGCGATTGCGATGGTGCTCGGGCCGATCATTACCCACGCCTGGGGTTTACACGCCCTGTTCTGGGCAATCGCCGCGCTGACCATTCTCGGCATCATCATTACCGTCGCCGTGGTCCCCTCCCCTGCCACGCATATCCTGAACCGTGAATCGAGCATGGTAAAAGGCAGTTTCGGCAAAGTGATGGGCAACCCCAAATTGCTGAAGCTGAATTTCGGCATTTTATGTCTGCACGTATTGCTGATGTCGAGCTTCGTGGTATTACCGCAAGTCATGGAACATGCGGGCTTCCCGCCGAGTGAGCACTGGCGCGTGTATCTGATCACCATGCTGACGTCATTCGTCGCGGTGATCCCGGTGATTATCTACGCCGAGAAAAAGCGTCACATGAAGCAGGTTTTCATGGGCTGCGTGGTGGTGTTGCTGCTGGCAGAAGTCGTGCTGTGGGCAGCGGGTCTGCATTTATGGGCCGTGATTGCCGGTATTCAGCTGTTCTTCCTGGCCTTCAATGTGATGGAAGCGATTCTGCCTTCGCTTATCAGTAAAGAATCGCCTGCGGGCTACAAAGGCACGGCGATGGGGCTTTACTCCACCAGCCAGTTTATCGGCGTAGCGATTGGCGGCAGCTTGGGCGGTTACGTCTACGGTCACGCCGGTGCCGGTGCGGTATTCCTGGTGTGTGCGGCGATTGCCATGGTCTGGCTGCTGGTCAGTTCCACCATGACCGAACCGCCGTATGTCAGCAGTCTGCGTATCACGTTATCTGAGCTGGCAGTGAAAGATTCCGCCCTGCAGGCGCGCATTCTCGCCCAGCCGGGCGTGGCAGAAGCGGTTGTCGTACCGGAAGAATTCAGTGCCTATGTGAAAGTAGATACCAAACAGACCAACCGCAAAGCACTCGAGCAACTGGTCAGCGCCGCCTGACATCTCCCTGCTTAAAAACGCTGTACCGGGAAACTGGCACAGCGTTTCATTTTTATCCCCACCGCGTGACCTCCCTCACTTAAAAAACCTCAATAATCATTATCCTCAGGAATTCCTTAACAAAAATTTTTGTCAGTGATGACGGCTTTCGGGCCTTTTGAGGATCTCATGAAAACATATGCTCTCGTTGGCACCGGCGGACGCTCGGGTTTATACATTGAAGCGATCACCGGCAAGTACCGCCACAACGCAAAATTTGTGGCCTTCTGTGATACAAACCAGACGCGAATGGATTATGCGAACCGGCAACTGGAGCAGAACGGCGTCGCCCCGGTATCCACCTGGAAAGCGTCTGATTTCAATGCGATGCTCGATGAAACTAAACCCGATATCGTGATTGTCACCAGCATGGATCGCACGCATGACGATTACATCGTTCGCGCCCTGCACGCCGGTTGCGACGTCATTACTGAAAAACCGATGACCATTGATGAGCCGCGAGCTTTGCGCATTCTCGATGCCGTCGATGCCACCGGCTATCAGGTGCGGGTAGCGTTCAATTACCGCTACGCCCCGCATCACAGCAAAATGCGCGAACTGCTGATGCAGGACACCATTGGCGAAGTGCTTTCCGTGCATTTTGAATGGCTGCTGAATACCGAACATGGCGCCGATTATTTCCGCCGCTGGCACCGCGAAAAACGAAATTCCGGCGGTCTGCTGGTGCATAAATCCACCCATCATTTTGACCTGATGAATTTCTGGCTCAACAGCACGCCGGAGAAAGTCTATGCCCAGGGCGATCTGCGTTTTTACGGTAAAGAGAATGCCGAGAAGCGGGGCGTCACTCAGTTTTATCCACGGGCGCATTGTTATCCGCAGGCACAGAACGATCCGTTTGCTCTGCATATGGCCGATAACGCCCAGCTAAAAGCGCTGTATCTGGATGCGGAGCATGAAGATAACTACTTCCGTGATCAGAGCGTATTCAGCGACGGTATCAGTATTGAGGACACGCTCTCGGTGCTGGTGAAATATCAGAACAAAGTGCAGCTGACCTATTCGCTGAACGCCTATCTGCCGTGGGAAGGTCTGAACGTGGTATTCAACGGCACCCGGGGCCGCATTGAAATGAAAATCGTCGAGATGTCTTACGTGAATGCCGGGGGCAAACGCGAAAACGAAGGCAGCATTGAGAAAGCCGAAATCACCGTTTATCCGTTATTTGCCGAACCCTGGAAGGCCGAATTCCAGCTGGGAGAAGGCGGTCACGGCGGCGGCGATAACGCCATGCTGGAGGATCTGTTTGGCGAACGTAAACACGATCCGTTACAACGCGCCGCCGATCACCGCGCCGGAGCGATGTCGATCCTGACCGGTATCGCCGGAAATCTGTCGATGCAGCATGATAAACCGGTTTACTTTAAAGACTTCGAACTGGTGAAAAGACTGCGCCAGCGGAAGTAACCGCCATAAAAAAGGGACGCATTTGCGTCCCGATCTTAATTGCAAAGAGCCAAGTAATTTGAGCTGCAGGAAGGCGGCAAATGAAGGAACCCGATGAGCTTACTGGAGTAAGTGATTCGGGTTACTGAATGCAGCCAACGCATCTGCAGTTCAAAGAACGAAGGCTATTTAGTCGCGGAAATTCTTGAACTGGAAGGGCTGGCCAAGATCACCTTTCTTAACCAGCGCCATCACGGCCTGCAAATCATCACGCGCTTTACCGGTGACGCGCACTTCGTCGCCCTGCACCTGCGCCTGCACTTTGATTTTACTGTCTTTGATCAGCTTGACGATTTTCTTCGCCAGCGCGGATTCAATGCCGGAATGCAGTTTGGCGTCAACGCTGTAGGTTTTACCGCTGTGATCCATCTGCTCAGGAATTTCCAGCGCCCCGCCTTCAATACCCCGTTTGGCCAGTTTCTCACGCAGAATATCGACCAGCTGGTTTACCTGAAAATCTGATTCGCTGGCCACTTTGATGCTCTCGTTTTTCTCATTGAGATCGAAGCTGGCAGGAATGTTGCGGAAATCCCAGCGGGTTTGCAGTTCACGGCTGGCATTTTCCACGGCATTGCGCACTTCCTGCATGTCGATTTCGGAAACAATGTCAAAAGACGGCATAATCGCTTCTCCCTGTAGTTTTTGTATTGCACGTTATATGGCGTGCATAATACCGCCTTCAACCGTCGATGCCAAACAACAGCAAAGCACCGAACATAAAATGCCCCGATGGTCAAAAAGTGCAGGTGAAAATGTGATGCGCAGCACAAATGTCTATACTAATAAGATAACCGGACAGCAGAATATTCTTTCTACAACCGGACTGGCCGGCGGATTTCGCCACAACTCCCGGGAGGCACAATGAAAATAACAGTACTGGGTTGCGGTGCACTGGGACAACTTTGGCTTTCTGCTCTTTATCAGCAAGGCCACGACGTTCAGGGCTGGGTGCGTATTCCGCAGCCTTTTTGTGCCGTCAACGTGATCTCACCGGAAGGCATGGCTTTCAACCGCAATATGCCGACTAACGACCCGGAACATCTGGCACAAAGCGAATTACTGCTGGTCACGCTCAAGGCGTGGCAGGTTTCCGGCGCGGTAAGCGCCCTGATGCCGATGCTCAATGATAACTGCGCCATATTATTGCTGCATAATGGCATGGGTACCATTGATGAGTTACCGGCGAACCGGCTGGCCATTTTACAGGGTGCCACGACCCACGCGGCACGTCATGAAGGCAACGCCATTGTCCATGTGGCGGCCGGTGCGACGCACATCGGGCCGGTGACACCGCGCGGTGCGGCACTGAGTTCGCTGGCCGACACGTTGCACAATGCCTTACCCGACGTGGCGTGGCATGACAACATTAAACCGTCGCTGTGGAACAAGCTGGCGGTGAACTGTGTCATCAATCCGCTGACTGCGTTGTACGACTGCACCAATGGTGATTTGCTGGCGTATGCCGGTCAGATTGAGCAGATCTGTCAGGAAGTCGCGCAGGTGATGGCGATTGAAGGCGTCGAAATCCACAGAGAATCATTGCTCAGCTTCGTCTATCAGGTGATTGATTCCACCTCCGCCAACCATTCGTCGATGTTGCAGGATATCCGCAACCAGCGTCATACCGAAATTGATTACATCACCGGCTATCTTCTGCGTCGCGGGCGCAAATTCGGCCTGCCCCTGCCGGTCAATACCCGCATATTTGAACAGATTAAGAAAAAGGAAAACGATTATGAGCGCATCGGTTCTGGTCTGCCTGGCACCTGGTAGCGAAGAAATTGAAGCCGTCACCGTGATTGATTTGCTGGTGCGGGCGGGCATTAACGTGACCACCGCCAGCGTCGCAGGCGACGGCAATCTGGAGATCCGCTGTTCTCGCGGCGTGCGTATTCTGGCTGATACTGCGCTGGTGGATGTGGCGGATGATGAATACGATGTGATCGTATTGCCCGGCGGCCTGGGCGGCGCGACCTGTTTCAGCGAAAGTCCGCTGCTGGTGGAAAAAGTCCGTCAGATGCACGTCAGCGGTAAAATTGTTGCGGCCATCTGCGCCGCGACTGCGCTGGTACTGGAATATCACGATTTATTCCCGGTCGGCAATATGACCGGTTTTCCGGGCTTAAAAGATAAAATCGACCCGAACAAATGGTCTGATCGCCGGGTGATCTTTGATCCGCGCGTCAATCTGCTGACCAGTCAGGGGCCGGGCACGGCGATGGAATTCGCCCTGAAGATTATCGATTTGTTGCTGGGCAAAGCCAAAGCCGCAGAGATTGCCGCACAGCTGGTGCTCGCGCCGGGAATTTATAACTATACCGATGAAGGCGCACGGGAATCCTGAGCCACAAGATCCCGACAATAATTTGAGCAAACAAAAAGGGGCTCAGCATTGCTGAACCCCTTTTTTATATATAAGGACCGCGTGTTACGGGCGATACACTTTCACGTTATCGAAGCCCTGTTCTTTCAGATACAGCGCCTGCAAACGGCTCATTACGCCACGGTCGCAATACAACAGATACGTTTTGCTCTGGTCCAGATCGCCAAACTGCGTCGCCAGCTTGTAGAATGCTAACGGTTTCACTTCGACGTTTTCCAGTGCCAGCGGCTGCGCTTCCACTTCATCCGGTGCGCGCACATCCAGAACGATGTCAGTTGAAGTGAACTCCGCGACGGTTTCCACTTCCGGCACCACTTCTGCCGCCTGGGTGGCAATTTCACGGATATCGACGTTTCGCGCTTCGCTGACCACTTTATCCAGCACATTGAAATCGAACATGGCTTCTTCGGCTTCAATCTTCGCTTTCACCGCTTTCACCGTCGGGCTTTTCGAAATCACACCGCAATATTCCGGCATGGTTTTCGCAAAATCTTCCGTACCGATCTCACGGGCAATCTTAATGATGTGCTCTTTATCGTGAGAAATCAGCGGGCGCAGGATCAGCGTGTCAGAAACGTTATCAATCAGACGCAGGTTGGTCAGCGTCTGGCTGGAAACCTGTCCCAGCGCTTCGCCGGTCACCAGCGCCTGCACGCCATAACGCTCAGCAATGGCTGACGCCGCACGCACCATCATGCGTTTCAGCACCACGCCCATCTGACCGTCTTCGATTTTTTCGAGGATTTCACCCACGACCGGCTCAAAATCCACGGCGATAAAACGCACACGGTGCGAGCTGCCAAACCGGTTCCACAGATAATGCGCGACCTGTTTCACACCGATTTCATGCGCCGCACCACCGAGGTTAAAGAAGCAGTAATGCACACGACAGCCGCGACGCATCAGCATATAACTGGATACGCCGGAGTCGAAACCGCCGGAAATCAGTGACAGTACATCTTCCTGCGTGCCAATCGGGTAACCGCCCTGACCTTCGAGACGGCTTTTCACCAGCACCAGCTGATCGTCATTAATTTCCAGTTTCACCGTCACCTGCGGATCTTTCAGGCTGACTTTTGCCGATTCGATGTGCTGATTCAGGCCGCCGCCGACGTAACGTTCCACTTCCGTGGACGTGAAGTCATGTTTACCGCGACGTTTAACACGCACGCAGAAGGTTTTCCCTTCCACTTCAGCACGATAGGCTTCCAGCGTTTGTTCGAAAATGTGGTGAACATCAGTATAAGGACGGTCTTCCACTTCCTCGACATAACGGATGCCGGGAATGCGACAGAGCAATTCCTGGATCAGGTCGTGTTTGCTTTCGTCTTTGCTGCGAACTTCGATATGATCCCAGTGGCGGACCACGGCCAGTGTCTCATCATGCGGTCGCACGATATTGCGAATGCTGCTTGAGAGGATCTTAATGAAGCGCAAACGCACAGATTGGCTCTTGATGGTGATTTCAGGGAACAATTTAATGATAAACTTCATGGCAGTCTTTTGTTAGCGGGTGAAAAAACGGGGTAGTAAGTCGCTGAATAAGGATCTAGGATCCTATTATTGCTAAGCCAAATGTTGGTTCTGTGTCACATTGGGCTTAGCAATAATATCTGCGGCGCAGAGTATATCACTTAAAATGGGTACTCTGTGCACAAAACCCGACAGCAGATGTCATGCTGAACAGGAATGTCTCTTGAGGCTGAGCGCCGACTCTGCCGCCTCAGTACTTCGATCATCCATTCTGATCAACGATATTAAAAGAGAATTATGCCAAAAAAATCTGCACCACCTGCCAATTTTGAAACGGCTCTGGCCGAACTGGAACAGATCGTTTCCCGCCTCGAATCCGGCGAGTTGCCTCTGGAAGAGGCTCTCACTGAATTTGAGCAAGGCGTCCAGCTGGCACGTCAGGGGCAACAAAAGCTGCAACAGGCAGAGCAACGCGTCCAGATCCTGCTCGACAGTGATAACGATGCGCCGCTGACGCCTTTCACCCCGGAAGCTGAGTAACTGGCATGTCTGAAGCGATCTCTCCCTCTTCCATCGACGGGTTTACGCGCGAACTGCGCACGATGCAAAAGCGTGTCGATGAGGCATTAACGGCATATGTCAGCACCCAGCCGCTGGCAGACTTGCCACTGGTTGAGGCCATGCGCTACGGTGCGCTGCTGGGCGGAAAACGCCTGCGCCCGTATCTGGTTTACGCCAGCGGCCAGTTATTCAGCCTTGATTTGAAAAATCTTGATGCCCCGGCGGCGGCTGTGGAATGCATCCACGCGTATTCACTGATCCACGATGATTTACCGGCCATGGACGACGACGATTTGCGCCGTGGTCAGCCAACCTGTCACATTAAATTTGGCGAAGCCAATGCGATTCTGGCGGGCGATGCCCTGCAGACCCTGGCTTTCTCCATTCTGGCTGACAGCGAGATGCCGGATGTCGCGGTGAAAGATCGTCTGGCGATGGTTTCCGAACTGGCACGCGCCAGCGGAGCAAGCGGAATGTGCGGCGGTCAGGCACTGGATTTAGCGGCGGAAGGTCATCAGGTTGATCTCGCCGCACTGGAAAAAATTCATCGTCACAAAACCGGTGCGCTGATCCGCGCTGCCGTGCGCATGGGCGCGCTGGCTGCCGGGGAAACCGGCCGTGCCGTTTTACCGATACTGGATAACTACGCTCAGGCCATTGGCTTAGCGTTCCAGGTTCAGGACGATATTCTGGATGTAATAGGTGATACCGCCACGCTCGGTAAACGTCAGGGCGCTGATCAGCAGCTTGGTAAAAGCACGTACCCTGCCCTGCTGGGGCTGGACGGTGCAAAAGCCAAGGCCGCGGATCTGTATCAGGAAGCCGTTGCCGCGCTGGATCAGCTCGCGGCACGCTCTTACAACACCGCGCCACTTCTCGCGTTAGCCCGCTTTGTCATTGAACGCGATAATTAAACTTACTATGAGCAACTGATGAGTCTTGAATTAGCCAAATACCCGACACTGGCGCTGGCGGAGGATCCTGAAGATCTCCGTTCGCTCCCTAAAGAGAGCCTGCCGAGGCTCTGCGATGAGCTGCGCCAATATTTATTGGCCAGCGTCAGCCAGTCCAGCGGACACTTTGCTTCCGGTCTCGGGACGGTTGAACTGACCGTGGCGATGCATTACGTCTATAACACGCCGTTTGACCACGTTGTCTGGGATGTCGGCCATCAGGCCTATCCGCACAAAATTCTCACCGGTCGCCGTGATCGTATTTCGACTATCCGCCAGAAAGGCGGCCTGCACCCGTTCCCGTGGCGTGGTGAAAGCGAATACGACACGCTGTCCGTCGGTCACTCATCGACGTCCATCAGTGCCGGTCTGGGCATGGCCGTGGCGGCTGAACGTGAAGGCAAAGGCCGCCGCACCGTCTGTGTGATTGGTGACGGCGCGATCACCGCCGGTATGGCGTTTGAAGCGATGAACCACGCGGGCGACATCAAACCTGACATGCTGGTGATCCTCAACGACAACGAGATGTCGATTTCAGAAAACGTCGGCGCGCTGAACAATCATCTGGCACAACTGTTGTCCGGCAAACTCTATTCACGCCTGCGTGAAGGCGGTAAGAAAGTCCTGTCCGGCCTGCCTCCGATCAAAGAGCTGGTACGCCGCACCGAAGAACATCTGAAAGGCATGATGGTGCCGGGGACGTTGTTTGAAGAGCTCGGCTTCAACTATATCGGGCCGGTAGACGGTCATGACGTGATGGCGCTGGCGCAGACACTGAAAAACATGCGCGACCTGAAAGGCCCGCAGTTACTGCATATCATGACCAGAAAAGGCAAAGGCTACGAGCCAGCCGAAAAAGATCCGATCAGTTTCCATGCGGTGCCGAAATTCGATCCGGCTTCCGGTACCCTGCCGAAAAGCAAAGAAGGTCTGCCAACGTATTCGAAGATTTTCGGAGACTGGTTGTGCGAAACCGCCGCGAAAGACAGCAAGCTGATGGCGGTGACGCCCGCGATGCGTGAAGGCTCAGGTATGGTGCGTTTCTCGCGCGAATACCCGCAGCAATATTTCGATGTGGCGATTGCCGAGCAACACGCCGTGACCTTTGCCGCCGGTCTGGCGATTGGCGGGTACAAGCCGATCGTGGCGATCTACTCGACGTTCCTGCAACGTGCGTATGATCAGGTTATTCACGACGTGGCGATCCAGAATCTGCCGGTGCTGTTTGCGATCGATCGCGGTGGCATTGTCGGCGCGGACGGACAAACGCATCAGGGCGCGTTCGATCTCTCCTTCCTGCGCTGTATCCCGAACATGACCATCATGACGCCTAGCGATGAAAATGAATGTCGCCAGATGCTGCATACCGGTTATCACCACAACAGCGGGCCGGTTGCCGTGCGTTATCCGCGTGGCAACGGGACGGGCGCGAGTTGTGAACCGCTGGCTTCATTGCCTATAGGCAAAGGCGTGGTGCGCCGTGAAGGCGAAAAAGTCGCTATTCTTAACTTCGGGACATTGTTACCTGAAGCCCTGGCGGCAGCGGAAAAACGCAATGCCACCGTCGTGGATATGCGCTTTGTGAAACCGCTGGATGAAGCGTTAATTCAGGAACTGGCTGCCAGTCATGAAGTGCTGGTGACACTGGAAGAAAACGCCATCATGGGCGGTGCGGGCAGCGGCGTGAATGAACTGCTGATGTCTAAACGTATTCTGGTGCCGGTGCTGAATATCGGTCTGGCGGACAGCTTTGTTCCGCAAGGCACACAGGAAGAAATTCGTCACGATGTCGGCCTGGATGCCGAAGGCATTGACCGCCAGATCACCGACTGGCTGGCCTGATTGTTCCCCCCTCTTTCTGCCTGAAAGAGGGGATTTTCCTCTCTGATTTCCTTCTCTGTCACACGTTCCTGCCGTTCTGTAAGCTACAGTTATAGCGTGCTAACCATTTTCATCATGTTCTGCTAGTTTGGTTATCGATTAAAAACAATCAGATAGCCACACAAACCGCAATGGAGAAATGCTATGCAATACACCACATTGGGAAAAACCGGATTAAAAGTTTCGAAGCTGTGTCTGGGTTGTATGACGTTTGGCGAACCGGATCGCGGCACGCACGCCTGGACTCTGCCGGAAGAGAGCAGCCGCCCGATCATTCAGCAAGCGCTGGATGCCGGGATCGATTTCTTTGATACGGCCAACAGCTATTCTGACGGCAGCAGTGAGGAAATCGTCGGTCGCGCCCTCCGGGATTTCGCGAAACGCGATGACATTGTCGTGGCGACCAAAGTGTACAACGCTGTTACCGGCTTAAAACCGGGACTTTCCCGCGCCTCGATTATGCAATCCATCGACGACAGTCTGCGCCGTCTCGGCATGGAGTATGTCGACCTGCTGCAAATCCATCGCTGGGATTACGACACACCGATTGAAGAGACGCTGGAAGCACTGAATGACGTCGTGAAAGCGGGTAAAGCGCGCTTTATTGGCGCGTCATCAATGCACGCCCATCAGTTTAAACAGGCTCTGGATGTCTCTGAGCAAAACGGCTGGGCAAGTTTTGTGTCGATGCAGGATCAATACAATCTGATCCAGCGTGAAGAAGAAAATGAAATGTATCCGCTGTGTCTGGAAAAGAACATTGCGGTATTGCCGTGGAGCCCGCTGGCGCGCGGTAAACTGACCCGTCCGTGGGGAGAAACTACCGCACGTTCGGTTTCTGATAATTTCGCCAAAACGCTGTATGACGCCACCGATGAGGCCGACGGGAAAATCGCCGAGCGAGTGGGGAAAATCGCGGAAGATCATGGCGTACCGCGTGCGCAAATCGCACTGGCGTGGATCCTGAGCAAACATGTGGTGACCGCGCCAATCATTGGTGCTTCCCGCCCTGCTCATCTGGAAGATGCTATCGCGGCACTGGAGGTTAAACTCTCTGTTGAGGAGATCGCCGAGCTGGAAATGGCTTACGTGCCGCATCAGGCGACCGGTTTCCAGTAATATCAGATCGTAAAAAAGGCGTTGTCAGGGAAACCCGGCAACGCCTTTTTGATGACTTTCTGACACGGATCAGAACAGACCCAGCGGCCAGTGATGCCCGATCAGATAGATAATCGCCGCACCCAGTACACCGGCTACCACGTCATCAATCATGATGCCCATTCCGCCCTGCACGTTACGGTCAAACCAGCGGATCGGCCAGGGTTTCCAGATATCCAGCACGCGGAAAACGATAAAACCGATTAATACCCAGCGCCAGTCATTCACCGGGATCGCCATCAGGGTGATCCACATACCGACAAATTCATCCCAGACAATACTGCCGTGATCATGCACCCGCATGTCGCGTGCTGTCTGGCGGCACAGATATACCCCGATACAAATACTGAACATGACGATCATGGAATAGACCTGCCACGGCAGGTAGGTCATGACAATCCAGAACGGGATCGCGGCGACCGAGCCTGCGGTACCGGGGCCGACAGGGAATAAACCGCTGCCAAAACCGGTGGCCAGTAAATGCCACGGATTGCGTAAATCCAGACGTTTTTTGGCGGCGGCCATGTCCTGAACCGGATCACCGGTTTTTCCTTTGTACCCTGCCGGGCGTTTTTTACGGCCTATATTCACAACAGTTCCTCTCCGGCAAAGTGGTCAAACCCATGCCATTCCAGTTCCACCGGTACGCCTGAACGCATAAACTTGATCCCTTCTGAAAGCGGCGCAATCTGACCGACACAGGTAAAGTCGATGCCCAGATGGCTCAGCGCCGCGTCCACCGCGCCCCGGTTAATTTCCGGCACCGTGAAGCAAAGTTCATAGTCCTCACCCCCGGTCAGTGCCCATTTCAGCGCCTGCTCAGGGTCGGTGACCTGCGTTAACGCAGCCGATAACGGGAGGGTATCCAGATCGAGCCGTGCACCGCATTCGCTGGCATTCAGTATATGTTTAAGATCGGAAATCAGCCCGTCAGACAGATCGATAGCGGATGTCGCTAAATCGCGCAGCGCCTGCCCCTGCAGAACACGCGGCGTAGGGCGCAGATGACGTTTGAGCAAGAATTCACGCGTATCGGTATCGGCCACGCTCAGCTGTTCCAGCAGAATGGCCAGCCCTGCGGCACTGTCACCGAGCGTTCCGGTGACGAAGATCCAGTCGCCAATTCCAGCGCCAGAGCGGGTTAAGGCACGGCCCGCGGGCACCAGACCCTGAATGGTTAACGTCATGCTCAGCGGGCCGCGTGTGGTGTCGCCGCCAATCAGCTGCATGCCGTAATAATTGAGCTGTTCAAACAGACTGTCGCTGAATGCCTGCAACCAGTCGGTGTTCACTTCCGGCAACGTCAGTGCCAGTGAAACCCAGGCCGGATCCGCGCCCATGGCGGCCAGATCGCTCAGGTTAACCGCCAGGGCTTTATAGCCCAGATCGGCCGGTGAAATCGTTTTGAGAAAATGGATGCCTTCAACAAGAGTATCGGTGCTGACTGCTAATAGCTGCTTCTCGCCAACCGTCAGTAAGGCACAATCATCACCAATGCCCAAATGCACATCCTGTCGGGCGGTTCTGAACCGGTTAAAGTAGCGAGTGATAACATCAAATTCGCCGCATGCCATAGTACATTTCCAAATCGTTAGAATGACTTAAGGCCGGAAATCCGGCCTTAAGAAGGGTGTCACACAAAGGATAAACAGGGTGACATCACCAGATTATCAACAGAGCCAGAAATCAGCCAAAATGACTGTCGCCATTTGTGACCGGGGCTGACTCTTTTTGACGATCACTTTTTACGAATATGCGGACCTGCTTTATCCAGCACACCGTTGACGAACTTGTGGCTGTCTTCGGCGCCGAAGGTTTTCGCCAGCTCGATCGCTTCGTTGATCGCCACTTTGTAAGGAACGTCCTGGCGTTTGCTCAGCTCAAACAGAGCCAGACGCAAAATCGCTCTTTCCACCTGGCCCAGTTCATCCAGCTGGCGGGACAGGTATGGCGCCATCAGTGCGTCAAGTTTCTCAGCACTGTTTGCTACACCAGCCAGCAGTTCGCGGAAATAGGCAATGTCTACGTCTTTGACATCCTGCTCGGTCAGGAATTCTAATTCAACATCGGCGATGTCATTTTTCGACAACTGCCAGGAGTAAAGCGCCTGAACGGCACATTCACGGGCGCGGCGACGAGCAGCAGGTTTCACGGATTTCCCCTTAACTAGATTCAGGCCTTAATAGCCTTGATAACATTAATCATTTCAAGCGCGGTCAGTGCAGCTTCTGCACCTTTGTTACCGGCTTTTGTCCCTGCGCGTTCGATGGCTTGTTCAATGCTTTCTGTGGTCAGCACACCAAAGGCAACCGGGATTTCGCTGTTCATGGCAACGCTGGACAGGCCAGAGCTGCATTCGCCCGCTACAAATTCAAAGTGGGCAGTGCCCCCGCGGATCACGGTGCCAAGTGCAACCACCGCGTCAAACTTACCGCTTTCAGCCAGTGCACGGGTTGCCAGAGGCAATTCGTATGCGCCAGGGACCCAGACTACGGTGATGTTGTCATCGCTGACCTGACCAATACGTTTCAACGCATCAACAGCACCGGAAAGCAGGCTGTCGTTGATAAAATTGTTAAAACGAGCAATCGCGATCGCTACGCGCGCGTTAGGCGTGGCTACAACACCTTCGATAACGTTCATAGTTTTCCTTAAAGTGGGTTCAGGAGTTTCTCAACCCCAGCCGCAGGGGGGCGGATTCTATCATAAAATTACCCTGTCTGGACATGCGCTTTTAAAGCCATTCCGCAGGGAGGAGTAAAATTCTCAGTACACTGGTTTCAGGCGCAAACGTAAATCCGGGCCAACCTGACGGATATCGCTGAAAACGAATTCCGGCGCATCAGCCAGATGTTGCAGCCCGGGCAGGTCACACAGCGCGCGGCCATTATTACCCAATAACTTAGGCGCCATATAAACGATTAATTCATCAACCAGACCGGCTTGTAATAAGGCACCCGCCAGTTGAGCACCCGCTTCGACCCAGATGGCGTTTATCTGACGTTTCGCCAGCTGCATCATCAGCAGAACCAGATCAATACGGTTATCGCGCTCAGCCACACGCCATTGTTCGACAGACTCCGGCCAGATCTGATTATCTGTTTCCAGCCGTGCCAGCAACACCTCACCGGGCAGATTCACCAGCTGATGCTGTGGCGTCACACGGTTCTGACTGTCGAGAATAATGCGCAGCGGCTGGCGCAGATTATCCTCGGGATAAATTGCCTGTACGTCGCTGCCCAGTTCGCTCCAGCGCACATTCAGTGACGGATTATCCGCCAGCACGGTGGCACTGGTGCTGAGTATCGCCGAGCTTTCGGCACGAAAACGCTGAACATCCGCACGGGCCGCCGCCGAGGTGATCCACTGACTTTCGCCAGAGGCCATCGCCGTCCGGCCATCCAGAGACGCGCCCATTTTAAGCTGCACGTAAGGAAAACCGGTGCGCATGCGTTTCAGGAAACCCAGATTCACCGCTTCGGCCTGCGGATGCATCAGCCCGTGGCTGACATCCACGCCGTTTTGTTTGAGGCGGTATAACCCGCGCCCCGCCACTTCTGGATTAGGATCCTGCATCGCGGCGACCACGCGGGTGATACCCGCTGCCAGCAACGCATCGGCACAAGGCGGCGTGCGCCCGTGGTGGCTGCAAGGCTCCAGCGTCACATACGCTGTCGCCCCTTTCGCTTTCTCACCGGCCATGCGCAAGGCGTGGACTTCGGCATGCGGTTCACCGGCACGCAAATGATAGCCTTCACCGACAATTTCGCCATTCAATACAATGACACAACCGACATTCGGATTCGGGGTGGTGGTAAAACGCCCGCGACGCGCCAGTTCGAAAGCGCGCGCCATATAGCGTTCATCGGAATGCAATTCAGCAGATTGTGGTTCAGCAGGCTGTCCGGGCAACATCAACTTTCCTCAGTCCTGAAGGCGGGCGATCTCTTCACCAAATTCACGGATATCTTCGAAGCTGCGATACACCGACGCGAAACGGATATAGGCGACTTTATCCAGCCCCTTCAGGGCATCCATCACCAGATTGCCAATCATTTTGGCAGGGATCTCACGTTCACCGGTCGCGCGTAATTGTGACTTAATGTGGCTGATGGCGGTTTCCACGTCATCAGAACTGACAGGGCGTTTTTCCAGTGCTTTCAGGAATCCGCCGCGTAGTTTGTCTTCGTTGAAGGGTTCACGGACTTCATTGCTTTTAATGACGCGCGGCATCACCAGTTCCGCCACTTCAAAGGTGGTGAAACGTTCATGGCACACCAGGCACTGACGGCGACGGCGAACCTGCGATCCGTCGCCTACCAGGCGGGAATCGATGACTTTAGTATCAACAGCGGCACAAAATGGGCAATGCATAGCACTTCCTGATCGCGAACTCAATTGGACATTAGTTTAACCCGAAGTGTGCCGACAACAAAGGCTGTCGCTACTTTCATCGACATCGGGTTAAACTTAGTTATCGATATGGGTGCCCGGACGGAATGTTTCAACGGGCAGATGAAAGGAAGTCTCTGATATGACTAAACACCCGCGCCTGTTACTGGCCTGCGCTGCGTTTGTCAGCCTGACGGGCTGTGCGACGCAAAACTCACCAATGCCCGAGCTGAAAACGGAAGTCGGCCAGCTGAATCAAAAGCTGCAACGCCTGACTGATTTAGCCACCGCGCTGGAGCAACAAACCACCCTCAACCGCCAGTCAAATAATGGTGTCTATTTGTTACCGGCGGCCAAAAGTGCCGCGCTGCTGAAAAGTGACATCGGCGAGCTCAGTGTTCAGCTGACCCGCGTTGCGCCGGATGCCAGCGGTGTCCAGGCGGTGCTGGAAATCAAAAACAACGCCGGTCAGCCATTGCCGCCGTTTACCGCGTCAGTCAGCTGGGGACAGCTGGATCCGGTGACCGGCAAACCGCTGACCGTCGACATGCAAACCCAGACCATTACCGTGGAACCCGATCTGCTGCCGGGGCCGCTGAAAACCGTCGAAGTGAAGTTTAATCAGGTGACGGTGGATACGCTGGGGTTCGTTCATCTGCATAATATCGTGGCGATCCCGCAGACGCAGCCCGTCGTCGCGCCGTGAGCACAACGAACCGCAGATAAAAAAAAACCCCGCAATGCGGGGTTTTTTATGGCTTTCACACGGGTAGCTTAAGGAAGAATTGAAGGCTGATCGGCGCCTTCTTTTTCCACTTTTTGCTGCAACATGTGTTCACGCTTCATGCCCAGTTTCAGAGCCAGCGCGGACGCCACGTAAATCGATGAAGCCGTACCGATTGAAACACCAATCAACATGGTCAGTGAGAAACCACTCAGCAATGCACCACCAAACAAATACAGCATCAGGATCACGACTAACGTGGTACCGGATGTGATTAATGTTCTGTGCAACGTCTGAGTCAACGACACGTTAAAGATTTCGTAAGGCGTTCCGCGACGGATCTTGCGGAAGTTCTCACGAATACGGTCCGATACGACGATGCTGTCGTTAAGCGAGTAACCGATAACCGACATCAACGATGCGACAATGGTCAGGTCAACCTCGATATGGAACAACGAGAGCACACCCATGGTGATCACAACGTCGTGAGCCAGCGCGATAACCACACCGGCTGCCAGACGCCACTCGAAGCGGAAACCGACGTAAACCAAGATAGCGATCAATGCCACTAACAGTGCCATAGCACCATTTTGCGCCAAATCGGCCCCTACGCTTGGCCCCACGAACTCGATACGTTTTACCAGAGCATTCTGGCTGGTCGTTTCGTTAATCACGCTAAGAACTTTAGCACCCAGTTCCTGGCCGCCTGTTTCACCCTTAGTCGGTGGCATACGAACCATGATGTCACGGCTGCTACCAAAATTCTGTACCAGCGGTTCTGCAAAGCCTGCTTTCTCAAGCGAAGCGCGCATCACGTCCAAATCCGCAGGTTTTTCCAGCGAGATTTCAATGACCGTACCGCCGGTGAAATCCAGACCCCAGTTGAAACCTTTCACACCGATAATGGCGATAGAAAGGATCAACAGGAAACCAGAGATACCGAAAGCCCAGTAATCCCAGCGCATAAAGTCATAGACTCTACGGCCGTGGTTTAATTGTTCAACAGTATATTCCTGTGCCACAACGCACTCCTCAGATAGACAGCTTTTTGATGCGCTTGCCGCCGTACAACAGATTTACGAGGGCACGGGTACCGACGATTGCGGTAAACATGGACGTCGCTACACCAATACCGGTTGTAATCGCAAAGCCTTTAATTGCCCCGGTGCCGACGGCATACAGGATGATGACCTTGATTAGCGTCGTGACGTTGGCATCAAAAATGGAGCTGAACGCGCCTTTGTAACCTTCATCAATAGCCTGCTGTACTGTACGTCCGTTACTAAGTTCTTCTTTAATACGTTCGTTAATCAGTACGTTGGCATCAACCGCTACGGCAAGGGTTAATACGATACCCGCTATACCCGGCATGGTGAGTGTTGCCCCTGGTATCAGAGACATGATCCCAACAATAAGCACCAGGTTAGCAATCAGCGCAGAGGTCGCAATCAGGCCAAACTTCTTATAGAAGAACAGCATGAAGATAATTGAGACCACAAGTCCTGCCAGACAGGCTTCCAGACCTTGCTTGATATTTTCCATCCCTAAGGTCGGGCCGATGGTGCGTTCTTCAACAATCTGAATTGGCGCGATCAACGCCCCGGCACGCAGCAGCAGAGAGAGCTGACGGGCTTCATTCGGATCGTTCACCCCGGTGATACGGAAGCTGTTACCCAGACGTGACTGAATAGTCGCCACGTTGATGACTTCTTCCTGTTTCGCCAGAATCGAACGGCCATTGGCATCTTTCTTACCGCTGTCTTTGTACTCCACAAACAGGGTCGCCATCGGTTTGCCGATGTTGTCCTTGGTGAAGTTAGACATGGCGTTACCGCCAGCGCTGTCGAGAGAGATGTTAACCTGCGGCTGATTGTATTCATCCATACTGGATGTGGAATCAGTGATGTGGTCACCGGTCAGGATCACGCGCTTGTACAGCACAACCGGACGGCCATCACGCATGTTTTTCACTTCACTGTCACCCGGTACACGACCGGTCGCGGCAGTTGAAGCATCCACATTGGTGTTAACCAGACGGAATTCCAGTGTCGCAGTCGCGCCTAAGATTTCTTTGGCACGCGCAGTATCCTGAATACCCGGCAGCTCAACCACGATACGGTCAGCACCCTGACGCTGTACCAGCGGCTCGGCGACACCCAGTTGGTTAACACGGTTACGCAGGATGGTGATGTTTTGCTGAACGGCATACTCGCGAGCTTCACTCAGGCGAGCATCAGTCATCACCACTTTGACGGCATTGTCGCCGCTGTTGGTGATCACTAAATCGCGGTGACGTGGGCTCAGGTAGCTGACCGCAGAATCACGGGTAGCAGCATCGCGGAAACGCACTTCAACGCCATAGTTGTCGAGCTTACGCACCGTGGCATAAGGAATATTCTTGTCGCGCAGATCACTGCGCATATTGTCCATCGTTTGTTCTTGCAGCTTGGTTAACGCGGTATCCATATCCACTTCCATCAGGAAGTGCACACCACCACGTAAATCGAGGCCCAGCTTCATCGGCTCAGCGCCCAGCATACTCAACCAGCGCGGCGTTGCCGGTGCAAGGTTCAGTGCAATAACAAACTTATCGCCCAGCGCTTCAGTCAGCGCTTCACGTGCACGAAGTTGTACATCCGTGTCTTTGAAACGGGCAAGAATAGCGCCATTCTCCAGAGCAACTGATTTGATCTGGATTTTGCTTTGATCTAATACATTACGGACTTGGTCCAGCGTTGCTTCACTGGCGTCGGAACCCCGAGCACCAGTGATTTGAACAGCCGGATCCTCACCATAAAGGTTGGGAAGTGCATAAAGCAGCCCGACGATGATCACGACGATCAACATCAGATACTTCCACGCAGGATAACGGTTTAACACGGCAGTTCCCTTCGGGAAAATCGAAAATTAGATAGACTTAATCGTGCCTTTTGGCAGAACAGCTGCCACGAAGTCACGTTTAATCATCACTTCGTTAGTGTCGTTCAGTGCGATAACCACGTAGCCGGTTTCGGATACTTTGGTTACGCGACCGATCAGGCCACCGCTGGTCATAACTTCATCACCTTTACCGATAGAGTCCATCAGTTTTTTGTGTTCTTTCGTACGTTTCTGCTGCGGGCGCAAGATCATGAAATAGAAAATCAGACCAAAGACCACCAGCATGATGACCAGAGAGTAAGGACTTCCCTGTGACGGTGCGCCGGTCGCTGCGACTGCATCGGAAATGAAAAGACTCATTTAACTTCCCTCATTGTTGT
Organism: Rahnella sp. BIGb0236; assembly: GCF_004364755.1. NCBI lineage: Bacteria > Pseudomonadati > Pseudomonadota > Gammaproteobacteria > Enterobacterales > Yersiniaceae > Rahnella > Rahnella sp. BIGb0236. Next base: position 606,331 of record NZ_SOAO01000002.1, read on the forward strand.
TGTGAAGCAAATTGATGTAAAACTAACCCGGGATCCGACCCGGAGTCTGGCGATGAAACGTCTCGCACAATACCCCATAATGCCGGCCCAAGAAATTATAAAATCGGCACCCCCTTTCGAAGATGCCGACGCGAGAAAGAAATCAGAAGTTTAAAGGCGGAACCGGTTTGCCTTTACGCTCATAGAAGTCTGTCACAAACGCGTCTAATTTACCCTCTTCGATAGCCTGACGTAAACCGGCCATCAGACGCTGGTAATAGCGCAGATTGTGGATCGTATTCAGCCGCGCACCCAGAATTTCGTTGCAACGGTCGAGATGATGCAAGTAGGCACGGCTATAATTGCGACATGTGTAGCAATCACAGTGCTCGTCGAGCGTTGACGTGTCATCTTTATGCTTCGCATTTCGGATTTTCACGATACCGTCGGTCACGAAAAGATGACCATTGCGCGCATTGCGCGTTGGCATCACGCAGTCGAACATGTCGATGCCGCGACGTACGCCTTCCACCAGATCTTCCGGTTTACCGACGCCCATCAGATAACGAGGTTTGTCTTCCGGAATTTGCGGACAAACGTGCTCCAGAATACGGTGCATGTCTTCCTTAGGCTCGCCGACTGCCAGGCCGCCCACAGCGTAACCATCAAAGCCGATATCTACCAGCCCTTTTAATGATGCATCTCGTAAATCTTCGTAAACGCTTCCCTGAATAATCCCGAACAAAGCATTCTTATTATTCAATTCGTTGAAGCGATCGCGGCTGCGTTTTGCCCAGCGCAAAGACATCTCCATCGAGCGTTTTGCGTAATCCCAGTCAGCAGGATATGGCGTACATTCGTCGAAGATCATCACGATGTCGGAGCCCAGATCGTTTTGGATCTCCATGGATTTTTCCGGGCTCAGGAAGACCGGATCACCGTTGATCGGGTTGCGGAAATGCACACCCTCTTCTTTGATTTTACGCATCGCACCCAGGCTGAACACCTGGAAGCCGCCGGAATCGGTGAGGATCGGACCGTGCCAGTTCATGAAATCGTGCAGGTCGCCATGCAGTTTCATGATCTCCTGACCCGGGCGCAGCCACAGGTGGAAAGTGTTGCCCAGTAAAATCTGTGCGCCGGTCTCTTTCACTTCTTCCGGGGTCATGCCTTTTACGGTGCCGTAAGTGCCCACCGGCATAAATGCCGGCGTCTCGACCACGCCACGTTCAAAGACCAGACGCCCGCGGCGTGCGCGGCCATCGGTAGTGCTTAATTCGTACTTCACATTGCCTCCAGCATCAGAGAAACAGTCTGATGAGGTTAAGTCCGTGGCATGACGCCCGGAAAAGAAAGCCCGGATGCACCGAGTGCGACCGGGCCGGTAGTTACAAAAATCGTTACTGGCCGACCACTTCCTGCGGCGCCAGCGGGTTACGGTTGATGAACATCGCATCGCCATAACTGAAGAAACGGTACTGCTCTGCGACGGCCTGATGATAGGCATTCATCGTATTTTTATAGCCGGCAAACGCCGACACCAGCATGATCAGCGTTGATTCAGGCAGGTGGAAATTGGTGATCAGGGAATCAATCACCTGATAGTGATAGCCCGGATAAATGAAAATCTTGGTATCGCCAAAGAACGGCGCAATCAGCGCATCTTCACTGGCCTTGGCCGCGCTTTCCAGCGAACGCACAGACGTGGTGCCTACGGCGACGACTTTATTCCCGCGCGCTTTACAGGCCAGGACGGCATCCACCACGTCCTGAGGCACTTCGGCATACTCCGCGTGCATGATGTGGTCTTCGATGGTGTCCACGCGAACTGGCTGGAACGTCCCGGCGCCCACGTGCAGCGTGACGAAAGCAAATTCCACACCTTTCGCTTTCAGCGCATCCATCAGTGGCTCATCGAAATGCAGGCCAGCGGTGGGCGCGGCTACCGCACCCGGACGTTCGCTGTACACGGTCTGATACAGTTCACGGTCTGCATCTTCATCGGGACGATCAATATACGGCGGCAGCGGCATATGGCCGATTTCGTTGAGCAGAGTAAAGACATCACGGTCTTCATTAAATTCCAGCTCGAACAACGTATCGTGGCGCGCCACCATCGTGGCTTTAATGTCTTCTTTATCACCGAGCAGCAGTTCAGCACCCGGTTTTGGCGATTTGGACGCACGCACATGCGCCAGTACGCGGTGCGAATCAAGCACACGCTCAACCAGCACTTCAATTTTACCGCCGCTGACCTTACGGCCAAACACGCGGGCCGGGATCACGCGGGTATTGTTGAATACCAGCAAATCGCCGGGATGAATTTTATCGAGAATGTCGGTGAACACGCCGTGCGTTAACTCACCGCCCGGCCCGTCCAGAGACAACAAACGACAGCCGCTGCGCTGGGTCTGCGGATAGCGGGCAATCAGGGATTCAGGGAGTTCAAAAGAAAAATCGGCAACACGCATGGCTTTTCACTTCACTTAACGACAAAAACAGGCGGCTTAGTCTAGTGGGACGGGGCATCCCCTGCAAGCATCTGCGTCAATAAAGGCATCCGCTGCCCTGTCAGAGATCAACTTTCCTGCGTTATACTTCGCGAATGAATTTTTTAGCCCATCTCCATCTGGCTTCTTTAGCCGGAAGCTCGCTGACCGGCAACCTGCTGGCAGACTTCGTTCGCGGCAATCCTGACGGTCAGTTTTCTGCTGAAATCGTCAGTGGCATCCGCATGCACCGTCGCGTAGATACCATGACCGATGCGCTGCCGGAAGTGAAAATTGCCCGCAGCTATTTTCGTGAGGATTTTCGCCGCGTCGCGCCGATCACCCTTGATGTCGTCTGGGATCACTTTCTCTCACGTCACTGGTCCACCCTTCATCCTCAGCAATCGCTGGAAGATTTTCTTGAGGCCTGCCAGCAGGAAATCGAACCGCAGTTGCCTGACATGCCGGAACGTTTCCAAAATCTGAATGCGTATTTATGGCCGGAACGCTGGATGGAACGGTATGCCGCGCTGCCTTTTATCGGCAATGTGTTACGCGGTATGGCTAACCGGCGACCAAAGCTGAGCGCGCTGACCGGCTCATTTCATGATATCGAACTCAATTACGACGCCCTGGAGCAACTGTTCTGGCAGTTTTATCCGGTCATGATGCAACAGGCCAAAGACCGCCAGCTCTGAAACATCCGGCGAATTTTGTGAAATACGCCACATTTCCCTGCAAAACAAAAGGTTGTTGTTAAAGAAGTATGAGACTTACTTCAAAGACTGATAGCCGGATGCTATCTGATTGATTGGTGCGATGGGGTTTATTCACCCGAGGGTTGCCCCTATACTGGCAGTCGTTTTGTTCACCCTTCCTTCTCACCTACGACGCCCGTAAGGGTTTCATAAGGAGTAATATTATGGTTCTGGTAACTCGTCCAGCCCCTGACTTCACCGCAGCAGCAGTTCTCGGTAGCGGCGAAGTAGTTGAAAACTTCAACTTCAAAAAACACACTGCAGGCAAACCTACTGTTATCTTCTTCTGGCCAATGGACTTCACTTTCGTTTGTCCTTCTGAGCTGATCGCTTTCGATCACCGTTACGAAGAATTCCAGAAACGTGGCGTAGAAGTTGTCGGTGTGTCCTTCGACTCTGAGTTCGTTCACAACGCATGGCGTAACACTCCGGTAGAGAAAGGCGGTATCGGTCCTGTTAAATACGCAATGGTTGCTGACATCAAACGCGAAATCCAGAAAGCCTACGGTATCGAACATCCGGACGCTGGCGTTGCACTGCGCGGCTCTTTCCTGATCGACAAAGAAGGCGTTGTTCGTCACCAGGTAGTGAACGATCTGCCACTGGGTCGTAACATCGACGAAATGCTGCGTATGGTTGACGCGCTGCAATTCCACGAAGAGCACGGCGAAGTGTGCCCGGCTCAGTGGGAAAAAGGCAAAAAAGGTATGGGCGCATCTCCGGACGGCGTGGCTAAATACCTGACAGAAAACGCATCAAACCTGTAATCCCTTCACGGATGTAAAGGTCAATAACGGTCAGCCTCGCTGGCCGTTTTTTTTGCCTGCCATCCGGCACGATCACATTTTCCCCTTCCCGCTCCTCGTGTTGCCTCTTTTGCGTCTACGCTGAAAACGGTCTGACCGCGTCATTCTGGCGTGCTGATTGCATAAACATTGTCGGACTGAAATCACAAAAAAGCGTTACCACACAATAACCTGAAGGTTATGACTCATAAGACAGGGTAATAAACAGGAGCCCCTATGTTACGGAAATCACTCATCGCGCTGGCCATGCTGACCAGTCTCCCGCTGTACGCCGCGTCGAATCCTGCGGTTGAAGCCAAAAACGGCATGGTCGTCACCTCGCAATATCTGGCCTCTCAGGTCGGCGTGGATATTCTGAAAATGGGCGGCAATGCCATCGATGCTGCCGTGGCCGTTGGCTATGCGCAGGCGGTCGTCAACCCATGCTGTGGCAATATCGGCGGCGGAGGCTTCATGACGGTGCATCTTGCTGATGGCAAGGACACATTCATCAACTTCCGCGAAACTGCCCCGGCGGCGGCCAGCGCCAATATGTATCTGGATGCCGACGGCAACGTGAAAAAAGGTGCCAGCCTGTACGGCTATCTCGCCGCAGGCGTGCCGGGTACCGTGTTGGGCATGGATACCGTGCAAAAGGAATACGGCAAACTGACGCGTCAGCAGGTGATGGGACCGGCGATTAAACTCGCCCGTCAGGGCTTTGTACTGACCCGCGCCGATACCGATATTCTCGATACCACGGTGAAACGCTTCAAAGAAGACCCTGAAACCGCGCGTATTTTCCTGCGTAAAGACGGCAGTCCGCTGCAACCTGGCGACAAACTGGTGCAAACCGATTTAGCCAACACGCTGGAATCCATTTCTCAACACGGACCGGATGCGTTCTACAAAGGCAATATCCCGGCGGCGGTGGAAGCGGCCTCCAAAAAAGGCGGCGGCATCCTGACAGCGGCAGATTTTGCGAACTATAAAGTCACCGAAGACACACCGATTTCCTGCAGCTATCGCGGGTATAAATTCGTCTCAGCGCCCCCGCCAAGCTCCGGCGGTGTGACGATGTGTGAAATTCTCAATATTGTCGAAGGCTATGACCTGAAAAGCATGGGCTTCAACTCCGCGGCTTCGATTCACGTCCTCACCGAAGCCATGCGTCATGCCTATATGGACCGCAATACCTATCTCGGCGATCCGGAATTTGTGAAAAACCCGATCGACCGTCTGGTCAGTAAAAGCTATGCCGATGAAATCCGTAAGAAAATAGAAGCGGATAAAGCCACGCCGTCCACGGCGGTTCAGCCGGGTATGGAACCGCACGAGAAGCCGGAAACCACGCATTATTCTATTGTCGATAACCTGGGCAACGCCGTGTCCACCACTTATACGGTCAATGGCCGCTTTGGTTCGGTGGTGATTGCGCCGGGTACCGGTTTCTTCCTCAATGACGAAATGGATGATTTCACCACCAAAGTCGGCGAGAAAAACCTCTACGGTCTGGTGCAGGGAACCAAAAATGCCATCGCCCCCGGTAAGCGCCCACTATCGTCTATGAGCCCGAGTCTGGTGACCAAAGACGGTAAGATCTTCATGGTGCTGGGTTCGCCGGGCGGTTCACGCATTATCACCATCACCTTGCAGGCGGCGCTGAATGTCATTGATTACGGCATGGCACCACAGGAAGCGGTCGATGCGCCGCGTATTCACCATCAGTGGCTGCCGGATGAAGTGTATTACGAGCAGCGCGGCGTTTCTCAGGACAGCCTGAACATCCTGCAGAAGATGGGTTACAAAATGGTTGAACAGACGCCGTGGGGCGCGACAGAGCTGATTATGGTGGGATTACCGGGGGCTGCTGGCGTGACATCAGCGAACTCAGGCAATGACTCTGCGGTGTCCGGCAAGGTTCGCGAAGGTTATCTGTATGGCGCGAATGATGTGCGACGCCCCGCTGGTGCCGCCATCGGTTATTAACCGCCATCCTTCGGGCTGTCTCTGCGTTGCCGCCTTGATATAGCCCGAACGAGTGGGTTAATAAAATGTATAAACAGCAAAAAGCCCCCGGGATCATCAGATCCCGGGGGCTTTTCTTTACCGGAAGGTAAGTGCTTGCTTACGCTTTGTTGTTCAGCGCCAGCGCTTGTTTTTTGCGGTCATTGCGCAGTTTAAAGGCATAACCGACCAGCAGCGCCACAACCCACACCATCCCGACGTACAGCGAAATACGGGTATCCGGGAAGTAACCAATCAGGCCAATAATGAACACCAGGAAAATGATACCGAACACGGAGGTGTAAACACCGCCACGCAGCGGGAACTCAAGTTCTTTCACCTGCTGTTTGCTCAGCTTGCGACGGAAACCAATCTGGGAGAACAGGATCATAATCCACACCCAGACAGTTGCGAACGTCGCCAGAGACGCGATCACCAGGAACACGTTAGACGGCATGATGTAGTTCAGGTAAACCGCCACCAGCAGCGCCGCCATCATCACCAGCACGGTGACCCACGGCGTCCCCAGACGCGATACCTTACTGAACATTTTCGGTGCCTGTCCCTGCTCTGCCATACCGTGCAGCATACGGCCCACGCCGAATACATCACTGTTAATGGCCGAAAGCGACGCGGTGATCACCACAAAGTTCAGAATGGTCGCCGCCGCCGTAATGCCCATATGCTGGAAGGTCAGTACAAACGGACTGCCCTGCGTACCCACCTGATTCCAGGGAAAAATAGACATGATCACAAACAGCGTACCCACGTAAAACACCAGAATACGCAGCGGTACGGAGTTGATCGCTTTCGGAATGGATTTCTTCGGATCTTCAGCTTCACCGGCAGTGATGCCGATAATCTCAATGCCGCCGTAAGCAAACATCACCAGCTGGAGCGACAGGATCGTCCCCATAATACCCTGACTGAAGAAGCCGCCGTTGCTCCACAGATTGTGGATACCGGTCGCCTGACCGCCATTGCCGATGCCCCAGAAGATAATGCCAAAGCCTGCCACGATCATGATGATGATGGTCAGGACTTTGAAGAAGGAGAACCAGAACTCCAGCTCACCGAACACTTTCACGCTGACCAGATTGATCGCGCCGATGATCAGCACCACGCTGAGCACCCAGGTCCATTGCGGTACATCCGGGAACCAGACGCCCATATAAATACCGAATGCCGTCACATCCGCGATGGCGACAATCAGGATTTCGAAACAGTAGGTCCAGCCGGTGATGTAACCCGCCATCGGGCCGAGATAATCCTGAGCGTAACGTGAAAACGAACCGCTTTGCGGGTTGTTAACAGACATCTCACCGAGCGCGCGCATGATGATAAACGCGATGATCCCGCCGACCAGATACGCCAGCAATACGCTCGGTCCGGCCATTTTGATGGCATCTGCCGAGCCATAAAACAGACCGGTTCCGATGGCTGATCCCAGTGCCATAAAGCGGATATGGCGCGTTGTCAGGCCACGTTTTAACTTCGTGCCCGGCGCTTGATTCTGCGCGGTTGGTTGTTCAGCTTCTTGCTGCATGTGCATTGACCCGTATTGTTTTTTTAACTTTCAAAAATCGTATTCTAAAAAATGACTTTTAGCCTGCCAATGAAAAAGCCACGGAAGGGGTCTCCGTGGCCTGATTGGCGAAACATTCGTCAGACGATCATGCTTTTATGTCTTCGAACATTCACCCGATGATCATTGGTGCGCGGTAACGCTGCGCGGGCCGCTGATTTTGTCATAAATCCCGACCAGTACCAGCATTAATAATGACGGTGGTAACCAGGCAAGACCTTGCGCAGCCAGTGGCAGGTTCGCAGTCCAGGCTGGCATCAGGTCAGCAAAAGCAGAGGCCTTGATACCGTCAACAATGCCGAACACCAGACTCACGACCATCACCGGCGCCACGATACGCGTGGTGCTGTTCCACCAGCGCAGGGTGAAGCTCAGCACGACCAGCGCGATACATGGCGGATAAATCGCCGTCAGCACCGGTACAGAAATCGCAATCAGATGGCTCAGACCCAGGTTGGACACCAGCATGGAGAACAGACCCAGAATGAAGACCAGTGACTTGTAAGACAGCGGCAGATACTGAGCAAAGAACTCCGCACAGGCGCAGGTCAGGCCCACAGCCGTGACCATACAGGCGATGAAGATCAGCGCACCGAGGAAGAAACTGCCCACACCACCGAAAGTATGCGCCACATAGGCATGCAAAATAACCGCCCCGTTGGTCGCGTCAGGCACCAGTGAAGCACTGTTTTCGCCGAGCTTGAACAGGCTCAGATAAACCAGCATCAGCCCCAGACCGGCAATCAGCCCGGCCAGCACCGTATAACGGGTCAGCAGTTTGGCGTCAGACACACCACGGGAACGCGCGGCATTGACGATAACGATACCAAACACCAGCGCACCCAGCGTATCCATGGTCAGATAGCCGTTCACAAACCCGCTGGAAAACGGCACCGTCTGGTAAGCGTCAACCGCAGGCATCGGCGAACCGGCAGGCCACAGCACAGCAGCGATACCCAGCGCACCCAGTGCCACCATTTTCAGCGGAGCCAGGAAATGGCCGACGGTATCGAGCAGACGGCCCGGATACAGGGAAATGCCGATCACCAGAGAGAAGTAAATCACGCTGTAAATCAGCAGAGGCAGCGGGCCGTCACCGGTCATCGGCGCGATACCCACTTCAAAGGAAACCGTCGCGGTACGTGGCGTGGCAAACAGCGGGCCGACAGCCAGATAACACACGGTGGCCAGAAGAATACCGGCACCACGACCAATCGGCGTACTCAGGGCATCCACACCGCCGCCAACGCGCGCCAGTGCAATTACCGTCATCACCGGGAGTCCGACCGCAGTGATCATAAATCCGGCGGCTGCCCACCAGACGTCATGACCTGCCTGCAAGCCAACCATAGGCGGGAAAATGATATTTCCGGCCCCGACGAATAAGGCGAAGGTCATGAAACCTAACGCCAGAATATCTTTATTTGTTAAACGAGTACTCATGATTGGTGTCGTGTTGCCTGTTCAAATGAATAAAGTGTCCGATGCTGTCGTCGTGCTACTTCGTCAAAAGGATGAATGGCCTGAAAAAGCCAGAGAGCACCAATGTGAGGATCGAAGTGAGCTAAAAACGCCTGATGATATGCAGATGATTACGTTGTTATGCAGGGAGTATCGAGCGACAGCGGAGGCTAAGGTAATCTTTTATAGCGTATAAAGGCAAGCCGTGATCCAAAAAGCAGAGTCTTCGACCAGATTAAGAATGGAAAGCAGTAATATTCACTAAATACAGCGAAAAACGCGCCATATGATATGTATGATTTTTGCGCTAACAGAGCACAAGATATGCTCCGATGAGATGAAAAATGCGTGAAATCACCACCAGAAGGTCATTTCACGCACAATATTCAGAATATTTACCAAGCCGGTAATTTGCCGGCGAGATATTTACCAGACGCGGGCAGCGATATCGACCACCAGTTTCAGTTTTTCCCACTGTTGCGCTTCGGTCAGGCTGTTACCCTCTTCCGTTGACGCAAAGCCACATTGCGGGCTGAGGCAAATCTGGTTGATATCCAGATATTCGGCCGCTTCTGCCAGACGGGCTTCCACTGTTTTTGCCAGTTCAAGCTCACCGGATTTGGTGGTGATCAGACCCAGAACTGCCTGCTGATGCCCCTTCTTAATGAAACGCAGTGGCTCGAAGCCCCCGGAACGCTCATTGTCATATTCCAGGAAGAAGGCATCAATGTTCACGCCGCCAAACAGGATCTCCGCGACCGGCTCATAGCCGCCTTCTGAAATCCAGGTGGAACGGAAGTTGCCACGGCACACATGCAGACCAATCACCAGATCATCCGGTTTACCGGCGATGGCTTTGTTCAGCACATCCGCGTAAGTGCGTGCTAACTCTTCCGGAGAATCGCCACGCTCGCGGATTTGTTTCTTCTGATCTTCAGAACACAGATAAGCCCAGACGGTGTCATCGAGTTGCAGATAGCGACAACCGGCATCGTAAAACGCCTTAATCGCATCACGGTAAACCTGTGCCAGATCGTCAAAATAATCTTTCAGATCCGGGTACACCTCTTTGCTGATGGCATTACGACCACCGCGGAAATGCATCACGCTCGGGCTTGGAATGGTCATTTTCGGCACGGCCGTTCCGCTGATGCTTTTCAGGAAGCGGAAATCTTCCAGCATCGGATGTGAACCGAAACCGAGTTTGCTGACCACTTTGATGCTGCGCGCTTTGGTCTGAACGCCGTTGAACTGGATGCCCTGCACTGCGTCGTAACCTTCCACCCCTTCCAGCCCTTCGAAGAAATCAAAGTGCCACCACGCACGGCGGAACTCACCGTCAGTGACCACTTGCAGACCCGCTTCTCGTTGTAAATCCACCACACGGCGGATTTCGGTGTCTTCCACCGCACGCAGCTGGGCGGCATCAATCTCACCGGCCTGGAACTGCTTACGCGCTTCTTTAATCGCCGCAGGGCGCAGGAAACTGCCGACGACATCGGCGCGGAACGGAGGGGTTGTACGTTGCATGCATGACTCCTTTTAGGCACCCCGCTTCTAATGGCGGAATACGAATGATTTACAAAGTAAATAATTACGCGGCGTTATATGTAGACATCTGGATGTCTAAACGTCTTTAAACCGATATTGTCATGCAGAATGTTCAGGGGCAACAGAGGAATCTTCATGGGACGTGAATAAAATTCATGATCGCTTCGCGATGTTTCATGATGCTGGACAATATTTGTCCCATTGCGATCTGTGGTAATAAATACTATAGTTATTTTTACCAGGGACGATAGCATGAACTGTTTACGTATTTTCGTTACAGAGGATTTTCACGATTTCATGAACGCCAGCAAACTGTCGGAAAAGGATATCCTCAAGTCTGCGCATGAGCTGGCAAACGGACTTTTTGATGCGGATTTGTCCGGCAACGTTTACAAGAAGAGAATCGCGCCTTCAGGAAGATCGAAGTCAGGCTTTGGTCGTGCAGTCATCGCTTTTCGTTTTGAAGATAAGATCTTTTATATCGACGGGTGGCTGAAAAATAGTGTCCGCAAGAAAGGCAATGAAATTCCCGACAAACTTCTGTCTTTATATAAAGCAATTGCTAGAGATTTGCTCAACTTCACAGAGCTTCAACTCGAAACAGAACTTCGAAATGGATTAATTAAAGAGGTGATTTCTAATGGTTGATGAACGTTTGCTAAAAATGCAGCGGATGGCTCAACGCTTCCATGATTCATCTGGCGTGGTAACCCAAACCACGATGCGCGAAATTAACAAAATTGTTGATGAAGCCATGCAGGAAGAGAGATTGAAAGCCTTTGCCGAAAGTTCAGCTGAACGTATTCGTGCGCTGCGGGAAAAAGAAAAAATCAGTCAGGGTGTACTGGCCAGACTCATCAATATGTCGGCTAACAGCATTCAAAAATGGGAGCGGGATGAAACCAAACCCACCGGTGCGGCTCTGATCTTACTGATGCTGATCGAAGAAAAAGGTTTGCAGATCATCTGCTAGAAGAAGCCACAGCGAGTGCTGTGGCGTGGTGGTTTATCCTTTCACATCGCTTTGCGTGGTCTGTTCCTCAGGAACAATCAACTTCGGTGCCAGCGTAAATATAAAGCGGGTTCCGGTGCCGACTTCACTCATCACTTCCAGTTTGGCGTGATGATGGCTGAGCGCATGTTTGACGATCGCCAGTCCGAGGCCGCTGCCGCCGGTCTGGCGTGAGCGGGCTTTATCGACGCGGTAGAAACGTTCCGTCAGGCGCGGCAGATGTTGCGGTGCAATACCCGGTCCGTTGTCGCTTATCTGGAACTGCGCGCCGTGCGGCGTTTGTTGCCAGCTGACTTCAATCCGGGTACCGGCTGGCGTGTGGTTGACCGCGTTATACACCAGGTTCGACACCGCGCTGCGCAGCTGATCTTCGTTGCCGAACACTTTCAGCTTGTCGTTTACCCGGAACACCACGTCATGCCTGCCGTTGCTGAGCGTTTGCACTTCACGTTCCAGCATGCCGAGCATCAGCGGAATATCGACTTTCTCGTGCAAATCGATATTCGCTGAGGCTTCAATTTTCGACAGCGTCAGCAGCTGTTTCACCAGCCCGTCCATCCGCCGCGTCTGTTCCTGCATGGTATCCAGCGCTTTGCTGCGAAACGGTTCTTCCAGCTTGGCGTCTTCCATCATTTCCAGATAACCCTGCAATACCGTCAGCGGGGTTCGCAGTTCATGACTGACGTTGGCGAAAAAGTTACGCCGTGCGCCTTCGAGCTGGCGCATCTGCGTGACGTCGCGCGCCACCATCAGCAGTTGCCCTTCGGAATAGGGCATGACGCGAAACTCGACGTAATGCTCATTATTGAGTTGCAGATTCAGGGCGCGGCTGAAATCACGGGTCTGGATCCACAGCCGGAACTCCGGATAACGCAGCAGGTTAAAGATGTGCTGGCCGTTATCTTCCGGCCAGCGGAAACCGAGCAAATCCTGAGCCAGTCCGTTACACCAGAAAATATTGCCTTCTTCGGTCGTGAGCACCACGGCGTCCGGCAACGATTCGGCACCGCTGCGAAAACGCTTGATGAGCTGGCCTAATTCGCGACGCCGACGCCGGTTACGCATCTGCATCTGGTTCAGGCCGTAAAACAGCGGCTCCCAGCTCCAGCGGCCATTCGGCGGGGTAATGCTGCGGTCGAGCCACAGCCAGTGAGAAAGTTTCAGCTGGTTGTAATAATTCCAGCCCAGTGCCGCCATCAGCGACACAAAGAGGAGCCAGCCAAAATGGCCGACGAAGATACCGAGGATTAACGCGGGCAGGCAAAAGAGAAAAAATTCACCTGCCAGCCGTTTCCATGACAAACGTTCTAGCACACAGATTCTCCGCTGTGAGGGCTCAATAACGCGTTGAAAAACGGTATCCGGTACCGCGAACAGTCTGGATCATTCTGTCATGTCCACTGGTTTCCAGCGCCTTACGCAAACGACGAATATGCACGTCAACCGTGCGATCTTCCACATAAACGTTAGTGCCCCAGACGTTATTCAGCAACTGCTCGCGGCTGTAAACACGTTCGGAGTGCGTCATAAAGAAGTGTAATAATTTAAATTCTGTCGGCCCCATATCGAGCGCCTGCTCGTTGGCCATCACACGGTGAGACGACGGATCCAGGCTTAAACCCTGCATGTCGATCACTTCTTCTACCGCCATTGGCGAGATGCGGCGCATCACGGCTTTAATGCGGGCAACCAGTTCTTTCGGAGAAAACGGTTTGGTGATGTAATCATCGGCACCGACTTCGAGGCCGCGCACCCGATCTTCTTCTTCACCGCGCGCGGTCAGCATCATCACCGGGATTTCGCGGGTCAGGGCTTCACGTTTCAGGTGTTTAATAAACTGAATACCGGAACCGCCGGGTAACATCCAGTCAAGCAGGATCAGTTCAGGGTAAGGTTCAACAAGCTGCCCGATCGCTGAATCAAAATCCTCAGCTTCTACTGCCTGATAGCCATTCTGTTCCAGTACAAAACACACCATTTCACGGATTGGAGCTTCGTCTTCAACCACCAATATACGTCTAGCCATCGTAGGTCCTGCCAATAGGTTAGCGATCTTTTATTTGATTGCGGGCGCCATTATGCGTCAGTTTTGTGACAGATTTATGAATAGAAAGGATGGTTCATTACAGTCAAATATGACAGAGACATTTCTTCTATTTAGCGGGCATCTTGCTGAAATTGGTCTGATTTATCGGGGACAGCGTCCCCCGCCGACGTTTATACTTTGCCCCATCGTTGTCATCCAGGATCCATACGGGAGTCTCATGCGCCTGATCCACACGTCAGACTGGCACCTCGGCCAGTACTTTTTTACCAAAAGCCGCGCTGCCGAACATCAGGCATTTTTGCGCTGGCTGACCGGTCAGGTGCAGCAACATCAGGTCGATGCCGTGATTGTCGCGGGGGATATTTTCGATACCGGATCACCGCCCAGTTATGCCCGCGAATTGTATAACCGCTTCGTGGTGGAATTACAACAAACCGGCTGCCAGCTGGTGGTGCTGGCCGGTAATCACGATTCTGTCGCCACGCTCAACGAATCCCGCGAACTGCTTTCCTGTCTGAATACCCGGGTGATTGCCACCGTGGGTGAAAACCTGGCGGAACAAATTTTAGTGCTCCGTCAGCGCGACGGAACGCCCGGCGCGGTGCTGTGTGCCATTCCGTTTTTACGTCCGCGTGATTTGCTTGCCAGTCAGGCCGGACAATCCGGCAGCGACAAACAGCTGGCATTACAGGAAGCCATTGCCGCCCATTATGACGCGCTGTGGCAGGCCGCGCAGGCGAAACGCGATGAACTGGGCGTACCGCTGCCCGTGATTGCCACCGGCCATCTGACCACCGTCGGCGTCAGCACCTCCGATTCCGTGCGCGACATTTATATAGGCACGCTCGATGCGTTTCCGGCACAGGCTTTCCCGCCAGTCGATTATGTGGCACTCGGCCATATTCACCGCGCGCAGTGCGTCGCCAAAACCGACCATATCCGCTACAGCGGCTCGCCGATTGCCCTGAGTTTTGACGAGCTGAGCAAGGCCAAAAGCGTCTATCTGCTTGATTTCGAGGGTGCGACACTCAACGCCATCGAGACGCTGGAAATCCCGGTTTTCCAGCCGATGCAGATCATCAAAGGCTCGCTGGCGGAGATTGAAAAGCAACTGAAACAGTTCGAAGGCGGCGATCCGGCAAAACCCGTCTGGCTGGATATTGAAGTCTCCACGCAGGATTATCTCAGCGATATTCAGCGACGTATTCAGGCGCTGACGGCAGATTTACCGGTAGAAGTGGTGCTGTTACGCCGCAGCAAAGAACAGCGCATCAACCGCATTGAGCAACAGGAAAAAGAAACCCTCAGCGAACTGAGCGTCGGCGATGTCTTTGAACGGCGGCTGGCGCTGGAACCCGATCCCGATGAACCGCGTCAGGCGCGGATGCGTACCTTATTTGCGCAGGTGGTTGAACAGGTCACCAGCGGTCAGAACGCGGAGGACAGCGCACAATGAAAATTCTCAGCCTGCGTTTAAAAAACCTGAATTCGCTGGAAGGCGAATGGAAAATTGACTTCACCGCCGAGCCTTTTGCCAGTAACGGATTGTTCGCCATTACCGGCCCGACCGGCGCGGGGAAAACCACCCTGCTCGACGCCATCTGTCTGGCGCTGTATCACCAGACGCCGCGTCTGAACATCACGCCAAGCCAGAACGAACTGATGACCCGCCACACCGCCGAATCGCTGGCGGAGGTGGAGTTTGAAGTCAAAGGCGTGGGTTACCGCGCATTCTGGAGCCAGCGCCGCGCCAAAAACTCGCCGGAAGGCAACCTGCAGGCACCGAAAGTGGAGCTGGCTCTGCTGGCCGACGGCAAAATTCTGGCTGACAAAGTGCGCGACAAACTCGACACCATCGCCTCACTGACCGGACTGGATTTTGGACGTTTCACCAAATCGATGATGCTGTCTCAGGGGCAGTTCGCCGCGTTCCTGAATGCGGATGCCAACGATCGCGCCGAACTGCTGGAAGAACTGACCGGCACCGAAATTTACGGACTGCTGTCTGAGCGAGTATTTGAGCAACATAAAGAAGCGCGGATAACGCTTGATGGTCTGCACCAGCGCATGGCCGGGATCGAACTGCTCAGCGAAGAACAGCGCCAGACGCTTGAAGCACAACTTGCTGAACTGAACGCGCAGGAAATCACGCTCAGTCAGCAGGCGCAACAGCGCCAGCAGGATCTGAACTGGCTGCAACAGTGGCAGCAGGTGCAGCAAAAACAGCAGCAATCTCAGCAACAACTGACCGCCGCAGAGCAGGAAAATCTGGCCGCCGCGCCGCAGTTACAGCAACTGGCGCGCAGTGAACCGGCAGAAAAACTGCGTCCGTTACTCGTGGATCGCCAGCGTTGTCAGGACGAATCGCAACGCCTTCAGCAATGGCTGACACAACTGACGCAGCAGCAGGAACAGCAGATTGCGCAGCTGATGCCGCTGAAACAGGCGGAAGAACAGGCACAAACGGCGCGGCAGACACAGGCGGAAGCACAGCGCCAGATGCAGACGCTGATCGAGGAAAAGATCCTGCCGCTGGATGGCGACATCGCCCTGCTGCATAAATCGCTGGCTGAAATGCAGCAGTCGGCCGGTGACGCACAGAAACAGGTCGTTGAACAACACGCGGCGCTGGTGCAAATCACGGCAGAACGTCAGAAACTGGACGAAGAAAGCCGTCAGCATCAGACCCGCCAGACCGCACTGACCGACGCACTGAGCAGCGCACAACAACAACAGGCGGCGCTGGAAAAACAGCACCCGCGGGCGGCATTGCAGCAAAGGCAGACTGAACTCATCCAGCTGCGCCCGGTGCGTCAGCAGCTGTTCTCGCTGATGCAAATTTTCCCGCAACTGAACCAGCGGGTGCTGCAACAACACAACGATGCCGCGCAGTACCAGACACAACTGGCTGAAGAAGAACAGCGTCTGGGCGCCATCCGTCTGCAATGTCAGAAACAGCTGGACCATCTCAACGATGTCAAAACCCTGCATAAACAGGAAATGCTGATCGTCAGCCTCGAAGCCGAACGCGCCAGCCTGCAAAGCGGCCAGGCCTGCCCGCTGTGCGGCTCGACATCGCATCCGGCAATTGAACATTATCAGGAGGTAAAACCTTCTGAAACGGCGCTGCGCGTCGAGAAAATGCAGCTGGAGTTTGATGCGGCGAAAGCCAGCGGCATCGAACTGGCAGCGAAAATCAAAAGTCTGAAAGAGCAGCAAACCCGCCTGCAAAGCCAGCTGGAGCAGGATCAGCAGCAACTGAATGCGCATACCGCGCAGTGGCAGCAGCTCCGCGAATCGCTGAATCTGACCTTCACGCTGCATGACACCGCTGACATCACACAATGGCTGACCGCACGCGACGACGAAGAGCAGCAGTCTCAGACGCTGATCAGCCAGCACGAACAGCTGGCACGGGCGCTGCAACAGGCCAAAGATGCCCTGAATGATGCCCTGAACGCACAGCAGAAAGTGCAGCAGCAAAGCGCGTTGCTGACCGAACGTTTCACCCGGCTGGAAGAGACGCAGGCGAAATCCCAGGAACATCTCGCGAAGCTGCAAAAACAGTGCGCTGAGGGTGAAAAATCACTGGCGGAACTGAACGCCAGACGTCACGAACTGTTCGGCGATCGTCAGGTGGCGCAGGTACGCGGGCACTTACATCAGCAACAGCAGGCGGCAGAAAAGGCCGTCAGCGATGCTCAGACCGCGCTGCAAAAGGCGCAGGAACAGCGTGATCAGCTTGCCGGTCAGCTCGCCAGTACGCAGCAGCAACAGCAGCAGGCGCTGACACGTCTGACGCAGGCGGAACAGGCGTGGCAACAGGCGCTCGGCGCCAGCGGCTTTGCGGATGAGGACGCCGTAAAACAGGCGTTGCTGGATGACGCGTTACGTCAGCAGCTTCAGCAACGTAAAGAACATCTGCAACAACAACTGGCGCAGGCGCAGGCCTTGCTGGTCGACGCCAAAGACATGCTGGAAAAACAGCGGCTTGCCCGCCCCGCGCATCTCAGTGAGACCGGCAGCGATCTTCACGCGCTGACCGCGCAACAGGCGGAGCTGGCGCAACAGCTGAAAGCCTTACAGCAACGTCTGGGGGAAGTGAAGAATCAGCTGGAAAGCGACAAACAGCGTCACAGCGGACAACAGGCGCTGATTGCTCAGATTGCGCAGGCGCAGCTGACCTGTGATGACTGGGGCTATCTCAATCAGATGATTGGCTCCAGCGATGGCGCGAAATTCCGTAAATTTGCGCAGGGTCTGACGCTCGATCATCTGGTGTATCTGGCCAACCGTCAGCTGGAAAAACTGCATGGCCGGTATCTGTTGCAGCGTAAAACCAGCGATGCGCTGGAGTTGCAGGTGGTCGATACCTGGCAGGCGGACGCGGTGCGCGACACCCGCACGTTATCCGGCGGCGAAAGTTTCCTGGTCAGTCTGGCACTGGCGCTGGCGCTGTCGGATCTGGTCAGCGATAAAACCCGCATCGACTCGCTGTTCCTCGACGAAGGTTTCGGCACGCTCGATGCCGACACGCTGGACACCGCGCTGGATGCGCTCGACAGTCTGAATGCCTCGGGTAAAACCATCGGCGTAATCAGCCATGTCGAGGCGATGAAAGACCGTATTCCGGTGCAGATTAAAGTCACCAAAGTGAACGGTCTGGGCATCAGCCGCCTGAGCAGTGAATTTAAAGTCTGATCCCTCGCCACCGCCGGGCAGGTTGCTAGATAAATTGCTAGCCGCATGCCCTGCGGTGGATCCTTTTTGTGAAAGCGTGCACAAAAATCGCACCAGTTCAGTGCGCGCTTTTTCCCCAACCTGCTGAATTTACGTTTATTCCCGCTGCCGGAATGAACTGGCACGCCCTGTGCTTAACGTTATGTATACAAGTTGCAGTACAAGTTGCAACGCCCTCATAACCGCTTAGGGAACCGCCAATGAAAAACATCAAACCTGAAGTTGATAAAAAACGTCGCCAGCTGATGAAATGGCTCGCCATTACCGGCGGAGTGTCCACCCTTGGCGGAATGATCCCGACGTCCGTCTTTGCCGCCGAAGACGATGAGATCCGCATCGGTTACTGGCCGATTGTCGGCGGTTTACCGCTGTATGTGGCGCTGGAACAGGGCTTTTTTAAACAAGCCGGACTGAATGTGAAAGGCGTCAAATTCGCCAGCGCCCAGCAAATTGTCGAGGGGATGATCACCGGCAGGATCCACGGCTGCGCCAACGGCACGGCAACCGGCGCGCTGGGGCTGGGGGCGATCACCTCACCGGGGCTGTTCAAAATTATCTGCTCCAACCCGTCCAACCATAAGCTGGTGCTGGATGAATTTCTGGTGCCGCTGAACAGCACAGCCAGCGCCATCAGTGACCTGAAAGGCAAGAAAATCGCCTGCGGTCCGGGGATCCAGAACGTCACCATGGCAAAAATTATTCTGGAGAAAAATGGCTTCACTCACCCGTCGGTGATCGAACTGCCGGTCGGCCAGCACGCTCCGGCGCTGGCGACCGGACAAATTGACGGCGTCTATACGCTGGAACCGACCGGCACGGTCGGGCGCATGAAGCATCTTTCCCGCACGCTGGAAACCGGCGTGATTTCTAAATACGTGCTCGGCAATGCCGACGCCCCGTGGTTTGGCGGCGCGGCGGCACTGAACGCCAGCTTTATCGCGGACAAACCGGAACAAACCAAAAAGTTTATTGCTGCTTATCAGAAAGCCGTGGAGTTCATCGCCGCACAGCCTGACAAAGCCCGCGAAAACGTCGCCGGTTACACCAGCATTGAACCGGCGCTGGTGAAGGAAGTGCCGCTGCCGGGCTTTGTGATGTATCCCGATTTAAAAGGCGACAACCTGCAATGGTTCCAGAAGTTTTATGACGTCTTTACCGAAAGAAAAATCTTCAGCAAGCCGGTAGATGTCGCCTCGCTGATTTATCAGGGATAAGGAGAAACAGGATGACTTCACGCTGGTCTTCAAGGTTACTGCCGCTGGTCGGTCCGGTATTGCTGTTTTTATTCTGGCAACTGGCCGTCAGCGCAAAATGGCTGAATCCGGTGCTTCTGCCCTCACCCGTCGAGACAATCGGCTACATGTTTCAGTCGTTTTCGGATGCTTCCATGCGCACTGACATCGGCGCAACCCTCTACCGCACGCTGGTGTCCTTTGCCTTTGCGGCGGTGATCGGCGTGCCGCTCGGCGTGATCTTAGGCAGTAACGAAAAGGTTTACCGCAGTCTGGAATTCCTCATCGACTTCTTTCGCTCTACTCCCTCGTCGGCACTGATCCCGCTGTTTATGCTGATTTTCGGCATCACCGATGCCAACAAAATCGCTATCGCCGCCTTTGCCGCCGTGCTGGTGATCTTGTTTAACAGCGCCTACGGCGTGATGAATGCCAAAAAAACCCGCCTGATGGCGGCCAGAGTGATGGGGATTTCCCGCTGGCATATTTTCAAAGACATCATGCTGATGGAAAGTCTGGCGCAGACGTTTGTCGGTTTGCGTACCGGCGTGTCGATAGCGCTGGTGATCGTCATCGTCGCCGAAATGTTTATCGGATCCGAAACCGGCCTCGGCCACCGGATCATTGATGCCCAGCAGGTGTTCAATATCAAAGACATGTACGCCTCGATCCTGATCACCGGCGCGCTGGGTTACCTGCTTAATCTGGCCTTTTTGCTGATCGAGAAAAAAACCGTCCACTGGAGTAGCAAAGCATGACGCAACCTCTCTCGCTGAACCCGGATTATAAAGGCCCGCAGTTGCCGCAATACGCCACCCGCCCCGACACCCATGTAACGATCCGCGGGCTGAGCAAGGCATTTGCCGGACAGCCGCTGTACACCGATCTGAATCTGGATCTGCCGCGTGGCAAAATCGTATCGATTTTCGGGCCGAACGGCTGCGGAAAATCGACCCTGATGAACATGATCGCCGGGCTGATCCCGGTCGATAAAGGCGACATTCTGTTTGACGGAAAAACGCTGGCACAGACCACCATCGGCTACGTATTCCAGAACTACCGCGACGCGCTGTTTCCGTGGATGAGCGCACGCGCCAACATCGCCTACCCGCTGATCCGCCACGGCATGAGCAAAGCGGATGTGAATGCGCGAGTGGAGGAACTGACGCAGATGTTTGATATCCGTTTCGATCTGAAACGCTATCCGTACGAGCTTTCCGGCGGCCAGCAGCAAACCGTGTGCATCATGCGTGCGCTGGCAACGCGGCCGGAAGTGATGTTCCTCGACGAACCTTTCTCGGCGCTGGATTTCGAAATGACCTTGTTTATCCGCGATAAATTACAGGAAGTGCAGCTGGCGACCGGCGTCACCATGCTGATTGTCTCGCACGATCTGGAAGATGCGGTGTTTCTGGCGGATGAGATTTTACTGCTGACGCGGCGGCCGACGCAGATCGCAGAAATCGTGCCGTTCGATCTGCCACGTCCGCGTGGTTCAGAAATCATGAGCCATCCGGAATTTATCCGCGTGAAGGCGCATACGCTGGAGGTGTTTAAACGGGAGATGGCGCTTTAACGGTGACGCGAGGAATGAGATCAGGGGCGCAAAAACTGCGCCCCTTTTTATTGCCTGACAACGCCCTGTTTTATAACGCGAAACGCGATTGCGGCCACAGCCAGGCGGCGCCGCGTACGCCGCTCGAATCGCCGTGAACCGCTTTCAGCATCGGCGTTTCACATTCGCCGCCAAACACCCATTGTTTAATCAGCAACGGCACGGTCTGATAAATGCGATCGACGTTGCTCATGCCGCCACCAAAGACAATCACATCCGGATCGAGAATGTTCACCACGTTCGCCAGGGCTTTTGCAAGACGACGTTCATAACGCCCCAGCGCCCGCTCTGCGGTTTCGTCGCCCTGCTCCACCAGCGCAATGATTTCTGCGCCTTTCAGCCGCTGACCGGACAGACGGAAGTAATCTTCAGCAAAGCCGGTGCCGGAAACAAAGGTCTCGACGCAGCCGGATTTCCCGCAGTAGCACGGCACCTCGCGGGCAAACTGCATTTCCTCTTCATCCTGCCACGGCAGCGGATTGTGTCCCCATTCTCCTGCGTTACCGTTGCCGCCCGCATGGGCCGCGCCGTTCAGTGCCACGCCGGAACCGCAGCCGGTGCCGATGATGACCGCAAACACCGTATGACGACCGGCACCTGCGCCGTCGGTGGCTTCTGACACCGCCAGACAGTTGGCATCGTTGGCGATATGCACTTCACGTTTTAACAGCAGCGCCAGATCCTCATCCAGCTGCTGTCCGTTCAGCCAGACCGAGTTTGAATTTTTCACCTTGCCGGTAAACGGCGACAGTGTGCCGGGGATCCCCAGCCCGACGCTGCCGTGCTGACCGGTCGCCTTTTCGGCGTCCAGCACCAGCCCCTCAATCGCTTTCAGCGTGCGCTCGTAGTCATTTCTCGGCGTATCAACACGCTTGCGAAACAGCTCTTTGCCTTCATCAGATAACGCAATCACTTCTATTTTTGTGCCGCCTAAATCAATGCCAATTCGCACGTGTTGTTCTCCTTTTACACCTTGCAGGGTCAGTTTTTTTTGAGTTTATTCAGTTTAGAAGCCAGACGCGACTGTCACCAGAATAAGCTGTTATGCAATGTTACAGGGTGCCGCGATTTCTTAACGACGACTGGCGCTCAATTGGTTATCATGCCGCCCTGCATTCATTTATTCAGCGTACCACGGGTGCGCCGGGACAGGGATAACGCCATGTTATGGTTTAAGAATTTGTTGGTTTACCGTTTGAGCCGTGAAGTTTCGTTATCTGCTGACGAAATGGAAAAACAGCTCAGTGCTTTCACCTTTACCCCGTGCGGCAGTCAGGATATGGCGAAAACCGGCTGGGTCTCGCCGATGGGTTCTCACGGTGGCGATGCACTGACGCACGTCAACGGCGGGCAGATCCTGATCTGCGCCCGTAAAGAAGAAAAAATTCTGCCTTCTCCGGTGATCAAACAGGAGTTACAGGCCAAGATTGAACAGCTTGAAGGCGAGCAACACCGCAAGCTGAAGAAGACCGAAAAAGACTCCCTGAAAGATGAAGTGCTGCACAGCCTGATGCCGCGCGCCTTCAGCCGTTTCAGCCAGACGTTCATGTGGATCGACACCGTTAACGGCCTGATCATGGTCGATGCCGCCAGCGCCAAGAAAGCCGAAGACATGCTGGCGCTGCTGCGTAAAAGCCTCGGTTCGCTGCCGGTGGTGCCACTGACCATGGAAAGCCCTATCGAACTGACGCTGACCGAATGGGTGCGTTCAGGCGATACTCCGGCCGGGTTTGCCTTGCAGGACGAAGCCGAGCTGAAAGCGATTCTGGAAGAAGGCGGCGTGATCCGCTGTAAAAAACAGGCGCTGGTCAGCGACGAAATCGCCACGCACATCGAGAATGGCAAACTGGTGACCAAACTGGCAGTGGACTGGCAGGAACGTATTGCGGTGGTGCTGGCCGACGACGGCAGCATTAAACGCCTGAAATTCAGCGACGTGATCCGCGATCAGAACGAAGACATCGACCGCGAAGATTTCGCCGGACGTTTCGATGCGGACTTCGTGCTGATGACCGGTGAACTGGCCGCGTTAATTCAGAATCTGATCGAAGCACTGGGCGGCGAAGCGCAGCGTTAACACCAGATTCAGCACATAAAAAAGGCGCTAACCGGCGCCTTTTCTGTTTTAACGGTGTCTGAATAAATTACTTGGTCAGGTATTTACACAGGTACGACGTGGTTTCACCGACCTGCAAGTTGAATTCACTTTTACCCGGAATGTAGAAAGTTTCGCCCGGCTTAAACACCTGCCAGTCCGGCGATCCCGGGATCAGCACTTTCAGGGAGCCGCTGATCACAGTCATTTCTTCCGGTTTTGCGGTACCGAAGGTGTACTCGCCGACGGCCATCACGCCAACACTGGCTGAACCCGTACTTTCGCTGTCGAAACCAATCGACTTCACTTTCCCGTCAAAATACTCATTATTTTTCAACATAGATTGGCCCTTTGCGATAATTTTCAGAGCCTTCATATTAGGGGCAGAAACCGTCTTCTGTCACTGATTATTACCGCTTTATCTGCACCAGACGACACCGCCCGCAAAGCGGTATCGCTGATTTGATTTTACGGCCACACAGTGCCATTGTGGGTGGCTGTCCGCCCTGTTCGTCTCAACCTCAGACCACCAGTTCCGCCGCCAGTTTTGCCATCAGCACATTCGACAACAGCACCGGAATATTCAGATGCTTTTGCAGCACGTCAGCGTGATGACGGTTGTAACCAATGCAGTCGAGCACCACCACTTCCGCGCCCTGCTCTGCGAGACGTGTGGCCGCTTCCGTCAGCGTCTGGTCATCTGAAATGTACGGGCTGGCGACCGCGAAGCACGGCGGCGTGGCTAATTTTCGCCATTTGTTCGCCTGCTCAACCACCTGCGATTCCACCGGAACCACAATGCCCGCCCGGTGCTTCCCGACTATCGCGCCGATCAGCGGCGGAATGATGCGGTCAGGCTCGAGCAGCAGCGCGTTGCGGGCATGCAGACGGTTAAATTCACCGGTGCACAGCAGCAGAATGGTCTGGCAACCCAGCGCTTCCAGCACATCGATTTTTTCCTGCAGACCGCGCTCGACGAGGTGCGCGGCCATCGACACCTGTGAACCATCCAGCAACCGCGTGACCAGCACGGCATCGCCTTCCGCAGGGGCATAACGCTGTTCAATGTGCTCCGTGCTCAGCCCGTCCAGTAACCCCACATGGGTCACGGATCCGGCTGGCAGATGCGCCATCAGCAGCGGCATGATATCGCTGCGTGGCGCCTGTCCGATGGTTAACGTCGCAAAGGATGTCATCATGGTGTTACTTCCGGTTTTGCAGGTGACGCAAGCTTCCGTACAGCGACAACAGGAGTTGATATTCATCGGCATCAAAGAACTGACAGGTGCCGCGGCCAAACTCTTTCGCCACTTCCACGGCAAATTTTGCCGCCAGTGCGATATCCACTTCGTGACTTGCCCCGGTGCCACAGCCCGGCACCACCGATTCTGCGGTGATCGCCACACCGACTACCGGTACGCAGGTCGCCGTGGACGGTTGCAGAATGCTGTTCAGGTGATGCACGCCGTTGCCGTAAGGCGTGATGTCCTGTGTGGTGATCGGGAACGTCACCGCCGGTTTGCCGCTGGTCATTTCCATGATGCGCAGTAAATCTTCGGAAACACGCAGGATGTACCCCTCTTTCACCGTCGGCGAAATGGCGTATCCCTTGTGGTTGATAATGCGGTTGCCCTTGGTGGTGTCGATGGAGAGGATCGCATCCACACCGTCCACCACTTCGTTGTCATTCATGGTCACGTCGTCAATCGGTGAATCCATAAAATCCACCGGATCGTGCGGACGGGTCGGGGCGTTCGGGCAGATGTGTGTCGTGATGATCACATCGCCGTCAAGCACATCGCCTTTGCGCTGCATGTCAGCCAGTTTCAGCGCGCTGGTGACGGCGGCAATCGCGCCGTCGCCATCAGACACCAGACCGATGCGTGTCGGACGTGCGCCGATACCGCCCAGACGGCCGATAATGCCCAACGTCGGCGCGGTGCCGCCGCTGCTTTTACCCTGACTGCCCGGCACGGTGATACGGACAAAATCCGTGCCGCCTTTCGGGCCATCAGCGCGATGCGTGCTGGCCGTGATGCCCGGATAGCGGGCGAATAAGTCCACAATGTCCTGACCGCTGACGTGTGCACTGTCAATCAGTTCGAATACCATTAATGTCTGTTGCAAACTCATCACAAAATCCTCTTAAAACATCGCGGCTGGCGTATTTCACGCAGTAGCCAAAACAGTCGCGGGCGCTGTTCATCGTGGAACAGTCAGGTGTTTAATGCTGGCTAAACATCAGCCCTGGTGTTGGTGCGGTACTCACTACTTTTTGGCACTGAAAACCGACGTGAAGAAGCTGTAAAGTGCGTCACCGGCGATAAATCCTGCCGCCAGCACTTCCATTGGCGTACGCCCTTTTTCACCCCAGATACGAATAATGATGATGCGCAGCACAATGCCGCAGACCACAGCCCATCCGGCCATCACGCTGTTGATCAGTAAACCGGTGGCCAGCAATACGCCGAGCTGGCGTTTCGGCCCGCCAATCAGCTGGATCAGCGCCCCCGGAATGGCCCAGATCAGCAGACTGTGGGCAATGCCCGGCTGCGCACCGGCCTGAATAGTTTTGGCATACACGCGCGCCACCGGCGGCACCAGATCCTGTGCGAAGTAACCGTAATGGGCATACCAGACCACCGGAATGGCGATGATAAAGGCCAGCAGGGCGGCGAATAACTGGATGCGGCGACCGGCGAGTTCAGCCTGCAAATCTTTGCCATAACCCCGCAGGATAAATCCGGCTTTGAGGTCAAACCCCATGTCGGCAAATGCCGGGCCGGTCGCGGCGGTAAAGCCGGTCAGCACGCACAAGGCCAGCGGCGGGAAGCCAATCAGAATACCGATAATCAGCGTGATCAGCGCAACAGCAAAGGCCGGGAACCAGCCGGAGTGCATCGCGGCAATGCCGACAATCAGTTCATGGAAGAAGGCGGCAAAAGCGGCGTAAATCACGAACGCAATCAGCATGCCGACGGACATCTCGCTATATAAACCGCCCGCCAGCGCCAGCAGCGCGGCAATGGCGATATAGCCAAATGCGCCCAGCCCGAGCGCGGTTCGCACTTCTTTCGCCGGTTGGGTAAAGGTGGTTCTGGCATCGGCATTTTTCGCTCGCACCACCTGAATCACCTGCAACAGCGAGACCAGCCCCGCGCCGACCATCATGCCGTGTGGAATATACATCGCATTCAGATCCAGCCCGGCCAGCGGCTGTGCGTAAGCGCGGATCAGCAAACCAATCCCGAACATACTCAGCGCCCAGATATTGCCGATAAATGCCGTACCAAATGCCGCCATCGGAATTTTAAGCATCGCGCCGCCCAGCCCGATCACCACACCGGCGACCAGCAGCCAGGCCTGACGCCCGCCGTTATCCCCCGCTTTAATGGCTTCCGCTGCCGCCACACCCGGCGGCCAGGCATTGCTGGCCGGGAACACTTTGGTGTCAAACAGGCGGTAAAGCAGATAGGCATCGAGCAACATCGCCACCGCCACACCGGTAAACATTGGCATGATCAGTTGCGGTTGCCCCATGACATACGGGATAGCGATGGGCATCAGCAGGCTGTTTGCCGCGCCAAAGGTGGCAGAGGAAATGACGGTTTGCGCCAGATTCTGGGTATGAACAGAACGGTAACGCTGAAACGCCTGCATCGGAATGCGCGCCAGCAGCATGGCAAACAGCGCGCCGATAATGGAAGTATTAGGCGTCACGCCTAACGTGGTAATCAGTTGAACACCGATGATTGCGCCTAACACAGACAACAGAATCATCACGATGAGAGTGCCAATATCCTTTAGCTGATTTTCCTTATTATTCTTAACAGGTTGATCTGACATAAGGCCCCTGGTGTTGAGCAAGTATTTCACATAAAAAAATTCCGGGCCCGTTACCGGTCATTCCCTTTGCGGATTATTCCCGTGTCGGTAAATGCCAGTATTCATCACCCAATTTTTCGGCGAGTTGCCGGGTTACAGCAATCAGCCCTTCTTTTATTCCTTGCGGAATTTCTTTCCCTTGTGCAGGCGAAGGGAAAGACAAACATAATCCGACGGTTTCATTACGGTGTTTATTAAAAATGCTGGTGGCTAATGAACTGATGCCCAGCAAGGTTTCATTATTGGCAAAAGACACACCGGTGTTCCGTACCTCTGCCAGACGGGCTAATAACAATGCCATACTGGCCGGGGCATTCACCGAATTCACCTGATATTCCCCGTGAAAACGCTGCATCACCTCGTCATCGGAATACCGTGCCAGAATCGCCCGGCCAATCGCGGTTTCATGCGCCGGGAGCAGGCTGCCTGCGGGGGTCACCACCTGCAGATAGGTTCTGCCGGGAAACATCCGCATGACCAAAATATCCCGCCCTTCCAGCATCGAGATATAGCCGGTGCATTGCGTCAGCTGACTGAGTTGCGTCATATACGGCGATGCGGTATCCACCAGCGGCGTCGATAAATAATGACTTGAGACGGCCAGTAATAATTTTCCGATGCGATACAGGCGACTGTCCGGATCGCGTTCCAGCAATCCTTCTGTTTCCATGGTCATCAGTAATCGTGAAACCGTACTTTTCGGTAATTTTAAATTTTCGACCACGTCACTGAATGACAAACCGGGATGTCCCTGACGGATGCCCTGTCTGGAAAATAATTTCAGTACCGCCGACGCATTTTCTAAAGTGGTCATAAAGGAGTGAGTTCCGGTATATGGAACAGGGTTCCTGTTAAGTTAAATAAAAACTAAAGCTGATACGTGTCAGCGTCAAGCCGTTTATTTTTCACTCAGAACGGAACAGGCAAAGGAATATGCTTAAAGAAATTCCTAAAGCCATTTATTTTTGGGAGAGAAAGAGTGGATGCCGAGTATTTATGAGGTGACGGACGTCAAACTCAGCAGATTATCGTGATTAAATATTACGCAAAATATACAAAGCGATGGAGGCTTCGACGAGGATAATGGTGACTGACCAGATAGCGGGCATGGCTTTGGCGTGCTGGTGGAAGAACGACATCAGGGATTTCATCATGGGTTCCAGGTTTTAGAACTGAACTAATCACATGGGTTATTATTTTACGCCCACTAATTCACCAGTACAATACTTAGACGACTGTGATCTTCCTCACAGGCGATGGCCCGTTTTGTTTACATGCCGCCACCCTGCCCGCGTTCAGGCAAAAAAAACGAGCCACAGCGGCTCGTTTCTGAAAAGACATCATCACGTTCAATGCTGAATTTAGCGCGCCATGGGCAAGGCCAGCGCATCCATAATGGCATTCACCACGTCGGCAGGATCCTGCGTGCCATCGACCACATGATGGGCGGCCTGCTGGTAAAGCGCTTCACGTTCGTTCAGCACTTCCGTCATTTCTTCAGTGATCGGTTTGCCGGTCAGCGTCGGGCGCTGATCTTCCAGCGGAGCATCTTCCAGACGGTTTGCCAGCGTCGAGGCCGGTGAGCGCAGATAAATCACGGTGCCCGCTTCCCGCATAAAATCGCGGTTTTCCTGCGCCAGCACCACGCCGCCGCCGGTGGCAATGACAGTCAGCGGCGAACAAATCGCTTTCAGCGTTTCAGTTTCACGACGACGGAATCCCTCCCAGCCTTCACGTTCGACAATGTCTGCGACGCTAAGACCCGAAGTGCGCAGCAGATGCAGATCGGTATCGACAAATTTGTAGCCCAGCACTTTCGCCAGCTCGCTACCTACTGTCGTTTTACCCGCGCCGCGCGCGCCTACCATGAAGATGGGTTGTGTCATTACCGCTTCCTTTATTCCCCGGGAGCCCCGTTGCTCGCCTGATAAAAATCCATCCTCTGTAAGGAGGTTGAACGTCAAACGTTACCTGATGTGCTGACTGTCGTTGTACTCGCGAGATAGTACAACAAAAAAGCTTCACTGGCAGATTTTTGTCACCTGCCGGTGAAGCTTCTGTAGCGTTTTATTTACGCCATTCAGGGCATCATACTGAAAAATCCTTGTTACGCAACGGCCTGCAATGAGCTTTGCGAGCCTCCGCCCTTAAGTGACTGTATCAGCAGGGTTTACAGATATACACCAGCGCGGGAGGAAAATTCCTGACCACACGGATTTTTTTCCAGGTGAAATAGCGTGACAACAGTTTTTCTGACAGCTGGCTGTACTGAAACAAAATCAGCACTCCGTCTTTCTCCTTCAGCTGTTGCTGTGTTCTCTGCAAAATCCTGATGCTGGTACGCACGGGCATCGACAGCAGCGGCAGACAAGAAAATACCGCGTCGTAATTCGTGCTCATGTGCTCCGCAGAATGCGCCATCACCTGCAAACGGCGATCCTCCATCTGATTCAGCTTACGCACAAAGGCAGGCTGAATTTCGAAAGCCTCGAGTTTGGCATCGGCGCGCATCCGGCTGAGAATACGGCGGGTCAGCACCCCGTCGGCCGCGCCAAGTTCTGCAATATCCAGCGAGGTGGTCCAGTCAATCTGGCTGAGCATCGCATGGCATAACCAGGGTGACGACGGCATCAGCGTGCCCATGGTCCTGGGTGAAGTCATAAAATTCTGTAAATAAAAAAAGCGGTTCTGAATCGAAAGTCCGGTGTTCTTAATCGTCATTATTGCGGCGTTCAGCATATATACGTCCTCCTGAAAGGGATAGACCCCTATCAGGCCAAAAAATTCTTAAGAAATGATTAATAAGAGAAATAATGACCAGTAAGATTCAAACAAAATAAATCACATGGGATAACTCTCAAAAAAGACGTCAACCGCTGGCAGGATTCAGATAATAAAAAGGCCAATGTCAGGTGACATTGGCCTTCTCACACTACATTCACTTAATCACGCTTAAATAAAAAACGTTGAGGGATATTCCGTCAGACGATTTTATTTATACAGCTCAACGCTGGCACGGCTCAGGCTGGAATCCCCCGGGGTGTCGGCACCGATGACGCGGTAATGGGTTGCCCCTTTATCGCTGGCAATCTGGTTCAGCTGGTCACGCATGCTACCCGGAACCGTATTCGGCGCACTCACAGACACGGTACCCAGTGACTGAAAGTTACCGCTTTGCGCCTGCATTTCTGAAATAGGCGTAGCCGCGAGGGCTGAGAATGAAGCGACAGTAATAGCAACAGCGGCAATTGCAGGTAAGATTTTCATATTACGCACCTTTCTTTCGTTAGTTTCGTTAATTAATGGGGCGGAAGCAATCCGTTGAAATAATTATCGGCGAATCAATGAAAGCGGACGTAATCGAATGTAAAGAACTTCAACCATTGTGGTAAAAATAAGGAGAGGATGAAAATAAATATTTCTGAGAAGGTAACTTACGAGGAAATAAAGATATTTAATGGAGAAAGTGTGGAGAGTTGTTAATGTTATTTATGACCCGGACAACATTCGCACAAATCGACGCCGGGATGCAATCACTGTTATGATTATTTTTTATGAATTTTCTGTTGTTGTGATCACCTGCATGTCAGGGCAACAGAGGTCGGGTGACCGCGTGCGCGGAAAGCCCATTGCACAATGATAAAAGGGAGTGATTTATGGCGGGTGGCAGCCTTCTGGCGTTAATCGATGATATCGCGTCGATTCTTGATGATGTGGCGGCGATGAGTAAGGTCGCGGCGAAAAAAACAGCCAGCGTGCTGGGTGACGATCTGGCGCTGAATGCACAACAGGTCACGGGGGTGAAAGCCGATCGTGAGTTGCCTATCGTCTGGGCAGTGGCCAAAGGGTCGATGATCAATAAAGCCATTCTGGTGCCGCTGGCGCTGCTGATCAGTGCGTTTATTCCCTGGGCCATCACACCCTTGCTGATGATTGGCGGTGCTTATCTGTGTTACGAGGGTTTCGAAAAAGTCGCCCATAAGCTGATGCCGGGCGAGCATCATGAAGAAAAAAAACCGGCAGCCGCTGAAATTAAAAATGAAGCGGATGCCAAAAAGCTGGAGAAAGAAAAGGTTAAAGGTGCGGTGCGCACCGACTTTATTCTCTCGGCTGAAATCATCGTTATCTCGTTAGGTATTGTGTCAGCAGCACCGTTCCTGAATCAGGTCACCGTGATGGTACTGATTGCGGTGGCGATGACTGTCGGGGTTTACGGGCTGGTGGGGGCGATTGTGAAAATCGATGACGCCGGTCTGTATCTGAGCAACCTCAACGGCGAAAGCGGGATGATGAACGCCGTACGCGCTTTTGGTCGCGGTATCGTCAACGCCGCCCCCCTGCTGATGAAAACGCTGTCTGTCGTCGGCACCATCGCGATGTTCCTGGTCGGTGGCAGTATCATCAGCCACGGCCTGCCGTTTATGCACAGCCTGATTGAGCCGCTGACCCACGGCCATGAAAGCTGGGTAAATACACTGATCACCGGCGCGACCGATTTAGTGGTTGGTCTGGTGGTCGGTGCTGCCGTGCTGGTGCTGGTACTACTGGGGAAAAAGATCTTCGGCAAATCGTCATAAGATCACATTCTGCGCCCTTCCCTCCGCGGAAGGGCGCAACTCATCGCACTTCTCTTCAGTTCTTCGACGCCACCAGCATCATGATATCGCTGGTGAAGGTGCCGTCAGGCTGGATCTCAAAATGTTTAACCACGTCTTCAGACATCGTTTTTTGCAGCTCACGGATGGCGACAGCAAAATGTTCCGGTGTACGCATACGCGCGATCCAGCTGGTGAATTCCAGCGGCAGACGGTCTGTCGTCACTTCACGGGTAATCAGCCCGGCTTCAGCGGTCATGTTCAGCCATTCGCCTGGTGAATAGTTGCAAACATGGGACGTGTCACGCAGCACTTCGACGGTTTGCAGATAAATATTCAGCAGCGGATGCCCCGGCGACACCACGTCCATCATGATGAATTTGCCGCCCGGCTTCAGCACGCGCGCCACCTCGCGCAGCGCCAGCCCGACATCATGCCAGTGGTGCGCAGAATAACGGCTGATGATCACATCTGCGCTGTGGTCGGCAAACGGCAGTGATTCCGCGACACCCTGTTGTACGCTGATGTTCGCCAGTTGCTTGTCGCGGGCGGCCTGCGCCACCACGTCCAGCATCTGCGCCGACAAATCATAGGCAATGACATTATTGACGATGCCCGCCGCGACAAAACTGGCGTGCCCCGCACCGCAGCCCAGATCAATCACCTGCGCATGCGGAAAGGGTGCCAGCAGCGTCGCCAGACGTTGTAAATCCGCCCCCTGCGAGTGCACGGCGCTGGTCAGATAATCCTGTGCCTGTGAACCAAACTGCTTATCGACCGCCTGACTGTGGGTATTTTTCATGTTCATCATTGCTCCTGTCTGTCTTGTTTTTGTATTGAGAAAGCGGGTTTCAAATGACCTCAAAATCACTATAGGCATTGTTCTATACGGGTACAATATGAGCGTTTATACTGGTATGAGTTACTCCCTGTTTAAGAGCAAAGCATGATTGATAACGCAGACTCACTGAGCGGTCCAAAGGCACTGGGGACATTTTTACGCACACACCGCGAGCGGGTGACACCTGAAATGGTCGGGCTGCCCGGTTCTTCACGTCGCAGAACCAGCGGATTGCGCCGTGAAGAACTGGCGCAAATCAGCGGCATCAGCGCCACCTGGTACACGTGGATTGAACAGGGGCGCGACGTGTCCATCTCCGCCGCCACGCTGGACAGTCTGGCGAAGGCGTTGCGCATGGAGCCTGCCGCCCGCGAGTATTTATTCAGTTTAGCTTCGGTGAAAGATCCGCAGGCGTTGCCCTCCTCCGGCGCACCGGATGCCAGCCTGAGAGATTGCGTCAATCAGCTGACCTGCCCCGGCTATCTGCTCGACAGCGGCTGGAATGTGCTGGCATGGAACCCGCAGGCGCAGGCGTTGTTCAGCGGCTGGCTGGGCGTTGACGAACACCCTAATCTGCTGGATTTCATGTTTCTGCATCCGCTGGCGCGCGAACTGGTCACCAACTGGGCCGAACGCGCCAAACGGGTGGTGGCCGAATTCCGTGCCGAAACCAGCCATTACGCCCATTCTGATGCGGTCCGTCAGTCGGTGATCAGTCTGCGGGAGCGCAGCAGTGAATTTAATCAGTGGTGGTCGCAGCAGGAAGTACTGGCGCGCGAAGGCGGAGAACGGCGCTTCCATCATCCGCTCAAGGGTGAAATCTGTTACCGCCAGCAGACCTTTTTCCCCGCCGGTTATGCAGAATGCAAGCTGGTGATCCTGGTGCCGGACGCATGACAGCATCGCCCGGCCAGCCTGCTGTTTTTTCTCACTTAATGCGCCTTTTCACCAATTGACATACGGATGCCAGATATGTGAGGCTGATTTGATTGGTTTCCTTTATGACAGGATAACGCCCATGATGACACGCCAGATTTATCAGGATGAAGAGTTCGAGATCCGCGTCGCGACCGAGCTTGAAGCCATCACGCATTTTGCCGCCGTTCAGGCATCCGTGAAGGATATCGGCGCGTGGGAATCCTGGTGTTCGGATAAATACTCGCTGGAAGACAGCCGGAAATATCTGGCTGACTGCGAGCAAAAACGCCATCGCGGCGCAGAGTTTAATTTCTGTCTGTTTGAGCGTGCCAGCGGAAATCTGATTGGCAGCGTGGGCATCAACCGCATCACGCCGGAGTATAAGTTCGCCAACCTCGGTTACTGGATCCGCACCGGTTATACCGGCCGCGGACTGGCGACACTGGCGGCCAGAACTGCGGCACGTTTTGCATTTACCGGGCTGGAACTGACCCGTCTGGAAATCGTGGTGATGGATGGCAATGACCGCAGCCGCCGGGTGGCCGAAAAAACCGGCGCGATATCCGAAGGTCTGCACCGTAACCGGCTTTATTATCACGGTCAGCCGCGTGATGCCTGGATGTATTCCCTGATCCCGGGCGATCTCTGAGGCTGGCTCCACAAAAAAGATAAGGCAACAGAACATGACTTTTTCTACCCATACCGTATCTACCGACTGGCTGGCGAAGAATCTGAATTCACCGGACGTGGTCATTATCGATTGCCGTAAATCCAAACCGGGCATTACGCCGCCGGTGGATTTTCATGGCAAATATCTCGAAGCGCACATTCCCAACGCGATCTATGTGGAAGTCGACAGCATTTCCGACTGCAGCACCGGCCTGCCGCATATGATGCCGACGGAGGAAGAATTCGCCGCATCGATGAGTCGTCTGGGTGTGGCCGACACGCAAACCATCGTGCTTTACGATGAAGGTGATTTGTTCTCCGCCCCGCGTGTGTGGTGGATGCTGACCAGTTTCGGCGCGAAAAGCGTGCGCGTGCTGGATGGCGGGCTGAATGCGTGGATAGCGGAAGGCAAACCGACACAAAGCGGTGAGCACACCCGCGTGCCGTCGACGTTTAATGCAAAACTGGTGCGTCCGGTGGTGGTCAGCGCCGAAGAAGTGAAAAACGCCCTCGGCAAGGTACAGATTATCGATGCCCGCTCGCTGGCACGCTTTAAAGCCGAAGCGCCGGAACCGCGTCCGGGGCTGCATGGCGGCCATATTCCGGGCAGCCTGAGCGTACCTTTTACCGAACTGACGCAGGACGGACACCTGAAATCGCCGCAGGCACTGAAAGCGACGTTCGAAGGTCTGGGCGTGGATCTGAACAAACCGGTGATCACCAGTTGCGGCTCCGGTGTGACGGCGGCCGCGCTGGCTTTCGGCCTGGATTCTCTGGGGGTGAAAGACGTGATGCTGTATGACGGATCATGGGCCGAATGGGGCGATGTTAACGAAGACTTCCCGATTGAAACCCACTGATTTCTGGTTGCGGTAATGGCGTCAGTTCGCTGACGCCAAACGCCAGCGCCATGTCTTTCATCTGACTGATCACGCTGTAAGCCGGCCTCGGCACCACAGTGAACTCTTCGATCAGCAAACACGCGCTGACCGGATCATGCGCCGTCTCGCGCAATGCCTGCCGCAAAACAGCCAAATCCTCAGGCGATGTCTTCGCCGACGTAATCAGCGGTAAACCCGGTACGGCTGCGGTTTGTCCGATCACCGCCAGTCCTTCCAGCGCCTGCGGTTCCGTGCGGCGGAGGAGTTCCAGCGTCACACAATCTATCGCCGCCAGATCGGCAAGGTTTTGCTGAACGTAGCGCAGGGATCCACGGTGACTGCCGGTGGCGGTGACCTGCGAGAAAAAGCGTCCGTCCACCGCCAGAGGCGCGACCAGCGCCCGCAAACTGTTGTAACCCGATTGCGAATCCGTGCTGTTAAACGCCAGACGACGCTGACGAAAACCGGCAAGGTGCAGACTGGCATCTTCTTCCCGCGCCAGCAAAAAGCTGCGGTAACGGAATCCGTCACAGCCCGGCGCACGGTAGCTGAATGTCCCCACCAGCTGAACCTGCGGCAGACTTTCCACCAGCGGATAACCGCAGGTCTGGCTGAGCAGCAGATCCGGTGTCTGCCAGTGATGGAGTAAATCCTGCGGCCAGCTCAGCGCATCCGGCACGGCATTCAGGCCAGCATCTTTCAGTTTTTGGCGCAAAATATCGGCGAAAGCCTCGACATCCGGCGGAGAAATCGCATACATCGGCAAAGACATCAGCATCATCTGGCCACTCCGTCAGGGGGTTTCCTGCTGATAATCATAGTCGCTGCGCGCGGGTTGCGCCGCTGTTGTGCCGGTGGCAAACGGATGCGCTTCGACGTCAACAGGCACCCGCGTGTGATCGCGGAACCACTGCCGGTATCCTTTCACCACAAACCCGTCGCTGCGCTGAATATAGACCTCGCGATCGGCGACATACACCTGTCGCAGTGCATACCAGGGCACGCCGGGTAAATCATGATGGACCAGATGATAATTCAGGTTGAGGAACAGCAACCGCCAGACCACACCGGCTTCGTTGAGGGTCGATCTCGCCTGTGGCAGGCGTTCGGCGCGGTGCTCGAAGAAGGAGCGGACTTTGGTCAGGCTGAGCGCCGGATAACTCACCGCCAGAATAAAATACAGCGGCGATAATCCGCGCTGCGCCATCCAGCCGAGCAACATCGCCAGCAGTGCGCCATGCACCAGCCACATACTGACGGTGCGCCATTCGCCGCGTAAAACAGCCAGCAGCGCGCCGGTCAGCGTACTGAGGATATCCAGCAGCGGGCCGGTCAGCATTCTTCCGGGCAAGGTATTGCGCAGGCGCACCGCCGTCTTCATCGCCGGTGACAGGGTTTCCCAGCGGGCACGGCTGAAATAATAGGCTTCAGGATCATCGCCCGGCAGCGTCAGATGCTCGTTACGGTGATGCTGCAAATGGGTGTCGCGGTATAAACCGTAGGGATACCAGACCGCCAGCGGCAGCATTCCGAACAGCTGATTAAGCCAGGGTTTGCGGGTCGGATGCCCGTGGATTAATTCGTGTTGCAGCGACATATACCAGGTGGTGAACCAGATAAGCCACGGCGTGCCGAGCCACGGACCCAGATCGCGCCAGAAGAATACGCCGGCAAACCAGCCGCCATAAACCGAGGCAATCAATAACCAGGTGGGGATTTCCAGCCGCCACCCGAGGCTGCGGCGACGGGCTGCAATGTCGGCCCGCTGGCGGGCGCTGAGGTAAAACGAAGAGGACGCCATAATGTGCCAGAGTCAGAAACCTTTGGCACATTATCGGGCAGCCGGGGACCGCCGCTAACTAACTTAAAACACTATCTATTGCCAGTCAGCAGCTAAGCGACTCAGCCTTGCAGATCCTTTTGCACGGCCTGAGTGAACTGCTCCATCGGGCAGAAGCCCTGTTTATCAACGGTGCAGCCTTCAATTTGCAGGGTGACACGCTCCGGCGGATTTTTCAGGCTCAGGGCCACATTGTTGCGGATCTGATGCGCCGTCGGATAGACGTATTCGATTTTCATCAGATCTTTATTGGCTTTCTTATCGTGCCAGCGCTGGAAGACCACCGTGCCGCTGATCGGCGTACGTTCATACTGCCCCGGCAACTGGTAATCGCGAGTTTTCAGCGCCGCGAGCAATGAAGCGATGTTCGAATCATGCCCGACCAGCACCGCCAGTTTTGCCTGTTGCGCGGCTTTCTGATCGTCTGACGTGGCAGGCTGAGCATCAAGCGCACCGGCGATAAATGTCAGCAGGGGTTTCGCGGCATTCGCTGCGATAGCCGGTGAGCCGAACAGCGTTTCGTGATACAGGTTCTTGATGGTTTCAAGTTTGGTCCACTGGTCCGGCGTGCTGATTTGCCCCCAGGCGACGTCCTTCATCGGGAAACCTTCGTAATACTGCAACATGAACGCATCGGTCGCACCGGTCGCCATCCGCAACGGACCGGTAATGCCCGGCTCTTTGCCCTGCGTCAGCACCACGTCCGAAGGCTGAGACGCCAGATCGCACTGTTGTTTCTCTTTGCAGATTTTGCTGTTTTTGTAATCGAGGATATTTTCGAGCAACGCATAGTTTGGCTTGAGACGCTGATTCAGGCCATCAAGACCGCCCTGCCCGGCGTGCTGATTCACTGAGTTCAGCGCACTGGTTTTAAAACTGTCGTTCACTTCGGCGGTGATAATCGGGTTGAAGACCGGATCCATTTTGCCGATTTCAACGCGGTTGATCACAGCGACATCACAGCCGGGGAAAGCACCGGTGCTGAAATGCTTCGCGGTATCGATGGTACGCGGCAGGCTGTTGGCGTAGGTAAACACCTGATTTTTATCCGGACACTCCGCCGCAGGCAGCAGGTTATCTTTCGCCAGCCAGGCGCGGAAATAATGCCCCATATGTTCGGAAATCTGGCCACCTTTTGGCGTCAGCAATCCGCCTTCGGTTTTCCATACCGGCCAGGTGTGCGTGGTGGATTCGGCAAGCACATCGCCATAGTTGACCAGCGGCGCACGGATGCCGTGGCGGCTGAGCACCAGCACCTGTTGCAGTTCTAAATTGTCGGATTGCGCCGCCTGAGCGGCAGGCATGGCAAGCGGTAATGCGCAGGCAAGTGCAGACAGCACAAGAAAACGGGATGCTTTTTTCACGAGTGATCCTCTTCTGTTGATTCCCTGTAATAAGAAAGCACCGGACGCGCCAACAGATTGATTCGTCCGGTGAATTTTCAGCATAGTGGATTATTCAGCAGAAGTGGGGGATCAGCTTCACAACCTCTCCCCATAAAGGCGTTAACTCACTCAGAACCGGAAGCGCAGCCACGCGAAGAACACGTTACCATTGTTATAGGTGCCGGGAATGTAGGTCGCCTGAAATGTCAGACGATCGTATCCGACGGACGCCAGCGGTAAGACAATCGGGATCGGAATATATTTATAGTCGTCACGCGCTGTCACGGCCGCGGTATATCCTAACCCTAAGCGAAAATTCTTATCCTGCGCAGGCGTCCATATTTTTTCCCAGCCATAACCCCCGATAGGTTCCCATTTATTATGGGAATCTTTAAACGCCATAAAATAAATGCCGTTCCAGTTACCTTTTTCATCGTATCGGGAAATACCGTAACCCCCGCCCCACGGACGTTCGTTATATTTGTCGGTTTTCTCTTTATCGTAGGTAAAACGGTTATGCCAGGTGATCACCGGCAAATACAGATCCTGCGACTGTGGTTCATTCCAGGTGGTGGACACCTTCTCTGTGAACGACGACCAGATACCGGGAATGATCGATTCTTTATGTACCTTGTTGGGATCGCTGACGGGATTATCTCCGTTGCTGGCCGCAAAAGCCGGAACACAAAAAGCCATGGAAACAGTAAGGCTAAAATCCCTGATTAATTTTTTATAAGACATCTTTTAAATAACTCCCTGACGTAAGGTTTTATTATACCTAACCCCGGCCAGGAAATAATTAAACAACAGAAGAACAGCAGTCAGAATGGGTTTAATTGCCTGAAATATCAGGCATTGAGGGTTTTATTATGGGAGTTTTCCTAGCAGGATAAATAAGACAAAATATGAACAGTTCGTAAGAAATAAGTCAGCGCCATAAAAAAATCCGCAGGCTTTCGCACTGCGGATTTTTATTACCGGTTCCGTTTACGCATCAGCCAAGCTGTTTACGCGCGTTACGGAACATGCGCATCCACGGGCTGTCTTCGCCCCACTCTTCCGGATGCCAGGAGTTGCTGACAGTACGGAAGACACGTTCAGGGTGCGGCATCATCACGGTGACACGGCCTGACAGGTTAGTGACCGCCGTGATGCCGTTCGGTGAACCGTTCGGGTTCGCCGGATAGTTTTCTGTCGCCTGACCGTTGTTGTCCACGAAACGCAGCGCCACCAGATTGCTGTGTTCGATTTGCGCCAGATGTGCCGCATCACGCACTTCCACATGGCCTTCGCCATGAGACACCGCGATGGGCATCCGTGAACCGGCCATCCCCTGCATAAACATCGACGGGCTGGCGGTCACTTCCACCAGACTGAAGCGCGCTTCAAAGCGGTCAGACAGGTTACGCACAAAGCGCGGCCAGTGTTCTGCGCCCGGGATCAGCTCTTTCAGGTTCGACATCATCTGACAGCCGTTACACACGCCCAGCGCCAGTGTTTGCGGACGGTGGAAGAATTCTTCGAACTCTTCACGCACGCGGTCGTTGAACAGAACCGATTTCGCCCAGCCTTCGCCCGCGCCCAGCACGTCACCGTAAGAGAATCCGCCGCACGCCACCAGCGTGTGGAAATCCTGCAAATCGCGGCGACCGGCCAGCAGGTCACTCATGTGCACGTCAACCGCATCAAAACCGGCACGGTGGAAGGCGGCCGCCATTTCCACGTGGGAGTTGACGCCCTGCTCACGCAGCACAGCGACTTTCGGACGCGCACCTTTGGCGATGTATGGCGCAGCCACGTCCTCATCCGGTGCGAATGTCAGTTTGACGTTCAGACCCGGGTCAAGATCCTGAGTTTTCGCCTGATGTTCCTGATCGGCACACTCAGGGTTATCGCGCAGACGCTGCATCTGCCAGGTGGTTTCTGCCCACCAGGTGCGCAGCGTGGTACGGCTTTCGCTGTACACCGGTTTGCTGCCGGAAGTGATGATGAAGCGATCGCCGGTTTCCACACTGCCGAGGTAATGCGTGCAGTCCGCCAGACCAAAGTCGGCCAGCGTTTTCTCAACGGCTTCGCGGTCGGACGCACGTACCTGAATCACGGCACCCAGTTCTTCGTTGAACAGCGCGGCCAGCGAATCGTTGCCCAGCGCCGCGATATCTGCGGTCAGGCCGCAATGTCCGGCAAAGGCCATTTCCGCCAGTGTCACCAGCAAACCGCCGTCGGAACGGTCATGGTAGGCCAGTAATTTCTGCTCAGACACCAGCGCCTGCATGGCGTTGAAGAAACCACCCAGTTGCTCAGCACTGCGCACGTCGGCAGGCGTGTTGCCGAGCTGACGGTAAACCTGCGCCAGCGCGGTCGCGCCCAGCGCGTTATGACCGGCACCCAGGTCGACCAGCAACAGCACGGTGTCGCCTTTGTCGGTGCGCAGTTGCGGCGTTACGGTGTGGCGCACGTCTTCGACACGGGCAAAGGCGGTGATCACCAGCGACAGCGGAGAGGTCATCTCGCGTTGTTCGTTACCTTCCTGCCAGCGGGTTTTCATCGACATCGAGTCTTTGCCCACCGGAATGGTGATACCCAGCGCCGGACAAAGTTCTTCGCCCACCGCTTTAACCGCCGCATATAAACCGGCATCTTCGCCCGGGTGACCGGCCGCCGACATCCAGTTTGCAGAAAGTTTGACGCGTTTCAGGCTGCCAATTTCAACGGCAGCGAGGTTAGTCAGTGCTTCGCCCACCGCCATGCGGCCGGACGCCGCGAAGTCCAGCAAGGCCACCGGGGCGCGTTCGCCCAGAGACATGGCTTCGCCGTGATAGCTGTCGAGGCTGGCGGTAGTGACCGCGCAGTCAGCAACCGGGATCTGCCACGGACCGACCATCTGGTCACGTGCCACCATACCGGTGACGGTACGGTCGCCGATGGTGATCAGGAAGGTTTTCTCAGCCACTGCAGGCAGATGCAGAACGCGTTTCACCGCTTCGGTAATCTGAATGTTTTCCGCATTCAGCTCGTCGCCTTTGGCTTTAAGCGTGGTGACGTCGCGGGTCATTTTTGGCGTTTTGCCCAGCAGCACGTCCAGCGGCATATCAATCGGCTGGTTATCGAAATGGCTGTCTTCCAGAGACAGATGCATTTCTTCCGTCGCTTCACCGATGACCGCGTAAGGTGCGCGTTCACGCTGGCAAATCGCATCGAACTGTTCCAGCTGTGCCGGAGACACCGCCAGTACGTAACGTTCCTGCGATTCGTTACACCAGACTTCCAGCGGGCTCATGCCCGGCTCGTCGTTGAGGATGTCACGCAACTGGAAACGGCCGCCACGGTTGCCATCGCTGACCAGTTCCGGCATGGCGTTGGATAAACCGCCTGCACCGACGTCATGGATGAACAGGATCGGGTTGGCTTCGCCAAGCTGCCAGCAACGGTCGATCACTTCCTGACAGCGGCGTTCCATTTCCGGGTTGTCGCGCTGTACGGAAGCAAAATCCAGATCCGCATCCGACTGACCGGATGCCATGGAAGATGCCGCGCCGCCGCCCAGACCGATATTCATCGCCGGGCCGCCGAGCACGATCAGTTTCGCGCCCACGGTGATTTCGCCTTTCTGCACGTGATCCGCGCGGATGTTGCCGATACCGCCCGCCAGCATGATCGGTTTGTGGTAACCGCGCAGCTCAGGTCCGTTGTGGCTGTTAACGTTTTCTTCGTAAGTCCGGAAGTAGCCCAGCAGCGCCGGACGACCAAATTCGTTGTTAAATGCCGCGCCGCCCAGCGGGCCGTCGGTCATGATATCCAGCGCGGTGACGATACGATCCGGTTTACCGAAATCTTCTTCCCACGGCTGTTCAAAGCCCGGAATACGCAGGTTGGACACAGAAAAACCCACCAGACCGGCTTTTGGTTTTGCACCGCGACCGGTTGCGCCTTCGTCACGGATTTCACCACCGGAACCCGTTGCCGCGCCCGGCCACGGAGAGATCGCCGTCGGGTGGTTATGGGTTTCAACCTTCATCAGGATATGCGCCTGCTCCTGATGGAAATCGTACAGACCGTCTTTCGCATCGGCGTAGAAACGGCCGACCTGCGAACCTTCCATCACGGCGGCGTTATCTTTATACGCCGACAGCACGTGATCAGGGGTCTGTTCGAAGGTGTTTTTGATCATCTTGAACAGGGATTTCGGCTGCGTTTCGCCGTCGATAATCCAGTCTGCGTTGAAGATTTTATGACGGCAGTGTTCCGAGTTGGCCTGTGCGAACATATAGAGTTCGATGTCAGTCGGGTTGCGCCCCAACGACGTAAAGGCTTCCATCAGGTAATCAATTTCGTCCTGCGCCAGCGCCAGACCTAATTTGATGTTGGCGGCTTCCAGTGCGCCACGGCCAACGCCCAGGATATCCACATGCTGCACCGGCGCAGGCTGATGCTGCGCGAACAGCGCGCTGGCATCTTCAGGCTGAGTGAAGACGGTTTCCATCATGCGGTCATGCAGCAACGCGCCCAGTTCGTTCCACTGTGCTTCGGTCAGTTGCGGTGCCTGTACATAAAAGGCCAGACCGCGCTCAAGACGCAGAACCTGCGACAAACCGCAGTTGTGCGCGATGTCGGTGGCTTTGGAAGACCAGGGAGAAATGGTGCCGGGGCGCGGAGTGACCAGCAGTAAACGACCAGAAGGAGCGTGTTCAGCGAGAGAAGGACCGTATTTCAGGAGGCGTTGTAACTTGGTTTGTTCGTCCGAATTCAGCGGCGCGCTGACATCGGCAAAGTGTACATATTCGGCGTAGATATCGCTGACCGGAAGGCGGGCTTCCTGACAACGTGACAATAATTTGTTAATGCGAAAAGCCGACAAAGCGGGCGAACCACGCAGTATTTCCATAATCACAGATCTCTCGTCTTCGAAGACACTGACCACAGTGCTTCATTGGGCGCAACAGGGGGAAAACGCGGGCTATTATAAAGAAAGCCGGCGTCCGACGAAACCGTTTGCGTAGTGAAACTTGATATTCATTTATAGGCCCACATATCTTACGGGTATCATGAATAAAGTTGCAGACTGCCGTTTTGTTGAGCAAAATGCGTCAGCACTGGGGATATAACCATACAAACTGCACAGCATAGCGTAAAAAAACAAGAGCGCCGCAGCGAGATAACTATTTGACGCGACTAAAAATTAATTATGTTCTGATGGGGATCGCCGCCCTGTTGCTGGCACTGGCCTTATGGCCAGCCGTCCCGTGGCACAGAGGTGAAGGCGACCTGCTGGATCAAATAAAATCCCGTGGAGAATTGCGCGTCAGCACGCTCAATTCTCCACTGACTTTTATGGACTCCCCGGAAGGCAATCTCGGCTTCGATTACGAACTGGCTAAACGCTTTGCAGATTATCTGGGCGTGCAGTTGGTCGTCACGCAGCACACCACGGTTGACGCCATGTTTGACAGT
Organism: Rahnella sp. BIGb0236; assembly: GCF_004364755.1. NCBI lineage: Bacteria > Pseudomonadati > Pseudomonadota > Gammaproteobacteria > Enterobacterales > Yersiniaceae > Rahnella > Rahnella sp. BIGb0236. Next base: position 650,152 of record NZ_SOAO01000002.1, read on the forward strand.
CTCGATCACAATAAAGCCGATTTACTGGCGTCGGGTCTGGTCTACAACAATGAGCGGCTGAAAAACTACCGTGCCGGGCCTGAATATTATTCCATCTCTCAGCAACTGGTTTACCGGCAGGGTGCCCCGCGTCCGAAGAGTTTCGCGGATGTGAAAGGCTCGCTGATGGTCTCTGCGGGTACGGCACACATCCCGACACTGGAAGCGGCCAAAAGCAAATACCCGGATCTGACCTGGACGACCACCGACAAAATGTCACCGCGTGACCTGCTGCAACAGGTGGAAACCGGCAAGCTGGATTACACACTGGGTGACTCGGTGACCATCGCGCTGATGCAGCGCGTTTATCCGCGTCTGGCTGTTGCTTTTGATGCGACGGAAGACGAGCCGGTGACCTGGTATTACCGCAAGGTGCCGGATGACGACAGCCTGTCTGCCGCCATGCTCGACTTCTTCAGCCAGATTTCAGAAGACGGTACGCTGGAAAAACTCGAGGAGAAATACCTCGGTCACGTCGGTGATTTTGATTACGTCGATACGCGGACATTCCTCAAAGCCATCGACAGTACGCTGCCGGACCTGCAACCGCTGTTTGAGAAGTATGCGCAGGACATCGACTGGCGTCTGCTGGCGGCCATCGCCTATCAGGAATCTCACTGGGATCCGCAGGCCAAATCGCCGACCGGCGTGCGCGGGATCATGATGCTGACCCGGGCAACGGCGGGAGGGCTTGATGTGGATGACCGCACCGATGCCGAGCAGAGTATCCGCGGGGGCGCACAGTATCTGTCGCATCTGATGGCGAAAATGCCGGAGACGATTCCGCAGGATGAACGGATCTGGTTTGCGCTGGCGGCCTATAACATGGGGTACGGACATATGCTCGATGCCCGTAAACTGACGGCACAGCAAAAAGCCAATCCGGACAGCTGGGCCGATGTGAAACAGCGCCTGCCGATGCTGAACCAGAAACGCTTCTTCAGCCGCACGACGTACGGTTATGCGCGCGGCACACAGGCGTATAACTACGTGGAAAATATCCGCCGCTATCAGCTGAGTCTGGTGGGATACCTGATGGAAAAAGAGAAGCAACAGGCGCAGAAAGCCGCGTTACAGGCGCAACTGGGTCAGGGCTATCCGGCCGTGGCTCCGCAGGAAGCACTGGCGCAGTAACGCCGGTGCGGTTTATTCCTGCGGTTTATCGTCGGTTGGTTGCACAGCTTGCGCCGCACGTTCGGCCTGTCTGAGGGCTTTTTTCTGGCTGCGGCGAAAACGGAAGAAGGCGCTCAGCTGTTCCGAACATTCTTCCGCAAGCACGCCAGCAGTGATGTCGATCTGATGATTCATGCCCGGATGACGCAGGATATCCATCAGGGAACCGGCGGCACCGGTTTTGGCATCTGCCGCGCCATACACCACGCGGCGGATCCGGCTGTGAACCATCGCCCCGGCACACATAACGCAAGGCTCCAGCGTGATATACAGCGTGGCATCGAGCAGACGATAGTTTTGCACGGCACTTCCGCCCTGACGCAATGCCATAATTTCCGCATGCGCCGTCGGATCATGATGGCCGATAGACCGGTTCCAGCCTTCGCCAATCACCTGATTGTCTAAAACCAGCACCGCGCCGACCGGCACTTCGCCCTCTTCCTGCGCTTTCAGCGCCAGCGTCATGGCGTACCGCATCCAGTGTTCATCGTCATTCATTACTGCCAACTCTGCCTCTGCCACTTCAACCTCAATCATTTTTTACCGGCAGACATGTTATCTGAATTTTGCACTGGCCGTTATTCCAGTTGCTGTAACTCGCCCTGTTTACTGACGCGGAAACGATGCTCACAGAAGAACAGCAGCGGGTTGTCCTGTTTGCTGTCGCTGTAACCGCTGTACAGTTTAAGCGGTGAACCGATACGGCTTTCCAGCTGGGCGACCTTTTCTTCTCCCAGACAACGCAATGGCAACACCCAGCCGCCTTTACCGCGCGCAATCCGGCTGCCGACCAGACGAACCTGCGGTAAAAACAGAGAGGTGTTGTACACCTGCTGCACCAGATTTTCCGGTGAGCCGGTGATCAGCCACACTTCCGTATCATCGCTGTCGAGATATTCCCGCAGCCTGCGCTGCACCACCGGAAACTCCACCACTTTCTCACGAAACGCAGTGACAAATTGCAGCTCCAGCGCTTTCAGCCGTGCCTCACTGTGGCCGAAGGTAATCGACCACAGTAACAGGCTCATCGGCCAGCGCGCGGCGCGTCCGTGGATAAACAATCCTATCCCCACCAGCGGCAGAACCGGCACGACGAGGATGAGATTCTGCGGCATGCGTCTGAGCAAAAACCGCAGAAAGCTGCCGAACATATCCTGCTGGTGCAGCGTGCCATCGAGATCAAAAAAGACCACCCGTCGATCAGGCTTCGTACTCAATCCGTTACTCCTCGGGATCGTTGAACCCCATCAACCAGGTAAAAATAAAACCTGCTATTACCGTAATGACTAAACCGATCAGATACAACATCACCTTGCCGGAAATAATGGTCAGTGCCAGCGGCAGGCCGGAAATGCCGAATGTGATAACCGTCGCGACTTTCCAGTAACAGATTAGCGCACCGCCGACGGCTCCGCCCAAACATGCGCCAATAAAAGGACGACCGAGTGGCAGCGTAACACCGAATATCAGCGGCTCGCCGATGCCTAAAATCCCCACCGGCAACGCCACTTTGATCACTTTTTTCAGCCGTGCGTTGCGGGTTTTCATGTACACCGCGATCGCCGACCCCACCTGTCCGACACCGGCCATGGCTAAAATCGGCAGCAGCGGGTTGGAGCCGTGCGCCTGGATCAGTTCAACATGTATCGGCACCAGTCCCTGATGCAGGCCTGACAGCACCAGCGGCAGGAACGCCCCGGCCAGCACCGCGCCCACCAGTAATCCGCCTTTATCGATAGCAATATTGACGCCGTGAGCAATGCCATCCGAAATGTAACCGCCGATGGGTTGCAGGATCACAATCGCCAGCGTGGCGGTGATCAACGTGGTGATCAGCGGATTGAGGATCAGTTCGACCGATTCCGGCAGCCACTGGCGCAATCTTTTCTCCAGCCAGCACATCAGGGCGACCACCAGCAATACCGCGATCACCCCGCCACGACCGGGCTGTAACGCTTCGCCAAACAGGGTGATTTGCGCCAGCGCAGGGCTGGAGAGAATTCCCGCCATCACGCCGCCCATCGCCTGTGAGCCGCCGAAAACCCGCGCCGCATTCACGCCGACCAGAATGTTCATGATGGCAAAAACCGCCCCGCCAAAAATCGCCAGCAGGCCGAGGATATTGGGGTAATCAAGGGCAATGGAACCGGCGATATCAGGCCGTTTGAGCAGATTGATAATGCCCATAATCAGCCCGGAAGCGATAAAGGCCGGGATCAGCGGAATAAAGACGTCGGCCAGTTTGCGCAGCGCCCCGCTCATCGGGGCAGAGTATTTTGCTTTGGCGCTGGCTTTGTTGCGGGCGATCTCGTTTTCACCCGCCCCGCTGACCGCTCCGGCCGGACTCAGCAACAGACGCATCGCATCCACCACTTTTGCCGCCGCACCCGGCCCGACAATAAACTGATGCTGTTCGCCCTGCTTCAGATACCCTTTGATGCCTTCCAGCGTTTTCAGGCTGGCCAGATCCAGCCGTTCATCGTCGCGCACTTCCACGCGCACGCGGGTCATGCAGTTTTCCAGCTTGCTGATATTGCCCTCGCCGCCGACCCCCAGCAAAATCTGCGAAGCCAGCCGCTGCGTTTTATCCATTGCCATCGCCATGCTCAACTCCTTGAGGTTAATCCGCCAGTGCGGCGCGCAGGAATCCGTGGTGTTTCGCCAGTCGCGTTTTTGCCTGTCCGGCATCAATGCCCGCCAGCAGCATCAGAATGGCCGGTTTCACTTCAAAATCAGTCTGAGAAAGTGCCGCTTCGGCATCACTGCGCGCCGCGCCCGTGGCCTCGACCACAATGCGGCAGGCGCGATCGACCAGTTTCACGTTGGTGGCTTTCACGTCCACCATCAGGTTCTGGTAAACCTTGCCACTTTTGACCATCGCACCGGTTGAGATCATGTTCAAAACCAGTTTCTGCGCAGTGCCGGATTTCAGGCGGGTGGAGCCGGTCAGCGCCTCCGGCCCGACCACAGGTGAAATGGCGATAGCCGCTTCGCGGGCAATCGGCGAATCCGGATTACAGGAAATCGCCACCGTGGCGCAACCCAGTCCGCTGGCGTAGCGCAGGGCGCCGATCACGTAAGGCGTCCGGCCGCTGGCCGCCAGCCCGACCACGGTATCTTTTGCGCTCAAGTTGAGATTTTTTAAATCCTCCACACCCAGCGATTCGCTGTCTTCCGCGCCTTCCACCGCTTTGAGCAACGCGCCTGGCCCGCCGGCAATCAGGCCAACCACCATGCCGTGCGGAACACCAAATGTTGGCGGGCATTCTGACGCATCAAGAACGCCAAGACGGCCACTGGTGCCAGCACCAAGGTAAATCAGTCGTCCGCCAGCCTGAAATGACGCTGCGGCTTTATCGATGGACTGCGCAATCTGTGGCAGTACATGGCTGATGGCTTCCGGCACTTTGCGGTCTTCACGGTTGAAGCAGGCCACCAGTTCCAGCGTGGACATTTCATCGAGATTCATCGTGTCCGGATTGCGGCTTTCTGAAACCAGCGCACCGAGATTGAGGGTTGTGTTCATGTTTCTCTCCTGAATTTTTAATTCAAATTTATTACACAATATTTGAATATATTATTCATCAATGCGAGGAATATTTGCTATTTTAGATAACATAATCCGTAAAACGTGATGTAAGTATTCAGAGACGCCGGGATAACCCACCATGAGTTGTATGATCCGTATCCGCCAGCTATATCCGACACTGGCGCAAAATGACCGTAAACTGGCTGATTTTTTACTGGCTCAGCCGGAAAAAGCCCGTCATATGAGTTCGCAAAAGCTGGCTGAGATGGCCGGCGTCAGTCAGTCTGGCGTGGTGAAGTTTGCCCAGAAACTCGGTTATAAAGGCTTCCCCGCGCTGAAACTGGCCATGAGCGAATCGCTGGCCTCAGCCGAACACAGCGAGCCGGTTACCGTCCATAATCAGATTTTAAGCACCGACAGCCTGCATGTGGTGGGCGAGAAACTGCTGACAGAAAAGCAATCGGCATTGCGCGCCACCCTCGATATCAACAGCGAACCCCGCCTGCAAATTGCGTTGTCGATGCTGACGGATGCCCGGAAAATTATCCTCACCGGGATTGGCGCGTCGGGACTGGTGGCGAGGGATCTGGCGTATAAGTTGCTGAAAATCGGGGTCACGGCAATCGCCGAATCCGATACGCATGTGCTGGTGGCGACTGCGCAGGCCCTGTCAAAAGAGGATTTATTGCTGGCGATTTCTTTCAGCGGAGAGCGCAGTGAGATCAATCTGGCGGCACGGGTAGCGCGGGAAAGCGGCGCGAAAGTGCTGGCGATCACCGGCTTTTCGCCTAACCCGTTGCAGCAACAGGCCGACCACTGTTTATACACCGTGGCAGAATTACCGGCGACCCGCGGCGCGGCGCTTTCAGCCACCACGGCACAATACTCCCTGACCGATTTACTGTTTGTGGCGCTGGTTCAGCAAGATACAGCACACGCACCGGAGCGCATCCGCCATAGCGAAGAACTGGTGAAAAAGCTGGTTTGATCAGGATCATTTGGCAGGCGGAAAGGCGCAGGAGCAGAACCTACGCCAGCGCAATTCTGCTATACTGCGCGCCCTGATGACTGAACGATACGAGAAAACGCCATGGCCCTGCTGATCACACACAAATGCATTAATTGCGATATGTGCGAACCGGAGTGTCCGAATCAGGCGATCTCGATGGGTAATGAGATTTACGAAATCGACAGCGATCGTTGTACGGAATGTGTCGGCCATTACGATAAACCGACCTGTCAGAGCGTCTGTCCGATCGACAATACCATCATCATCAATCCGCAACACACCGAAACTAACGAACAGCTTTGGGATAAGTTTGTGGTATTGCATCACGCCGTGTAATGGCACGTGATGCATTGTGAAGGATGAAGGGTATTAGTTTTCGATAATCACTGTGGCGCAGGCATAACGGCGCTCATCGGCCAATGTGACATGCACTGATTTCACGCCCATCTGTGCCGCCATTTCTGCCGCGCGGGCATGAAAAACCAGCCCCGGCTTGCCCAGCACATCATTGACCACTTCGAATTGCTCAAACGCCAGCCCGTTGCGGATACCGGTTCCCAGCGCTTTTGCGGCGGCTTCCTTAACGGCAAACCGCTTCGCCAGAAAACGTACCGGCTGCTGATGCTGCTGATAAACTGCCCATTCACTGGCGCACAAAATACGCCGGGCCAGGCGGTCACCACTGCGTTCAATCACTGCCTGGATACGGGAAATTTCTACGATATCCGTACCTAAACCTAAAATGCTCATTACCGGCGCGCTTCCCGCATCAGGTTTTTCATTTCACGCACTGCACCTGATAATCCGTCGATCACTGCCTGACCAATAATGGCGTGGCCGATATTCAGCTCATGCATTTCCGGCAAGGCCGCGATCGGCTGAACGTTGTGGTAAGTCAGGCCGTGGCCCGCATTCACTTTCAGGCCCTTACCCGCTGCGTAAGCCGCGCCCTGTTTGATACGCTCCAGCTCCGCCTGACGCTCAAGATCAGTTTGCGCTTCGGCATAGGCACCGGTGTGGATCTCAATGTAAGGTGCGCCAACGGCCACCGCGGCATCGATCTGACGCAAATCAGGATCGATAAACAAAGACACCAGAATACCGGCTTCGCTGAGACGGGAAACTGCCACCGTCATTTTATCCAGCTGACCGGCAACATCCAGACCGCCTTCGGTGGTCACTTCTTCACGTTTTTCCGGCACCAGACAGCAGAAATGTGGCAGGATTTCGCAGGCAATCCCCACCATTTCATCGGTGACGGCCATCTCGAGATTCATACGGGTTTGGATAGTCTGACGCAGAAGGCGCACATCGCGATCGGTGATATGACGGCGGTCTTCACGCAGATGGACGGTGATCCCATCGGCACCTGCCTGTTCAGCGATAAATGCTGCCTGAACCGGATCAGGATAAGCCGTACCGCGTGCATTACGCAGTGTCGCAATGTGATCAATGTTAACGCCCAACAGCAACTCAGCCATAACAGCTCCAGATTTAAGAATGAATTGATTTATGAATGGAACAACAACGCTAATTTCTGCAGTTTACACCCTTGAGAGTGGCGGCGTGTAGCCCGGAGTCTGAATTAGCTGGAAGAATTGTCAGAAGGTGAAACAGGCTTTTTAACCTGAAACTGGCGGAACAGTTCGCGGCTTTTCAGGGGCTTGCCGCCAAGGTAAGGTTTCAGCGCCATGCGGGTAAAACGCTTCGCGGCGCGCAACGTCGCAACATCCGGAAAATCACGGCTGGCCAGCGCTTTTAAATCCCGCCCCGTAAAGCTGGAATTATCAATCACCAGACTGGCGATAAAGCCTTTTTCTTCACGGTACCGGTAAGTCATGGTGTCGCTGACTTCTTCACCGCTGCCCGCGCAATGCAGAAAATCCACGCCATAGCCCAGATGATGCAACAAAGAAAGCTCGAACTGGCGCAACGCATACTCCGGAGAGCCGCTGGCACCCGCCAGATTTTGCAGACAATTGAGGTAATCGAAGAACAGGGAAGAGTAATTCGCTTCCTGCTCAAGAACCCGGGAAACGAGTTCGTTGACGTACAGGCCGCTGTAAAGCATCAGACCCGACAGAGGAAGGGCGAGAGAGACAGGTTCGGCATTGCGCAGGGTTTTCACTTCTCCCCGCCCGCTCCAGCGAACCAGTAAAGGCGTAAAAGGCTGCAGGCAGCCTTTCAGATTGGACCGGCGGCCACGCGCACCTTTAGCCAGTATGCGTACCCGCCCTTGTCCCTCAGTGAATAAATCCAGCATCAGGCTGGTTTCACTGTAAGGTCGCCCATGCAAAACAAATGCGCGTTGCCAGCCTTCCATAGGCGCGGACCTTATAAGTCGTCTACATAACCCAGACTGCGCAGCGCACGTTCGTCGTCTGCCCAGCCGGATTTGACCTTAACCCACAATTCAAGATGGACTTTCGCTTCGAACATGTTTTCCATGTCCTGGCGGGCTTCAATGCCGATCGTCTTGATTTTAGAGCCTTTGTTACCGATAACCATTTTCTTCTGGCCTTCACGTTCTACCAGAATCAGGCCATTGATGTCGTAACCGCCGCGTTCATTGCTGACAAAGCGTTCGATTTCGACTGTCACGGAATACGGCAACTCTTCGCCCAGGAAACGCATCAGTTTTTCACGGATGATTTCTGAGGCCATAAAGCGTTGTGAACGGTCAGTGATGTAATCTTCCGGGAAGTGATGAACCGCTTCCGGCAGACGCTTACGCACCAGTGCCGCGATGGTATCGACGTTAGTCCCTTTCTCTGCAGAAATAGGCACGATATCCACGAAGTTCATCTGCTCACTCAGGAATTGCAGATGTGGCAATAATTTAGACTTGTCGGTGACGTTATCAATCTTATTGATCGCCAGCAGAACCGGTGATTTCAAATCACGCAGTTTGTTGACCACCATTTCGTCATCGGCAGTCCAGTGGGTGCCTTCGACCACGAAGATCACCAGTTCAACATCACCAATCGAGCTGCTTGCAGCACGGTTCATCAGGCGGTTAATGGCACGTTTTTCTTCAATGTGCAGCCCCGGGGTGTCCACGTAGATGGCCTGATAAGGCCCTTCGGTATGGATACCCATGATGCGGTGACGCGTGGTTTGTGGTTTGCGGGAAGTAATGGAGATTTTTTGCCCCAATAATTCATTCAGCAAGGTCGATTTGCCGACGTTAGGTCGGCCGACGATTGCAACAAAACCACAGTAATTCTTTTCTTCGCTCATTCAAGCTCCAGCTGTATCAGCGCTTGTTCCGCTGCCGCCTGCTCGGCTTTACGGCGACTTGAACCGGTTCCTACAACCGGCTGGCTCAAGCCACTGACCTGGCAGTGGATGGTAAACTCCTGATCGTGCGCTTCACCGCGAACCTGCACAACCAGATAAGAAGGCAACGGCAGATGACGACCTTGCAAAAACTCCTGTAAACGGGTTTTTGGGTCTTTCTGCTTATCACCGGGACTGATTTCGTCCAAACGACTACGGTACCAATCGAGAATCAGCTTTTCGACGGTCTGGATATCACTGTCCAGGAACACGCCGCCAATGAGTGCCTCCACCGTATCCGCAAGAATCGACTCGCGGCGGAAACCACCACTTTTCAATTCGCCCGGCCCTAAGCGTAAACATTCGCCGAGATCGAATTCACGTGCCATTTCAGCTAACGTATTTCCACGTACCAGGGTGGCACGCATACGACTCATATCGCCCTCGTCGACGCGAGGAAAACGATGGTACAGCGCGTTAGCAATGACATAACTAAGAATTGAGTCACCCAGGAACTCTAAACGCTCATTGTGTTTACTGCTTGCGCTGCGGTGAGTCAGTGCCTGCAATAAAAGCTCCTGCTGTTGAAAAGTGTAGCCCAGCTTCCGCTGAAGCCTGTTTATTACGATGGGATTCATGAGTTACCAATAGATCAAGAATGCGTCAAAAACTTCAGCATACGGAACAGGCCTGCTTCGCCCTAAGCCAATCCAAAGCTGTTTCGTTTGCAGTGGCTCCCTCTGTGCGTTTTAAATTTAGATTTAAAATCAGGGGAGCCAACTTTTATCGCCCGAAAGGATATTCTACAACGAGTGGAAATATAATGCTGCGCTAATAGCCACCATTAAATTAATGAATTCCACCGATACGGCTTAAACGAACACCGGTAGGCCATTCACCTTCCTGTTTTTTAAAGCTCATCCAGATAGCAGAGGCTTTACCGACTAAATTCTGTTCCGGAACAAAGCCCCAATAACGGCTGTCAGCGCTGTTATCACGGTTATCGCCCATCATGAAATAGTGCCCTGCTGGCACGACCCATGTTCCCAGCGGCTGACCCGGTTGCTGATAATAAGCACCCAGTTGGTCACGCGCACCCGGTACCGTCAAAATACGGTGTGTCACGTTGCCCAATGTTTCATTGCGCTGAACCAGACGGACACCGTCCTGCGGCACATTGCTGGTTGGTGGCGTTTCAAAGAAACCGCTGCTGGCTTCACCACCGGTAGACTGACCAAACGTCTGCACGAAATCGCTGGCCACACCGGTGTCATACGTCACCGCTAAAGCCGTATTGCAATTTTTACCGCTTTCACAGGCTGGCTGAACCGTGACCTGTTTGCTGAACGGATCATACGTCACGCGGTCACCCGGCAAGCCGACCAGACGTTTAATATAGTCCACGCTCGGATTCAGGGGATATTTAAATACCACCACATCGCCACGCTTAGGCTCACCCGTTGGGATCAGCTTGGTCTGAGTAATAGGATCTTTCAGGCCATAAGCATATTTCTCAACCACGATGAAATCGCCAATCAGCAAGGTTGGCATCATGGAGCCGGACGGGATCTGGAAAGGTTCATAAATAAATGAACGCACCACAAACACGACTAACAATACCGGGAATACCGATGCACAGGTTTCCACCCAGCCCGGCTGCTTTGCCACTTTACTCAGTGTTGAATCGTCAACGGCGCCGCCCGTTTCAGCCTTAATTTTGGCAATTTTCGCCCGGCGTGCAGGTGCCAGCTTGAAACGATCAAGGCACCAGATAATCCCTGACACCAGCGTTGCAACCGCCAGAATCAGGGCAAACATGTTAGCCATGCATACTCCCTACGACTCAATTAAGGATTTACTTGCTGTCTTTGCCCACGTGAAGAATGGCCAGGAACGCTTCCTGTGGTAACTCGACGTTACCCACTTGTTTCATGCGCTTCTTACCATCTTTCTGTTTCTGCAAGAGTTTCTTCTTACGGCTGACGTCGCCGCCATAACATTTGGCGAGAACGTTTTTACGCAATTGCTTCACAGTGGAACGGGCAATGATGTGAGCACCAATTGCCGCCTGAATAGCAATGTCGAACTGCTGACGCGGGATCAGTTCCTGCATTTTCTCAACCAGCTGGCGTCCACGGAACTGTGAATTGCCACGGTGAGTGATCAGCGCCAATGCATCCACACGGTCGCCGTTGATTAGAACATCAACACGCACCATGTCAGAAGCCTGAAAACGTTTGAAATTGTAATCAAGCGACGCATAACCGCGCGAGGTTGACTTCAGACGGTCGAAGAAATCGAGCACCACTTCCGCCATTGGAATTTCATACGTCAGCGCAACCTGGTTACCGTGATAAACCATGTTGGTCTGAACGCCACGCTTCTCAATACACAGGGTGATCACGCTGCCGAGGTATTCCTGCGGCATCAGCATATGACACTCAGCGATCGGTTCGCGCAGTTCCAGAATGTTGTTCAGGGCTGGCAGTTTGGACGGGCTGTCGACATAGATGGTTTCATTGCCCGTCGTCAGCACTTCATACACTACCGTTGGCGCCGTGGTGATCAGATCCAGATCGTATTCACGTTCCAGACGTTCCTGAATGATTTCCATGTGCAACAGACCCAGGAAGCCACAACGGAAGCCGAAGCCCAGCGCGGTAGAACTTTCTGGTTCGTAGAACAGGGAAGCATCGTTAAGGCTCAGTTTGCCTAATGCATCACGGAAGTTTTCATAGTCATCAGAGCTGACCGGGAACAAACCGGCGTAGACCTGTGGTTTAACTTTCTTAAAGCCAGGCAACGCTTTTTCAGCAGGCTGACGCGCTAACGTCAGCGTATCGCCGACCGGTGCGCCCAGAATGTCTTTAATCGCACAAACCAGCCAGCCTACTTCGCCGCAGTTCAGGATATCGCGATCGACACGTTTAGGCGTGAAAATACCCAGACGATCGGCGTTATACACCTGTCCGGTACTCATCACTTTTATTTTGTCGCCCTTTCTCATGGTACCGTTTTTGATACGCACCAGAGAAACCACGCCAAGATAGTTATCGAACCAGGAGTCGATGATCAATGCCTGAAGCGGGGCTTCAGGATCACCTTCCGGCGGTGGCACATCACGCACCAGGCGCTCGAGGACTTCAGGCACACCGACACCGGTTTTCGCGGAACAGCGAACGGCATCCGTCGCATCAATACCCACGATGTCTTCGATTTCCTGTGCAGCGCGATCAGGATCGGCGGCAGGCAGGTCGATTTTGTTCAGAACCGGAACAACTTCCAGATCCATTTCCATCGCGGTATAGCAGTTCGCCAGCGTCTGTGCTTCTACGCCCTGACCTGCATCCACGACCAGCAACGCGCCTTCACAAGCTGCGAGAGAACGGGAAACTTCATAGGAGAAGTCGACGTGACCCGGCGTATCGATAAAGTTGAGATGGTAAACCTGACCATCTTTCGCTTTGTAATCGAGCGTAACGCTTTGCGCTTTGATCGTGATGCCGCGCTCACGTTCCAGATCCATTGAATCGAGGACCTGCGCTTCCATTTCACGGTCGGATAAGCCGCCGCAAATTTGAATAATACGGTCTGACAGCGTCGACTTACCGTGGTCAATGTGGGCAATAATGGAGAAATTTCGTATATGCTTCATTATAAAAGTTTTTCTACCTTGGTATTTCTGAATCATTCGCCATGAACATACAGCGACGGTTTGTAGGTTGGCTGTCTTTCGCCTAAGTCGCAGCATTCTACATGCCAGCACCGTGAAAACCTAGTCTCGGCAGATGCTAACTCCAGATTATGCGAGCTTTCACGAGACGAAATCCTTCCGTTTTCATTTGTTTTCATCATCGGTGCGTGCCGTCGCCCCTTTTCGGGACATCAGGAAAGTATTTTATGTGTCTGCTTCCCGCGCACCGTTTTAGGAAAATACCCATTTACAGAAAGCGGCTCTGAATCTTAATATATTGTTATAAAAGAAATTACATAATTTCACACTCATAAAGCTCTCATTAAACTTCTTCCTTAAATATCTTTTTTTCTTTTTAATTCAATCCGGTCACAAGGTTATCAATATGATCAATGAAGGGCGGCTGCTCAGTCAGCATGGCTTTGCCAAAGCCAACTCTTGGATCACTCTGGTCCTGTCGGTTCTTTTACTGATTGGCGGCGCGGTGCAAATTGCATTCCTGCTGGCTTTTGGCCATACCGCAGAAGGGCTGCACAGCGTGATTCTGTCTGCTCTGCTCAGTATTGCACTTGGTGTGGTTCTCATCATGCTGAGGCGTATTATCAGGCCAAATCAATTCTATCAGCTTCATGAAAACGGTATTTTAGTTATAAGCCAGACGGATCAAAAAAACCGTTTTATCCCTTTTGAACGGATTATGGATATATATCGTTTCAGAACCGGGAAATACACGCGACGTATTTTAAATACCATGACGTTTCGTGAGGAAAATAGCAAAGTCTGGCATCGCATCACGCCCGACATCGCCAATTCTGAAAGACTGATCGAGGTGATTAAGAACGAACAGCTGATGTTCCGTGGCCCATGGGCATTAAATACCCTAGCGCAAGGTGGGGATATTTTATTTACTAAACTCGACAACTCACATTGCGGTTTGAAACGGTTTATCGGTGCCAACCTGCTGGCCGGACATGAAAAAAGGATCCGTCTGAGCGCCCTGATGCTGACTACGGATGAAGGCAAAACTGTGCCTGTTGAGGATATCCAGTTTATCAGTGGCGGCAGTAACAGTCCGCTGATCAGGCTGCTGGACAAGCATGGTCGTATCCTGTTTTCTGTGGCTTACACGTCACTCTCAAGCGCAGATCTCTTCATCGCGCTGATCGAACATATGATCCAGAACCGGATACCGGTCAGAAACTAAAAATGCCACCGGTTTCAGAAACACGGTGGCACATTGGCATGTTGCGGTTTGAGAAATATCAGGAAGGAAGTTTGCTGTCTGAGGCGTACCGGAAGGCATCGGGAGGTAATCCGACCTGTAAGATGACAGGTTGATATCCGGCCTTTCCGTCCACTTTCGCCGCCAGTGCTTTGGCAATCAGAAAACCTAATCCACCACCCAGCACGGCACCAATCACTGCGTACATGTCTGCTTTCAGCAGTGCCTGCAGTATTCCGCCGCCCGCGATCACACCGAATAACGGCGTCATGTAAACCAGAAATGCTGAACGCAGCAGGCTGCCTTCCTGTATCCCCAGTTCAACTTTCTGACCCGGTGCAAGAGGTTCGTTGATGCTGACCTGGAGATTATGTTCGGTCTGCGGCCCCAGCTCGTTCAATACGCGGGCACCACAACCTGAACGGGAATGGCAGCTACTGCAACCAGCCTGCGTTTCACAACGCAGAGTCGCAATACCATCTTGCCACGACACAACCGTGGCCCATTCTTTCATCATGTGATCACCCTGTATTTCTTTCGCTGAGACAGTCGTTGTGAGTAATGCTATTTCGCTGCGAAAACAATGCTCTCTGCGATACGCTTGGCGGTTGAAGGCGGCAATTCGCCCACAACAGTAATTTCGTTGCCGTTACGTATTTCAGTCTGCACCGTTCTGCGCCCTTGCCTGATAAGTTGCTCAGAAGGGCCGTTAGTTGTGGCACTGATATTGACAGAGAAGCTGAACAATCCGTCAGTGTACAACCGTGATTCTATCGTGACTGGCATATTTGGCAAGGTCCGGCGACTGCTGGCGACTTCGGTCACCCCAGCCGGCAGCCATTTCACCTGCCAGCCAAACTTCACCTGCTCGGAAGCGGGTAAAGAAAGCACAGGTGGCAGATTGGCTTTTTCGAGATCAGCAAGCGAGGTAAGCGCCTGTTTCCCGTCATCAAAACTGATGACCCGGAACTGCTCCAGTGTTTCGCCATCGCGATCCAGCAAATCCACGCGCATAGGTAACTTCGTCTCTTCATCAACCCAGATAACATAGCTGAATCGCGTACCATCACGCGAAACAACACGGATCACCTGGCTCAGACGATCGGCGGCACGCGCGCGCCCTACGGCGATAAAATCGTAGTATTTTGTCAGAAGAGAGAAATCACTGAACACAATGGAAGGCAGGGAATCAACGATGTGATCGCCATCCAGCGTAAAAGGCTGCAACCCGGTCTCAAAGTAGCTGATATCTTTTCCGCGCTGGACAATTTCACGGCGCGGTCCATCCATCAGAACCAGTTGAGCGAGTGAGGCTTGATTGGAAACGGCATGACGAAAGCGGAAGGAATCAATCCCTTGCTTCGTGATGTTGATAAAACCCATTTCATAATTCAGCGTCTGACTGGCCTTGCCCATCTCTTGCAGTAACGCCTCGGAAGTGGGATCTGCCGAGGCGATACTTGGAGTAAGCAGGCTGCCCGTTGCTAAACAAACGGCAAACCAAAATTGCTTCATTACTGCGTTTGCGTTCCTAAAGACTGTGTACCAGGGACCTGAACAGCGGCTTGCTGAGGAGTAATCGGTTCGAGTTGAAGCTGCTCTGAATGCAAGCGACGCTGCAATTCGTAATCCTGCAACATCGCATTAATGCGCTTGCGTTGCTCTTGCACGTTTTGTTGCCCGCTGGCGGTATTGCCTTCATTCGGTACGCCGAAGCTCACCGGAGACGCTTTACCCATCATAGGCAAGGTATTGAATGCAGGGGTTTCCGGAGAAGCACCTGTCGCATCAGGCTGATTGTAGTGCTGAACACCGACAATCACCGCCAGAGAAACACAGGCAGCAACACCAACCTGAGTCAGCTGGCTCGCCCACGGGCGCACCTTCTGCCAGAAAGGCATTTTTTGCCAGGTATGAGGCTGAGGTTGTGATTCAGTGGCTGAACCCGGAACCAGTTTAACCGGCTCATTTGCCAGCGCTGCGGCCACACGGTCTGCGATATCCAGATGCACCACATTCCCAATATCACCGCGTAAGGTATCGCGGATCAAATGATAACTCTGCCAGTCTTGCTGAAGCTTAGGATCGGTTGATAAAGAACTTAACAGTTCAGAATCAATGGCTTCACCATCCATCAGAGCGGAAAGCTTTTCTTTCTGCATGCCTAAGTACCCTTCCTGTGTCCGTCATCTCTAACGCTGGATGAGCGGTTGAACCTTGTTATCAATTGCTTCCCGGGCACGGAAAATTCGCGATCTTACCGTACCCACCGGACAATCCATGATGGAGGCTATTTCTTCGTAGCTCAATCCATCCAACTCCCTTAAGGTGATCGCCATGCGAAGATCTTCAGGAAGTGCTTCAATAGTACGGAAAACTATCTGCCGTAACTCTTCAGACAACATTAAGTTCTCAGGGTTCGAAATTTCTTTCAGGGCACCGCCACTTTCGAAATTCTCGGCTTCGTTCGCATCAACATCACTGGATGGCGGACGACGCCCCTGAGCGACTAAATAATTTTTCGCTGTGTTGACTGCAATACGATACAGCCAAGTGTAAAAAGCACTGTCGCCGCGGAAAGATTCCAGCGCACGATACGCTTTAATAAAGGATTCCTGAACCACATCAGGCACATCGCCTTGTGGCACATAGCGGGATACAAGGCTCGCTACCTTATGCTGGTAACGAATAACCAGTAAATTGAACGATTTTTGATCACCTTTCTGGACCCGCTCAACCAGAACCTGATCGGCTAACTGCTCGCTCATCCGAGGTAAAATCTCCCCAAAACTATCTCCGCGCATAAAGTCGTACTGCCAGCTTTCATCATTATATTCCTGAGCAAGTACTGCTTGGAGTTCACATGGATCATTAAGTTCCACATCGTCATTGTTTTTTCTATTGAAGTCTCAAGCCCGTGGCTTTTGCACGGAGGTTTAGGCTAACATGAATTTCCCTCTTCTTCTGCAAACATCATACGTTATGCAACCTTCATCTGAATTTGTTAGCGATGTATTGATAATCGGAAGTGGCGCTGCGGGCCTTTCGTTGGCTTTGCGACTAGCAGACCACTGTCATGTCACTGTTCTCAGTAAAGGCCCCCTCAACGAAGGCTCCACGTTCTACGCACAAGGCGGTATCGCCGCAGTTTTCGACGAAGCAGACAGCATTGCCTCACACGTTGATGACACATTAATTGCCGGCGCAGGTTTATGCGATAAAGAAGCGGTTGAATTTATCGCCAGTAATGCGCGTCATTGCGTCCAGTGGTTGATCGACCAGGGCGTGCTGTTTGATACCGAAACCAACGCCAGCTCAGAAGAGCGCTATCACCTGACTCGCGAAGGCGGTCACAGCCACCGCAGGATCCTGCATGCTGCTGATGCTACAGGTAAAGAAGTAGAGACTACGCTGGTAGGGAAAGCAAGGGCGCACGCCAATATTTGCGTGAAAGAGCGCTATAATGCCGTTGATTTAATTACCTCAAGTAAACTCGGATTAGCGGGCACGCAACGCGTCGTGGGCGCGTATGTCTGGAACCGCGATAAAGAACATGTGGAAACCTTGCGCGCCAAAGCCGTGGTTTTGGCGACAGGCGGCGCAGCAAAGGTGTATCAGTACACCACCAACCCGGACATTTCCTCCGGTGACGGCGTGGCGATGGCGTGGCGCGCAGGCTGTCGTGTTGCCAACCTCGAATTTAACCAGTTCCATCCGACCTGCCTTTATCATCCCCAGGCACGCAACTTTCTGCTGACAGAAGCCCTGCGGGGTGAAGGCGCACTGCTCAAACGTCCGGACGGCACCCGTTTCATGCCTGATTTCGATGAACGTGGCGAACTGGCACCGCGCGATGTGGTGGCAAGAGCCATTGACCATGAAATGAAACGTCTCGGCGCGGATTGCATGTATCTCGATATCAGCCACCGGCCACCGGAGTTCATTAAGCATCATTTCCCGATGATTGATGAAAAGCTGCAATCACTGGGGATTGATCTGACCAAAGAGCCGATCCCGATTGTGCCGGCGGCACATTACACCTGCGGCGGCGTCATGGTCGATCAGCACGGTCGTACCGATCTCGACGGGCTCTACGCTATTGGTGAAGTCAGCTATACGGGTCTGCATGGCGCAAACCGTCTGGCATCGAATTCCCTGCTGGAATGCGTGGTCTACGGCTGGTCAGCGGCGGAAGACATCATCAAGCGTCTGCCTCATGCCAGACTGGCAAAAAACATTCCGCAGTGGGATGAAAGCCGGGTAGATAATTCCGATGAGCAGGTGGTGATCCAGCATAACTGGCATGAACTGAGGCTGTTTATGTGGGATTACGTCGGGATTGTGCGCACGACCAAACGACTCGAACGCGCCCTGCGCCGTATCATGACCCTGCAACAGGAAATTGATGAGTATTACGCGAACTTCCGCATTTCCAACAATTTACTGGAACTGCGAAATCTGGTGCTGGTCGCCGAACTGATTGTAAGAAGTGCGCTGGAACGTAAAGAAAGTCGCGGCCTGCATTTCACGCTCGATTATCCGGACTTACAGGAAAATCCACAGCCGACGATTTTGCAGCCATAACGCCAAAAAGTGCGAAGGAACGCACTTTTCACCACCGCAACACTCTCTGTCAGTAATTCAGATAGAAATCCGTAATCAGTGCGCAAAACGCCTCACTGTAAACCCCTTCCGACTTCCGCAGCGCCAGCTCGTGATCTTCCCGTGCAACGGCTTGCCGGGATAATGTCAGCAGCAAACGGTTTAATGGCTTGCCCGGCCTGTCGCGAACCGCCATCTGCCATGCGCTGTACCAGCCTTTCTGATGCGCGAGCGCCTCAAAGGCCAACCCGATGTCATACGGCAACACGACACTGAATAATCCTTCTGGCGTGATCAGCCTCTGCGCGCAATCCAGCAGGGCTGCATGCGTCAGGGTTTCCGTGTAACGGGCCGCATTTCGGGCCTCGTCGCGGCAGGCTACGGCAGATTCAAAATAAGGCGGATTACTGACAATCAGATCGTATTGCGCGGGATGTTCCTGCGCATACACATTGACGTCCTGCGCAAACACCGCCAGACGGTGTGACCATACGGACTCACGGAAATTCTCATCGGCCTGAGCCGCCGCAGGCGGATCGAGTTCCACGGCATCAATGCGCGTCTCATCGGAACTGCGCTGCGCCAGCATTATGGCAATTAACCCGCTTCCACAGCCGATATCGAGAACGCGCCGCGCTTTACTGACCGGTGCCGTGGCGCCGAGCAGAACGCCATCGGTGCCGACTTTCATCGCACAGCGGTCATGGGCAACGAAAAACTGTTTAAAGGTAAATCCATTACGCCGTAAAGGCTGTGCGGAACTGACTTCTCTGGTCACTGATTTCACCGTAATTACGCCCGCCAACAGGCCTGTAAACGAAAACTGTCGTAGCATAGGGGAAAGAGAAGCAGAGTAAAAGCCACGCAAACCGCTTAAATAGGTGAAGATCGCGTCTAACACGTCTATAATCGGCGCCCCAAGTAGAGGTAGACCATGACTGTAACCACTTTTTCCGAACTCGAACTCGATGAACGCCTGATTGACGCCCTTGGCGACAAAGGCTATAGCCGCCCTACTGTCATCCAGGCAGAGGCCATTCCGCCAGCAATGGACGGACGCGATGTGTTGGGTTCGGCTCCTACCGGCACCGGCAAAACAGCGGCATTCCTGCTGCCTGCATTGCAGCATTTGCTGGATTTCCCGCGTAAGAAATCTGGTCCGCCACGTATTCTGATCCTCACGCCAACCCGTGAACTCGCCATGCAGGTGGCGGAACAGGCGCGTGAGTTAGCCAAACACACCGATCTGGATATCGCTACCATCACCGGTGGTGTGGCGTATATGAACCACGCAGAAGTATTCAGCGAAAACCAGGACATTGTCGTTGCGACAACCGGTCGTCTGCTGCAATACATCAAAGAAGAAAACTTTGACTGCCGTGCCATCGAAACGCTGATCCTCGATGAAGCCGACCGCATGCTGGACATGGGGTTTGCTCAGGATATCGAAACCATTTCTGCCGAAGCACGCTGGCGTAAACAGACGTTGCTGTTCTCCGCAACGCTGGAAGGGGAAGCCATCCGTGAATTCGCAGAACGCATTCTGACAGAGCCGGTAGAAATCGAAGCCGATCCGTCACGCCGCGAACGCAAGAAAATTCTGCAATGGTATTACCGTGCCGACGATCTGGCGCATAAAACCCAGATGCTGATCCATTTGCTGAAACAGGAAGACGTCACGAAATCAGTGATCTTCGTGCGTAAACGTGAGCGGGTACATGAACTGGTCGCGTGGCTGCGTGAAGCCGGGATCAACTCCTGTTATCTCGAAGGCGAAATGGTACAGGTCAAACGCACCGAGGCCGTCAAACGTATGGTTGAAGACCGCGTTAACGTGCTGGTTGCCACTGACATTGCTGCCCGCGGTCTGGATATCAACGACATCAGCCACGTCTTTAACTTTGACCTGCCGCTGACCGCTGACATTTACCTGCACCGTATCGGCCGTACGGGTCGTGCCGGTCGTAAAGGCACCGCGATTTCCTTCGTGGAAGCGCATGACCATCTGCTGCTCGGTAAAATCGGTCGTTATCTGAACGAACCGCTTAAAGCTCGTGTGCTGGAAGGATTCCGTCCGAAAACCAAAGCGCCAAGCGAAAAAGTAACCGGTAAGCCATCGAAGAAAGTGCTGGCGAAACGCAAAGAGAAGCAGAAAGCGGATCAGGAAAAATCGAAGGTGAAAGTGAAAGTTCGCCATCGTGACAGCAAAAATGTCGGCAAGCGCCGCGTTAAACCTGACGCAGCGAAAGACGCCTCGAAATAAGCATTGCCTGATTGAATGCAAAGAAAAACCGCCCCGAAAGGCGGTTTTTTTATATCCAAAAGTCTGCAGCTCTCTGAAAAAATCAGAGGCGATTACAGGCTTTCCGTAAAAGTACGGGTAATCACGTCACGCTGCTGTTCAGCAGTCAGTGAGTTGAAACGTACCGCATAACCAGACACACGAATGGTCAGCTGTGGGTATTTTTCCGGGTGCTTAACGGCGTCTTCCAGAGTCTCACGACGCAATACGTTAACGTTCAGGTGCTGACCCCCTTCCACGCGTACAGTCGGTTGAATTTCCATCGGCACTTCACGGTATTCGAACTGGCCCAGCTCGCTGACAGCAACGATCTGGTCTTCCGCATAACCCGCTTTTGCACATACACAGCGCGCTTCCGCTTTCTCGTCATCCAGCAGCCAGAAAGAGTTTTTCAGCGCTTCGTTGTTGGTTTTGGTAATTTGGATCCCGGTGATCATATGTTGCCTCCATAATTGGCTACGATACTGTTAATTGATGGGTGTCAGGCTTGAACCTGCTTTCCTGTTGTCAGATATAACAGCACGGCACCCTGCATTCTTTGATAAATATCAATCTTTACCGTGTGGGTATTCTTCGCTCTCAGCATATTTATGTTTTATATCAATTTTTCCAAGGGCTCCGATTAAATTATTTTTGTAAATTATCAAAAATAATTTATACAGAAAGGTTAAGTCGCAGATAAACATCAGCAAAAGCTCAGGCGGGTTTCACTCAGCAGGATGAGCAGGTAAGCTACCGTCAGTTAAATTTACCGGTAAAGGAGAGCGTCAATGTCTTCAATTCTCACCTGGCATGACGTGATTGGTCAGGAAAAGGAACAACCCTATTTTGTGGATACGCTGAAGTTTGTGGCCGCCGAACGCGCCGCGGGCAAAACGATTTATCCGCCCCAACAGGATGTCTTCAACGCATTTCGCTCGACGGAACTGGCTGACGTCAAAGTCGTTATTCTCGGGCAGGATCCGTACCACGGCCCAAATCAGGCGCATGGGCTTTCTTTCTCCGTCCGTCCGGGCATTCCGGCGCCGCCTTCTTTAGTGAACATGTATAAAGAACTGATCACTGATATCCCGGGCTTTGAGCGCCCTGCCCATGGCTATTTACAGAGCTGGGCCGATCAGGGGGTGTTGTTGCTTAATACCGTGTTAACGGTCGAAGGCGGGCAGGCGCATTCCCACGCCAAACTGGGCTGGGAAACCTTTACAGACAAAGTGATTGCCGCACTGAACGATAATCGTGAGGGCGTGATCTTCCTGCTCTGGGGATCTCATGCGCAGAAAAAAGGCAATATCATTGACCGCAACCGTCATCACGTCCTGAAAGCGCCGCACCCTTCTCCGCTCTCAGCGCATCGCGGGTTTCTGGGCTGTAAACACTTCTCGCAGGCAAATAATTTGCTGGCGCAGCAAGGTCTGGCACCGATTGACTGGGTACCGCGATTGCCGGAATAGTAAAAAAAGAGGCACCCGCAAAGGTGCCTCTTTCGTTATATCAGTCTGCTTAAAACTGAATCAGGCTTTGGCTTTAGAAACTGCCACCATTGCCGGACGCAACAGGCGGCCATTGAGCGTGTAACCCTTCTGCATCACCATCATCACGTGATTAGGTTCCAGCTCTTCTGATTCCATCATGGTCATCGCCTGGTGCAGTTCAGGATTGAATGGCACGTGAATATCACCCACCACTTCCATACCGAACTTGCGAACAGCATCCAGCAGAGATTTCAGGGTCAGCTCGACGCCTTCAATCAGACCCGCCAGTTCTGAATTCGATTTATCAGCCAGATCCAGCGCACGTTCCAGATTATCGATAACCGGCAACAGTTCGCCAGAGAATTTCTCCAGAGCGAATTTGTGGGCTTTCTCAATATCCAGCTCGGTACGACGGCGGATGTTTTCCACTTCCGCTTTCGCACGCAGCAGGCTGTCACGCTCACGCTGCTGGAGTTCTTTCAGCTGTGCTTCCAATTCAGCAATACGTTCATCGCGCGGGTCAACGACATCTGCCGCCTGAGTTTCCGCTTCCGCATGCAGCTCTTGTTCCTGATTGAGTTCTTCAGAGACTTGCTCGTCAGGTGTCTTATGTTCTTTACTACTCATGAATCTCTCCGCGTTTTAGCATTAATCTTGCTAGTTGGCTTATTATGGGGATCAAAACCGGGGTTTCAAGGTTTGGTTTTTAATGAAACCGGTCATAATGCAGGAGTCATCACACCCTGCTGAGGATAACCACAGCGATGAATAAAAAATTTGAGTGCATTGGGATTGTCGGACACCCTCGTCATCCTTCCGCACTTGCCACCCATGAAATGCTTTACCACTGGTTAATCTCCAAAGGTTATCAGGTCATCGTTGAACGACAGGTGGCGCAAGATTTAGCCCTGGAGGGCGCACAGACAGGCAGCCTGGCGGAGATCGGTAAACTGGCTGATCTCGCCGTGGTCGTCGGCGGTGACGGCAATATGCTGGGCGCTGCCCGCGTTCTGGCACGCTATGACATTAAAGTCATCGGTATCAACCGCGGCAACCTGGGCTTCCTGACCGATCTGGATCCGGACAACGCGCTGCAACAGCTCGATGACGTGTTGCAGGGCGAATACATCAGCGAGCAACGTTTCCTGCTGGAAGCGATGGTACGCTGCAAAGACCAGCAATGTCGCGTCAGTACCGCCATTAACGAAGTGGTGCTTCACCCCGGGAAAGTGGCTCACATGATTGAATTTGAAGTCTATATTGACGACAAATTTGCCTTTTCCCAACGTTCAGATGGCCTGATTATTTCTACGCCAACTGGCTCGACCGCCTATTCGCTTTCCGGCGGCGGTCCGATCCTGACGCCGACCTTAGAAGCCATCGCATTGGTCCCTATGTTTCCACACACGCTCTCGGCGCGACCGCTGGTCATCAACAGCAACAGCACGATTTGCCTGCGTTTTTCACATATGAGCAATGACCTGGAAATCAGCTGCGACAGCCAGATTGCCCTGCCGATCCAGCCGGGTGAAGAGGTCGTCATCCGTCGCAGTGACTTCCACCTGAACCTAATCCACCCTAAAGACTACAGCTATTTCAATACATTAAGCACTAAACTCGGGTGGTCAAAAAAACTCTTCTGATCAGATAAAAATAATTCGCCAGCCCCTTTACTGTATATAAAACCAGTTTATACTGTATGTAATTACAGGTCTGTTGTTATGTACAGGAAGGTGATCATGCTGGCGCAATTAACTATCAGTAACTTTGCCATTGTCCGTGAAGTAGAAATCGATTTTCATGCCGGGATGACGGCTATTACCGGTGAAACCGGTGCCGGTAAATCCATTGCCATCGATGCGCTCGGGCTTTGTCTGGGTAACCGTGCAGACGGCAGCATGGTGCGTCTCGGCGCCAGCCGTGCCGATATCTGTGCACGCTTCACTTTAGCGGATACCCCCTCGGCAAAACACTGGCTGGCTGAGAATCAACTCGATGAAGGTCAGGATTGCCTCCTGCGCCGCACCATCAGCAGCGATGGCCGCTCCCGTGGTTTCATCAACGGTACGCCGGTTCCCCTGTCACAACTTCGTGAACTGGGTCAGCATCTGATTCAAATTCACGGACAGCACGCCCATCAGCTTCTGCTCAAACCTGAGCATCAGAAAGATTTGCTCGACGCGTATTCCGATCAGCCTCTGCTGCTGGCTGAGATGCGCAAAGCTTACCAAAACTGGCATCAGAGCTGCCGCCTGCTGGCGCAGTATCAGCAGCAGGTCAGCGAACGCGAATCGCGCCGTCAGTTGCTGCAATACCAGTTAAAAGAGCTCAATGAATTTGCTCCTCAGGCGGGGGAATATGAGCAAATTGACGAAGAATACAAACGACTTGCCAACAGCGGGCAACTGCTTTCACTGAGTCAAAATGCGCTTTATTTACTGGCGGATGGTGAAGAACAAAATATTGTCAGCCTGCTCTACAGCGCCCGCCATCAGTTGGCTGAGCTTGCAGAACTCGACAGCAAAATGAATGATCTGATTGTGATGCTTGATGACGCGTCCATTCAGGTCAGCGAAGCCAGCGATGAATTACGTCATTACAGCGAACGTCTGGAAATGGATCCCAACCGTCTGTTCGAGCTGGAGCAACGCCTGTCCCGCCAGATGAATCTGGCCCGTAAACACCATGTCAGTGCTGAAGAGTTACCTGAATTACATCGCCAGTTGCTCGAAGAGCAGCAGGCGCTGGACGATCAGGAAACCAATCAGGCAGAACTGAGCGAAGCGGTACAGCACCATTATCAACAGGCCGTGGCTATCGCTGAGCAGTTGCACGAAAAACGCCAATATTTTGCCAATGAATTAACCCATCTGATCACGCAAAGCATGCAGGCGCTTTCCATGCCTCACGGTAAATTTAATATTCAGGTGCAGTTCGAACCTGAGCATTTAAATATGGAAGGGGCAGATCGCCTTGAGTTTCAGGTCACCACCAACCCCGGCCAGCCGCTTCAGGCGCTGGCGAAAGTGGCTTCCGGCGGTGAACTGTCCCGCATCGCACTGGCGATTCAGGTGATCACCGCGCAGAAAATGGAAACACCGGCATTGATTTTCGATGAAGTGGATGTGGGGATCAGCGGTCCGACAGCCGCGATCGTAGGTCGCCTGTTACGTCAGTTAGGGGAATCCACGCAAGTCATGTGCGTCACCCACTTACCTCAGGTTGCAGGTTGCGGTCATCAGCATTATTTTGTCAGCAAAGAAACCGACGGCGAAGTGACAGAAACCCAAATGCACCGCCTTGATAAAAAGGCGCGATTGCAGGAACTGGCCCGTCTGCTGGGCGGAAGTGAAGTCACCCGAAACACGCTGGCCAATGCAAAAGAGTTGCTCGCAGCGTAAAAAGCTCAACTTTTTTACATTTAAGCGGTCATACAGGTGCCCCGCAAAGGTTTCAAACTGATGAAAGGTCTATTATCATCGGCATCTTATGCCCTAAAGGAATGTAATGACTATGCGCTGTAAAACGCTAACTGCCGCCGCTGTAGCTCTTGTAATGCTTACTGCGGGCTGTTCCACTCTGGAAAAGGTGGTTTATCGGCCTGACATCAATCAGGGGAACTACTTATCTCCTGCTGATGTTCAAAAAATTCATACCGGTATGACTAAACAACAAGTTGCTTATGTTCTTGGCACGCCGATGCTGCACGACCCGTTTGGCAGTGATGTTTGGTATTACGTGTTCCGTCAGGAGCCAGGTCATGAAGGTATCACTCAGCAGA
Organism: Rahnella sp. BIGb0236; assembly: GCF_004364755.1. Lineage (NCBI taxonomy): Bacteria > Pseudomonadati > Pseudomonadota > Gammaproteobacteria > Enterobacterales > Yersiniaceae > Rahnella > Rahnella sp. BIGb0236. Next base: position 676,254 of record NZ_SOAO01000002.1, read on the forward strand.
CTTTAACGCTGACCTTCAACCAGTCTGATACGCTGACTAACATCGACAACAAACCAAAGTTGAGCGATCAAAAATAAATCGCCCGGTGTGATGGTCTCTGGTAGTTACCAAAAATCATCTTTCAGGGTAAAAAAAATAAGGCGCCTCAGGCGCCTTATTTTTTAGAACGTTCGGCTCTGATACGCCGTAACTCTTTCGGGTCTGCAATCAGTGGCCGGTAGATTTCAATGCGATCACCGTCGCTGACCACGTCGGCAAGCTTCACCGGCCGGCTATAGATACCTAATTTATTTTGTTTTAAATCGATATCCTGACGCAACTCAAGTAAACCGGAAGCCTTTACTGCCTGCTCGACGCTGCTTCCCTCTTCCAGTTTTACCGTCCGCAGATACTGACGTTCCGGCAACGCGTAAACCACATCAACGCGGATCTCAGACACTGTAGACCTCTTTCGCGCGCAAGGTGAAAGCCTGAACCATACTGCCCGCCAGTTCCTTGAAGATTTTACCGAATGCTAACTCAATCAATTTATTAGTAAATTCGAAATCAAGACTGAGCTGAACTTTACAGGCGTCGGGACTGAGTTCGATGAAATCCCAACCACCTGTTAATTTACGGAACGGGCCATCAACCAGTTGCATATCAATGCGTTTGTTGTTGATTAACGTATTTTTGGTGGTAAAAGTTTTACTGATGCCCGCTTTTGAAACATCAACCGCGGCGGTCATCGACGTATCGCTGTTTTCCAGGATGCGGCTGCCGGTACAACCAGGCAGAAATTGCGGGTAAGCATCAACATCATTCACTAAGGTGTACATCTGTTCCACGCTGAACGGCACAAGCGCAGAACGACTTATCTGTGGCATATCATTTTCCAGGTGTCATAAAACGTACAGATAATACCATTTATCCGCGCGGTAATAAAAACTACGAAGCACAGGACGCCACAAACAGGAAAAACACCCGACTCTGACAGCGTGGGGATTTCAATCGGCATCGCTTACAGTATAATAAGTGTCACTATGACAAAGAAAAAAGCACATAAACCCGGTTCCGCGACTATCGCGATGAACAAACGCGCTCGCCACGAATATATCATCGAAGATGAATTTGAGGCGGGGCTTGCTTTGCAGGGATGGGAAGTCAAATCGATGCGCGCTGGTAAAGCAAACATCACTGACAGCTACGTCACATTCCGCGACGGTGAAGCCTTTTTGTTTGGCGCAACCATTCAACCTCTTAACGTGGCATCCAGTCATATCGTTTGTGACCCGACCCGTACAAGAAAATTACTGCTGAACAAGCGCGAGTTAGAAACGCTGTTCGGCAAGGTCAGTCGCGATGGTTACACCGTCGTCGCACTTTCAATGTACTGGAAAAATGCCTGGTCAAAAGTGAAAATCGGCCTGGCTAAAGGTAAGAAAGAGCACGACAAACGCGATGACATTAAAGATCGTGAGTGGAAAGTAGACAAAGCACGTATCATGAAGCACGCAAATCGCTAAGCCTCTGGCTTAGCTTGGTGTTTTGCTGGTATACTGCGAAATAGTACTTGGGGCTGATTCTGGATTCGACAGGATTTGCGAAGCCCAAGGAGCATGCCGAGGGGCGGTTGGCCTCGTAAAAAGCCGCAAAAAAATAGTCGCAAACGACGAAAACTACGCCCTAGCAGCTTAATACCCTGCTTAGAGCCCTCTCTCCCTAGCCTCCGCTCTTAGGACGGGGATCAAGAGAGGTCAAACCCAAAAGAGATCGCGTGGACACCTTGCCTGGGGTGAAAGCGTTAAACCCAATCAGGATAGTTTGTTAGTGGCGTGTCCATCCGCAGCTAACCGGCGAATGTAAAGATTGGACTAAGCATGTAGTGCCGACGGTGTAGTAATTCTGGACGGGGGTTCAAATCCCCCCAGCTCCACCAAACAAGGTTTCGGTTATTACCAGATAAGGCCGTTACCGCAAAGAAAGCCGCAGCCCGCAAGGGTTTGCGGCTTTTTTACGTCTGTAGAAGTCCGGGAAGATTCGCCTGTGACCGGCGTCTGTTGGTATACAAAGTGGTATTCGCCACGATATATACCAATAAACGTATACCCGTCACTATTTTTCTCTTGGGCCAAAATTCTAAAGAAGTGAATAAAAGTTACAGTCTGAAAAAATAGTTGGCTGGGATAAATTCATCTGTGAGGTATTTTGGGTAAATATAAATATCAGGATTTTCGTAACCCAACATGAATCTCGCTGATTCCAAAATTTTATTCTGCACCCGATCTGGTATCGTTTCACGTACCTCGTAGAAGCTTTTAATTAAATATCTTAAGTTTGTTTAAAATTAAGTTTTATCAAACTCGAAAATAACTGCACCGCCGTATACGGCCGCTTACGCACGGTGGTGCGGGAGAAGGAGGCTCGTGAGTTAAGCCCCTACCCCTTTCTCAATAATTACATTTACATATAATTGTTCGAGTAAGTATTTATTTAAATGATACGGGTATTATTGTTGTTTAAATACATATGGATAAATTTGATTTATTCATCCTTAATATATAATTAAATACTATGCAAACAACGCAAATGATATAAAGTCGTGCATTTTTTGTATCCCTCGTTAATAAACGAGTTTATGGACAAATTTGGAAGATACTTATGCGTTTAAATAAATTAACAGCAGCAATTCTGTTTTCTGCTATTGGATTTCCAATAGTTTCGTCTGCCGCCACCGTGACGGCAAATGATCAAACAAACACCTTCTCCGGCCTCGATTACTCGATGATGATCACCAGAGATGGTGGTCACACCTGGACTGCGTATACCGACGCCTCCCAAAACAACTTCCCGGGAACTGTTTTAGCACAAGTCGCGCCAAAACAAGAACTGGCTATTATTTCAGAGGATTACGATCCGAACCGCACCTATAAAGGCGGCGATACCGTTCGCTTCCTGGGATACTACTGGACTGCGCAATGGTGGGTTGATCAGGGTATCAACCCGGGAACCGATCCGGTCTGGGTATCTGGCGATGCAATCAATATCAATGCGTATGCAACTTTCCAGTTCACGCCGTATACCGGCCAGGACGCTATCGATCTGCAGAACCGTGAAAAGGCCCGCGTGGCCGCGCAACGTAAAGTCATTGGCTACTTCCCGGAATGGGGCGTGTATGAAGCTCATAATTTCTTTACCCCGGATAAAGTCGACTACTCTGGCCTGACCCACCTTAACTACGGCTTTGCGGTAGTGAAAGATGGTGTGGTGACCATGCATGACACCGACAAAGCACCGGGCCTGATCAAAGATCTGGATAAACGGACTGAAGCGGCCAACGTGGCGCATATGATTTCTGTCGGTGGCTGGAATAACTCTCAGGAAGGTGTCTTCGAAGCAGCAACGGTCACGGATGCAGGCCTTGAGAAACTGGCCAACAGCATGGTCAGCTATATGGCGCAGTGGAATTTTGACGGCCTCGACATTGACTGGGAATACCCGGATACCGAAGCTGAGAAAAATCAATTTACCAAACTGCTCCAGTCCCTGCGTACCAAACTGGATGCCCAGGGCAAAAAAGATGATAAGTACTATCAACTTTCTGCGGCGGTCACCACTAACCACAACAACATTCAGTTCATCAACCCGGCCGTGACGGCGCCGTTGCTGGATAGCGTGAACGTGATGGCGTATGACATCCACGGTGCTTTTGATCCATTAACCGGTCATAACGCGCCACTGTATGAAAACAGCCATGATGAAGATAAAGACCTGAACGTGGCCGACACCATGAGTGCGTACGTCAACACCTGGCAAGTGCCAAAAGCCAAGCTGATGATGGGGATCCCTTATTACGGTCGTGGCTGGGGCCATGTCCCTGGAACCGAGCTGATCCCTGGTTTGCCGGGCATGTTTAACACCGGTGCAGCGACTGTCAAAGGTGCATGGGACGACGCGGATCAGTTAACCGGTACCAACCCGTGGTATGTGCTGAAACAAAAACTGAACACTGGCGAATACACGCGCTACTGGGACTCAGAGTCACACGTGCCCTATCTCTACAGCGAAACTACGCAAGAGTTCCTGACCTATGACGATCCGCAGTCCATTCGCGAGAAAGTTGACTATATCAATGAGCAAGGCTTTGGTGGCGCGATCCTTTGGGACATCAGCGGCGATACGCCTGAACATGAACTGGGTAATATCGTTAAAGAAGTGAAAAACACGCCACTGCCGGATGATTCCGATGTGCCAGACGACGAACCGGTTCCGGTTATTGATAAGACCGATCTGAAGGGCATTATTGTTAGTCTGTTTGACAATGAAACCCGTGTGACCATCAATCTGGATGCTAAAAAATTCACCAGTGGTAATGCCTATACTGTTGCTGTTGATGGCAAATATCTTTTTGGTACCGAAGGCAGTAAAAATTACTACAGCTATCTGTACCAATATGGGAAAGAGTCTTCATTGCGTACCGGTGACGTCGCGAGCCGCCTGAAAGCGGGTTCTGTCATCACAGTGACACGCGAATACCCGAATAAAGGTGTTATCGGTCAACTTACGGTGACCCAAGACATGCTGGACGGTAACAATCCGGTCATGAGTGATGGCAGTGTGAAGTCTATGAGCGTGTCGAAAATCAATAACGTACCTTACGTTTTCGTTGATTTTGATAAAGAGATGCTTCACAACGCGGACGGTTCTTCTTATGTCGCTAAAGTGATTAATGACGATAAGAAAAAGGGTAACTATATTTTCAGTTGCGATAATGGAAAATGTTACTACAGCTCCATGACTGAAAAAGATGCTATTTCACAGGTTAAATCTGATGAAAAAGATATTTCTATTGGTGAAACAATCGTTATTGAACGTGTGTCACCGAACCCGGCGACTGTAGCCAAAATGGTCGTCACAAGTTTCGAGCCAGAACCGCAGCCAGAACCCGCTCCGCAACCAGATCCGGTTAAAGAAGTGAAGGCTGTACTGTATGTAAATGCTAATTACACAGGCTCATCTCTTTCTGTCGAGGGGGATATACCCCAGCTTATCACGCATAATAACTTTAACGATGTGGTGTCCTCATTAAAAGTCACTCCGGGCTGGACTGCCCAAGTTTATGAAGATGAACATTACAAAGGTTATCACCTTGATTTTAAAGGTGGAGAAAATGTGCCTGATTTGAAGGGAAGGAATTTCGACAACCGAGCATCGTCAATCAAGTTCATCAAAGACAATTAATCTTCCATGAACGGCGTTTGACAATATCATATTAAGTCACAGGTAAACCTTACATCGCCTTTATCCCTGTGGGTAAAGGCGTTTTTTTTGCCGGTTACCTTGAGAAATTGGAAGATTTATCCTGTTGTTTTGGAAATATTATTCAGAACTTACCCTCTAATACACCCCCATAGCATTCTCATTTATTCCGCCCAAAAACCAATCTTCCCTATGTCACACTGATGCCCGTTTTGAACATAAGCTTGCCGCTTGACCACAATGAGTCCGGTCGTCATATTCAAAATATGAATAATTCTTTTACCCTCGCGGCATCCTGGCGGGGATTTGTTTTTTTATTGCATACCACCGGAGAAGACTTGTGAAAAAAAGCACTTTGCTGATCATCGCGGCATTATCGGCCGCCAGCAGCCTGGCACATGCGGAGACGACTTTACGATTTGGTGTAGATCCGTCGTTTCCGCCTTTTGAATCAAAAGCGCCAGATGGCAAGCTGGTCGGTTTTGATATCGATTTAGGCAACGCCATTTGTCAGCAGGCAAAAGTGAAATGTGAATGGGTCGAAACCGCGTATGACGGAATTATTCCTGCGCTGAATGCCAAAAAATTTGATGCCGTGCTCTCCGCGATGTCGATGACCCCAAAACGTAAAACGCAGGTCACTTTCTCTGACATGCTTTATCACGTACCCAGTGTGCTGATTGCGAAGAAAGGCAGCGGCCTGCAACCCACTGCGGATTCACTGAAAGGAAAAACAGTGGGCGTGGCTCAGGGCACGACGCAGGAAGCCTACGCACAGGGCGAATGGCAGAAAAAAGGGGTGGATGTGGTTTCCTATCAGAATCAGGATTTTGTGAATCAGGATCTGGCATCCGGTCGCATTGACGTGACCCTGACCAATGCCGCAGCCGCAGAAACCGGCTTCCTGAAAACCCCGGAAGGCACGGGTTATGCCTTTGCCGGGCAACCCTTAAACGACACCCGTTATTTGGGTGAAGGCACGGCCATTGGCCTGCGCAAGGATGATCAGGCACATCTGACATTGATTAATAATGCACTGGCAGAAATCCACAAAAACGGCACATACGAAAAGCTGGAGAAAAAATACTTCACCTTTGAGGTCTATAACAAGAAGTCCTGATTTTCGCTGCTCCCTGCCGCGCGACCGATTCGCACGGCAGTCTGTTTTTTCGGATCCCCTTCCCATAAAAAATGTCTGCGGCTGCAAGTTATTCTGTTGTTCAGACGACGTTACGCAACAATCAAAATATCCGCTGTTCCCTGATTTATTGCTGGCATAAAGTCAGCGGCAACAGGTCACATCACAAACAGGGTTATACAAGAATGAGTGTTGTTGAAGTCTCTTTCAGCGCCAGCTTCGCTTCCTCGCTGATCCCCGTATCGGTAACGATGGTGTCGATTTTTTCCATCGGCAGCACCAGGTTATATCCGCGACGCCCAAACTTGCTGGAATCAGTGACCACCACAACACGCTGAGCCGCACCGGCCATGATGCCGCTGATGCTATAGCCTTCGTTGAACGTGGTGATACCTGTAGCCGCATCCAGCCCGTCGGCACCGACAAACATCAGGTTAGCGACAATGCCCTGCAAAGCGTACTCCGTGATGTTGCCATGCAGGGAACGGGTTTTATGGCGCAACGTTCCGCCGCAGACCACCAGTGTAATGTCCGGATTTTCAGACAGCACAAAAGCAGCGGGCAGGTTATTCGTGATGACAGTGATATCGCCTGATTTCACCAGCTCTTCTGCCAGCAACATGGTGGTACTGCCGCTGTCGAGGATCACGGTATCTCCCGGTTTCACCATTCCAGCCGCCTCCTGCGCAATCCGTTTTTTAGGATCGGTGGCCTGAAGATAACGCTGCTCAAGCATCATCTCATCCTGCGGCTTTTCATGCTCCGTAACCGCCTCCTCTTTCCGTTTTGATGCGCCCCCATGGAAACGGCTAAGCAGCCCTTTTTGCGCAAGCAAACTTAAATCAGAGCGCACCGTAACCTCAGAGACTTCGAAAGCACTCGAAAGATCAGCCACCAGCACGCTGCCACTCTCATTCACTAAATCAATGATTTTATTACGACGTTCATAGGTATTCATGATTGGCGATCCGAAAGGTCACATTCCTTCTAGTGTAAACAAAAGGCCAGGTAATGAGGAGAAAAAATTTTACACGATGTGAATCATCCCTCTTTCCCTGCCTGTGGCAAGGCATGACGTCATCTTATCTTTCATTTCAAGATCCGTCACGAAAAACGAAAGATATCGAATGAAATTCACTTATGAAATATTACGATCTCTGTCACGAAAACCAAAAACCGCTATTGTTTACCTTTCGAAAAGATATGATCCTCTTCGAAAACAAACGGAGGCATGAAATGAAAGATATTATTGCTAAACACAAGAAAGGCGAAAGCACAGGCATTTGTTCTGTCTGTTCCGCGCATCCTTTGGTGATTGAAGCCGCCCTGCGCGAAGACCTTCTCACTGACCGCAAGGTACTGATAGAAGCCACCTCCAATCAGGTGAATCAGTTTGGTGGCTATACCGGCATGCAGCCGATCGATTTTCGGGATTTTGTTCTCGCGATTGCGGAAAAACTTAACTTCCCTCTTGAGCGTCTGATTTTAGGGGGCGACCACCTGGGGCCGAATTGCTGGCAAAGCGAAAATGCTGACAGCGCGATGAGTAAAGCAGAAGTGTTGATCGCCCGCTATGTGGAAGCCGGTTTCAGCAAAATACATCTGGATGCATCGATGTCCTGTGCAGACGATCCTGTCCCTCTGGATCCGCTCATCGTGGCACAACGCGCAGCGCGGCTGTGTCAGGTCGCAGAACGTGTTGCCACACCGAAGCAAAAACAGCTTCTGACCTATGTGATTGGCACTGAGGTACCGGTACCGGGTGGCGAGGCGTCGGCTATTCAGCAAGTCCATGTCACCAAAAGGGAAGACGCGAAAGCGACGCTGGATATGCACCATCAGGCATTTCGTGAGCTTGGGTTAACGGATGCCATTGATCGGATCATCGCTGTCGTGGTCCAGCCAGGCGTCGAATTTGATCACAGCCGGGTGATCCACTATCAGCCTGAACTTGCGCAAGATCTCTCCGCATACATCACCACAACACCGCTGGTGTATGAGGCACATTCCACCGATTACCAGACCCGTGAGTCCTACCGTAAGCTGGTGAATGACCACTATGCGATCCTCAAAGTCGGCCCGGCGCTGACGTTTGCATTACGTGAAGCCATCTTTGCTCTGGCCAACATCGAACAGGTGCTGATCGCGCCTGAATCACGCAGCCACATCCTGACAGTGATCGATGGCGTCATGCTCGATGAACCGGCTTACTGGAAGAAGTATTACAACCCGACGTTCAGCCTGTCGCTTATCGATCTGCGCTACAGCTTATCGGACCGGATTCGTTATTACTGGCCGCACGCCCGTATCAACCGGGCAATGGAAGTGCTGATCACGAATCTGCGTTCCGTCGACATTCCTCTCGGCCTGCTGAGCCAATATCTTCCCGCCCAGTTCGAACGAGTGATGACCGGCGAACTCGCCAGCGAACCCCATGAACTGATCATCGATAAAATTCAGGATGTTTTGCGCGCCTACCACTTTGGCTGCACACCTCATCACACCTTTCAGCAGGAGCCTGCTCATGCATAACTGCGAGGTATTCGTTAAAACCGGTATCACATTTACCGACTATCACGAGGCACTCACGCATATCGGTGAACGCATGGTGCAGGCGGGTGTGGTCGGGGCCACCTATCCGCAAGCGCTGGTTAAGCGTGAAGCTGAATTCCCGACAGGGATCCAGCTGGAACGCCACGCGGTGGCTATTCCCCATTGCGAAGCGACACATGCACGCTGTCCGGCTATTTATCTGATCCGTCCTGACACCACTGTGGAATTTTTCCAGGCTGATGATGACGGCACGGTTCCCGCGTCACTGATCATTGCGTTGATTGTCACCCACCCGTCCGAGCAACTGAAGTTACTGCGCCAGTTGTTCAGCCAGTTACAGGAGCCTGCTTTTTTAGAAAGCTTACTGACCGCGCCAGAAGATCAGCTGTCCGCGCTGTTTAAACAACACATCTTTGTCCCGGCTCCCGTGCCAGAGCAGCGCGCGCCGGTGTGTACCTGAACGTCTTTTTGAGCCAATGAATCTGACGTCTTACCTAAAAAAATAATACCTACAACAACCTGTTAAGGAGCCTTAACGTGAAGCGAAAAATTATTGTCGCCTGTGGCGGTGCCGTTGCCACATCTACGCTGGCAGCGGAAGAAATCAAAGAGTTGTGCGAAGCCCACGGCATCGCTATCGACCTTGTGCAGTGCCGTGTCACGGAGATCGAAACCTATATGGACGGCGCTCACCTGATCTGCACAACAGCCAAAGTCGACAGGACGTTTGGCAATGTTCCGGTGGTCCACGGAATGCCGTTTATCTCCGGCGTTGGCATGGATATTTTGCGCAAACAAATACTCACCCTGTTGCAGGAGTAAGCCATGTTTACCGACATAATGCGCTACATCCTCGACCTCGGACCGACCGTCATGTTACCCGGCGTGATCATCGTGTTCTCCCTGATATTGGGGATGAAACTGGGGGATTCTTTTAAATCGGCCATCCACATTGGCATTGGGTTTGTCGGGATCGGGCTGGTTATCGGCCTGATGCTTGATTCTATCGGGCCTGCGGCGAAAGCCATGGCCGAGCATTTTGAAATTAATCTGCAAGTCGTGGATATCGGCTGGCCAGGTTCTTCACCGATGACCTGGGCGTCGCAAATTGCACTGGTCGCCATCCCGATTGCGATTGGTGTGAATATCCTGATGTTGCTGACCCGCATGACACGCGTTGTCAATGTGGACATCTGGAACATCTGGCACATGACCTTTACCGGTGCCATGTTGCATCTCGCGACGGGCTCTTACTGGCTTGGGATTATGGGCGTGGTGGTACACGCCGCGTTCATTTACAAACTGGGCGACTGGTTTGCAAAGGACACACGTGACTTCTTTCAACTTGAAGGGATCGCCATTCCGCATGGTTCTTCAGCCTACCTCGGCCCGATCGCGGTGCTGGTTGATGCCATCATTGAGAAAATCCCCGGCCTGAACAAAATCCATTTCAGCGCAGACGACGTTCAAAAACGTTTCGGGCCGTTTGGCGAACCGGTCACCGTCGGTTTTGTCATGGGATTGATTATCGGCTACCTCGCCGGATATGACGTCAAAGGCGTGTTGCAACTGGCTGTCAAAACCGCAGCCGTCATGTTGCTGATGCCACGGGTGATCAAACCCATTATGGACGGCCTGACACCCATTGCCCGCCATGCGCGTACCCGTTTGCAGGCCCGCTTCGGAGGGGAGGAATTCCTGATTGGTCTGGATCCTGCGCTGTTGCTCGGCCATACCGCTGTGGTATCGGCCAGCCTGATCTTTATTCCTCTCACGATCCTCATTGCGGTACTGGTGCCGGGAAATCAGGTTCTGCCGTTTGGTGACCTCGCCACCATCGGTTTCTTCGTGGCTATCGCCGTTGCCGTGCATCAGGGCAATCTGTTCCGCACCCTGATTTCCGGTTGCATCATCATGAGCATCACACTGTGGATAGCCACGCAAATGATTGATCTGCATACCCAACTGGCGGCAAATGCAGGCGCGCTGACGGCGGGGGGCAGAGTCGCCTCAATGGATCAGGGCGGCTCACCGATCACCTATCTGCTGATTCAACTCTGCACACTGAAGAACATGGCAGGGCTGAGCATCATTGGCGTGATTTATGCCCTCGGCGTCTTCCTGACATGGCGTCGCGCCCGTCAGTTCACTCAGGCTGAAAAGCTGGCAGCGGTTTCGCTGACCCATTCTTAACTTTCATCTACGCGGGGGAATTGGATCCCCCGCTTAAGGAAACCGACTATGAAATCTGTTGTTGTCCATGCGGGCGGTAAGATGACCGTTGAGGAGTGCCCGATGCCGGTGATCAGCGCTGCCGATGACGTGCTGGTGCGTATTGCGTACTCCGGTCTGTGCGGTTCAGATATCCCGCGTATTTTTGCTAACAGTTCGCATTTTTACCCGATCACTCTCGGCCATGAATTTAGCGGTCAGGTAGTCAGTACCGGAGAAGACATTCACGATTTACAGGAAGGGGATGCTGTGGCTTGCGTACCTTTATTGCCATGCTTTCAGTGCGAAGAGTGCAAACAAACCGCTTATTCCCAGTGTAAACATTACCAGTTTATTGGATCCCGACGTCACGGCGGCCACGCTGAATATGTTGTAGTGCCGCGTCATAACTTATTCAAATTGCCGCAAGGTGCTTCCCTGTTACACGGGGCATTTCTGGAACCGGTCACCGTCGGTTTACACGCATTGAAACTGGCGGGAGGCTGCCGCGGAAAAGAAGTGATCGTGATTGGTGCCGGTACTATCGGCCAGTTGATCATCCAGGCGGCCAGCGCATCAGGTGCCAGCTCGGTCACAGCTATCGACATCAATCCACAGCGTCTGGCACTTGCACGCGAAACCGGTGCCAGCCATGTCTTTAACAGTGCGACGACGGGTGCAGACGACATCCGCCAGCAAACCCACGAGCGCCGTTTTAATCAGCTGATCATTGAAACCGCCGGTACACCGCAAACCGTTGCGCTTTCGCTGGACATTGCCGGCCCCAAAGCGCAGGTCGCACTGGTCGGCACCTTACACAAAGATCTGACCCTCAATGTGGCGACATTCAGCCATATCCTGCGCAAGGAACTGACCTTACTGGGGAGCTGGATGAATTACTCCGCCCCGTGGCCGGGCAGCGAATGGCAACAGGCCATGCAATTGTTTGCTGAGAATAAATTAAATCTTGAGCCGTTAATCGCCAGTATCGGTGATCCGGACGAATTCGTGCGGGAAGTCACGGCGCTGGCAGGTAAACCGATGACGGGCAAGATCCTGCTGAACATGACAGGGAGCTGAAATAATGTATCTGATTTCAAACAGGGAAATGCTGCTGGCAGCACAGCGCGAAGGTTACGCCGTACCGGCTTTCAATATCCATAATCTCGAGACCGTGCAGGTGGTGGCAGAAACTGCCGCGATGATGAACTCTCCGGTGATCCTCGCCGGAACACCGGGAACATTTAGCTACGCAGGCACAGACTATCTGATTTCGATTTGTCAGAAAGCGGCCCGGCAATACCGCGTTCCTCTGGCACTGCATCTGGATCACCATGAAGATCTGACTGATATCGAAAGCAAAGTCAGGGCCGGGATCCGTTCGGTCATGATCGATGCTTCGCATTTTCCGCTGGCCGAAAACATCACGAAAGTGCAGGCGGCCGTCAGATTGTGTCATGCCTTTGATGCCAGCGTCGAAGCTGAGCTGGGTCGTCTCGGCGGTCAGGAAGACGATTTGATGGTGGAAGAAGGCGACAGCTTCTTCACTGATCCTGTGGTGGCAAAGCATTTTGTTGAATTCACACGCATTGATTCTCTGGCCGTCGCCATCGGTTCCGCACACGGTTTGTATAAGGGTGAACCCAAGCTGGACTTCTGCCGCCTTGGGCAAATCCGCCAGCAGGTGGATATTCCTCTGGTACTGCACGGCGCGTCGGGGATCCCTGAAAGCATGATCCGTCATGCTATTGAGCTGGGGATCTGCAAAGTCAACGTCGCGACAGAACTGAAAATCGCCTTTGCCGGTGCCGTAAAAGACTATTTCAACGCGCACCCCGACGCGGATGATCCACGCAAATACATCGTGCCGGGGAAACGGGCGATGCAGAAAGTCGTAGAGGAAAAAATCAGGATCTGCGGAAGTGCAGGGAAATTATAAGGTAATGCTGTCTGGGAGACGGGGGAATTACCCTGTTTTCCAGCCATTTAGAGGTACTCAGGTTGCAGCTGACGTGCCATTCTGATTTTATGGAAGCGTCTTTATAAACCAAATGGTGAGCAGAACCGCTATGACAACCCTTAATCACTTTGGCCAACCCATTGGCGATGCCCTACCCGACTGGCAACCCCGCGAACGTCCTTCCCATGTTCAGCTTGATGGCCTCTGGTGTAGTCTTGAGCCGCTGAGTGCTGAGCGCCACAGTCAGGATCTCTTTAACGCCTGGCACAGCATTGATGACAATCGCGACTGGACGTATCTTTCCGTCGATCGTCCTGCGACACAGGCAGAGTGCGATCTGTTTATTGCGCAGCAATCGAGAAGCGAAGATCCGCTGTTCTTCGCCGTTGTGGATATCCGGACGCAACGCGCCGTCGGCAGCGTTTCACTGATGCGAATTGATGCGGTGAATGGCGTAGCGGAAATTGGCTGGGTGAACTGGTCGCCGCTGATGAAACGTACACGTTTTGGCACCGAGGCGATTTATCTGCTGCAACGCTATCTGTTCGATACCCTGAAATACCGTCGCTGCGAATGGAAATGTCACAGCCTGAATGAACCGTCAAAACTGGCCGCACAGCGTTTTGGTTTTCAGTATGAAGGTATGTTCCGGCAGGCCATTGTCAATAAAGGTCACAACCGCGATACCTGCTGGTATTCCGTTCTCGACCACGAATGGCCTGCGTCAAAAACCATGTTTGACCGCTGGTTAAGCGCAGACAACTTCACCGCCGAAGGTCAGCAAAAACAGCGTCTGGAAGAGTTGCGTTAATCCGCATTGCCTGCGTTGTTGGCTGACGCAGGCAGACGAAAGGGTTTATGGATTAATGTTCAGGGGACAGCGCCGCCAGCACTGAAATATCGGGCCATGCATAGATTATGTTAGGCGAGCGCCAGAGTGGCCCGGCATCGGTATATCGTCCGGCTTCGCGGCCACCTAAAGCCTGGTAAAAACGAATGGCCGGTTGGTTTCCTTCGACAACGCCCAACCCTGCGCTGCGGAAACCTTCAGCGGAAAGATGCTTTGCAGCTTTGGCGATCAACAGTCGGCCAATTCCCCGACGTTTAAATGCCGGAGAAACATACAGGAATTTGATTTCGGCCATCTCACCAAATTCCGGGTTAGAAGATGCCGACGCCAGGCAAAACCCGGCGAATGCACCGTCAGTTTCAGCAATAAAAGTGCCCTGACCGACAGCAGGATGGGCAAATTTGTCCTGCCAGAAAGCTTTCCGGCGCGGGACATCCAGCGCTGCAAAAGCTTCCGGCGGTGCCAGTTCACGATAAGTATCACGCCATATGGCAACATGTAATTCCGCAAGAGCATCGATATCTTTGGGTTCAGCAATCCGTAAAGTGCAGGCTGGCACGGCATCCCTCGTTATTAAAAATATTCAGGAAGATCATAAGGTCAGCTCAGTATAGTCAGCCTTTCTCTTCCCGCGCCAGTAAACTGCGTTTCCGTTCCACGCCCCAGCGATAACCGGAGATATTGCCGTCAGTTTTTACCACCCGATGGCAGGGGATCGCGACGGCCAGCAGGTTCGCGGCGCACGCACCGGCCACGGCACGGACGGCTTTCGGTGAACCGATTTTGCTGGCAATCTCGGCATAGCTGGCGGTGGTTCCCGGCGGAATATCACGCAATGCCTGCCAGACTCGCTGCTGGAAAGCCGTGCCGCGAATATCCAGCGGCAAATCCAGCCCGATATCGGGCGCTTCCACAAAGCCGACCACGATGGCAATTCGTTGCTCAAAATCCGCGTCGCCGCCCAGTAATTCCGCCTGCGGAAAACTGTTTTGCAATTCGTTGATCAGCTTTTCAGGATCGTCGCCCAGTAAAATGGCGCAGATCCCCCGCTGGCTTTCAGCCACGAGAATGTTGCCGAGGGAAGATTTTCCGACAGCAAACCAGACGCGGACGTTGCGGCCTCCGGCGCGGAAATTTTGCGGCGTCATGCCCAGCGTCGCCGCAGAGGTTTCGTAAAAACGGCTGTCAGAAGGATATCCGGCAGCATAAATCGCTTCGGTGACTGTCGCAGAATCGGTCAGATTTTCACGGACCCGGCGGACGCGCTGCGCCTGCTGATACTCTTTTGGCGTCACACCGGTCTGCGCTTTAAACAGGCGATGAAAATGATAAGGGCTGATGCCCACTTCTGCCGCCAGCTGATTCAGTGTCAGCATGTGGGCGGATTGCTCCAGCAACCGGCACGCCTGCAACACCCGGCTGGCATGAAACTGCGCCAGTGAAATCAGTCCCTGACGGCAGCGTTTGCAGGGGCGAAAACCGGCACGTTCCGCCGCTTCGGCATCGTCAAAATAGAGAATGTTTTCCGGTTTCGGTTGCCGTGACGGACAGGAAGGCGCGCAGTAAATACCGGTCGTTTTTACCGCATAGACAAATTTGCCGTCGGCGTTTGCATCACAACTGACAACCGCCTGCCAGCGCGGATCCTGCCTCTGAGCATAAGCCGCGTTTTCCGCTGTCGTTTCTTTAATGTCGTCTGTTTTACCTGACATGTTATGCCTCACGTTTCCTGACTTGATGACTGTCAGCATAATCCGCCGTGCCGCGCTGCACCCTCCGGCTCTTGCTTTCTCATTCAGCGCCGATGTTTCAGCCCGCCACCGGTTTTAAAGGGGTGTCGAGGATCATCTGATAAAAGGCCAGATCCAGCCAGCGATCAAATTTAAAAGCGGCCTGTTTAATCGTGCCGGTATGGCTGAACCCATTTTTTTCATGCAGGGCAATGCTGCCGCTGTTGGCCGCATCAATCGCGCCAATCAGCGTGTGCACGCCGCGTTCACGGGCGGCCTCCACCAGAGCATTGAGCAGAATTTTTCCCAGCCCTTCTCCGCGGTGATCTTTATGAATATAAATCGAATGTTCGACGGAATATTTATAGGCAGGCCAGGCGCGGAACGTGCCGTAACTGGCAAATCCCAGTAATCTCCCCTGCTCATCCTCCAGCCCGATCACCGGAAAGTCATTGGTCAGTTTAGTGGCAAACCAGGACGTCATGCTGTCGATGTGACGCGGTTTATAATCATACAATGCTGTCGAGGTCAGGATGGCATCATTAAAAATATCCAGAATGGCGACGGCATGCAGGCGTTCCGTACAGGTGATCATCTTCATCGAACTTTCCCCCGGTGGCTTTCTTTAGCGGCTAAATTCCACTATAGTAGAATTAATTCCACCAAAGTAAACAACGGAACTCCCCTTATGTCAATCGACCAACTGATCGCTACGCGTCTGCAGTCATTACGTAAAGCGCAAGGATTGAGCCTCGAACAGCTCGCCAGCAGTTCAGGTGTCAGTAAAGCGATGATCTCGAAAATTGAACGACAGGACAGCAGCCCGAGCGCCAGTCTGTTAGGCCGTCTGGCAGCCAGTCTGGGCGTTTCGCTGGCGCAGTTGCTGTCAGAAGAAAATACCCGCCCCGCCCCTTTGCGTCCCCGCGATCAGCAGGAAATCTGGCAGGATCCGGACATCGGATATATGCGGCGTCAGATAACACCGCATGAAGAAAATGGCGGACCGGAACTGGTTGAGATTACGCTGCCGGGCGGCGCCCGCGTCAGTTATCCGGGCTGGAGTCATCAGGCTTATAAACAACGTCTGTGGCTGGTGGAAGGGTTGCTGACTGTTGATTATGGTGCAGAAAAGTATGCGCTATCCGCAGGTGATGCGCTGACATTTGGCGTGGATTTGCCCATCACATTCAGTAATACCGGCACTGAGCCCTGCCGGTATTTGCTGGTCATGAGTGACAAATAGTTTTCATGCTTTCCGGCAGGGCCAGCGCACGGCCCTGCAGATCAGAGATCTAACGTGCCGTCGATCAGCGTACAGCTGTCGCCACCGACCCAGGGTTCGCCGTCCACAAAGGTGACGGTCACACGGCCATCGCGCTGCAACCGGGTGCCCTGACGGACATGGTACATCTGCGCCATATGCTTACCATCCGGGAAATCAGCCGCTTTCAGCACCCGCGCCAGACAGGCATTGGCGCTGCCGGTGACCGGATCTTCTTTCAGCACGCCATCCTCATCAATGATCGCCCGCACTTCGTAATCTGCCGGGCCGCCTTTCGCATGCAAGCCGTAGACCGCGATACCGTTAATACCCAGCTGCTTTTGCAACTGGCTGACGGCGGCGGCATCGGCGGTAATATTCAGGCACTCCTGCGCGCTCTCCATCCGCACGACCAGCCAGATAATGCCCATATCCGCTGCGACCGGCGCGACATCCGCCTGAATTTTACCTCCACGCAGTGCAGTGGAAAGCAAAGCATAATGTTCCGCATCCAGCGGTTTCAGCGCAGCCGGAGGCGCAGAAAAGGCCTGACCGCCTTCCGTCAGTTGCTTCACCTGTACCAGCCCGACGCCGCATTCCTGCACCAGATAACCGGGATTTTTAGACTTCAGCCCGTCCTGCAATAACGCATATGCCGTGCCCAGCGTCGGGTGTCCGGCGAACGGCAGTTCCTTATCGGTGGTAAAAATTCGCACGCGATAATCGGCTTCCGGCGATGCTGGTTTGAGCACAAACGCCGTTTCCGCAAGATTAGTCCAGCGCGCCATCGCGAACATCTGCTCATCGCTCAGCCCTTCGGCATCCAGGATCACGGCCAGTGCATTGCCTTTCAGAGGCTCAGCGGTAAACACATCAACTTGTTTAAAACGGCGCAGGCGGGTCATAGCAAATCCTTGTCTTGTCGTAAGGGAAACCATTTTGGAGAAAGCGCGAAGCCTCTGAGTTTAGGAATATTTCTATAAGTTATCGAGAAAAATGTCAGTGTCGGGCGGCTGGCCTATGCTTAACACACAGTCCGGTCGTCTCCATAAAACAGAAGGAAAAGAAAATGCCCGCGAAGGATTTGATTGGTATTGGTATCGGCCCCTTCAATTTAAGCCTCGCCGCCATGGCAAGGGATACGGGGAAACTCGACGCCGCCTTTTTTGATGCCCACACCGAATTCAGCTGGCACCCCGGCATGCTGTTGCCCACGGCAACCATGCAGACCTACGTTCTGCAGGATCTGGTCACCACCATTGCGCCGCGCAGCGAATTTTCATTTATTAATTATCTGGTTGAACAGAAAAAGATTTACCGTTTTCTGGCCACCGAGCAGCTGATCATCAGCCGCGATGAGTTTTCGGATTATCTGCGCTGGGCATGCGACCGCATTCCCGGCCTGCATTTTTCCGCGCCGGTAGAACGTATCGACTTTGACGATAACAAGCAGGAATTCATCGTACAGAGCCAAAAAGGTGAGCACCGCGCCCGCAACATTTGCCTCGGTACCGGACACGCCCCCTGGATCCCCAAACCGGCCCGGGCGGCGCTGGGGGAAAACTGTTTTCATGCGGCGGAGATTGAACTGCGCGAACCGGATTTCACGGGCAAACGCGTGGCCGTGGTCGGCGGCGGGCAGAGCGGTGCCGACATTATTCTCAATGCGCTGAGCGGTCACTGGGGAGAATTTGCGGAACTGACCTGGCTTTCGCGCCGCCCGAATTTTCAGCCGCTGGATGAGTCGATTTTCTCCAACGAATATTTCACGCCGGAGTACGTCAATTACTTTTATACGCTGCCGGAGGATGTACGCGAGCGCGAGATCAAAACGCAAAAACTGCCTTCTGACGGCATCAGCTATCACACTCTGGAAGACATTTATAAACAGTTGTATCACCGTTTTGACGTGCTGCATCAGCCGCGTAACGTGCGATTACTGCCGCACCGCGCGCTCGATCATATCGTGCGTAATGCAGGGGGTGATTTCAGCCTGCAGGCCAGACACGGGCTGGAAAAATGCGAGGAACATTTCAGCGCGGATATCGTGATTCTGGCGACCGGTTACCGCCCCGGTTTGCCGGATTATCTTGAGCCGCTGCTGGATCGCATTCCTTATGACCGCGAGCAGCATTTGCCGCTGCAACAGAATTTCAACCTGCGCTGGGATGGCCCGTCAGAAAACCGGATCTACGCGGTGAACGCCGGTATCCACAGTCACGGCAGCGCCGAAGGACAGCTGACACTGACCGCGTGGCGCTCGGCCAAAATTCTCAATCATCTGCTGGGCGAAGCGCATTACGATCTGCGCCCTGTGCCCTCGCTGGTGCAATGGTGGCCAGACGACACAGGCAAATAGCAGGCACAAAAAAGCGGATCATCAGGCTCCGCTTGTTCAGACAATCCGCCCATCAGACGTAAAAGTAGATGGCTAAAAAGTGGCAGGCACTGCCGCCGAGGACAAATCCGTGCCAGATAGCATGACCAAAACGAAAGCGTTTTGAGGCGTAGAAAATGACGCCCAGCGTGTACACCACACCGCCCAACGCCAGCAAGGTGACGCCGCCCAGCGAAAGTTTAGTCGCCAGCTGGTAAATCACGATCAGCGACAGCCAGCCCATCGTCAGATAGGTGACCAGCGACAACACTTCAAATCGGTGTGCAAACGCCAGTTTGAAAATCACACCAAACAGCGCCAGCCCCCAGATCACCGCCATCAGTCCCTTTGCCAGCGGGGAGTTCAACCCGACCAGCAGGAACGGCGTATAGGTTCCGGCGATCAGCAGATAAATCGCGCAGTGGTCAAATTTTTTCAGCCAGTATTTGGCTTTCTGATGCGGTATCGCGTGATACAGCGTGGAGGCCAGATACAGCAAAATCATGCTGCCGCCGTACAAACTGTAGCTGGTGATCGCCATGGCGCTGGCGTTATCGCCTACCGCCTGAACCAGTAAAAGTACCAGTCCGACAATCCCGAACACCAGACCCACGCCGTGGCTCAGGCTGTTGGCTATTTCTTCAGCCCACGGATATCCCTGTGGTGATGGAGACAACTTACCCATACGTTGAGAACCCTCAAGGCAAAACAAGTGAAAATGATTGTTTATAAAACGTTCCGTACAGGATCAGCTTAACTGAGAACGATTCCAGTGTACATCTGTAAGCTTAAATTGAGTATTATCTGATGTAACAGTCTCTTAGCCGGATCATCATTTCACTCTTCACTCACTTTGAAGCCCTCAAATCATTCAGTTTGTTTATAATTCCAACGCGTTACATTTATAAGATCAAAGGAAATTCCGCACCCAAAAACATGATTTTTTTATATCAAGCGATTAAGGTGTAGCGGAAAAGTGAAATAACGCCGTTTACCATGCCGTCAATATGACTAAGGTTTGACTATGTCTGCAGTAACTCCCCCGCTGAATTTCGGTGCAATGACCGAGGTTTTTCAGTTCCTGATGGAAATCGACAAGCTGAAAAGCGTGCAGCGCCGCACCAAAGTGTTAGGCACTGAGCGTCAGGAAAACTCCGCGGAACATAGCTGGCATTTCGCCGTCGCGGCGATGTCTCTGGCCCCTTTTGCGCCGGAAGGTACTGATATCAATAAAGTCATCCGGATGGCGTTGATCCACGACATCGTAGAAATCGATGCAGGTGATGTGCTGGTTTACGATCTCGCAGCCCGCGCGGCGGTTCACGATCAGGAAATCATTGCCGCGAAACGCCTGTTCGGCCTTTTGCCCGCGCCGCTGAACACGCAGTTTCTGGATTTGTGGAACGAATATGAAACCGGCGAAACTCCGGAAGCACGCTTTGCGCTGGTGATTGACCGCGTCATGCCGATGATCATGAACCTGAACAATCAGGGGCAGAGCTGGGTAGAAAACAACATCCGCCTTGAACAGGTTCTGGCACGCAACGCCTTCATCGCCGATATTCACCCGGAACTGTGGCTGCACATCCGCACCCATCTGGATAACGCGCATCAGCAGGGCTGGCTGAAGTAATGTATTCGCACATCCCCCTCCGCGGGGGATGAGTAAACCTGGGCTGGGTAGACACACTTTCGGAAACATAGTGAACACTTTTAGCCGTGTTTACTCACCGTGATCTCTCCGGGTAGTTAACTAAATCTGCCCAATAGTGACACCCCTTCCATCAGCACTCCTTCAGATACCGGGGCGGTGTTTGACTGCAAAGCTGCGAGGAAAAAAATAAAGCCGATATTACACAATCAATATGTCTGATTATTTTTTCCTTTGGGATCCGTCATCTGTAGTTAGAAAATTAATAGTATTTTCGATATGCCAGATAAGTTGGAATGCAGTATGAATACGCACATGACATTTGAAGGGCTACAAGAAAAAAACTGCTGCCCATCTCAACATGCCAGTGCAAAAATGGTAATTCTTCTGAGCGAATAAAATCTGTATGGATAACGCTAAAAATGCCTAAAAGAAGAAATGGCAATACATTGAGGTATAGTTTCTCAGAATAAAACAAGTGGCTGCATAGTAAATAAAAGGGGAACAGTGATGACAATGTTACAACTATGTATATAAAAAGATTTATTAACACATTATTCACTCAGTTTAATTTCGTTGCCAGTAACCATTAGATTTGTTAATAATATCTCTTTTTGGCAAGATATATTGGAATGCCATATGAATAGATACAAACAAACCTCAAGATAATGACAAACCAACCCTCACCCATTTCCATCTTAATGTTCAACAGAGGAATTACATCAGTCCGAAGGAATGAATAGTGACTTGCCGTGCAGCAACCCATTATAACGAAAGCTAACAAATTCATATACAACTTGTCAGAATAGAATAGATGAGACGCTATAAAGTAAAGTGGGAACAATGAGAGAAATGTTAAGAAAACATAGATAAAGAGAATCATTTGTACGCCCTGTACTGTCCCGATACTGTATTACTATCCCCGATGAACTCAACAATTAATTCATCTACAGACATATACTTATATCCCATCTGTTTCATACCCCATAACAAATCCGCGTTAACATATCGATATAACCTTGCGACATCCTCTTCTAATTTAAAACCAAGAAGACTATTAACAGACAGACCTATATCGACGAATGTATATATAACATCTGAATCTTTTTTACTTATGCCAAACAAACTACCGACACCTTCGTAAACAAATCTTAAGGGACCAGTATAACTCTCTCTGTAAAGCAAATAATAACCATTTTCTACAATGTTGTTTG
This sequence comes from Rahnella sp. BIGb0236, assembly GCF_004364755.1. Taxonomy (NCBI): domain Bacteria; kingdom Pseudomonadati; phylum Pseudomonadota; class Gammaproteobacteria; order Enterobacterales; family Yersiniaceae; genus Rahnella; species Rahnella sp. BIGb0236. The sequence continues at coordinate 698,437 of NZ_SOAO01000002.1, forward strand.
TACCGTGAGCTACCATTAACGCTCCCAAACCTGCCCCAACGCCAGTATTTACTAACGCAACACCCGAGATAAATTGTAGTCCTCCAGAAACAAAACCGATCCCCGCTATGATCAGGTCAATTTTTTTATCATCATTACCTGATTGAACCTCTGCAGGCTTAACCATGATCACTTGCCTGACATCTTTGGCACTCATCGCTTCATCTTGTATCCTCAGGTAAGCCATTTCATTATCCATGGCATGAATGATTTCAGTCTCACTCATTTCCCCTGTTATTCTTTTCTCATGAAGATCCAATAAAAATCTCGTTTCCTCACTGATAAAATGATCTTTTGCCATGCTCCACTTCATAAACTTATTAGAAACTCGTGTAATTAACGAATTAATCTCAAGTTGCTTATCCATCAATAGCAACGTAATGGCTTGTTTATCGCTAACCCACCCGATTTTCTCCGGATATCTGGCAAAAAATTCCTCTAACACATCCATGTTACTCACCTTCTAAAACGATTTATCAAATACACATTTTCGAGGTGTAAACTATCTTATCGATAAATCCCAAAACAAGATGTCTGTCATGTTTTTTCAATTTTTAATTTCAACCAATTAACCCTGGTTATAATTCGATTTCGTCTCATTAAACAGAAAGCAAAAAAAACACTGCCTGCACTTTTTTATTATTCATTCCGTGTACTAAAATTCTGATATTCATACCGCGTGAGTTTTTATTTCCGCAACTCAATCAGCGCAAGTGCGTAAAGCCGGGGATCGTTGACATCGCGCAAATCCAGACCGGCAATCATGACCTGGAAGACGGTAAGAGGATTTTCGGGATGGGGGGTTTAAGGAGCTTGTTTGAAATCCGGAAGATATCTCGCAGAAATGACGCCGTCCGGTTCCCTCACCTGCGAAGGAGCGATCAGGCTTTGTGCAGAACATCACAGCGATCTTTTTTTGATTCCTGTTTACTACAGGCTCATTGTTGCGGAGATACCGATGCTGTTATTCCCTTTTATTAAAAGCCTGTCTCTCATTTTGCTGACGTTCGTCCGCGGAATGACAGGTTTTATATCAGGGTGCTGCTGCTTTAATTCTGTCGATAATCTCTCTGCCACCACGGAACAACCTGAAGAAATAAACCCGGCTGATTTCAGCGAGCAATGGCAACAACTCTGGCAGTGCGCCGGACATTCCCTGCTGCCCTGCCTCAACGTAAAACGATTTATTTCCCACACACATACTCAGGTTATTTCCATCAGCGTCCGGCTGGGCGTGCAATTACGCCACATCCTGGCTTTTAGTCATTTATCCAATCTGGTCAGTCAGTTACGCTGCTGCCGTCGTCTGAGTGGCACGCCAGCCGCCGACGCGACTTTTATACCTTCTGTTTCATTCAAAAGCACAACGCGCCCTTTCGCCGTTGTGCTTTTTTTATGTCTGTCATCACTCAAAACCCGAGGATTTATATTATGTATTTCGTCTGTATTGCTGCCTGCCCGACCGGTGTTGCCCATACTTATATGGCCGCAGAATCTCTTGAAGTGCTGGGAAAAAAACGCGGACACGAAATCAAAGTGGAAACTCAGGGAAGTCTGGGTGCTGAGAATATTATTACTGAAGAGGATCTGGCGCGCGCCGACGGCGTCATTCTCGCTGCCGATGTTGCGGTCATCAATAAAGAACGCTTTGACGGCATGATCACCCTCGAATGCAGTGTCAGTGATCCGATCAAACACGGCGATGCGGTATTCGACGCGATCGAACAGGAGGTGGCGAATGGCTAAATTCAGGGCAGAAGACGGCGGCGGGCACGTCGGCACGGATGTGAAAAACGCCATCATGACCGGCGTTTCTTATATGCTGCCGTTCGTGATTGCGGGTGCGGTGATCATGGGCATCGCGCGTATCGGCGCATCAATGTACGGCATCGACAATATCTGGGACAGCAGCCATGCGCAGGCCGCCAGCCAGATTGTGAAACTGCTGCATCAGTTCGATGGCTTCGGCGGGCTGGCGCTTTCGCTGATGTTGCCGGTGGTCGCCGGATACATCAGTTTCGCACTGGCCAATAAACCGGGCATCGCGCCGGGCATGATTGGCGGGTTGCTCGCCAGCAATCTGGGCACCGGATTTATCGGTGCGCTGGTGGCCGGATTTGTCGCCGGTTATATCGTCCGCTGGATGGTGCGGTTTATCAAATTGCCGCGCTCACTGGCCTCCGCCGGGCCGATCTTTATTCTGCCGGTCGGCGGCACGCTCCTGACCTGCATCATCATGGCGCTGGTGGTCGGCACGCCGCTGGCGGCGCTCAATCGCGGAATGGAAGCCTGGCTGATGGCCATGTCTGGCACCAACAAAGTGGTGCTGGCAGCGGTAATTGGCGGCATGGTGGGCTTTGATCTTGGCGGTCCGATCAATAAGGCGGCAGTGACCACCGCCATGGCGCTGCTGGCTTCCGGCATTTATGACCCGAATACGGCCGCGCAGGTGGCGATTATCATCCCGCCGATCGGGCTGGGCGTGGCGACACTGTTGTGGAAGAAGCGGTTCCCCGAATCACTGCGCGAGGCGGGAAAAGCCTCGACGCTGATGGGGCTGATCGGCGTGTCAGAAGGCGCGATCCCGTTTGCGCTTTCTAACCCAAAAATCATTGTAATTAATGTCATCGGCTCTGCGCTGGGTTCGGCAATGGCCGTCGGTTTAGGGGCGGTGAATCATGCGCCGATTTCAGGTTTTTACGGCTGGCTGGCGGTGGATGGCTGGCCGGTTTATATCCTGTCAATTGCCGCCGGTTCTGCGGTGGTCGCCTTCGGCTCGCTGCTGGTATTCCGCCATGGCGATACAGAGTCGCTGATTAAACCTGCCGCTTCTCCGGCGCCTAAATTCAAGGTGAACCGCCAATGAAAACCGTCCATCTGATTCAGCATACTCACTGGGATCGTGAATGGTATTTCACCGAAAATGATTCCAAAGCCGTCCTGTATTATTTTATGGATGACCTGCTCAACCGGCTGGAAGCCGATCCGCAATTACCGCCGTTCGTGCTGGATGCGCAGACGGTGATCCTCGACGATTATCTTGAGGTCGCGCCGGAAAATCTGCCGCGCCTGACCGCGCTTATCCGCGACGGGCGGATCCTCACCGGTCCGTGGTATACGCAAACCGATTTTCTGGTGGTCGGTGCGGAATCCATCGCCCGTAATTTGTTGTTAGGTATTGAGGGCGCAGGCAAATACGGCACGCCGATGCCGGTGGGTTATGTGCCGGACTCCTTCGGTCAGAGTGCGCAGTTACCGATGTTTTTAAATCAGTTCGGCATCCGCCACGCGGTACTCTGGCGCGGCTGGAGCGAGCATGACGTCGCAAAAACGGAGTTTGTCTGGCACAGCGACGACGGCAGTAAAGTCACCACGGCGGTGCTGCCGTGGGGTTACGGTTGTGCCAAATGGTTACCTGCAGACGTGGGAAAAGCCTTGCCGGGGGTAATGAAAGCCAGCCACAAACAGGCGCAGTTCGCCGCCACGGATCATATCTTATTGCCGAACGGCAATGATCAGTCACCGTTCGAATATCAGGTGCCGGAAATGTTGCAGGCACTGAATCGGCAGCAGGATGAATTCCGTTACGTGAACAGCAGTTTCAGTGAATTTTTTGAGGTTATCGACACACAGCGGGACCGTTTGCCGGATTATCACGGCGAACTGCTCAGCCCGAAATACATGCGTATCCATCGCGGTATTTTTTCCACCCGCACCGACATTAAAAAACTGAATGCCAGGCTGGAGAAAACCCTCAGTCAGTATCTCGAACCGCTGCTGACGGTGAATGCTTCGCTTGGTCTGCCGTATCCGCAAACTGCCGTGGATAACATCTGGCGCGAAGCGATGAAGTCCCATGCCCATGACAGCATCGGCGGCTGCAATTCGGATCGCGTCAATGCGATGGTGAAAAACCGGCTGCTTTCCGGCATGGAAATGGCGCAACAGTTGCTGGATTTAAACTTCCAGACACTCAGCGAAGGGATCACCGCCACACAGGACGGCACAAAAATCCTGCTGTTTAACAGCCTGCCCCGTCAGCGCAGCGGGATCGTGACGTTGACGGTGATGACGCCGGAACGTGATTTCCGCCTGTGCGACAGCGAGGGGAACGACTGTCACTGGCAGCTTGTGCGTGAACAGCCGCAGGATATGTCGACGGTGGTACAGGAGCTGTCGAACAGCACGGAAACCACCTGGTTCCGTAAATGTGAGTTGCAGGTGGAAGTCAGAAATGTGCCAGCGTGCGGCTACACCACGCTGTGGTTTAAGCCCGGCGAAGTATCGCAACATCCGGCACATACCGTGAACGCGCGCCAGCTGGAGAATCATTTTCTGCATCTGCGTGCCGATGCGCACGGCGTGCTGACGCTGACCGATAAACGCAGCGGTCAGCATTATCACTCTCTGCTGCAACTGGTCGACGGCGGTGATGCGGGCGATAACTACAACTATTCGCCGCCGGTGGAAGACTGGAAAATTACCGGCGACGGCCATTTGATCGAATGCCGCACCGACGGCGGCAGCCTGTTTAACCGCATGGTGCTGCGCTACCGCCTACCGGTTCCGCAGGATCTCGATTCGCGCCAGCAGCGGCTGACGGACGCCAGGCTGGAGGTCACGCTGACCCTGACGCTGGCGCATAACTCGCCACAGCTGAACGTGGAAATCACCGTGGATAATCAGATCCGCGACCACCGGTTGCAGCTATTGATGCCCACCGGCGCGGTCAGTCAGGTGCATTTCGCCGACCAGCCGTTCGGACTGATCCAGCGGGATAATCAGCCTGCTGCCATGAAAATCTGGCAGGAAGAAAACTGGACCGAAGCGCCCGCTGCGCTGTATCCGATGCAAAGTCTGGTGATGATGCACGATGAAACCCGCGGTCTGTGTGCGGTGACCGAAGGACTGCGCGAGTATGAAATTCCTGAGGAACACAACGACGTTCTGGCGATCACGTTGCTGCGCAGCGTCGGCTGGCTGGGGCGCGCCAATATGCCTTACCGGCCGGGGCGCGCATCGGGGATGGTTCTGCCCTCGCCTGACTCGCAAATCCCCGGCATTCATCATTGTTCACTGGCGGTGATGCCACTGACCGGCGCACCTGATGCGGATGTCTGGCAGCGCGTGGAAGAATGGAAAACGCCGATGCTGGCGTATCTGGCCACCGGCTGGTCGCGCTTCCGGCTTAATCCGCACGGACTGAAATTCCCGGCGGAATACAGTTTAATGAGCTGGGACACGCCGCTGCATTTCAGCACGCTGAAAAAATCACAACGCGGCGATCACTGGGTGATACGCGGATGGAATCCGACAGCGCGACCGGTGAAAAGGGGTGAAGTGAAATCATCGAAAAAGGTCACGCCATCGACACTGGCGGAGGGGAAGCTGAGCGAAGCACATTACGTGGACATCACCGAAGCCGGTGAACCGGTGACATTTTTAAGCGAAAAGTAAGCGGTATAAACGGGGAGCCATCCCCGTTTTCCCTCATTATCTGCCGCCAGCCAGCTCAATAAAGCTGCCGGTGACGTAAGAGGCAGCGTCCGACAGCAGCCATGCAATGCCTTGTGCCACTTCTTCCGGCTGCCCGCCGCGTTGCATCGGCAGATTGGATTTTACGCGATCGACGCGTCCCGGCTCACCGCCGCTGGCGTGCATGTCGGTATAAATCAGACCCGGACGTACACAGTTAACGCGGATGCCGTACGCCGCCACTTCCAGCGCCAGCCCCGTGGTCAGGGTATCCACCGCCCCTTTCGACGCCGCGTAATCCACATATTCCCCCGGCGCACCCAGACGGGAAGCCGCCGAGGACACATTCACAATCGCCCCGCCCTTTCCGCCATGACGATGCGACATGATTTTTACCGCCTCACGACAGCACAGGAAATACCCCGTCACATTGGTGGACAGCACTTTATTGATACGTTCAGCGGAGAGATTTTCAAGGGTCGTCTGCTGGAACAAAATTCCGGCGTTATTCACCAGCGCGGTGAGCGGCCCGAGTTCAGCGCTCAACTGTCTGAACATCGCGACAACCTGTGCTTCATCAGCGATATCGGCTTTCAACGCTATCGCTTTACCACCGGCCTGATGGATTTCATCGATAACAGATTGCGCTGCGATGTCGTTATTAAGGTAATTCACGCCGACAGCATAACCCTGCTGCGCAAGAAGAAGAGCCGTTGCACGGCCGATACCGCGACTGGCGCCGGTGACGAGAGCGATTTTCATGAGTGACTCCATTGGGGAAGTGAGGAAAGTGTAGGAGAAACAGAAAGAAAGGGGAATTTGGCTTAGCTCCTCCCCCTGCGAAGGGGGAGCAGCTGTGTCGAATGTCAATCCGGCAGCGATTAATTTGCTGCCCATTCACGACCATCTCGCACCATCGCAT